>DATJFM010000102.1:0-29559 GCA_035495655.1 Steroidobacteraceae bacterium
TGGTTAACCATGAAAGTACGTCCGTCGGTCAAGAAGATCTGCAAGAACTGCAAGATCGTGCGCCGCCGGCGCGTGGTCTACGTCATCTGCTCGGACCCGCGCCACAAGCAGCGCCAGGGTTGAGGTAAGCATCATGGCACGTATCGCCGGTATCAACATTCCGATGAACAAGCACGTGTGGATCGGGCTCACCCACATCTACGGTGTGGGCCGCGCGCGTGCGCACGCCGCCTGCGAAGGTGCGGGCGTCAATCCCACGACCAAGGTGAAGGACCTCACCGAGGCCGAGATCAACGCCATCCGCTCGCAGATCGCGAAATTCGCGGTCGAAGGCGACCTGCGGCGCGAGACCTCGATGAACATCAAGCGCCTGATGGACCTCGGTGCCTGGCGCGGCATCCGTCACCGGCGCGGACTGCCGGTGCGCGGGCAGCGCACGCGCACCAATGCGCGCACCCGCAAGGGCCCGCGCAAGCAGGCGGTGAAGCTGAACGCACCTCCGGGAAAGGCATGACGCATGGCTGAGCAGAAACCGCAAACGGGCGGCGCCGCGGGCGCGGCGTCGAAGAAGCCCAAGAAGGCGCGCAAGAACGTGCTCGATGCGATCGCGCACGTGCATGCGTCCTTCAACAACACCATCATCACGATCACCGATCGTCAGGGCAACACGCTCTCGTGGGCGACCGCAGGCGGCTGCGGCTTCCGTGGCTCGCGCAAGTCGACCCCGTTCGCCGCGCAGGTGGCGGCCGAAAAGGCCGGGGTCGCCGCGCAGGAGCATGGCGTGAAGAACGTCGAGGTGCGCGTCGGCGGGCCCGGTCCGGGGCGCGAGTCCGCGGTGCGGGCACTCAACAATTGTGGCTTGAAGATCACCAGCATCTCCGATGTGACGCCGATCCCGCACAACGGATGCCGTCCGCCGAAAAAGCGGCGCGTGTAAAGAGAGGTAGACACGATGGCGCGTTACACTGGTCCCGCGTGCAAGCTCTCCCGCCGCGAGGGCACCGACCTATTCCTGAAGAGCGGTGTGAAGCCGCTGGAAAACAAGTGCAAGCTCACGGTGCCGCCGGGCGGACTCAAGAGTGAGCGTCGCCAGCGCCTCTCCGACTACGGGCTGCAGCTGCGCGAGAAGCAGAAGCTGCGGCGCATGTATGGCGTGCTCGAGCGGCAGTTCGGCAACTACTACGAGGAAGCCGCGCGTAAATCCGGTGCCACCGGCGAGAACCTGCTGCGGCTGCTCGAATGCCGCCTGGACAATGTCGTATATCGCATGGGTTTTGCAGCGACGCGAGCTGAAGCGCGCCAGCTCGTGAGCCACAAGGCGATCAACGTGAATGAGAAGCCGGTCAGCATCGCCTCCTATCAGGTGAAGGCGGGCGACATCGTGCAGGTGCGCGAGAAGGCGCGCAAACAGCTGCGTATCCAGAGCGCCCTGAACGTGGCCCAGCAGGTGGGGCTGCCCGAGTGGGTGGAGGTGAACGATAAGGAGTTCCGTGGCGTGTTCAAGTCGGCGCCGGGCCGGGATGACATCCTGCCCGACATCAACGAGAACCTGGTCGTCGAGCTGTATTCGAAGTAATCGCATCCGCTTGAATTTGAGGGGCTATGCCCCCATATCGGCGGGTTCGCCCGTGTTTCTTTTGCGCCGGTCCAGTGAGCCGGCAAGGTGAGACTGCAATGCAGGGTTCAGTGAGCGAGTTTTTGCGACCCCGGGTGGTGAAGGTGCAGCCGATCGCTCCCCGCCAGGCGCGCGTGGTGATCGAGCCGTTCGAGCGCGGCTTCGGCCATACCCTCGGCAACGCGCTGCGCCGTGTGCTGCTGTCCTCGATGCCCGGTAGCGCCATCACCGAGGTCGAGATCGATGGCGTGCTGCACGAGTACACCAGCGTCGAGGGTGTACAGGAGGATGTAGTCGACATCCTGCTGAATCTCAAGTCGGTCGCGCTACGCATGCATACGCGTGATTCGGCGGAGCTGCGGCTGCACAAGAAGGGCCCAGGTCCCGTCACCGCCGGTGACATCCAGGTCGATCACGACATCGAGGTGGTGAACCCTGAGCTGGTGATCGCCAATCTGACCAAGGTGGGCGAGCTCGCCATGACGCTGCGCATCGAGCGCGGTCGCGGCTATCGTCCGGCGGCCGCGCGCCTGGCCTTCGAGGAGCAGACCCGCCCCATCGGGCGCCTGCAGCTCGATGCCTCGTTCTCGCCGGTGCGGCGCGTCACCTACTCGGTCGATGCCGCACGCGTCGAGCAGCGCACCGATCTCGATAAGTTGGTCATCGACATCGAGACCAATGGCACGATCGATGCGGAGGAGGCGATCCGCCGCGCCGGCAGCATTCTCAAGGATCAGCTGTCAGTGTTCGTGGACCTTCAGGGCGAGGAGGAGGCTGCGACCAAGGTCTCCGAGATGCAGTTCGATCCGATTCTGCTGCGCCCCGTGGACGAGCTCGAGTTGACCGTGCGCAGTGCCAACTGCCTCAAGGCCGAGAACATCCACTACATCGGCGACCTCGTGCAGCGCACCGAGGTGGAGCTGTTGCGCACGCCGAACCTCGGCAAGAAGTCGCTCACCGAGATCAAGGAAGTGCTGCAGAGTCATGGGCTGATGCTCGGCATGCGCCTCGATGGCTGGCCGCCTGCGGGTCTCAAGCACGACGAAGAGCGCGACGTCATCTGAAGATTCGTTAAGGTTGGTTTATGCGTCACCATCTCTCCGGCCGGCAGCTCTCGCGTAACAGCTCGCACCGCCACGCGCTGATGCGCAATCTGTCGGTGTCGTTGCTGCGGCACGAGACGATCCGTACGACGCTCCCGAAAGCCAAGGAGCTGCGTCGCGTGGTCGAGCCGCTGATCACACTCGGCAAGAATGATGGTGAGGCCAACCGCCGCGTGGCCTTCTCGCGGCTACGCGATGCGGAGGTCGTCGAGAAGCTGTTCGCCGACTTGGGGCCGCGCTTCAAGGCGCGTCCCGGTGGCTACACGCGCATCCTGCGGATGGTGCCCCGTCCCGGTGACTCGGCCCCCATGGCCCTCATGCAGCTCGTGGAGGGTGCGGTGCCCGCCGCGGCTGAGGAGCCGGCCGAGGATAAGAAGAAGCGTACCCGGCGCGCCAAGGCGCCCGCCAAGGCGGCCAAGGGTAAAGCCAAGGCGGAAGCCGCCGAGGCGGCACCCGCCGAGGCGCCGAAGAAGCGCACGCGCAAGAAGAAGACCGCTCCGGCCTGACTGCACTGGGCGTCCCGAGGGCGGTTCTGCCGCAGCCTGGGCGTCTATGCCGCAGCGGTCATGCCGCGCCGAGCCTAGGCAAGTGCGCCGCAGCGCTCATACACCTCCGAGCCAATAGTTAACCAAACAGTCCACTATTGCTCGGGACACCTGTAAGCGCGACCGGCACGACCGGCGGCCCAGTGCAGGCGGGGCCCGGGTGCATGTTTGCCTTCGTGCGAACCGTTCCGCTAGGCTGCGGAGCCTAAACCGGCGTTCGAACCGGTGGCGCTCGGGGAGGAGCCAACCATGAGTCTAGCTTCCGAATTCAAAGAATTTGCCATGCGGGGCAATGTCATCGACCTCGCGGTCGGTGTCGTCATCGGCGCAGCCTTCGGCAAGATCGTCTCCTCGCTCGTGGGCGATGTGATCATGCCGGCACTCTCACCGGTGATGGGCAGCGTCAACTTCAGCGACCTGGCTGTCAGGATCTCCACCGATGCCCAGGGCAAGGCCGTGTTGCTCAAGTACGGGGTTTTTCTGCAGACGATTTTCGAATTCATCATCATCGCGTTCTGCATCTTCATCGTGTTGAAGGGTATCAATAAGCTCAAACGCCCACCGCCACCCTCCGCCGCGGTACAGCCACCGCCGACGAAGACCGAGACATTGTTGCAGGAAATAAGAGATTTGCTGGCCAGAAAGTAGATTTTGTCTCGCTAATGGGACAAAAGCTCAACCGAGGTTGCGGCTAGCGGCCCCAGCGCGCGGAACGCCTCGCGTGTCAGGTTCTCGCATCCACCCGCGGTGACGGCGAGGTCATCCTCTATCCGGATGCCGCCAAAGCGGGCAAGCGCTTCGACGTGTGCCCAGTTGATGAGCCGCCCGCAGCCGTCGGCGCGGGCCTGCGCGAGCAGCTGCGGAATGAAGTAAAGGCCGGGCTCCATCGTCACCACGAAACCCGGCTCGAGCACCCGCGTGAGGCGCAGGTAAGGATGCCCCTCGGGCTTTGCGATCTCTCCCCCGTCCTCGCCGCTCATGAAGCCGCCGACGTCGTGGACCTCGAGGCCGAGCAGATGTCCGACGCCATGCGGCAGAAAGACGCGCGTCACCCCGGCACTCACTGCCTCCTCCGCGCTGCAGCGAATGAGGTCCGCATCGCGCAACAGCCCGCCGAGGAGCTCATGCGTACGCAACTGCACGTTGCGCCAGTCCACTCCTGCCCGCACTCCGGCGCACAGCGACTGCTGCATCTCGTCCATGCGCGTAATGAGAACCGCGAAGTCCTGATCCGCCCGCGAGTGCGTGCGCGTCATGTCGCTCGCGTAGCCGGCGAACTCCGCGCCGGCATCGATCAGCAGCGAGTGGTGCTCGCGGGGGGCGTCCTTCTCCAGCACCTGGTAGTGAAGCACCGCGCCTGCGCTGTTGAGCGCGATGATGGGGTTGTACGGCAGCTCCTGCTCACGCAGTCCACACGCCTTGAGGAAGGCCAGTTCGATCTCGAACTCCGATGCCCCCGCGGCGAAGGCGCCGGCTGCCGCCACGTGGCCGAGCGCCCCGAGGCGGTTCGCCTGGCGCAGGCACACGAGCTCGTACGGGGTCTTCGCCGCACGCACGTAATCGAGCCGCTGCATCAGATTGCGGGGATTGAGAGCGCCGAGGCCGAAGTCGCCGAGGCCTTCGAAGCCATCGCCGATGTAGGCGGCGCGGGACAGGTCGGCCGGCAACAGGGCACGCACGGCCGCCCGCTCGGCGATCGTGTGCACATCGAAGTGCCGCACCCAGTAACCCTGCGGAAGGTCGGTTGGCTTGTACCAGTAGTCCTCCGGCCGCTCGATGATCAGGCGCGGTACGGACCCCGGCGCGAACCAAACAAAGCTGCCCGGTGCATCCGCAAGCGGAACCCACACCTTGAAGGGTGCGTTCGCCTCGAACGGATAGGTGCGGTCGTCCTCGAATACCGGCAGGAGCGAGCCGGCATAGACGAGGAGTCCCGAGTAACCGCTGACTTCAAGAGCCCGCGCGGTGCGTGCGCAGATGGTTTCGATGTGCGGCCCGAAGGTGTTGTGGAGGCTCGTCTCTAGGTTGCGTTGCGCTTCGACGCATGTCATTTATAACCCTCCCATCCGACCGGCTGTCGCACCTGACAGACACCGCCACGCTTGGCGCGCGGGTTGCGCACGCGCGGGGCAGTTTCCAATCGTACCGGGACTTCTATAGAATTTGCCGTCCGCACTGCCCCTCCGGGGTGTGGAACGGCTCCAACCGGTCGTAGTCAATACAACTCTTGCTTCCACTCGGGGTACCGATCGATGAATACCAAACTTGCTCTTAGCGCTGTTGTTGCCGCGCTGATGCTGACGGCCTGCGCGAAGCAGGAATCCGCAGGCACTGAACAGGCGGCGACTCCTCCTCCGGCTGCACCGGCCGCTGACCAGGCCGCAGGCGCTGCTGCTGATGCCAAGTCGGCTGCGGATTCCGCTGCCCAGGCCGCGGGCTCTGCGGCTGACGCGGCCAAGTCTGCAGAAGGCACCGCGCCGGCGACGCCGCCGGCCGAGAATCCGCCGAAGCAGTAAGACGCGCTCAGGCTGAAGAACACGGCCCGGACGGCTCGCTTGGCGAGCTGTCCGGGCCGGTTTCGTTTGTGCAGGGTGCACATGACTTAGATGACAAAAACCTAAGGTGACGGAAGCTGCGCTGCGCGCGTAACGTTGAGGCAGGGTACTGGACCATGGCTGCAGTGAGTGTCAGTGTGCGCGATGCGCGATCGGCGCCCGCCGACCGGCTGTGGATTCAGAGCGTGTACCGGGATTACCTGGACGATCTCAATCCGGGGACCGGGATCTTCCCCGCGCTCGGTGAGGTCGGGCATCGCGAGCCGGATCAGATCGCGCACTGGTTCGGCGACCCCAACACCTATCCGCTGGTCATCGTGAAGGGCCGCGAGCCGGTCGGCTTCGCGCGCGTGCTGCGCGCAGTGGCGGGAGGTGCGGCGCCGCGCATCGACTATCGCATGGCAGAGTTCTTCGTGCTGCGCACGCGGCGCCGGCTCGGCATCGGCCAGACCGCCGTGCAGCTGATCCTCAGCCGCTTCGCCGGCCGTTGGGAGATCAGCGAGTACCTGCGCAACGCGGCGGCGGTCAACTTCTGGCGCCGGGTGGTCGCCAGCTACACCCGCGGCACCTACCAGGAACGTATCGTCAACGGCGAAGTGCGCCAGGTGTTCGATTCGCGTCCTCGCCCTGCGTAGGATGCGAGGCGGCGCGCGGGGCACCGCCACAGCCGCCGCAGGCACGCAACTGCTGAGCGAGGGTGCGCTCTTGCAGCCGGACGAGCCAGGAAGCGCGACGCAGCAGCGGTACTTCAGCGAGAGTCTCGAGAGCTCGCAGCCGCAGGCGCACGGAGGAAAGACGCCACGCACTGAAGAGCGCGCAGGCAATCACCAGCACGCCGGCCAACAACTGCTGCAGCGGCAGATTCACGCCCCACCTCCGAGCCGCAGCGCCAGGTGGTAGGTGATGAAGGCACCGGCGTAGGCGAGCGCGAACAGATAGCCCGCCATGTAAAGCGGATAGCGCCAGGAGTTGGTCTCGCGCCTCACCACGGCGAGTGTCGACATGCACTGTGGTGCAAACACGTACCAGGCGAGCAGCGATAACCCGGTAGCGAGGCTCCAGCCCTGCGCGATCACCGGCGTCAGCGCGCCCGCCACATCCTTAGAGCCCGACATGGCGTACACCGTGCCGAGCGCGCTCACCGCCACCTCGCGCGCCGCAAGTCCCGGAACCAACGCGATCGAGATCTGCCAGTTGAAGCCGATGGGCGCGAACAGGAATTGCAGTCCGCGTCCCAGCAGTCCCGCAATGCTGTACTGAATGGCGGGCCCGGTCGCGCCCGCGGGCGGAGCCGGGAAGCTGGCGAGAAACCACAGCACCACCATCAGCGAAAGGATGATGGTGCCGACGCGTGTCAGAAAGATCCTCGTGCGCTCCCACAGGCCAAGCACCAGATTCGAAAGGTGTGGCACGCGATACTCGGGCAGCTCGAGCAGCAACGGCCGGTAGTCACCGCGCATGACTGTGCGCTTGAGCACCAGCGCCACGCCGAGCGCACTCGCGATGCCGGCGATGTACAGCGCGAACAGCACCAGTCCGCGCAGGTTGAAGATCCCGACCGAGCGCTGCGGGATGAAGGCTCCGATCAGCAGGGCGTACACCGGCAGCCGTGCCGAGCAGGTCATGAGTGGCGCGATCATGATGGTGGCCAGACGATCGCGGGCAGAGGGGATCGTACGCGTCGCCATGATGCCCGGGATCGCACAGGCGAAGCTCGACAGCAGCGGAATGAACGCGCGTCCCGACAATCCGACCCGGCCCATCAGACGATCGAGCATGAACGCCGCGCGCGGCAGGTAACCGGAGTCCTCGAGCGCGAGGATGAACAGGAACAGGATCAAGATCTGCGTTAGAAACACCAGCACGCTGCCGACACCGGCAACCACGCCATCGAGCAGCAGACCGCGCAACGGACCCTCAGGCAGCACAGCGGCGAGGTACGCGCTCAGTTGTTGCACACCGACGTTGATCACATTCTGCGGCGCCTTCGCCCAGCTGAATACCGCCTGGAACATGAGGAACAACACGGAGCCGAGCAGCAGAGGCCCCGCGACCGGATTCAGCACGATGGCGTCGAGTTGCGCGAGCGCCTTGATGCGTGCCGGCACGCGGTAACCGCTGTCGCTGAGCACGCGGCGCACCTCGCGCTGCGTCGCCTCGATCTCCGCGGCCGTCGGCGACGCGGGAGCCGCGAGCGCCGCACGTGGCTGAGCGCGAGCGCGCTCGGCAAAACCGTACGCATCGATCGCTTCGATGAGCTCGCGCTCGCCACCGGCGCGCACTGCGACGGTCGGGACCACGGGCACCCCGAGCGCACGCTCGAGCGCCGCGCGGTCGAGTTGATAGCCGCGCTGTGCGGCGACATCACTCATGTTGAGTGCGACGATCATCGGCCGACCGAGTCTCTTCAGCTCGAGCACCAGTCGGAGGTTGAGCCGCAGATTGGTAGCATCGACCACGCACACGAGCAGGTCGGGCGCCGGCTCGCTGGCGTGACGGCCGAGCACGACGTCGCGCGCGATCGCCTCATCGAGCGTGGCGGGCTCGAGACTGTAGGCTCCAGGCAGATCGACCACGCGGAAGGTGCGGCCCGTGCGCGGGCCGATCAATCGTCCTTCTTTGCGCTCGACGGTGACGCCGGGGTAGTTGGCGACCTTCTGTCGACTACCGGTGAGACGGTTGAAGAGTGCGGTCTTGCCGCAGTTGGGGACGCCGATGAGCGAGAGGCTGAGCTGCGGCGCGGCTACCGCCGCGGCCGCGGGCGCGTTCATGGCGCAGGTCCGGTTCCGTTCGAGTGGTGCAAATCTACCCACACGCTCTGCGCTTCACCGCGCCGCAATGCGAGCGTGGTATGACCGACGCGCACGACGAAGGGGTCGCGACCGGGCCTCGCCTCGGCGAGGATCTCGACCTGCTCTCCATGCACGAAGCCGAACTCGAGCAGCCGGCGCTCGAGAGCCGACAAGGGATGCACGCTCGAGCCGACGCTGACGACTGACCCCTTCGTCCCCGGCGGCATGGCCGCGAGGCTCACGAATCCGGGCACACAGCGCACCCCGTCTGGGCTGTTCACAGCGTCCATGGCAGCAAGTATGGATGAGAACGGTTCGCATTTGCAATCAGAGACTGTGCGAATTGCGGTCGGCCACGATGACGGCCAAGACCGTCGGGCGAGCCCAAGAAGCTCAATTCTTTCAGAGAGTTGAAAGCGCAGCACGTGACATAACGAGCAAGCTCACGCGGCCGGAACGCTGGAGCGACGCTCCTTACTCGATAGCAGCGGCGCCAGGAAGCGACCGGTCCAGGAGGACGCGGAGGCCGCGATGTCCTCGGGTGTGCCGACGGCGATGATCTCGCCGCCACCTTCCCCGCCTTCCGGACCCAAGTCGATCACCCAGTCGGCGGTCTTGATGACATCGAGGTTGTGCTCGATCACGACGACGGTGTTGCCTTCATCGCGCAGGCGATGCAGCACGTGCAGAAGCTGTTCGACGTCATGGAAGTGCAGCCCCGTCGTCGGCTCATCGAGGATGTAGAGCGTGCGGCCGGTCGCGCGCTTGGCGAGCTCGCGCGCGAGTTTCACCCGCTGTGCCTCGCCACCGGACAGAGTGGTGGCGTTCTGTCCCAGCCGCACATAGGACAGGCCCACATCGGTCAACGTCTGCAGCTTGCCGCTCGCCGCCGGCACGTTCTGGAAGAAGCGCGCCGCTTCCTCGACCGTCATCTCCAGGACCTCGTGGATGTTCTTGCCACGGTAGCGGATCTCGAGCGTCTCACGATTGTAACGCCTGCCCTGGCACACATCGCAGGGCACGTAAACATCCGGCAGGAAGTGCATCTCGACGCGGATGACTCCATCGCCCTGACACGCCTCGCAGCGGCCACCCTTGACGTTGAAGCTGAAACGACCGGCGTCGTAGCCGCGTGCGCGCGCTTCGGGCACCGATGCGAACAGCTCGCGCAGCGGCGCAAACAGCCCGGTATAGGTCGCAGGATTGGAGCGCGGAGTGCGGCCGATCGGGCTCTGATCGATGTCGATGACACGATCGATGTGCTCGAGCCCCTCGATGCGCTCGGCCGGCGCGGCGTCGACGCGCACGCCGCTCAAGCGCGCAGCCGCATGGCCGAAGAGCGTGTCGACGATCAGCGTCGACTTACCAGAGCCCGACACACCCGTGACGCAGGTGAAAAGCCCAAGCGGGATGTGTGCGGTGATATTCCTCAGGTTGTTGCCGCGCGCACCGACGATGGTTAGCTGCCGCGCCGGATCGGGACGCAGGCGCAGCGTCGGCAGCTCGATGCGCCGCCTGCCAGACAGATATTGTCCGGTGATCGAGGCGGGGTTCGCCTTGATGTCTCGCGGAGTGCCCTGCGCCACCAGATAGCCCCCGTGTGCGCCGGCCCCTGGACCCAGGTCCACCACGTGATCTGCAGCCTCGATGGCCTCCTCGTCGTGCTCGACGACGATCACGGTGTTGCCGAGGTCGCGCAGGTGCTTGAGCGTTGCGAGCAGCCGCCGGTTGTCGCGCTGGTGTAGACCGATCGACGGCTCATCGAGGATGTACATCACTCCGGTGAGCCCGGAGCCCACCTGGCTCGCGAGCCGAATACGCTGCGACTCTCCTCCGGAGAGCGTCTCGGCGTTGCGATCGAGTGTCAGATAGTCGAGCCCGACATCGCTGAGGAAACGCAGCCGCTCGGCCACGCCCTTGACGATCTTACTGGCCACTTCGCCGCGCCAGCCGCTGAGGGTGAGTGTGCTGAAGAACTCGAGTGCCCGGCCGACCGTGAGATGGGTAACCTCCGGCAACGTGCGGTCCGCGACGTACACGAAGCGCGCCGCGCGGTTGAGTCGGGTTCCGTGGCACTCCGGACAGGGACGTACCCCGAGGTAGCGGGCAAGCTCCTCGCGCACCATCGATGATTCAGTCTCTCGATAGCGCCGCGTGAGATTCGGCATGATCCCTTCGAAGGGGTGCCGTTTGCGGGATGTGCGTCCCGCAGTCTCGCGGTAGCTGAACTCAATCGCTTCCTCGCCGCTGCCGTTGAGCAGCACATGCCGCACATGCTCGGGCAGCTCGGTCCATGGCGTCTCGATGTCGAAGGAGTAGTGGCGCGCGAGGGACTGAATGAGCTGAAAGTAGTGCTCGTTACGGCGGTCCCAACCGCGGACCGCGCCGCCGGCGAGTGAGAGGTGCGGGTGCACGACCACACGTTGGGGGTCGAAGAACTCCTGCACGCCAAGTCCGTCGCAAGTCGGGCAGGCACCGGCGGGGTTGTTGAAGGAGAACAACTTCGGCTCGAGCGGCGGAACGCTGTAGCCGCATACCGGGCAGGCGTGCCGGCTCGAGAACATCGGCTCTTCCCTCTCCGGATCATCGAGGAACACGAGCCGGGCGAGGCCCCCGGAGAGCCGCAGTGCCGTCTCGAATGATTCGGCGAGGCGTTGCGCGCTATCGGGCCGCACCCGCAGCCGATCGACCACCGCTTCGATGGTGTGCTTCTTCTTGCCCTCGAGCGCAGGCAATGCCTCCATCTCGTGGATGCGCCCATCGATGCGCACGCGCACGAATCCCTGCGCGGTGAGGTCCTCGAGCAGGTCGCGGTGCTCGCCCTTGCGCTCGCTGACCACCGGCGCGAGCAGCGCGACCGCAGTGCCCTCGGGGAGCGTCAGTACCTGATCCACCATCTGACTCACCGTCTGAGCGGTGAGGTCGATACCGTGGTCGGGGCAGCGGGGAATTCCCGCCCGGGCATATAGCAGGCGCAGGTAGTCGTAGATCTCGGTGACCGTGCCCACGGTCGAGCGCGGGTTGTGCGAGCTCGCTTTCTGCTCGATGGCGATCGCCGGGGACAGCCCTTCGATACTGTCGACGTCGGGCTTGTCCATCGTGGAGAGGAACTGCCGCGCGTAAGCGGAGAGCGACTCGACGTAGCGGCGCTGACCCTCGGCGTACAGCGTATCGAAGGTCAGCGAGGACTTCCCTGAGCCGGACAGGCCCGTGACCACGATCAGCCGCTCGCGCGGCAGGTCGAGGCTGATATTTTTCAGATTGTGGGTGCGCGCACCGCGCACGCGAATGTGCTGCATCGAACCCTAAATGGTACGCGTTCGGGCCACTTCGAGGGCCAGGTGGCGACGGCACCCTATGGCGAGCGAGCTGCAGGGCGTACGGTTGACTATCACTAAATATATCTTAAAATATATCTCAAGAAACGAGCGGCGGACAATGAATACTCCCTTTAACCGTAATCAGTGGCGGCGCTTTGGCGGCTTCGCGGCCGGATTCGGCGATGGCCTCGGCATGATCGGCAAGGCTATTCTCGCCGGCAGGCGATTAGCGGCCGGGGAGCTGCAGCTCGTGCTCCTCGCGCTGCTCGCCGAGCGTGCCCGTCACGGGTACGAGCTCATCAAGGCGCTCGAGGAGCGCTCGGGCGGTTTTTACAGCCCGAGCCCGGGCATGGTCTATCCGGCGCTTTCGTGGCTCGAGGAAATGGGCTACGCGAGCGTAGTAGCCGAAGGATCCAGGAAGCTCTACAGCATCACCGACAGCGGCCGGACCTACCTCGAGCAGAACCGGCAAGCGGCGGACACCATGCTTCGCCAGCTCGAGTACATCGGGCGCAGGATGGGCCGCGTCCGGGAAATCTTCGGTGGCCTGGATGAGGAGGATGAGCTCGGCGAGCGCGGTATCGGCGCCGCGCGCCGCGAGTTGCGGCAGGCGCTGCGCGAGAAGCGCGGCGCCTCCAGCGAGGAAAAGGACCAGGTTGCGAAAATCCTCAGGGAAGCCACCGCGCGCATCCGCGGTGTCGGGTAATCGTCCGGGTGTGGGAGCGCCTTATCCCTCGGCGCCAGGCTCGCCTCGAGCCGCATCGTAGACCAGACGCGCGGTAGCCACATCCTCGACCGCAAGTCCGAGGGACTTGAACACCGTGGTCGATTCACGCGGCGCGTGGCGCGTGCCTGCGAACACCTCACCGGCCTCAGCGAAGATCGGCGCCTGCGACAGGATCACATCCCCGGACTCGCGCATCGCCGCTTCGCGCGAATCCACGATTACGATGCTGCCTCTCATGGCGGCATCGTCGAGCTCGCGCCAGTCCGGCAGACACGCTCCGACGGCATTGACGTGCGCGCCGGGCTTGAGCCATTCGCCGCGCAGCACCGCCTGCGGCGAACTGGTCGCCGTAACGATGACGTCGGCACCGCGCACAGCGGCCTGAGCCTCCATCGCCCGTGCTCCGTGGCGGGCGGCAAACTGCTGCGCGTGTGCTGCGTTGCGGCTCCAGACTCGCACCTCCTCGAAGCGGCACACCTGACCGAGCGCCTCGAGATGCGCCTGTGCCTGCAGTCCGCTACCGAGGAGGGCCAGGACTCGTGCGTCCGCAGGGGCGAGATGGCGCGTGATCGCTGCCGAGACCGCCGCGGTGCGCATCTCGGTAATGCGACGCCCATCGAGGAAGGCGAGTGGCAGGCCCGTGTCACTCTCGAACAGCACGATGCTCGCCAGATGTGTCGGCACATCCCCGCTCGCGTTCTTCGGGTAGAAGCACACGAGCTTCGCCCCCATGCTCTCGCGCATCACCGCGGGCATCACCCCGAGGTAACGCTGCCCCGGCTCGATGGTGATCATGGTACGCACCGGCTGCGTCACCTCACCCGCCGAGAAGGCGGCGAGTGCCCGCTCCATGGCGGGGATCAGTCTCTCGTAGGTCAGGACCCGGGCGATTGCCGAGTCATCCAGCATGCGGACCATGCGCGCCTCGCGGCCACCGGGCGACTTGCGCCCACCGGCTAGAGTAGCCGAGCTGGTCTTTCTGGCGCATCGCGCCGTGAACTGCGTTCGCGCATGGCGCCGCCCTACACTAGAATGCGCAGCTTATCCGGCAGGCGCAGCCGTCGACCTGCCCGACTACCCCAGGATTCGAGGAACGCACCATGGCGCGTGGCATCAACAAGGTCATTCTCATCGGCAACCTCGGCGCGGATCCGGAGACACGTGCCATGCCCTCGGGCACGACGGTCGCCAATCTGCGTGTGGCGACCAGCGAGAGCTGGCGCGACAAGCAGTCCGGTGAGCAGCAGGAGCGCACCGAATGGCATCGGGTAGCGCTTTTTGGTCGTCTGGCGGAGATCGCCGGTGAGTACCTGCGCAAGGGCTCGCAGGTCTACATCGAGGGAAGCCTGCGCACACGCAAATGGCAGGACAAGCAGGGCAATGATCGCTACTCGACCGAGATCGTGGGCAATGATCTGCAGATGCTCGGGGGTCGCGGCGGCGCGGGCGCCGGCGCCGCTCCGGCATCGGCCGGTGCCGCAGGGGCCGGCGCGCCGTCCTATGCGGAGGAGTCCGCGGGCGGAGGATCGCGCGGCGAGGAGTTCGACGACGACATTCCGTTCTAGGCGCGCTGCAGTCCGCTGCGCCTTGTCAGTGTCAGAATGAGAACCCGAGCCCGGCGAGCAGCACGTCAGTATCGCGGCCGTTGGTGGTGAGGGTGCGGTACCAATAGGCCCGCAGATGAGTCATGCGGGTCACGCGCCAGGTCAGGGTCATGGTCAACAGGCCCAGCACCTGAGTGTTGGTAGCGGTTCCCACCAGCGTATCGGATGGGACGAGGTAATCCTCATCGCGCGCGAGATAGAAGCCGCCCGCGATGCCGACATCGGCATGGTGGTCGAGGAATTCTCGCACCAGCCCGAGCTGCCCGGCCACGCCCTTGCGTTTGATCACGGTCGTGTCGCCTTCGTCGAGGAAAGTGCCGATGGCATCGATGTAGGGCGTGAGCCGCCAGCGCAATTCCGCTCCCCAGGCGGTGCCTTGCGGGGAGCCGAAATTGTTCTGCACGCTCTTGCCGGCCATCGCCGTCATCTCCCAGCGCGGGGTGCTGAGGTCGTAGTGGGACGGAGGTACTGGCCCTGCCGCAGTGGAGCCCTCGAACTGGTACCCGAGCCCGATCAGCAGCGTGTTGGTTTTGATGCTGGCCGAAGTGTGCGCATAGTTATAACGGACTTGCAGGATCAGAGGCGCCCGTATGTACCACTGTGCCGCGGCGCTGTAGAGCACGCCCCAGCCGTGTGCGTCCGTCACGCTGCCGGTTTCGCTGGCGTAGGTCGTGTCGTAGTATCGATACGGCCCGATACCCGCCGACAGCAGGAACCTGCGGGAGCTGCTCGGCCAGCGTAGCCAGATCTGCGGGCTGTAACCGTCGCGATGATGATCGGTCACGTGGCCCTCGTTGAGCCAGGTGAAGCTGGCGTAGAAGTAATCACTGAGGTTGTGCGCGTACTCGAACGAATACGAAGTGGTGTGCTCCTTGAGGCTCGGGGTGTACTGCCCACCCGCCATTGCGTAGAGCTCCTGGGCGGTGGCAGGCGCGCACGTTGCCGCCAGCACCACCGGCAGCGCGAGCCAGCGTGCTCTGCAATCTAGGCGAGTCATGACCGCTCCTTGGCCAGACAGACGGGGAATCCGTTCCGTCTGATGCTTTCATGTAGCGCTCTGGCTTGCCAGAGCGCGGGTGTAGGTCTACGCCTCTCCATGGCGAAGGCTCCGGCTCACATCTGGCGCGGTGCAGCAGGCAACGCCCGCGCGAGAGCGAGCGTGGCCGCGGTCCAACGCCGGGCCCTGCGCGCCACGTTCGCGCGCACGGTTGATGACAGAACGGTGTGTCGCGAGCCCGGCTGAGTAATCTCGCAAGGTACTGAGGAGATTGGCTTTTTAGGGCCTGCATCTCCCCGCATCGGCTGCGGCCGTGCGCCCGTAACGTGCAGGACGTAAACTTTCCCTTTTCATGCCCCGCCACTACTTCATCAAGACCTTCGGTTGCCAGATGAACGAGTACGACTCCGCCCGCATGGGGGACGTGCTGCGGGATAGCGTTGGACTCACCGTCACCGACAATCCCGCGGCGGCGGATGTGCTGCTGATGAACACCTGCTCGGTGCGCGAGAAGGCGCAGGAGAAGGTGTTCTCACTCCTCGGCGAGTGGCGGCGCCTGAAGGCGCGCCGGCCTGAAGTGATCATCGGTGTTGGCGGCTGCGTTGCCAGCCAGGAGGGCGAGGCCATCACCGCGCGTGCGCCGTTCGTCGATCTGGTGTTCGGCCCGCAGACGCTGCACCGGCTGCCGCAGATGCTCGCGGAGCGGGGACGCAGCGGGCGTGCGGTGGTCGATGTGAGCTTTCCCGAGATCGAGAAGTTCGATCACCTGCCGGCACCGCGCGCTGAAGGTGCCCGCGCCTACGTGTCGGTCATGGAGGGCTGCAGCAAGTACTGCAGCTTCTGCATCGTTCCGTACACGCGCGGCGAGGAGATGAGCCGCTCCTTCGACTCGGTGCTCGATGAGGTGCGGCGGCTCACCGCCCAGGGCGTCATGGAGGTGACGCTGCTCGGGCAGAATGTCAACGCGTATCGCGGGCCCATGGCGGATGGCGAGCTCGCCGATCTCGCCACGCTCATTCATCACGTTGCCCGCGTGCCGGGAATCGAGCGGGTGCGCTTCACCACCTCGCACCCACTCGAGTTCGACGACAGCCTCATCGAAGCCTTCGCCAGCGTCCCGCAGCTGGCCAACCATCTGCACTTGCCCGTCCAGAGTGGCTCCGACCGCGTGCTCGCTCTCATGAAGCGCGGCTACACGACACTCGAGTTCAAGGACAAAGTGCGCCGGCTGCGCGCCGTGCGGCCGGACATTTCGATCTCTTCGGATTTCATCGTCGGCTTCCCGGGTGAGAGCGAGCGCGATTTCTCCGCGACACTGGCACTCGTGGCCGAGGTTGGATTCGACCAGTCCTTCAGCTTCCTCTACAGCCGGCGCCCCGGCACTCCAGCGGCGTCACTGCCGGATGAGGTCGAGCCTGCCGTCAAGCAAGAGCGCCTCGCGCGGTTGCAGGCGCAGCTCGAGAGGCAAGGGCACGCCATCAGCGAGTCGATGGTCGGCACGCGCCAGCGCGTGCTGGTCGAGCGGCACGCGCGCAAGGATGCCCGCGAGCTCGCGGGCCGCACGGCCAACAACCGCTGGGTGAACTTCGCGGCGCCTGCGTCGCTCATGGGGCGTTTCATCGACGTCACCATCACCGCAGCACTCGCACACAGCCTGCGCGGGCGCCTGGCCGACCCCGCGGCCGATCAGCAGGCGCCACGGCTTGCCGTGGCCGGCGGCTGATCCGGTGGTCGCTCCTGCACCCGAGCCGCGGCGCGAATTCGAGCTCGGCCCGTGCGACAACGCACGACTCGCCAATCTTTGTGGGCCGCTCGATGAGAATCTGCGTCTGCTCGAGACGCGGCTCGATGTGCGCATCCACCGTCGCGGCGACACCTTTCGCGTGAGCGGCGCACAGGCATTGCACGCCGAGAATCTGCTGCGCGAGCTGTTCGCACTCACGCTGACCGAGGACATCACTCCCGAGCGCGTGCATCTCGCGCTGCGCGAGCGCGAGTCGGGCCTGCCGGACGAGGAGGACGTGCGCGAGCACGGCGTGCGTGTGCCGCGCGGCGGCATCCGCGCGCGCGGCGCGCATCAGCGCGACTACCTCGAGCACATCCGCACGCGCGACCTCACCTTCGGCATCGGGCCGGCGGGCACGGGCAAGACTTACCTCGCGGTCGCCTGTGCGGTGGAGGCGCTGCAGGCCGATCGGGTGCGGCGGTTGATTCTGGTACGCCCGGCGGTGGAAGCCGGTGAGCGCCTCGGGTTCCTGCCCGGGGACCTGACCCAGAAGGTCGACCCCTACCTGCGACCGATGTACGACGCGCTCTACGAGATGATGGGATTCGATCGGGTCGCGCGCTTCATCGAGCGCAATGTCATCGAAGTCGCGCCGCTCGCCTTCATGCGTGGACGGTCGCTGAACGACTCCTTCATCATCCTCGATGAGGCACAGAACACGACCATCGAGCAGATGAAGATGTTCCTCACCCGCATCGGCTTCGGCTCCAAAGCGGTGGTGACCGGTGATGTGACGCAGACCGACCTGCCGGCCGGCAAGCAGTCGGGTCTGTCCCACGTGATCGATGTGCTGCGCGCGGTGGAGGGTGTGGCGTTCACCTTCTTCGACGCCCACGATGTCGTACGCCACCCACTGGTGCAGCGCATCGTGCAGGCGTATGAATCGCGCGGGAGCTCCTCGTGAGCGCGCGCCGCGCGGCGGTGCGTGCACCGCACTCCATACGGCTCGAGCTGCAGCGGCGGGTACGCGGCTGGTCGCCGGCACGACGCGACCTCGCTCACTGGGCGGGCGCTGCGCTCGGCCGCGGCGGCTACGGCCGCGAGCTCGCCGTGTGCACGGTCGGCGAGGCGGAGAGTGCCCGGTTGAATGCCCGTTTTCGCGGCCGCGATCAAGCGACCAACGTGCTCTCGTTCCCAGCGGCGCGGCTGCCGCGTGCACCGGACGGCGCACCGCCGCCGCTCGGGGAGCTGGTCATCTGTCCGCGCGTGCTCCAGGCGGAGGCGCGCGCCCAGGACAAGACGCTGCGCGCTCACTGGGCACACCTCGTGGTGCACGGCGCGCTGCACCTGCTCGGCTATGACCACGAGCACGCCGCGGATGCACGGCGCATGGAACGGCGCGAGATCGCCGTGCTGCGCCGCCTCGGGTTCGCCAATCCGTACCGGAGCTGAAGCTCATGGCGAAGGATCTCAACACCACGGGACGCTGGCTGCGGCGGCTGACGCACGGGCTCGCGGCCGAGCCTCAGGACCGCAAGGCGCTCACTGCAGTGCTGCGCGAGGCCGCGGACCGCTCCGTGATCGACAGCGATGCGCTCACCATGCTCGAGGGTGTGCTCGAAGTCGGCGACCTGCAGGTGCGCGACATCATGGTGCCGCGCGCACAGATGGTGTTCGTGCGCCGCGACGAGCCGGCGGTGCGCATTCTGCCGGTGGTGGTGGAGTCGGGACACTCGCGGTTTCCGGTCATGGACACGGACCGCGACGACATCGTCGGCATCCTGCTCGCCAAGGATCTGCTGCGCCTCACCACGGCGCACGCGCGTGAGCGCTTCGAGATCCGCGAGTACATGCGCCCGGCGGTGTTCGTGCCGGAATCGAAGCGCCTCAATGTGCTGCTCAAGGAATTCCGGCGCAACCGCAATCACATGGCCATCGTGGTCGATGAGTACGGCGGCGTCTCGGGACTGTGCACCATCGAGGATGTCATCGAGCAGATCGTCGGGGAGATCGACGATGAGTTCGACGTCGAAGACGACCAGAACATCCGCCGCGACGCCGAGGCGCAGTTCACCGTGCGCGGCGTGACTCGCATCGAGGAGTTCAATCAGTTCTTCGGCGCGCATCTGCCCGAGGGGCAGGGCGTCGACACCATCGCGGGGCTGCTGTTGAAACAGCTCGGACGTCTGCCACGGCGCGGTGAGTCCGCCACCATCGATGGCTTCGAGTTCCGCGTGCTGCGTGCCGACCGGCGGCGCATCGATGCACTGCGCGTACTTGCGCCCCACGATGTGCTGCCAGCGGGCGATGAACGCTCCGCCGGCGGGACCTCCTGACGCCGCCCATGCCTGCCGCATCCGCCGAGACCGCCGTCGCTGCGGCGACGGGCGCGCGCTACGCCCTGGCGCGCCCTGCCTCCGCGCTGGCGCGGGCGCTGCTCGCGCTCCTGGCCGGGGCGGCACTCGCCGCAGCGTTCGCGCCGCTCAACCTCTGGCCGCTCGGCGTGCTCTCGCCGGCGATGCTCATGTGGTTATGGCAGGGCGCGACGCCGCGCGAGGCTGCGCGTCTTGGCTTCTGGTTCAGCTTCGCCACCTTCGCCGCCGGTACCTACTGGCTGTACATCAGCATCCACGGCTTCGGCGGCGCTCCCGTCTGGCTGGCGGGCACCCTGATGCTGGGGCTGGTGACCATCATGGGGCTGTATCACGCCGCGCTCGGCTATGTCGCCGCACGCTGGCTGCCGGCACAGGGCGCGCTGCGCTGGCTCGTGGCTCTGCCCGCTGCCTGGCTGCTGATGGAATGGTGGCGCGGCTGGTTTCTCTCGGGGTTCTCCTGGCTGTCGCTCGGCTATTCGCAAACAGACACCTGGCTCGCAGCATTTGCGCCGCTCGCGGGTGTCTACGGCATCAGCGCGTTGCTCCTCCTCGGTGCAGGTGCCCTCACGATGTTCGTCTGCGCAGGAGCGCGCGGCCGAATCGGCGCGCTCCTCGCACTCCTCATTCCGTGGGCCGCGGGGGCGGCGCTCTATCACCACTCCTGGACGCACGCGAGCGGGCCCGCCGTATCGCTAGCGGTGGTGCAGGGCGCCATTCCACAGGATGAGAAATGGCTCGAGAGCAATCGCGAGACGACGCTGCGCCTGTACCACACGCTCACCGAGCGGGTGCTCGGCAATGCAATCATCGTCTGGCCGGAGTCCGCGCCCGCCGACGTCGCCAACGACATCGCCCCTTACATCAACAGCCTGTACCGCGACGCACGCGCCCACGGCTCGGCAATCGTCATGGGCGTGTTGCGTGCCGAGCAGAGTTCCGATGGCGGGATGCGCTACTTCAACTCGGTGCTGGCGCTCGATGCCGGGCAATTCAACTGGTACGACAAGCATCACCTCGTGCCGTTTGCCGAGTTCTTCCCGGTGCCGCATTTCGTGCGCAGCTGGATGCGCCTGATGAGCCTGCCGTACTCGGACTTCACCCGCGGCGCCGCCGACCAGCCTCCGCTGCCCGCCGCGCACCTGCAGCTCGGCACCACCGTGTGCTACGAGGACGCCTACGGCAGCTCGATGCTGGAGGTGTTGCCGCGCGCCGACGCTCTGGTGAATGTGACCAACGATGCCTGGTTCGGCCATTCGAGCGCGCGACATCAGCACCTGCAGATCGCACGCATGCGGGCACTGGAGGAGGGTCGTTTCCTGGTACGTGCCGCGAACGATGGCATTTCCGCGGTCATCGGGCCGCACGGCGAAGTCATCGCCCGGGCCCCGGAATTCGTACCTGCGACGCTGGTCTCAGCTATTGTGCCCTACGCGGGGCTCTCGCCCTACGCGCATGTTGGAAACTGGCTGATAGTGAGCCTCGCTACCGTTGCACTGGCATACGGGCTGTGGGTGCGGAATGATAGGAGGCTCCGCCGCCGGCAGTACCGGTAGCGATGGAAGTGCTGCCATGAACACGAGCTGCGAATCCCCACAATTTCTGCTGAATGGAACGCCCTGGCGCTCGGTGGTGGCCTGTACCATCGTGCTGCTGCTCGGCGGCTGTTCCCGGGGTTTCTCGGCCCAGTCCGGGCGCGCCGATGTGCCGCCGTCCGCGGCCAACCCATCGGCGGAAGCCGGAACGTTGGCGGCCGCGACTGCAGCGCCGGCCGCGCCGGGCGAGGCGATCGGGCGCGCCCTGCCGGATTTTTCGCAACTCGTGGAGCGCTACGGTCCCGCGGTCGTGAATGTCGAGGTGGTGGAGAAGGCCCAGCCGAGGGGAGGGGTCCCAGGCCTCTCGCCGGACGATCCGTTCTATGACTTTTTCCGTCGCTTCGGCATCCCCACACCCGACCAGGGTCAGCAGGGGCGCCAGGCGCCGGTGCGCGGTGCGGGCTCGGGCTTCATCGTCAATGCCGATGGCTACATCCTCACCAACACCCATGTCGTCGCCAACGCCGATGAGGTGACGGTGCGGCTCACCGACCGCCGTGAGTTTCCGGCCAAGGTGATCGGCGCGGATGAGCGCACCGATGTGGCGGTCATCAAGATCAACGGCGGCAATCTGCCGATCGTGAAGCTCGGCGATCCTTCGCGCATCAAACCCGGACAGTGGGTGCTTGCCATCGGCTCGCCCTTTGGATTCGAGAACAGCGCCACCGCCGGCATCGTGAGCGCGACGGCGCGTTCGGTGCCGGGCGAGAACTACGTGCCGTTCATCCAGACGGACGTGCCGGTGAACCCCGGCAACTCCGGCGGCCCGCTGTTCAACATGGCCGGTGAAGTGGTCGGCATCAACTCGCAGATCTTCAGCCGCACCGGCGGTTTCATGGGCGTCTCGTTCGCCATCCCGATCGATGTGGCGCGCAACGTCGAAGAGCAGCTCATCAAGACCGGTCACGTGGTCCGCGGCCGCATCGGCGTCACCATCCAGGACGTCAACGCGCAGCTCGCCGAGTCCTTCGGGCTCGATCGACCGCGCGGCGCGCTCGTCTCCTCGGTGGAGAAGGACGGACCCGCCGCGCACGCCGGCGTCGCGCCGGGTGACGTGATTCTCACGGTCGACGGCCGTCCGATCGAGCGCTACGGCGAGCTCTCGAGCCAGATTGCCGCGATGCGTCCCGGCGCGGATGCGAGCCTGGGGGTGTGGCGCAACGGCAAGGAGCAGACCCTCAACGTAAAGGTCGCGGAGCTCAAGGAGCAACCCCAGAACGTTGCCTACCGCAGCGGCAAGACCAAGCCACCATCGGCCGGGCAGCCGAGCGCGCTCGGCCTGACCGTGCGCCCGCTCGAGCCGCGCGAGAAGGAGCAGGCCAACACCCAGGGAAGCCTGCTGGTGGAGGAGGTCGCGGGACCTGCACAGGCGGCCGAGATTCAGCCGGGCGATATCATTCTCGGCATCAACGGCAAGCGCGTGCACTCGGTGAAGGAGCTCGAGGACGCGGCGCGCGCCGCGGGTAAGAACGTAGCGCTGCTGATACAACGAGAGGACGCGCAGATCTTCGTACCGTTGCGTCTCCCCTAACAGGTAAATGCACGAGAGCTATGACCCCGCGGCGGTCGAGCGCGCCGCGCAGCAGTTTTGGGAACAACGACGTGCCTTCGAGGTGCGCGAGGACCCTGCGCGCACCAAATTCTACTGCCTGTCGATGCTGCCTTATCCCTCCGGAAGGCTGCACATGGGCCATGTGCGCAACTACACCATCGGCGATGTGCTCGCGCGCTTCCTGCGCATGCAGGGGCACAACGTACTGCAACCGATGGGGTGGGACGCCTTCGGGCTGCCGGCCGAGAACGCCGCTACAGCCAACGGCGTGCCGCCGGCGAAGTGGACACGGGAAAACATTGCGCACATGCGCGCGCAGTTCAAGTCGCTCGGCTTTGCCATCGACTGGAGCCGCGAGCTCGCGACCTGCGATCCCGGCTATTACCGCTGGAACCAGTGGCTGTTCCTGCGCATGCTGGAAAAGGGTCTCGCCTATCGCAAGACCGGAGTCGTGAACTGGGATCCGGTCGATCAGACCGTGCTCGCCAATGAGCAGGTGATCGAGGGACGCGGCTGGCGCACCGGTGCGCTGGTGGAAAAGCGCGAGATCCCGATGTACTACCTCAGCATCACGCGCTATGCGGATGAGCTGCTCGAGTCGCTCGATGCGCTGAGCGGCTGGCCGGAGCGCGTGCGGGTGATGCAGGCGAACTGGATCGGGCGCAGCGCAGGCTGCGAGATCGCCTTTCCCTACGCCGCCGACGCCGCCGCCGTGGCGGGCGCGGACGGGATGGTGAAGGTCTTCACGACTCGCGCTGATACTTTGTTCGGCGTCACCTTCCTCGCCGTCGCCGCGGAGCACCCCCTGGCGCTCGCCGCGGCACGCACCGACGCTCGACTTGCCGCGTTCATCGAGGAATGCCGTCGCGGCAGTGTCATCGAGGCGGAGGTCGCGACGCAGGTCAAGAAGGGTATGGCGACCGGGCTGCACGTGCTGCATCCCTTCACCGGCGCGGCGCTGCCGGTCTGGGTCGCCAACTACGTGCTCATGGCTTACGGCGAGGGCGCCGTCATGGGCGTGCCCGCACACGACGAGCGGGACTTCGAGTTCGCCCTCGGTCATCAGCTGGCGGTGACCACTGTCGTGCGCTCCCTCAGCGATGCGTATGTCGAGGTGCGCGCTCCCTGGATCGCCGCCTACAGCGAATACGGCGTGACGGTGAACTCCGGGGAGTTCTCCGGACTTGCCTCGCGGGCGGCGATGGATGCGATCGCCTCGGCACTCGAGCACAAAGGGCTCGGCAGGAAGCGCATACAGTACCGCTTGCGCGATTGGGGCATCTCCCGCCAGCGCTACTGGGGTTGCCCGATTCCGATCATTCATTGCGCGTCTTGCGGCGTCGTCCCGGTAGCGGATGATCAGTTGCCGGTGCGCCTGCCCGAGGATCTCGTTCCCGATGGCAGCGGTAATCC
The DNA here is from genome assembly GCA_035495655.1 of Steroidobacteraceae bacterium. Taxonomy (GTDB): domain Bacteria; phylum Pseudomonadota; class Gammaproteobacteria; order Steroidobacterales; family Steroidobacteraceae; genus 13-2-20CM-66-19. Next base: position 23,917 of record DATJFM010000102.1, read on the forward strand.
GCTCGCCAAGTCGGCCGCTTTCTACGAATGCGAGTGTCCGCGGTGCCGCGGACCCGCACGGCGCGAAACCGACACCATGGACACGTTCGTGGACTCGTCCTGGTACGTCCTGCGCTATGCCTGCCCGGATGCCGCGAGCATGGTGGACGCGCGGGTGGACTATTGGCTGCCGGTCGATCAGTACATCGGCGGCATCGAGCACGCGATCCTGCACCTGCTGTATGCGCGCTTCTGGACCAAGGTGATGCGCGATCTCGGGCTGCTGAGCTTCGGCGAGCCCTTCAGCAATCTGCTCACCCAGGGCATGGTGTTGAACCATGTCTACTCGTACCAGGCCGAAGGCGGGCGCAAGCGCTACTTCAACCCTGCCGAGGTCAGCACGCGTCGCGCTGCCGACGGCAGCGAGATAAACGAGGTGGTCACGCCCGAGCTCGGCAAGATACGCGTGACGCACGAGGGACTCGGCAAGATGTCCAAGTCCGAGGGTAACGGTGTCGACCCGGAAGGACTGGTGGAGCGCTTCGGTGCCGACACCGCGCGGCTGTTCGTCATGTTCGCCTCACCCCCCGAGCAGACCCTCGAATGGTCGGATGAAGGCGTGCAGGGCGCGTGGCGCTTCATTCGCCGCTTGTGGACCGCGGTGTACGAGCACCTCGCCGGCGGCACAGCTCCGGCACTCGAGCCACATTCGCTCACCCCCGAGCAGCGCGATCTGCGGCGCGCAGCGCACCAGGCACTCGCCAAGGCGACCGACGACATCGGCCGGCGGCGCAATTTCAATACCGCCATCGCCGCGGTGATGGAGCTGCTGAACGCCGTGCAACGCTTCCAGGCGATGACTCCCCAGGGACGCGCCGTGCGCCAGGAGGCGCTCGGACTTGCGGTGCTCATGCTCGCACCGATTACGCCGCATGTATGCCACGTGCTATGGCTCGCGCTCGGACACGTGACGGCGCCGATCGATGAACGCTGGCCGGTGCCCGATAGCCAGGCGCTGGCCCAGGAGACGCACGCCATCGTGGTGCAGGTGAACGGCAAGCTGCGTGGCCACATCAGTGTGCCGGTGAGCGCCGATGAGGCTGCGGTGCGCGCCGCAGCGCTTGCCGATAACAACGTCAGGAAGTTCGTCGCCGATCGGCCGGTGCGCCGCGTCATCATCGTGCCGGGCAAGCTCGTCAACGTCGTCGTATGAACCACGCCGAAAGACCACCCCAGGAAATCGTGCCTGCGGCGCGCAGAAGCGCACGCCGGTCGGCAACAAGCCCGATTTCCCGGGGACCCCGGTGAAGACCCGGAGTGCAGCAGTGGTTACCGGCTGGGCCGGCGTACTGTTTGCAGCGCTCACCGCCGCCTGCGGATTCCATCTGCAGGGACGCACGCCGCTGCCGGCAGTGGTGCGCACTCCATACGTCGAGGCTCCCGACACCCAGAGCGATTTCGTGCAGTACCTGCGGCACGCACTGCTGTCGAACGGCGCACAGCTGACTCCGCAGAAGGAGCGGGCGTCGGCCGTGGTGAGCATTCTGCGCGACAGCGTGGCGCGGCGCGTGCTGTCGGTGTCGGCCACCAACCAGCCGAACCAGTACGAGGTGACCTATACGGTTGGATTCTCGGTAAACGCTGACGGCAAGGAGCTGCTGCCCCCGCAGGAGTTGACCGCCACCCGCACCTACAGCTTCGACGAGCGGCTGTTGCTCGCCAAGAATCACGAGGAGGAGATCCTGCGTCAGGACATGGCGCACGACCTTGCCGATATGGTCATGCGGCGCCTGGCAAGCCTTTGAAGTTTGCCGCTGGGCATTCGATCCTCATGCCGGCGCCGCTCACAGTCCCCTCGCCCCCACCCGCAGTGTTGCTGCTGAATGGCATCGATCGAGTGGCGGTCGCGCTGCTGCTCGCACGCTACGGCCTGACGCTCACGCTGGTGGCCTCCGGAGAGGCCATCCCGGGATCGTACTGGGGGGACAGCGAGGCGGGCCTTCAGGGGGATGCGCTCTTTGCGCGGCTCGATACTCCGCTGCACTCGGTGCTGCACGAGGCGGGTCATTACGTCTGCATGAGCCCGGAGCGCCGCGCGGGACTCGACCGCGACGCGGGCGGGGATGACATCGAGGAATCGGCCGTGTGTTACCTGCAGGTGCTGTTTGCCGATGAGCTGCCGCACCTCGGGCGCGAGCGGTTGTTCACCGACATGGACGCGTGGGGTTACAGCTTCCGTCTCGGCACCACCCGCGCGTGGTTCGAAGGGGACGCGCAGGACGCGCGCGCCTGGCTGAGCCTGCACGGCATCATCGACGCGGACGGCCTGTTGACGGGCGTGCTGCGCGCCGACTAGGGTCCCGGCCGCCGATTGGTTCGCAAACCCGGTCGAAAACCCGGCGCAGTCGCGCCCGGGCACAGCGGGACGCGGAAAACCGTGAAGAAGCCGCCTGGAAAGCGACGGCCGCGACACGTTAGACTTTGCCCGGCCTCGCGGCCCGAGTACCCCATGCACCGCCGATCCTCGCCCGCACTGCTGCTGTCGTTGCTGCTGATGTTCGTCCAGCAGGGCGCCGTGCTGCACGAGCTCGGGCATCTGAACCACACGCAGCCAGCCGGGGCGATGGCGCTGCACGTCGATTCCCATGCCCTCGGCAGTAACTTCTGCACGACCTGCGAGGGGTTCGCGCAGGTTGCTAATCCTGCGGCCGGGGCCGTTCCCACGGTCGCCGTGTCTCCGAGCCAATACCTACCGGCGCCCGATCCGCGTTACGCCGCCAACACCGTCAGTCCTCCGACCCCTCGCAGTCGCGGCCCGCCGCAAGCCTGAAACCGCCGTTTCGATCACGGCCGCCCTCGAGCGATCGAGGACGGCGCGGAGTTTCAGCTTTCTTGCGAGTGCCTCATGGTCAAGCTTTGTTTGCGAAGTACCGCGCCTTCCATTGCGCAGGCGGTGCTGTTGATTGTCATCGTCTCGCTGTATGCGCCATGTGCCCGAGCTGCCGACGCCGTGGCTCCCAGCGATTCTGCGGCGCCGGGCGCCGAGAGCGCGGCGGCAGCGGACACCTCCACCGCAGGCAGTCTGGCTCCCGTCGTGGTGACCGCGCAGCGACTCAATGAGGCGCGCCTCGGGATCGAGACGCAGACCGGCGCCTCCACCTACATCATCGACAACAAGGCAATCGAGGCACAGCCCGGTGGCGGTAATCAGTCGCTCAACCAGGTGCTGCTGCAGGCGCCCGATGTCGTGCAGGACTCCTTCGGGCAGCTGCACGTGCGAGGTGACCACAATGGTCTCCAGTACCGGCTCAACGGGGTCATTCTTCCCGAGGGCATCACCGTCTTCAGCCAGTCGCTCAGTCCCCGGCTGGTCTCGTCGGTGAGCCTGATTACTGGCGCGCTGCCAGCGGAATACGGCCTGCGCACTGCGGGCATCATCGACATGACCAGCAACAGCGGGCTGCTGCAGCCCGGCGGTTACGCGTCGGTGTATGGCGGCAGCTACGGCACGCTGCAGCCTTCCTTCGAGTACGGCGGCAGCAGCGGCACCTTCAGCTATTACCTCACCGGCGACTACAAGGAAAGCGCCGTTGGCATCGATTCCCCGGACGGCACGTCGCCGCCGCTGCACGATCACACCGAGCAGGCACACGGCTTCGGTTTTCTCGAGAAGATTCTCGATGAGAACGATCGCCTTTCCCTGATTCTGGGAATCTCCGACGGCAAGTACCAGATTCCGAACCAACGTGGGTTGCAGCCGACACTCGGACTCAACGTCGGAGGAGTGACCGAGTTTCCGAGCAACGATCTCGACGAGAACCAGCGCGAGCGCACCGAGTACGGGATCGTGAGCTGGCAGCACTCGGCCGGCGCGCTCGACTTCGTGTCCTCGGTTGCCGCCCGGTACACGAGCCTGCACTTCTCACCCGACTGGCTCGGCGACCTGCTCTACAACGGCATCGCGCAGGATGCCTTCAAGGACGACACTGCCGTCAGCTGGCAGACCGATGTCTCCTACAAGCTCTCGACGACCCATACGCTGCGCACCGGGTTTTTCCTGCAGCACGATGACTCGGGGAGCACCACCACTTCGCAGGTTCTGCCGGTCGATGCCGCGGGTATGCAGACCAGCAACGTTCCGCTCGTCATTCCCGATAACGGTACGCAGACTCAGGAGCTCGGCAGCTTCTACCTGCAGGACGAGTGGCACGTACTCGCGCCGCTCACGCTCAACTATGGGGTGCGCTTCGACCATTACAGCGCCTACTCGAACGGTAGCCTGTGGCAGCCGCGCGTCAATTTCGTCTGGCAGATCGGCTCCGGCACCACGGTGCACGGCGGCTACTCGCGCTATTTCACCCCGCCGCCCTTCGAGCTCATCGCCACGACGAGCATCTACAAGTTCATCGGCACTACTGCGCAGCCCGCCATTCTCGCGGACACGGCACCCTTCGGTGAGCGCGACAACTACTACGACCTGGGGGTCCAGCAGAAGCTGCTGGACGATGCACTGACGCTCGGTGTCGATAGCTTCTACAAGCAGGCGCAGCACCTGCTCGATGAAGGTCAGTTCGGTGCGCCGATCGTCCTCACGCCCTTCAATTATCGCTATGGTCTCATCGGCGGCGTGGAATTCACCGCCAACTATGCGCTGCACAACTTCTCCGCTTACGGCAACGTGTCCTTTCAGGCCGCGCACGGCAAGCAGTGGGAGTCGGCCGAGTTCAACTTCGATCCCGCCGACTCCGCCTATGTTCACGATAACTACATCCACCTCGATCACGAGGGACGCGTGGCCGCCTCGGGCGGCGTGTCATATCTCTGGCAGGCGACCCGCTTCAGTGCCGATTTCATCTTCGATACCGGGTTGCGCGCGGACCTGATCCTGCCGGATGGCAGTTCCATACCGAACGGCGACCACACGCCGAGCTACACGCAGGTGAATTTCGGCGCCAGTCACGACTTCCATCTCTCTGGCTCGAGCGTGTTGAGTGCGCGGTTCGATGTGATCAATGTGTTCGACAAGGTCTACCAGATCCGCAGCGGCACGGGGGTCGGTGTGTTCGCCTCGCAGTACGGACCGCGGCGCGGCTTCTATGGCGGACTGGCCTGGCAGTTCTGACTGCCCGCCGTTACCCTGCCTGGGTGCCGGATACACGCAGCCGCTACGAAGCGCTGAGAACCGTTTGTGCCTCCGCATGCCGGCCCGTCAAGGGCAAGGTCACAGTCACCACGAGACCGGTGCCGGCTGCGGGCGCGGTGAGCTCGATCTCGCCGCGCAATAGCTCCACGATCCGACCGACGATCGATAAGCCGAGGCCGCTGCCGCCGGCGGCGCTGCCGGGTATGCGATAGAAGCGTTCAAACACCCGTGCGCGCTCGGCATGGGGAATTCCCGGTCCGTCATCGCTGATCGTGAGCAGCGAGCACTGCTCGAGGGCGCCGACTTCGAGGGCAACGCGGCCGCCGGCGCGCACGTTACGGATGGAATTCTCCAGCAGGTTGCGCAGCAGCAGATACAGAACCTCCGGCGAGCCGGGCAGTTGGTGGCGGGATCCGGCTATGTCGATCGTGACATCTTTGTCCCGCGCAGCCTGCGACAGATCCTCCATCACCAGCTCGATGACGCGTCGTGCCTCGGTCTGCTCGCCGGGAACGAAGGCC
>DATJFM010000103.1:0-3082 GCA_035495655.1 Steroidobacteraceae bacterium
GGGCTATGTGCTGCTCATGTCGCCGGCGCTCCTACCGCGGCTGCTGGAAGCACTGGGGCACCCAGGCGCGACCTCGCAACTCGCCGCCATCACCGCACCGCTCGGTACGTGGCATGTTCCGCCAGGACTCACTTCGGAAGCCGCGCGTCTCTATCTCACGGTGAGCGCCACCTTCTGGATGGCGATCGCGGTGCTCATCGCCGGCAACTCGCTCTTCAAGTCCACACTCGTCGTCGTGCTCGGCGACAGCTTCGAAGGGGACGATGGGCTGCGGGAAACCGCCTATGCGTACTACTACACCGCCATTAACGTCGGCGGGCTCATCGCCGGCGTCGTGGCCGGCGCTGTCGCGGTGAATCTCGGGTGGGCGCCGGCTTTCGGCACCTCGGCACTCGCGGTGGGCGGAGCGCTGGCTGCCTACATCGTGTTGAGTCGCGGACCGCAGCGCGTCCGGCCCAGTGCTCACGCGGCATCCTCCGCGCAGGGCGCGGCGTCGCGAGAGGAGGGCGCCGGCCAGCGCCTCTTTATTCTTGCCGTGTTCGCAGCACTGCTGCTGATCTACTCAATTGGCTCGTTCCAGCTCTACGGTGTGATGTCGCTCTTCCTCGAGCACAACATCAACCGGAAGGTCGGCTCGTTCGAAATTCCCACCGAGTGGTTCACCTCCGTCGATTCCGCGGCGCTCATCCTGGCCGCACCGATGTTTGCGGCTCTCTGGACTTGGCTCGCGCGGCGCGGACGAGAGCCGGACATCCTGCACAAGTATGCGATCGCACTCAGCCTGGGCGCCCTGGGTCTGCTGCTCTTCGCGGCGTCCGCGCGGCCTCATCCGGGCGCGCCTGCGTCCGGTTGGATACTGCCCGCTATCGGCATCACCGTGCTTGCGACCGGAGAGGTGGCGGCGTGGACGGCGAGCTATGGTCTCGTCTACCGCCTCGCGCCGCGACGCTGGACAGCCGCGGTGATGGGTGCGTTCTATGCCCTGACCCTCGGGTCGGGCGCGTATCTCGCGGGAATGCTCGGCAGGTTTGCGCAGCCTCTCGGAGAGCAACGCTACTTTCTGCTCATCAGTGCGGTTACCGCAGGCGCCGCGGTCGTGGCGCTCCTGATCGGGCCCTCTCTGCGCCGTCTCGCTGCCTCGAGCGGCGCGGCGCTTCGGGTCAGGACCGGACAATGATCTTCATCGCGCTCAGTCAAGATGCGCCAAGAAAGGAATGCCCATGATCCGCGTGCTTGTGCGCGTGATGCTCGCACTCGTCGTTTGCGCTGCCGGTGCCGCCGAGCCCCCGCAACTCTCGGTGACGCCAGCCGCAGGTCCCGTGGACGCGCCGCTCCACGTTGCGATGCGCAACCTCCTGCCGGGCACTCGCGTCACGGTGTCAGCTTCGCGGCCCGATGCCCGCGGGCGCAACTGGACCGCGGTGGGCGAATATCTGGCGGATGCGACCGGCACGATCGACGTCGATGTGTCGCCCTCGCTCGGCGGCACCTATACGGGAGTGAGTCCGCATGGGCTTTGGTGCTCGGTGCTTCCCGTTCCTCCAGACAAGTTAAAGGAGTATCTGGCCGACCTCGAGAAGCATCCGGAGCTTGGAACCTTACCGACTCTCGATGTGAGTGCGCTGTATACCGTCTCGGTCGCCGCGAGCGTCGATGGCAAGGTGGTCGCGACGGCGAAGGCGACGCGCAGCTATGCGCACGGCATCGTGCCGGAGGAAGTCACCGCCCCCGGCGCCGTTCGCGGCCGGTTCTTTCCGGCGGCATCCGGGGTTACTGCCGGTGTGCCGGTCGTGGTACTCGCGGGCTCGGGCGGCGGGTTGCCGGAGACGCAGGCGGCGCTCCTTGCCAGCCACGGCCATCCGGCGCTCGCTCAGGGCATCTTCGGCTACAAGGATCTGCCCTCGACTTTGCGCGAGATTCCGCTCGAGAGCTTTCGCGCGGGGGCGCAATGGCTGAAGCAGCGCACCGGCGCGCAGCGCGTCGCCATCATGGGGACTTCGCGGGGGTCTGAAGGTGCGGGACTTGCGGCGAGCTATTTCCCGCAGGTGTTCTCGGCCGCCATCGTCTATGTGCCTTCGCATCTGACCAACGGGGCCTTCGGGCCCGGCATCAAGGATGTCGTGGCGGCCTGGACCTATGGCGGGAAACCTCTCGCCGCGGATCATGGCGAAACCGACTCCAACAATGCTGGTGACGCCCAGCACTCGGAGGAGCCCCCGGGCTTCATCGGAACACCGTATTACCTCAAGACCTGGAGCGATCCGGCCGTCTCGAAGGCGGTGGGGATTCCGTACGAGAGGATGCAGGGACCCGTGCTGGCAATTGGTGGAGGGGCGGATGAGATGTGGCCGTCCTTCATCGGCGCCGAGGGGATCCGCCGCCGTCTTGCGGAGCACGGCAAGGCCGATCAGGCCGAGGTCCACATCTATCCGGGTGCCGGGCACATGGTGTCACGCGTCGGTACGGGCGGGCCGCTCTCGAGTTTCGTGTTTCATCCGGTCGCCAAGGACTTCGAAGCGACCGGCGGCCTCCCCAATGCGAACTGCGAAGGGTCGTTCGACGCGTGGGCGAAGGTGCTCGCGTTCCTGGCGAAGGTCAGTGAGCGCTAGTCACGCACTGAAGACGATGGTGTGGCCGATGACCTCGTCCTGGTAGTGAATCGCCTTCGCGGAGCGCTGAAAGGGCACACGTTGCTGCGCGAGCCAGGCCTCGCACCGCGCGAGGTCGCGCACCTGTAACTCGATACTCGCGAGCAGTGGGTGTGCCTCAGTCAAGGGCAGTGTGGTATCCCCGAAGCGCTCGCGATAGCTCCTCGCGGAATCGTAGGTCATCGCGGGCTCGACGCCCCCGCCGATGCCGAGCAGTGGCTCGAAGCCCCGGCGCGCCTCATCGAGGGTCACCGCTGCGATGTGCACGGCGCGAATGCGGAACGCACCGTTCGGATGGTCGCGCGGCTCGCGCGGCCAGACGAGCTCCGGAGTCAGGTGCTGGCAGAAGAAAACATATGCATCGACCGCAATTGCTGGTCGCAGCACGGCGGTGCGGAAGCGGGCGACCTTCCATTCGCCCTCAACCCTGACGG
>DATJFM010000104.1:0-27515 GCA_035495655.1 Steroidobacteraceae bacterium
AGCCTCACGCAGCCGCCGGACCTGCGGGCGATGTCCCCGACAGACGCCGCGATGGCGCAGGCCCGTGCCACGGAGCTGCTCGGAAAACCGCTGAGCCAGACCCGCGCGCTGCTCGGCTGCGACTGAGACAGCCAGGTGCGCCGCCACAGCCGGGCTACTGCGGCAGGCTCATCGCCAGCGGATGCAGCAGATAGCAGCCGATCGCGATTAGGATCAGGTAGGCGAGCAGGATGAACGTCCAGCCCATGTTATGGCGGATGACATCGCCCTCCTTGCGCACGAACTTGCTGGTAGAAACCCCGACGCTCGCCGTCTGCGGGGCCACCGGCTTGCCGATTTCCGCGCCGACCGAGTTCAGCGACGGCAGCAAAAGCGGCGGAAGCCCCAGCTGTGTGCCGACCAGCGCCTGGAACTTGCCGAACATGGCGTTGGTGGAGGTGTTCGAGCCCGACAGCGCGACGCCGATGAAGCCGAGAATCGGCGCCACCACGATGAAAGCGGTGCCCATCGAGGAGAAGCCCTTCGCCAGCGACGCCGCCATGCCGGAATAGTTGAACGTGTACGCCAGCCCGAAGATGAACACGCCGACCAGGCACGCGCCCCACATCTGATGCCAGGTGCGGCGGAACACTTCGCCGATCTGCCCGCCCTTGAGCTTTCCGGTCGCCAGCAGCAGCACCGCTACGATGAGCCACGAGACCAGAATGGCACTGCCGCCGATATAGGGCGCAAAATTGAACACGGCGGTGACGTTGCCTTTCGCGGGACAGGTGGCGGCGAGCGCCGAGCAGGCGACTGCCTGAACCTTGAACCAGCTCACCTTCGGTAACGGCGACCAGGGACCGGTCCAGGCCGCCACCACGATGAGCAGTACCACGAACGGCATCCAAGCCTGCAGCACTTCCGCCGGACGAAGACCGTGTCCCTGCGTCTGCCGTGCCGCCGCCGCATCGACAGGCACGCCGCCATAGCCGAGCACGCTGCTCGGCTGCCATACCTTCAGCAGCAACAGGAGCGCCGCGAAGCAGACAATGGCGCCCGCAACGTCCGGCAGGTACGGCCCGAGATGGACCGCGACCGGATACTGTCCGGCGATGTAGCCGAGCGAGCCGACCACGGCCAGCGGCCAGCCGCCCTTCAGTCCCTGCCAGCCGGACACCAGATACAGCAGCACCCACGGCGGCAGCAGCGCGAGTACCGCGACGATGGTGCCGACCGAGCCCGAGAGTGCGAGCAGCGGATAGTTGGTGACCGCCGCGAGCGCGATGATCGGCGCGCCGAGCGCGCCGTAGGAGACCGGCGCGTTGTTGGCGATCGCGGCGACGCGGATCGCGTTGAGGTCGGAGATGCCGAGCGAAATCAGAATCGGCGCCACCACCGCCCAGGGGTAACCGAACCCGACCAGGCCCTCGAGCAGCGCGCCGAAGGCCCATGCGAACAGCATGGTCTGCACGCGCACATCGAGGCTGCCTTGGGCGATCAGCCAACGGCGGAAGTTCTCGAACACACCGCTCACCGCCAGCGTGTTGAACAGCACCATCCCCCAGAAAGTGATCCAGTCGACGTTCCACACGCCGGTAGCGGCGCCGAAAGCGTAGGCGTGCACGCCGTCGTGGAACGGCATCTTCCAGATCCACAGCGCCAGCAGGAAAGTGAGCACCGAGCCGAGCAGCGTTGCCAGCCAGGCCGGCAGGCGCCATACGGCAAGCATGAGTAGCAGCGAGACAACCGGCACCAGGGCCACCAGGCAGGTAAGCGTCAAATTGCCGAGCGGGTCGATGAGCTGCGTGAACATGATGGCTCCCCGTGCGCAGTCGACTGGATTGTCGGATGTCTAATCGCCGCGATTTGGTTCTTCTGTCACCGGCGCGCGGCAAACCTATCATGGGGAGCGAAGCCGCTCAATCGCAGCCAGCCCACGGCAAAGCCGAGGCTGACCGGTCAGCTCGCTTTGCTCATCCGCGCGAGTATCTGGTCGTTCTTCTCCATGAAGCGCTTGTAGGCCGGCCGTTGCTGCAGTCGCCCCAGATATTCCTGGAAGGCAGGACGCGCCTCGAGCGCCTTCGTCATGAGGCCGAACCCGATCTGAGAGCCGACGTAGACATCGGCGGCGCTGAACTCGCGACCGAGGAGAAAGGGGCCGGGTTTGAGTGCTCCCTCGAGCGTCGCAACGGCGTCATCATACGAGCCGTAGCTGAGCGCGCTCGGCCTGGAAACCTCTGGACGCGAAAGCATGCGATCGATCACCGCAGGCTCCACGCAGCCAGCGCCGAAGAACATCCAGCGGTAGTAGTTGCCGCGCAGCGGACTATCGAGCTGCGGAGCCAGCCGCGCGGCCGGAAAGGCGTCGGCCAGGTAGCAGCAGATCGCTCCACACTCGGTGATCACCGTGTCACGGTGCACGATGGCTGGCACTTTCCCCATCGGATTCACCGTGAGATAAGCGGGCTGCTTCTGCTCGCGTGCCTCGAGATTAACGAGCTCGTATCGGTACGGCGCCCCTGCTTCCTCGAGCAGCCAGTGCACCACCCGTCCACGAGACATCGGGCTGCTGTAGAACACGACTGTATCGTCCATGGTCGCTCCCTTTCACCGGCTGCATCCGCTCGCCGGGCGACGCCGGGGGCAGCATGGTAGCGCACCGCACAGAGGCCGGAGATGCGTTCCGAGCGCAGGGTACGCACACAACCCCGGCGTTCCAATCACTGCGGCCAAAAATTCTCCGCTCATGGCCACACGATGGCGAGCGCCAGCAGCGCGATGAGTGCCAGCCAGTTGGCCACCCGCTCACTGCGGCGCGCGGCTGCACACCGTGGCACGAGGCATCGCTCAAAGTCGGCTCGCGCGGTCGTTGCGCGCATGAGGCTCTCCCGCAGGCTCGGCTACCTCGCCATTACCAGGGAGCAGATGCGCGCGGTGCGGGATGCAATCGTGGCCGGACGCCGAACAATTGTGGCGCAAAGTGGCAGGCGTGCCGCGCTTTCACGGCGCGCGCACAGCCTGTAGCCTTGGATGCCGATGAAGCGCCTCATCGCCATCGTCGAGGACGAAGCAGCCATTCGCGACAACTACGCTGCCGCCTTCATGCGCGAGGGCTATGCGGTGCGCTGCTACGCCAACCGCACTCAGGCCATGGCGGCTTGCAACGCGCGGCTGCCGGATCTCGCGGTCATCGATATCTCGCTCGAGGACGAGCCCGAGGGCGGCTTCGAGCTGTGCCGGCAGCTGCGCGCCTTGTCGGCGGAGCTGCCGATCATCTTTCTCACCGCACGCGACAGCGAGCTCGATGCCGTGTCGGGACTGCGGCTCGGCGCGGATGACTTTCTCACCAAGGACCTGAGCCTCGCGCATCTCACCGCACGGGTAAATGCGCTGTTCCGCCGCGTGGATGCGTTGCGCCGGCCCGACGCTGCGAGCGAGATCGTGCATCGCGGAGCACTCACGCTCGATGCTGAGCGCATGCAGGCGCAATGGGATGGCAAGGTGGTGCTGCTCTCGCTTACCGAGTTCTGGATCGTGCACGCGCTCGCGCGCCATCCCGGCCACGTGCGCACGCGTCAGCAGCTCATGGACGCGGCCAACGTGGTCCTCGACGACAACACCATTACCTCGCACGTCAAGCGCATCCGGCGCAAGTTTCAGGGCATCGACGCGAAGTTCGACTGCCTGCAGACCGTCTACGGCATGGGCTACCGCTGGGTCGAGTAATCGCTCGCGCGATGTCGCTGCGTCTCAAGCTGCTTGCTCTCGGCCTCGCCACGCTCGGGCTGCCCTGGGCCGGCTGTCGCTACGCGCGCGAGATGGAGGCGGCACTGCGCGAAGGCGAGCAGACATCGCTCCAGGCGGTTGCGCAGACCATAGCCGCCTCGCTCCAGGGGCGCACGGATCTGCTCTACCGCGAGCCGCCGCCGCCGGCAGCGGGCACACAGACAGAGAGCACGCAGGATGCACCGGCGCCGCAGGCGATCGCCGCCGACGGCGAGAGCAGTGCGCCGGCCTGGGCGGCGCCGGGGCCTTACGATCTGCGTCCGCTCGCTCTCAGTGCTGCACCACTCATCGATGGGTATGCGGATGACTGGCCGCGCGATCCGCCTGCCTGGCGATTTTTCAGGCACGACGCGCAGCATCACTTCGGCACCCTGAGCGGCGTGTTCGAGCGCATGTTGTATGTGCTGCTCGAGGTGCATGACGAGCATCCGCTGTTCGACGCGCCCGGCAGCAATTGGCTGGACCCGGCCACCTTCGGCGACCGGGTGTGGATCGGCTACAAGGATACCCACGGCGAGGAGCAGCAGCTGTTTCTCGCTGCAACCGGCCCCGGGGCACTCAGCGCACGGCGCATCGAAGCGGGCGACTTCGGCGAGCAGCGTGTCATCATCGAGCCGCGCGTACGTGCCGCCTGGCAAACCATGAGCGGAGGCTACCGGGTGGAAATCCGCGTGCCACTGTCGATGCTCGGCGAGCGCTTCGGTGTGTTGGTCGACGATCGCGACGCGCGCGGCGGCGCGCCCGTGAGCTACGGCACGTTGCGCAGCGAGGATCTGCGCACCCTCGGCCGTCTGATCGTCGCCGCTCCCGAGCTCACCTCGTACCTCGCGCAGTTCATGCAGCCGGGGCTGAAGATCGCGCTCAGCGCGCCCGATGGCCAGATGCTCGCGCGTGTCGATGCACTTGCACAGGCGCGCTTGCTCGCGACCGGCACACCGCTCCTCGCCCGGCTGTACCGGCGCTTCATCGACCGCCCCGGCGCACCCAGTCTCATCGCGGCGCACGCGCCGGTCTATGCGCGCGACAGCCGTGCACAGATCGCCGCTCTCGAGGTGACGCAGACTCCCGATCGCTGGCTGCGGTTGCGCGATCGCGCGCTGACGCGGATGCTGAACTTCACACTCGGCACCAGCGTCGCGGCCGTGCTGTTGATGTTCGCCTTCGCGGCGTGGCTCGCGCTGCGACTCGCGCGGCTGCGCCGGGCGAGCGAATCGGCGCTGACACGCACCGGCCTCGTGACCGCCTTCCCCGACACCACCGTGCGCGATGAGCTCGGCGATGTCGCCCGCAGCTTCGCGACGCTTCTGGGCAGGCTCAACGCGTACACCGACTATCTGCGCACTCTCGCCGGCAAGCTCGCCCACGAGATCCGTACGCCGCTCACCATCGTGCGTTCCTCGCTCGAGAATCTCGAAGCGGAGCCGGTCGGCGAAGCGGCGCGCACCTACCTCGCGCGCGCCCGCCAGGGAAGCGAGCGGCTGAATGCGATCCTGCTCGCGATGGGAGCTGCGAGCCGTGTCGAGGAGGCGATCAGCAGCGCCGAGCGGGTCGACTTCGATGCCGTGGCGCTGATCGATTCGGCGGTCGCGGCTTACCGCACCGCGTTCCCCAGCCGGGTGTTCGCCATCGAGCTGCCCCCCGGTCCGATTATGTTGCATGGTGCTCCCGATCTGATCGTGCAGCTGCTCGATAAGCTCATCGACAATGCCGTCGACTTCAGCCCGGCTGGTGCCACGATCACCGTACGGCTGCGCCTCGAGCCCGTGGCGGCGCTCATCGAGGTCGACAATCCTGGCCCCCCGCTGCCTGAGCACCTGCAGGGGCGCCTGTTCGAGTCGCTCTGGCAATCGCGATCCGATCGGGACAGCCGGCCGCATTTCGGGCTCGGCCTCTACATCGTCCGCCTCATCGCCGAATTCCATGGCGGGGAGGCCACCGCGGTCAGCCTTCCGGGGGGCTCCGGGGCTCGGATCAGCGTGCGCCTTCCGCGGTAAGCCTTGCCGCCCTCTGTTGCGTTTCTGCTACGGCCCTGTGGGATTTGTCGATAATCTGCGACATGGTAATCCCGGCAGGAATCAGTACAATTACTGCGGGAAGATACTGTCCGCAAAAGAATTTCTGGTCTTGGGGTCAATGGCGCTCTCGGCTGTTGATGCGTACAAGCCTCTACGGTAGGAGGGAACTTACAACAGAAAGCTCGGGGATCGGCGCGGGCACGGGTACGGCAGCCAACTAACTTGCTGTGGGTTGTCAGGAACGACAAAACGCGTGCATGAACACGCGGGCCTCGCGATAGAAGCCGGAGCTCACAGCTCCAGACGTTTCAGCCGCAAAAGAGTAGATGCTCGTGATGACGCGACCGGCGAAGACGCTGCACACACTCTGTTTGAGTGGTTAGGGGCGTACGGCCGGAGCTGACAGCGAACCACCGGGTCACTCGACGACGCGACCAAACCTCACGGGCCCCGCACCTGCGGGGCCCTTTCTTTTCCAGCTCATGCTCGAGTCAACAGCGCACGTCGAGGTATTGCAGGATGCCACGCGCGGCCTCGCGTCCCTCGAACACCGCGGTGACCACCAGATCCGAGCCGCGCACCATGTCACCGCCCGCAAACACTTGCGGGTTGGTGGTCTGAAAGGCGCTGTTCGTCCCGAGCGACACCCGCACGCGCCCGCCATGGTGCACGCGGATGCCATGATCGGTGAACCAGGGTGGCGGGCTCGGCAGGAAGCCGAACGCGATGATCACCGCATCTGCCGCCATGATCTGCTCGGAGCCGGCCAGCGGCTGCGGTACGCGCCGGCCGCGGCTATCGGGCGGGCCGAGAACAGTGTCCACCAGCTTCACTCCCTCCACGCGCTCTCCACCCACGATCTCGATCGGCTGGCGGTTGAACAGGAACTCCACCCCTTCTTCGCGACTGTTGCGGTAGTCGCGCCGTGAGCCGGGCATGTTGCCTTCATCGCGCCGGTAGGTGCAGGTGACTCTCTGCGCTCCCTGTCTGATCGCCGTGCGATTGCAATCCATGGCGGTATCGCCGCCGCCCAACACCAGCACCCGTCGCCCGCGCATGCTGATCAGCGCGTGCCCGGCACCATCGAACCCGAGCTGGTACTTGATGTTGGAAATGAGATACGGCAGCGCCTCGTACACTCCCGCCAGGTCCTCGCCCGGAAACCCGCCGCGGACATAGGTGTAGGTGCCCATGCCGAGAAACACCGCGTCGTAGTCGGCGAGCAGCCGCGCGAAGGGAACATCGCGGCCGATCTCGCAGCCGAGACGGAATTCGACTCCCATCCCCTGCAACAGCTCGCGGCGCTTCTCCACCACTTCCTTCTCCAGCTTGAACGGCGGGATGCCGAAGGTCAGGAGGCCTCCGATGCGCGACTGGCGGTCGAACACCACGGGCTGCACGCCATTACGCACCAGCACATCCGCACAGGCGAGCCCGGCAGGGCCGGCGCCGACGACCGCCACGCGCCGCTCGGTACGCCGCACGTGCGACATGTCGGGAGTCCACCCGCGCCGCAGGGCTTCGTCGGTGATGTACTTCTCGATGGCTCCGATCGTGACCGCGCCGAGCCCGTCGTTGAGCGTGCAGGCGCCTTCACACAGCCGGTCCTGCGGGCAGATACGGCCGCAAACCTCGGGGAGTGAGTTGGTCTTGTGCGAGAGCTCCGCCGCCTCGAGCAGATTGCCTTCCTCGATGAGCCGCAGCCAGTTGGGAATGTAATTGTGGACCGGACACTTCCACTCGCAGAAGGGATTGCCGCAGCCGAGACAGCGGCCCGCCTGCTGAGCCGCACCGTCCGCATCGAAGCGCGCATAGATCTCGCGGAAGTTGCCGATGCGTGCTTCGGCCGCAGCCTTGGCGGGCTCGGCGCGGTGGATCTCGAGGAACTGCAGATTCCTGTCGCTCATGGGATTGCCCGCACCCTCACGCCGCGCGCCGCAGGTTCTCGATGAGGGAGTCGACGGAAGCAGCCTTGGGCTTCACCACCCAGAACTTCGGCAGGAAGGCACGCAGGTCGGCGGCGATTTCTTCGGCCCAGGCGCTCATGGTCGCCGCCACGTGCCGCTCGAGCAGTGACTCCAGGTGCTGTACGTGAGACTGCATGGCCTCGGGGTGGATGCGGCTGATGTCGATCAGTTCGTGGTTGTAGCGGTCGACGAAGTTGCGCTCCAGATCGAGCACGTAGGCGAAGCCACCGGTAAAGCCGGCTCCGAAATTCACCCCGGTGCGGCCGAGTACGCACACGGCGCCGCCGGTCATGTACTCGCAGCAGTGATCGCCTGCCCCCTCGATGACTGCCAGCGCACCGGAGTTGCGCACCGCGAAACGCTCACCGGCCACTCCGGCCGCGTACAGCTCACCGCCGGTCGCCCCGTAAAGGCAGGTGTTGCCCATGATGACGGTGTCGCGCGCGACGAAGCTTGCGCCGGGCGGATGGCGCAGCACGATCATGCCGCCGGCCATGCCCTTGCCGACGTAATCGTTGGCATCGCCCTCGAGATACAGATGCAGACCGCCGGCGTTCCACACACCGAAGCTCTGTCCCGCGTGGCCACGGCAGCGCACGAGCAGCGGAGAATCCGCCATGCCGTAGTTGCCCCAGCGCCGCGCGATCTCTCCGGAGAGCCGTGCGCCGATCGAGCGATGGTAGTTGCGCAGCTCGTAGTGCCACTCCCCGCCGCTCCTGCTGGTGATCGCGGGCAACATGTCGCGCACCATGCGCTCCGCCTGCGCGCCCTCATCGAAGGGCGCGTTGCGGGCCGTGTTGCAGAACTGCGGCGCATCGCTGCGCGCGCCACCCGCCGAGAGGATCGGCGCAAGATCGAGCTTGCGCTGCTTCGCGGTCGTGCCCGCCATCACCTGCAGACATTCGGTGCGGCCGATGATCTCGTTCAGGCTACGCGCCCCGAGCGTGGCGAGGATCTCGCGCACCTCCGCGGCCACAAAACGAAAGTAGTTGATCACCATCTCCGGCAGTCCCACGAAGTACTTCGAGCGCAGCAGCTGATGCTGCGTCGCCACGCCGGTGGCGCAGTTGTTGAGATGACAGATGCGCAGGTACTTGCAGCCGAGCGCCACCATGGGGGCAGTGCCGAATCCGAAGCTCTCGGCGCCGATGATGGCCGCCTTCACCACATCCAGGCCGGTCTTCAATCCGCCGTCGGCCTGCAGCCGCACGCGATGGCGCAGAGCCTTCAGACGCAGCGTCTGGTGTGTCTCGGCGAGCCCGAGCTCCCACGGTGTGCCGGCGTACTTGATCGAGGAAAGCGGGCTTGCACCGGTGCCGCCGTCATAGCCGGAGATGGTGATGAGGTCCGCATAGGCCTTGGCTACCCCGGCCGCGACGGTGCCGACCCCGGGCTCGGCCACCAGTTTCACCGACACGAGCGCCTCGGGGTTCACCTGCTTCAGGTCGAAGATCAGCTGCGCCAGGTCCTCGATGGAGTAGATGTCGTGGTGTGGTGGGGGTGAGATCAGCCCGACACCCGGCCGCGCGAAGCGCAGCGTGGCAATCATATCGTTGACCTTGTGGCCGGGCAGCTGACCACCCTCGCCGGGCTTCGCGCCCTGTGCGATCTTGATCTGCAGCACCTCGGCGTTGATCAGGTATTCGGGCGTGACACCGAAGCGCCCCGACGCCACCTGCTTGATCTTCGAATTTTTCTCGCTGCGGTAGCGCGCGGGGTCCTCGCCCCCCTCACCCGAGTTGGAGCGGGCACCGAGACGGTTCATGGCGATAGCGAGCGCTTCATGCGCCTCGGGCGAGAGCGCACCGAGGGACATGCCGGCGCTGTCGAAACGCGCAATTATCGCCTCGATGGGCTCGACCTCGCTCACCGGCACCGGAGGGCCGAGTGGCCGCAGAGCGAGCAGGTCGCGGAAGGTCGACGGCGGGCGGCTGTTCACCAGCTGCGCAAACTCGCGGTAGTGCTTCGGATCGCGCGCCACCACCGCCGCCTGCAGCGCCGCGATCACATCCGGGTTGTACATGTGGTACTCCCCGCCGTGCACGTACTTGAGCAGTCCTCCCTGCGGGAGCGCCTCGCGCGGATCCCAGGCGAGCCTGGCGAGCGCAAGCGCCTCGGCCTCGAGATCGCCGAAGTCCGCGCCCTGCACGCGACTTTCGGTGCCGGTGAAGCACAGCTGCACCACCTCATCCGCGAGCCCCACGATCTCAAACAGCTGCGAGCTGCGATAGCTCGAGATGGTGGAGATACCCATCTTCGACATGATCTTGAACAGGCCCTTGCGCAGGCCGGCGCGGTAACTGCGCCCGAGCTCCAGCCGCGCCGCGAAGTCGAGCTTCACCCGGCCCTTGCGCATCATCTCGAACAGCACCTGATACGCCATGTAGGGATACACGGCGGTGGCGCCGTAGCCGATGAGGCAGGCAAAGTGATGCGGCTCGCGTGCGGTGCCGGTCTCGACGAGCAGGTTGCATTTGCAGCGCAGCCCGGCCTTCACCAGGTGCTGGTGCACGGCACCAGTGACCAGCAGCGCGTGCGCGGGGATGCGCCCGCGCACCAGGTAGCGGTCCGAAAGCAGCAGCACCAGCTTGCCCTCGCGCACCGCGCTCTCGGCCTGCGCGCACAGCCGTGCGATCGCCCGCTGCAGGCCCTCGGCCGGGTCGTACTGCAGATCGAGAAACTCGTGCGTCACCTCCTCGATCGCCAGGATCTGCCGCAGCTTGCGCTGCGAGAGGATGGGCGAACCGAGCACCACTTGGCGCGCGTGCTCGGGCCGTGGGAGAAAGATGTTGCACTCGGGTCCGATCTGCGTCTGCAGCGACATCACCAGCGATTCGCGCAGCGGGTCGATCGGTGGATTGGTGACCTGGGCGAACTGCTGACGGAAGTAGTCGTAGAGCGAGCGCAGCTGGCTCGAGAGCACGGGCAGCGGTGTGTCATCGCCCATCGAACCCACCGCTTCGCTCTCATCCTGTGCCAGCACGCGAATGATGTCCTCGCGCTCCTCCTGACTGACGTTGAACATCTTCTGATAGAGCGCGAGCGTGGCGCTGTCCATCGGCTCAGCCGCGAGCCTCGGGTCCACCAGGTCGCTCTCGAGATAGCGCACACCTTTCTTGAGCCAGGCCTTGTAGGGATGGCGTGTCTTCAGCAGCTGGTCGATGTCCTGCGAGGACATCAACACCCCTTTTCCCAGGTCGAGGGCGAGCATGTCGCCGGGGCCGAGCTTGCCCTGCCGCACCACCTCCTCGGGGCGGTAATCCCACACACCGCTCTCGGAGGCGACCGTCAGACAGCGGTTGCTGGTGATTACGTAGCGCGCGGGGCGCAGTCCGTTGCGATCGAGCGTGCACAGCGCATAGCGGCCATCGCTGAGCACCACTCCGGCGGGTCCATCCCAGGGCTCCATGTGCACGGAGTAGTACTCGTAAAACGCACGCAGCTCCGGATCGATGCTGTCGAGCCCGTGCCAGGCCGGCGGCATGAGCAGGCGCATCGCCTGCAGCGGATCGAGGCCGCCCATCAGCAGCACCTCGAGCATGTTGTCGAGGCTCTGTGAGTCCGAGCCGGTGAGCGATACGAGTGGCAGCACTTCCTGCAGCTGCGGCAGGAGTGGTGAGCGCAGTAATGGCCCGCGCGCGGTGGCCCAGTTGCGATTACCCTGGATCGTATTGATCTCGCCGTTGTGCGCCAGATACCGGTACGGATGCGCGAGGCGCCATTGCGGCAGAGTGTTGGTGGAGAAGCGTTGGTGGAACACGGCCACCGAGCTCTCGAGCCGCTCATCGCCGAGATCCGGGTAGAACTCCGCCAGGTGTTGCGGCATCACCATGCCCTTGTAGACGAAGGTGCTGGCGGACAGGCTCGGCAGATAGAAAGCCGCGTCCTGCGCACAAGCCAGCTCCGCGAGCCGCCGCGCCATGAACAGCCGCCGATTGAGCGTTGCTTCGTCGAGCTGGGCTGGGGCATTGACGAACACCTGCTCAATGAGCGGCAGCGACTTGAGCGCCTCCGCACCACAGGCATCCGCGTTGATCGGTACCGCGCGCCAACCGGCGATCTCCAGCCCCTGTTGCGAAAGCTGCGCGCCGAGCGCCGCACGCGCCGCAGCCGCCAGCGGCCCGTCGCGTGAGAGAAACACCAGGCCCGAAGCAAAGCGGGCGCCGAGCGGGAAGCCGCACTCGGCGGCGACGGCCCGCAGGAAACGCTCCGGGCGCGTCAGCAGCAGCCCGCAGCCATCGCCGGTTTTGCCATC
The DNA here is from genome assembly GCA_035495655.1 of Steroidobacteraceae bacterium. Taxonomy (GTDB): domain Bacteria; phylum Pseudomonadota; class Gammaproteobacteria; order Steroidobacterales; family Steroidobacteraceae; genus 13-2-20CM-66-19. Next base: position 12,006 of record DATJFM010000104.1, read on the forward strand.
GGCTGCCACGGCGCCGCGGTGAGTGAGACGAATGAGAGAGGTGATGGCGGTGCGGACCAGCCAGTGGCTCGCGGCGTCATCCAGGCTCGCGATCAGGCCAAATCCGCAGCTGTCGCGCTCGTAGCAGTCTTTGTAGAGTCCACGTGAAGGAGAGTGCATGGTGAGTCCCGGCTGCGCGTCGCATGAAGGCACGCACCCGCTGCACCGGCCTCACGGCCAGCGCCTCGGGCGCACACCGGCAATTCTTGCGTTCAGGAGATCCGCGCGACTCTCGAGCAGCTCGGGAGCCCGCGGACGAGCAGCCGCGCACGGAGGGCTTGCGAGCTCGCTCCGCGGACCGACTGTCTTACACCATCACTATGCGTCCGATAATACCGGCCCGCGAAGCTCTTGCAAGCACCGCTGCCCATGACCGAGCTCACGACGCCTCGACTTTGGCTGCGTCAATGGCGCGCGAGCGATCGCGAGCCGTTCGCTCGCCTCAACGCCGACCCGGTGGTGATGGAGTTCATGACAGCCTGCCTCACCCGCACCGAGAGCGATGTGTTCGTGCGCAAGGCAGCGGCGGAGATCGCGCATCAGGGCTGGGGGCTATGGGCGGTCGAGTCGCGCACCAGTGGCGCATTCGTTGGCTTCGTGGGCTTGCAGGCTCCCTCGTTCGAGGCACCCTTCACCCCTTGCGTGGAGATTGGTTGGCGACTCGAGCGCGCGAGCTGGGGCCAGGGTTTCGCCACCGAAGCGGGGCTCGAGTGCCTGCGATTCGCGTTCGAGACAGTGGCACTGCCCGAGGTGGTTTCCTTCACCGTGCCCGCAAACGTGCGCTCGCAAGCGGTGATGGAGCGGCTAGGGATGGCGCGGGTCGCCGATGGCGACTTCGATCACCCGCGTATGCCTGCGGGGCACCGCTTGCGGCGCCATGTGCTGTACCGGCTGCGGCGCGCGGATTGGCAGGCCGCGCAGAGGGTGGGCCCGGCGCAGAAGCCGAGCCCGGAGTAGGAACGATCTCCCGGCGACACTGAACCTCTTGGTTCAGCATCGAGGAAGAGATCATCAACAGCGCTCCCCTGAAGGGACACGCTTTCGCCTGCGATCAGATCAGCTGCCGGGCGGCTCGCGTGCGATGAGCCGCACGTCCAGAAGCTGCGTGCGCCGTACCACTCGCAGCGTCAGCTCGTTTCCTGGAGGCACGCGGCTCAACAGGCGGTGCAGCTCGTCGATGCCGCCCACCGTCTCGTGATTCACCGCCACGACCAGATCTCCCGGCCGCAGGTCGGAGCGCGCGGCCGGTCCCGCATCCTCGCGGGAGAGCACCTCGACCGCATGGCGCGTCCCCAGCCCGAGCGCGCGCACCAGGCGCAGATCGAGCGGCCGGTCACGCGCAGCGATGCCGAGCCAGGCACGCCGCACCCGCCCCTGCGTCAGAATCTCAGTCAACACCCATTGCGCAGTGGATGCCGGAATGGCGAAGCCGATCCCCTGAGCCATGGCGATGATCGCTGTATTGATGCCGGCAACGCGTCCGTGCGAATCGACCAGCGGGCCGCCGGAATTACCGGGGTTGAGCGCGGCGGTGTGCTGCACCACGCTCTCGATGAGCCGTCCCTGTCGGCTGCGCAGCGAGCGTCCGAGGGCGCTCACGACTCCGGCGGAGACCGTGGATTCGAAGCCGAACGGATTGCCGACCGCGATCACGAGCTGGCCGGGGCGCAGAGGCTGCTCCGGCACGAGCCGCGCGTAAGGCAGCGTCGCGGCCTGGGCACGTAGCACGGCCAGGTCGGTCGAGGGATCACGGCCGGCGACGACGGCTGGAACCGTGCGTCCATCGACGAAGGTGACGCGCGCCTCATTCACGCGCTGTACGACGTGCTCGTTGGTGAGCAGATAGCCATCGGGGGTCACCACGACACCCGAACCAGCCCCGCCACGGGCACGCTCTGCCTCGAGCGCGCTCCCTACGTAGACACTGACCACCGCAGGCGCGACCTGCTCGAGCGCACCGACCACAGCGGCCGAGTAGGCATCGAGCGGCTCGCTCGCTGAAACCACTCGTCCAGCGGCAGTGGCGGCTTGTTCGATCGGCTCTGCGGGTGCGCCGTGAGTAACCGGCGGTTCACTGTCGAGCATTCGCGCTGGGATGGGGACCGCCGGCCTGAAACTCAAGGGCGCCTGGCGCGCCGATTCCTGCGAGAATCGCTCGACCGCCGATGATCACCGTCACACAAACCGCCATACTGCTCGCAGCGGCCGTCATCGCGGTCTCGCTGTTTCGCTTCGTTCGGCTGTCTTCGATCCTCGGCTATCTCGCCGCAGGGCTTGTGATCGGTCCCTGGGGACTGAACCTGATCGGCGATATCAGGCACATCACGCAGGTCGCCGAGTTCGGAATAGTGCTTCTGCTCTTCATCATCGGGCTCGAGCTGCAACCGACGCGCCTGTGGGTGATGCGCCGCATCGTCTTCGGGCTCGGTGCCGCCCAGGTGGTGCTGTGCACGCTGCTCCTGGGAACGATTGCCTGGGCGCTCGGGCAACCACTTGGCGCTGCGGCGGTCATCGGCTTCGGTCTATCGCTCTCCTCGACACCGCTCGTGCTGCAGATACTCGCAGAGCGGCGCGAGCTGAAGAGTCAGCATGGGCGCGCCGCTTTCGGCATTTTGCTGTTTCAGGACCTCGCAGTCCTGCCCGCGCTCGCGATCCTGCCGCTACTCGAGCCGCTGCCACCCAGTCACCCAAGCGCGGGCCCCTGGTGGCTGAGCCTGCTGAAGCTCGTCGCGGTCGGCGCAGGTGTGCTGATCGGTGGCGGCCGCATAGTGCTGCGCCCCGCGCTGCGCCTGGTCGCGCGTGTGCAGGTGAGCGAGGTATTCACGGCCGCGGCACTGCTCACGGTCATTCTTACGGCACTTTTTGCCAACCGCCTCGGGCTCTCGAGCGCGCTCGGAGCTTTCCTCGCCGGCGTGCTGCTCGCGGATAGCGAGTTCCGCCACGAGCTCGAGGCCGATCTCGAGCCGTTCAAGGGATTGCTGCTGGGGCTGTTCTTCATCTCCGTCGGCATGGCGGCGAACCTGGGACTGTTGCGCTCCGAGCCCCTCACGCTGCTCGCGATCACCGCCGGTTTCTTGCTGGTGAAGATCGTTGCGATCAGCGCGCTCGGCAAGCTCGCGCGCTTGCGCGGCGACTCGCCGCTGCGGTTGGGATTCGCGCTGCCGACCGGAGGCGAATTTGCGTTCGTGCTGTTTACGCTCGCCGCGCGGGGCAAGCTCATCGATTCGGCCACCGTGGACCTGCTCGTTCTCGCCGTGACGCTGTCGATGATGCTGGGGCCACTGCTGCTGATCGCGTACGAGGCAGTGAATGCGCGGTGGCACAAGAGCGACGAGGGTCCGTTCGACGAGATCGAGGTGCAGGACAGCCCGGTCATCATCGCCGGCTTCGGCCGCTTCGGTCAGATCGTCGCGCGCGTGCTGCAGGCGAAGGGCATGCCGTTCACCGCCCTCGACAACAGCCAGACGCACGTGGATTTCGTCCGGCGCTTCGGCAACCAGGTCTACTATGGCGACGCATCGCGACTCGACCTGCTGCGCGCAGCCGGCGCGCAGACCGCCCGAGTGCTGGTGCTCGCGATCGATGACGTCGATGCGTCGGTGCGGGCCGCCTCAGTGGTGCGCGAGCAGTTCCCGCACCTGCGCATCTTCGCGCGTGCCCGCAGCCGCCAGCACGCCTTCGCGCTCATGGATCTGGGCGTCACCGAGATCATCCGCGAGACCTATGCCTCGAGTCTGGAGATGGCGAGCGCGGTGCTGGAGGCATTGGGAGAGACGGCGGTGAGCGCCCGCGAGGCGATACGCCGTTTCCGTCAGCACGACCAGCAGACGCTGCAGGCGCAGTACCGGGTGAAGGAGGACGAGGAGAAGTTCCTCGCCACCACGCGTGCGGCCGCGCAGCAGCTCGAGCGCCTGTTCGAGGCCGACCAGGCGAGTGCGGAAGCGACCCGGCGACATGGATGAGGCGCGCAGCGTCCGCGACTTCTGGTTCGGTACGGTGCCCTTCACCGCGAGCGTTCTGAATCGGCGCATCCGCTTCTGGTTCGGGGATAAAGCCGACGAGATGCGCCAGCGGCGCGATGAGCACATCCGCGTTCGTTTCGGTGAGCTGCTCGAGCGCGCAGCCCGCGGAGAGCTGGCCGCCTGGGCCGATGGGCCGCGGCGGCGCCTCAGCCTCATCATCCTGCTCGACCAGTTCCCACGCAGTATCTTCCGCGGCACCGCACGTGCCTTTGCCTACGATGCGCAGGCGCTCGGGCTCACCCTCTCGGGTATGCAGTCCGCGGCCGATGCAGCGCTCTCGACCATAGAGCGAACATTTTTCTACATGCCGCTGCAGCACGCGGAGAGCCGCGAGGTACAGGAGGAATCTGTCGCTGCCCACCGGCGGCTCCTGACGGAAGCTCCCGAGGAGCTGAGTGACTACTTCGCGTCCGCGCTTCGCTCAGCCGAGAACCACCGCGCGATCATCGAGCGCTTCGGGCGGTTCCCGCACCGTAACCGGGTTCTCGGACGCACCAGTACGCCCGCAGAGCTCGACTGGCTGCGTGCGGGGGGCTCGACCTTCGGTCAGTAATTCGGCCCGAGGCGCTCGAGTCGTTCCAGTCGCCGCAGGCGCCTCTCGAGTTCGCGCTGCGCCTCGAGCAGCTCCAGTGCGAGCGCCGCGCCGCTCACATTGACGCCGAGATCCTGGATCAGGCGACCCGCGACGCGCAGCCGCGGAAGTGCTGTGGCCGCCACCTGCCACTCGCCCGGGGCGTGCTCGCGCGATGACACGATGCCGAGTTGGGCGAGCTCCAGCACCGATTCGAGATCGAGCCGGCAGATCTGGCAGATCTCCGTCGCGGCGATCCAGTCACCCTCTCCGAGTACCCGCGCCTCGACCACCTGAGTCACTCGTACCATGGCTCACCTCACCTCAGTCGCGCGCGGATCGAAGCCGAGCTTCGACCGCATTTCCTCGTAGAGCGCCTTGGCCTGCGGAGAGTCGGCCGGCGGCAGCACGACCTTCAGTTGAACGTATTGATCTCCCGGCGATGACCCCGGGAGCCCGCGTCCGCGCAGTCGCAGCTTCTGGCCGGACTGCGCCCCGGCCGGAATGCGCATCTCGACCGGTCCTCCGAGAGTCGGCACCATGACGCTCGCGCCGAGCGCGGCCTCCCAGGGTGCCACCGGCAGTGTGATCGTGACATCGCGGTTGTCGAGCGCGAAAACCTTGTCCGGCAGGATATGTGTCTCGAGGTACAGATCGCCGGCGTTGCCGGGTCCCGTGGCCGGCTCGCCCTGACCGGCGAGCCGGATCAGCTGGCCTTCGCTGACTCCCGCTGGAATCGTGACGCGCACGGTGTGCGAGCGCAGCTCGACGGAGCCGTCGGGCTTCACCTCGGGACGCTTCAGCTCCAGCATCCGGGTCGTGCCGCGGTAGGCTTCCTCGAGAGTGATGTCGATGCGCGCATGATGATCGCGCCCTCCGCCGCGGGCCGCGGCGCCTGCAAAGGGTGAGCCTCCGCCAAACAACGACGAGAAGAAGTCGCTGAAATCCTCTTCGCCTGCGGCGCCGCCAGCGCCTCTGCCGGTGTAGTACTGCCGCCCGCCGCCGCCGCCGCCAGTCGGCCGGCCAGAAAACTCGAAGCCTCTGCCCCAGTCCGGCGGCGGATGGAACGATTGTCCTGACTTCCAGTCACTGCCGAGCTGGTCATACGCGGCGCGCTTCTCGGGATCGCGCAGCACTTCGTACGCCTCCTGCATTTCCTTGAAGCGCGCCTCGGCGTTTGGTTCCTTGCTGACATCGGGATGGTACTTGCGCGCGAGGCGCCGGTACGCGGTCTTGATCTGGTCCGCGGAGGCTGAGCGCTCGACGCCCAAGATCTTGTAGTAGTCTCGGAATTCCATCCAACACCCCGCCGCCCCGGCGGCCCATCCGATTCTATCCGCAGCCTGCACCCATCCGGGGCGAGGTCACGCTGAGCCTGCACCGCTTCGGGGCGGGCAGGCGTCGCGGCGGGCTGACGCACGCGCGCTGCCCGAGCGGTACATGGGGCATGGAAGTTGCTTCCTCAAGCAAATGCCAAGACACGGGTAGCTTCCGCGATGCGTCCCTCCCAATTCCCGCCTGCGAAGCATCTGCGCGCGTTCTGCGTGGCTGCACGCCATTTGAGTTTCAAGTTCGCAGCGCATGAGCTATGCCTGACACCCTCCGCGGTCAGCCACCAGATGAGGCAGCTCGAGATGCTGCTCGGCACGCGCTTGTTCGTGAGGCGGACGCGCGCGATCGAGCTCACCGCGGCAGGGCGGCATTTGCTGGCGGCAGTAGAGCCTCTGCTCGAAGGACTCGACCGCGCGCTGGCGCAGCTCGTGGGGCACGAAGGCCGTCAGACACTGTGAGGAGCACGCCCCGATTGGGCTGCCGGAAAAGCTGCTGGAAAAAAAGCGCCGCGAGGCGGGGGAAGTCGCATCGCGGCGCGCAGGAGCGAACACGGGGAATTGTTCGCAACTAGGCTTTATTCAGCAAAGCCTGTGCCAAAGCAGGAAATAGAGATAAATCAATGGATTAAAGCCCCACTGGGCCCGCCATGCGGTTGACACAAATTGTCAGTTTGAAGCCGGCGGCAGCACTGTCTGGCGCGCTGCGGCCGTCAGGCTACCGAGGGTCAGGTGCCGCGAGGCTCAACGAGTCACGACCGGTATGCAGGCCTGGGACTGCTCGCGCAGCGAATCGCATATGGCACGTGCCTGTGCCTCCCCGGTAGCAGGGGCCTGCAGGCGGTAGAGCTGCCGCGAATCGCTTTCAGCGATCACGATCCGTGGCGACAGATTTCCGAGCTCGGCGCCAAAGCGCTCCTGCAGGCGGCGCCACTCGCGATCGGCGCTCGCTTCGCTACCGAAGGCACCGAGCTGGATACCATACCCAGCCGGTGGGCCGAAGTCGGTTACCGCCGGTGGCGCTGCCGGGACTGCCGCCACCGCTGGTGCCACCGTCGGGGGTGCCCACGCCGCGTATGCCACCTCTGGAGTGACCATTACGTCCGGGGAGGCCTGCGCCGCCTCCCCAGGAACGGCCCGGCCTGTCGCGCTCTCCGCTTGCTCCACAGTCTGGGGTCCCGTGTCACTCGCATCCGCGGGAGCTGCGGCGAGTGGAAGTGACGCAAGTTGCACGGTCGCAGTTTCCGCGGAAGAGGCCGGTGCCTGCGCTACCGCGGCTGTCGCGAGATGCAGTGCACGTACGCCGGAATCGCCGAAGCTGGCAGCCTCCTCGGGAGTCGGTGGCGCGATACGCGGCGCCGATCCGAGGGCGAAGGACTCGATGCGGATGCGCGCACGCTCCGACCACGTCCCGCTCGGGTGATGCGCGATAAAGGCCCGGTAGGCCTCGACGGTCCCGATGGCATCGGCACGTTGAAAGTCGCGGCGGGTCTGGAGCTGCTCGATGCGCTTGCGCGCCTGGTTCACGAGCTCACTGTCGGGGTGTTGCTCGAGAAACAGTTGCCAGGCCTCGGTCGAATCCGCGCCCTCGGCCGCGCGCCAGTCCTGTTGCTCCTGGCTACAGGCAGCCGCTATCCCCGCCAGCACAGCGCACAGGACGGCTCGTCCTGCCCGGAATGTGACCATGGTCGGCATCCTTGAAAGACCAGCTCCGTATTATGACCCTGCATTATGACGCGGCGCAGGCCACGGAGCTGCGGATGGCCGAAACATTGAAACGCAGGCTGATCGACCAGATCGGCGATTCGCCTACCTTCGTTGCCGAAGGCTCCTGCGTGACGGGGGACCTGGAGACGGCGGGCCCCCTGGTGGTGTGCGGGGCGGTTCGCGGTGATGGGCGGGTCGCTGGGGCGTTGCGCATGGCCGTCACCGCCCAGTGGGAAGGGGAAATTCACGCCAGGGCGGCGGTAATTGCCGGCAAGATCACCGGCAAGCTCGTTGTCGAGGACAAGCTCGAGGTTGGGATGACGGCCGTTATCCGTGCCGACATCGTCGCGCGCAGCATCGCCGTGGCTCGCGGAGCCATCATCGATGGCGCCGTAACCGTCACCAGCGGCCAGCCGGTGATGGAATTCGAGGAGAAGCGGGCGTCGAGCTGAATCTCTCAGCTGGTCTCGTGCAGCTCCACATCAGCCGCGCCTTCCGTAGCAGACAGCGGTCGTGGCGTGTCCGCTCCGAGCAGTCCGAGGATGCGCCGCTCCAGCCAGGTCGGCCCCCGCAGGCGCTCGAAGAATCCGCAGTGGCCCCCGTAGCGGGTGACGGTGAGGCACAGAGACGGCGGTCGGGCAAGCCTCGCCAGAGCGCTCGCCGGAATGATGGGGTCGTCGAGTGACGTCAGGATATTCGAGGGCACCTCGAGCCGTGCCAGCCGCTCTCCGGTGATGGCATAGCCGTTCAGGTAATCCTCCAGTGAGGCGAACTCGCTGTGGTGACGCACCATCTCGGCGGTCATCAGCTTCAGATCGTGCAGGCGCGCGAGCTGCGCGAAGTCGTAGCAGTCGGGCCAGCACTCCTGCTTCCTGCGCAGGCTGCGCAGCCACTTGCGTACGAAGTAGCTCTCGTAGCCCGGCATCCCGCGCTGCAGTGCCGCCAGCGTCTCGACCGGCTCGAGCACGGGTGATACCGCGACGACGCGCGCCAGGTTGAGGCCGGCGGCGCCCGCCTGCGCCGCGACGCGCAGCATGAAATTGCCGCCGAGCGAGAAGCCCACGAGCTGCAGCGCCCGCCCTGCGTACAGACGCTGCAAGGCCGCGACCGCACCGACGACCTCCGGCAGGCGGCAGGAGTGGAACAGCTCCCGGTTCAGATGGTGCGTGTCACCGTGATCGCGCAGATTGAGCCGGACCACTTCGGAGCCGCGCTCAAACAGCTGCCGGGCCAGGGACAACACGTACATCGAGCTGGCACTGCCCTCCCAGCCGTGCAACAGCACCACCGGTGTGCCCATGCCTTGCGTCGGTTTGGAGATGAAGCACTGCAGGCGTACGCCCGCGCCGCAGTCGAGCAGCACCTCGCGTGCGGCCGCGAGCAGCGGCGCTGACTCCCGCAGCAGCCGCCCGCGACGCCAGTTGGTGCTCGCCAGCATCGATTGCACATGGTGGTTGCGCAGCCAGCGTGCCGGCCGGAAATCGTCATCAGCGGTCGGCACGGGCTGGATCGCCGGGTTCAGTGCACGCGGATCTCGACCCTGTTGTTCGCGATCGCGGCGCGATTCCACTCGGCGGCAACGAGGTCGGTGGTCGCCGGTGGATAAGGTACCAGTACGTTAGCCGGGTCGCCGGCCGAGACCTGCACGTCGAGCGTTCCGTGCGTGACGCTGCGAATCTCGCCGATGAGATTGGCGAGCGCGAGAGGAGTGCGCTGCGCGGTGGTGAGGGCCTCCTCAGAAGGATTGCCCACCAGATCACAGCGAGCGAACAAGGTCTCATCGGGTGCGGGCGAGTAGCCCTCGAGCGCCGAGCCGAGGAGACAGAAGCGTCCCGCGAAAGTCTTGATGTCCGCAACGCCCGTCACCTTCTGTCGTGCAAGCCGGTAGAGCTGCTGGCGGATGACGTCCAAACGCACACCCGTGAGCGGCTCGGCTCCGTAGGGTACTGGGACTACGAACGGCTTGCTCTCATCCGTTGCGGCCACGCCTGAGGCCGCCGCGGGCGCCCGGAGCATCGCGCCTGCGCGGGGCTGCGCGGCGCCGGCTGCACCCCCCGATGCCTGCAGTTGCGTCACTTCGACCTCGAGCCGCTCGAGGAGTTTCACGCTGCGCCACCAGAGCGCGCTGCTGACAATCGCAACCACCAGGGCGGCGCATGCCACGATCCAGGCCCAGGGCACCGGCGCGGGACGCGGTCCAGGCTCGGGCAGTGACAGTGGAGGCGGCGGCGGGAGTGCCTCGAGCAGCAGCGCACGCACCTCGGCCGTGATGCGATCGGTCTGGGTATCGACGCCGGCGACCAGTGCGCGCCGCAGCTCCGCAAAATGCTCGCGCAGCGTGCTCTCGGTGAGCACGCGCTGTCCGGGCCCCGGCATCTCGGCAAACGCACCGGGATGCACGTTGACCGGCGTGAAGCTCGACTGCTCGCTCGTCCTGCGATCGGGCACGAGATGCAGCTGGTAGAGCACCTTGGAAACATCGGCGGGCTTGATCTGCTTTGGCAGCACACCGAGTGCGCCGAGTGCGCGGGCCTGTCCGAGATACACCTCACCTTCCTGCGAGGTGTACATCATGATGGGAATCGTCGCGGTGCGCGGATCGTTCTTGATTGCGCGCACGGCCTGCAGTCCGTCCATGCCCGGCATCATGTGATCCATGAAGATCACGTCCGGACGATTGCCGCTGAGATAGTCGATCGCAGCTTCCGCGCTCTCGGCGCTGTCGACATCGATGTCGTACTTTTCCAGTACGCGGGCGAGAAAGAGCCGCGCGGACTTGGAATCGTCCACGATCAAGGCCCGCTTCGCGCCCATGCTCGCTCCCAACGCCTGCGGTTCGCTAGCGCAGGAGTGTAGCCGAGAACCGCAGCCGTTCAACTGCTCAGCGCGCGCAAATACTGAGAAGCAGTCGACGATCCAACGCACCTCTCGCGGCGAGGTTGCGCGTCGGGTCGATCGGTGGTCGCTCAGACCCGGGGGTGCTTTTTCATGCGGCCACGCCGACCGTGCGCGGCAGCGCGCGCACCTCGGCGTAGATGTCCGCCAGTCGCTGCGCCATGGCCGCCGAAGACCAGCTGCGCGCATGCGCGCGGCCGCGTTCGCCCATCTCGGCGCGCAGCGGTGCATCGCCAAGCACGCGCACGACTGCAGCTGCGAAGGCGGCGCATTCCTCGGGCACGATCAGCGCTCCGCTGCCGGGCAGCACCGCGCGCGTACCGAGCTCGGCGGTCGACACCACGGGGATTCCCTGCGCCATGGCCTCGAGCAGCACCAGCCCTTGCGTCTCGGTGCGCGAAGCAAACACGAACACGTCCGCCGCCGCGTAGCAGTCGAGCAGCGCGCTGTCGCGTTCGAGGTATCCGGCGAAGTGCACGTGAGCCGTCAGCCCGAGGGCCACAACCTGGGCGCGCAACGCGCTGCGCGCCGGGCCCTCGCCCGCGATCATCAGCAGCGCCGCGGGAACCGAGCGCAGCACTTCGCGGAACATCTGCAGGAGAAAGCCGATGTTCTTCTCGTGCGCCACGCGGCCGATGTAGCTGACGAGCGGACGGTGAGCATCGATTCCGGCGGCGGCGCGGAAGGCACCGCCGTCGCCGCTGCGAAAGCGATCGGGCGCGAGCCCGGTCGGCAGCACGTGAATAGGGGTGCGTATACCATAAGCCTCGAGCACGCTGCGCATCGGCGCGGAAGGTGCGATCAGCGCCTGCACCGACGCGCACTGCGAGCGTGTGAAGCTGCGCGCCAGGAAACGGCTGAGCGGCCGCGGCAGTGCCGGCACGTAGTGGTGCAGATACTCCTCGAAGAAAGTGTGATAGGTCGCGATGCAGGGCACACCGGCACGGCGAGCCGCGCGCACGCCGGCGTAGTGCGCAACGAAGGGAGTATGGATGTGCACGAGCTCGAACGCGCGCTCGGGCAGCGCGTCGAGTGTGCGTGTGACTGCGCGCCACGACATGCGCCGGTCCTCGGGATCGCGTGGTACGCGCGCAGAAGGCACGCGCAGCACACCGGGCTCCTCGTGACACTCGACACTGCCTGCATAGCGCGGCGCTGCCAGCAACGTGTCTACCCCACGGTGCGCCAGATCCTCGCGAAAAGTCCGAATGGAGGTCGAGACACCGTTGACGCGCGGGAAGTAGACATCGGAGATGAACAGCACCCGCATGCGCTAGCCCTCGGCGAGCTCCAGGCGCGCAGCGCCTGCGGTCCGCCGTTTCAGGCGAAGACGAGGCCGAGCGCCGCCAGAGCCGCGCCGATGCTCGCGCCGGCAAGCACGTCCGTCGGGTAGTGGAGCCCCAGAACCACGCGCGAGGCGGCGATCAGCGCCGTGAGAGGCAGCAACACCCAGGCGAGCTCGGGAAAATGGGCGGCAGCCTGCCAGGTGAAGCACACCGCATGCAGCGTGTGGCCCGAAGGGAAACTGTAACGGTCGAGCGGCGCTGCGGCCTGGCTTATTCCCTGGTGAGTGATGAAGGGCCGCTCGCGTACCAACAGCCGCTTGAGAAGCGTGTAGAGCAACACGCCGAGGAGACCCGTGAGAGCCATGGCAATGGCAGGCTTCACCGCGCTCGCGCCATACAGCACCGGCAGCGCGAGTATCAGTACGTACCACACGATGCCATCGCCGAGGCGGCTCGCGATCTGGAAGACGCGCCGGGGCAGGGCGCGATGCGCGCCGCGGTTCAGCCGGCAGCACAGTCCGTACTCGGCCGCATCGACCCGTGCGATGAAAGTGTTCAAGCCCGTCGCCTTCATGTGGCCCTCGCCCTCCGTTGGAATGGCCCATGAGTTGGACGCCTACAGCCTCGCCAAGGCCCGCGTCAAAGGTATGACGGAAATGTGAAAGTTTTGTTTCTCCAATGACTTAGAAGCGGGTTTCGTGTGCGCTGGCTCACATAACTGCTGCGCTGCAGCTTCCCTGGTGGCCGGCTTTGGAGGAGGCGAGGCGTTTCAGCGCTGCGGCGGCAAAACGCTGTGCGGAGCCGGGCTCGAACGACAGGTACAGCGATGGCTCGGTGAGCTCGAGCTCGAGCACGCACGGCCTGCCGTGCCGGTCGCGAATCAAATCGACGCGCCCGTACAGCAGCGTGTCAAAGGGAAGTCCCGCCATCACCCGTTCGGCCACCGCAATCTCATCTGCTCGCGGGGCCCGCGGCTCGATGAGCTCCGGTGCGAACAGAGCTGCGGTCGCGGGGGCGCCCGCAGGCAGCAGAGGTCCCTTGCGGATCGCGTGACTGAGGCGGCCATCGATGAACATCAGCGCGCTCTCGCCCTCGCGATCGACGCTCTCGAGGTACGGCTGCAGCACGGCGCTGCGCCCGGCGTCGAGCAGCGGCTGCATGTGGGCAAGAATCTCGGGGATGGCGCTGCGGGAGTGGCGGCGGGCATCACGCGAGCCTGCGCCGACGGCGGGTTTCACCACCAGCTCGGCGGCGTCATGCAGTGAGAGAAACTCCTCGAGTACCGGCCGCGCGGAGCGGCCTGCTTCCGCGATGTGCGTCGGCACCACCGGCAGCTGCGCGCGCGCCAACTCCAGCAGATAGTGTTTGTCGGAATTCCAGCGCACGACCGGAACCGGGTTGAGAAGCAGCGTACCTGCCGCGGTGCGCTCCACCCAGGCGAGGAATTGCCGCAGTCGCTCGGTGTAATCCCAAGCCGAGCGCAACAGCGCGAGATCGAAGCGTGACCAGTCGATTCCGCCATCGTCCCAGTCGACGATTTCGGCGCACCCGCCGGCCGCGGCGAAAGCAGTCCGCAGCAAGGGCAGATCCGCGTCCAGGTTCCGCGCGGCGCGGCAGGTGACCAACGCAACAGCCGGGGTCCCCGCGAAATTGGGCATCTTACCGAGCGGTGCGCTCTCGTCGGTCATGGCAAGCGCAATTTCGTGGGGTGGCCTGCCGGGGTCCCCGCGAAATTGCGCGATGGTGCAGTACTCACTCGCGCGTTCCCGTGCCGCGATTCATCAGCACCACCGCCGCCACGTACAGCACCACTACCGCGGCCGTCATCAGCGCGAAGGCAGCGCGGACGTCGACGTCGGACACGCCCAGAAAGCCAAATCGAAAGGCGTTCACCATGTAGAGAATTGGGTTGGCGTAGGAGAGGTTGCGAGCCCAATCGGGCAGCAGGCTCACTGAGTAGAACACGCCGCCGAAATAGTTGAGCGGGGTCAGTACAAAGGACGGGATCCAGTTGACCTGGTCGAAGTTCTTGGCGAACAGCGCGTTGAGGAAGCCACCGAGCGCGAAGGTGAGCGAGGTGAACAGCAGCGCCCCCAGCACCACCACCAGGTGGTGCACGTGCAGGTGGGTGAACACCAGCGAGACCACGGTCACCGCGGCGCCCACCAGCAAGCCCCGCAGCAGGCCGCCCGCGGCATAGCCCCCGACGATCACCCAGTTAGGCAGCGGCGATACCAGCAGCTCCTCGACGTGCTTGCCGAACTTAGCGCCGAAGAACGAGGCCACGACATTGCCGTACGAGTTGGTGATCACCGACATCATGATCAGGCCGGGAGCGATGTACTGCTTGTAGTCGAACCCGTCCACGGCGCCCACGCGGCGCCCGAATACACTGCCGAAGATCGCGAAATACAGTACCGCGGTCACGATCGAGGGCACGATGGTCTGCCCCCAGATGCGTATGATCCGGCCGTATTCGCGGATGACGATTGTCTTGAAGCCGATCCAGCGCACCACGTCGAGGCGTATCGGCTCGGCGGCCGGCTGCACCACGCTGCTCATCACGGGGTTTCCACGCGCGCGCGGCCCCGCAGGGTGGCTGGCAGCGCACCATTGCGGACACCATCGCCGGCGCGGCCCTCGACCAATTGCATGAAGATCTCCTCGAGGCGATTTACCTTGTTGCGCATGCTCAGCACCTCGATACCCAGCGCCGAGAGCTGCGCGAAGATGTCGTTGAGGTTCTCTTCCTTGGAAACCTCCACTTCCAGGGTGTGATCATCGACGAGCGTGACCTCGTAGCCCGGCAGCGGCGGCGCCACCGCCAGTGGCTCGCGCAGGTTGAACACGAAGGTCTCGACGTGCAGGCGGCGCAGCAGGCGGCTCATGCGGTCGCGCTCGACGATGAGGCCGCCGTTGATGATGGCAATGTTCCGGCAAAGCGTCTCGGCCTCCTCCAGGTAATGCGTGGTGAGGATGATGGTGGTGCCGCGCGCATTGATCTCACGCAGGAAATCCCACATCGAGCGGCGGATCTCGATGTCGACGCCCGCGCTGGGCTCATCGAGGATCAACAGCCGCGGCTCGTGCATCAGCGCCCGCGCGATCATCAGCCGGCGCTTCATGCCCCCGGACAGGCCGCGCGACATGCTATTGCGCTTGTCCCACAGCTGCAGCTGCCTGAGGTATTTCTCGGCCCGCTCGCGCGCCACCGCCCGCGGTATGCCGTAGAAGCCCGCCTGGTTCACCACGATGGTGAAGGGCGTCTCGAACATGTTGAAGTTGATTTCCTGCGGTACCACGCCGATGCAGGCCTTGGCGGCCTCGAGCTCGCGATCGATGTCGTGGCCGAAGACGCTGGCGCTGCCGCCGCTCTTGTTGACGAGCGAGGTGATGATGCCGATGAGCGTGGTCTTGCCGGCGCCGTTGGGCCCGAGCAGCGCGAAGAAGTCGCCGCGCTCGACGTCCAGATCGATGCCGCGCAGCGCCGGCACGCCATTACGGTAAGTCTTGGTGAGGCCCCGGACCGAGAGAGCATTCATGAGAGGGAGGATCGGGGCTGGCGCGCGCGGGTGCAAGTCAGGAGCCCACCGATCGCGGCGCGCGCAATTTCGCGGGGTGGAGTACTGCCTCCGGCGGGGTATTGACGGCGCCAGCGGCGC
>DATJFM010000105.1:0-38015 GCA_035495655.1 Steroidobacteraceae bacterium
AACACGCGCGACGCCGGATGAGCGTTCCCATGAACGCTTTGCAATGACGCCCGGTTGACACCGCGCGGTCCGTGCCCGTTCGCGATGGGCTGCTGCCCTATCGGCTCAGTCCATTGCACGCCCGAGGAACCGGTACAGCTCCTGGTCCGAGGCCACGCCCCACGGTTCGGCGAACAGCTCACGGTTCGGCGAATGGTCCTCTTCTGTGACGCCTGTTGAAGGAACGACTGCGAATGTAAAGCAGACTAATTGGAAGGATGGTGTCGCAATGCACAAAGCGGCGCTCTGGCTCGTGTCGGGTGGTTTCCACACGCTTGTTCTGCAGCCCGCGAGCTTAGTCCATTGCAAGAGGTATCACCGGTCACACTTATGTGTGCGGGCATTT
Source organism: Steroidobacteraceae bacterium (assembly GCA_035495655.1). Lineage (GTDB taxonomy): Bacteria > Pseudomonadota > Gammaproteobacteria > Steroidobacterales > Steroidobacteraceae > 13-2-20CM-66-19. Next base: position 386 of record DATJFM010000105.1, read on the forward strand.
CAAGGAAGGAATCGAGCAATGAAACAGTTGATCGCGATCGTTCCAAGCACGCTGCTTGCCACGCTTGCGTGGAGTCAGATACCGGCGTCAGATGATGCGAAAGAGCCGCGTGATCTGGGGCACACCGCTGTAATGCACGTTTACTGGTATGCGCCCAAAACCACCGAAATCACGCACGTGGAGACTTATCTCTTCAAAGACGAGGCCGACTGCCGTCAATCAATCGGGAAAGCGCTGATGATCGCGACGCCGCACGCCGCCGAAGGAGATTTGGTGAGCGCCCAGTGCGTAGGCATGCACCCGCCGACGCCGGGCGAGCCCGCAAAAGTACCGGACGGGTCGACCGTCCTCTAGGGGCGCTGCCGGCAGGCGATCCGGGCAACCCGCGACTTCAGCTGCCGGCAAGCTTCGATTTGCCACGCGCTGGGTCTCGCGCGCGTTGCCCTTCGCCCTCTTGGGCAGAGGGCCCGACCGTGTCCGCCGCGTAGGCGCCTCTTTCTCCGAGGGGAGCGCCTTCCTTTACGGTGGTATCCCTGAAAGTCTGCCGCTCCATCTCGGCATTGGCCTCGGCACCGAGCACTACGATCAGACTCGAAATGTAGAACCACATCAGAAGCGCAATCACTCCTCCAAGGGCTCCATAGGCTTTGCCGTAATTGCCGAACGTCTGGACGTAGAAACCAAACAACGCACTCGCCACCAGCCACAAAGTGGCAGCGATGGCCGAACCCCAGGTGACCCAACGCCACTGTGCATGCTCCCGCGCCGGTGCATAGCGGTAGATCACTGCCAGTCCCAGCACCGCCACACACCACAACAGTGCCAACCTCAGAACACCAGCGGCAACTTTCACCACCGTGCTCGTGCCGAGAGCCTTCAGCGCCACGGGGATTGCGATGCCAAGGAGTATGGTCAGGAGGAATCCGACCAGTGCTGCCAGTGTGAACGCAAGTGATAGCGCAGCCTGCACGATGAAACTGCGTTTTTCTCGTTCGCCGTAGGCAATATTGGTCGCTGTGATGAGTGCGGACATTGCGGAGCGCGCGCTCCAGAGCGATAACAGTGTCCCAAGCACCGCCGCCGCCGTCAGCGTGCTCGGGCCCTGATGCATCAGTTGCTGCAGCTGCGAGTTGAAAATGTCCCATGCGCCGGGAGGCAGCACGCCGGCGAAATCCCGCATGTGCTGCATGATCTCGGCCGGCGATGCGAAAAGTCCGTAGAGTGAGACCAGCGCAGCGAGTCCTGGAAAGACCGATAGCAGTACATACATCGCCACCCCGCCGGCAACCAGCGTGACGTTGTCATTGCCGACCCGCTTGATGAGTCGCCAGACGATATCCCACCAGCCGGGCGCTGGAATGTCGCTCGGCTTCTCGGCAGCTCGACCCCTGCCGCTTTCACGGGTTGGGCCGGGAGGAGCCACTCGTTGTCGATCAGGTTCGGTCGCTGAGTCCTTGAGCTTCATGGTCGCCGCAGAGAACATCGCCCGGGCCTGGTCGACTCCACCGCTTGCCGTCCGTGATCCTTCAACTGTCGGGCCGCGGTCTGTGCGTCCGTACTCAGAGCAGCACCGCGGCTACTCGACCCGGTCGAGGCGCGATCGCTACTCATGGTGAGTTCCTCCTTGTCTGCACTCGTACTCGACTGGCAGGAACGCTCGAGTAGCCAGTTCAACCGGTAGTCCAGTCGACTCGATGCACGGTCGACCACTTCACGAGGATTAGTCGACTACTCCACGATCCGGGAAGGAATCGGCGCTGTCTTAATGCGGTGTAGGAGGATAGGGGCGGCCACATGGGCTGATGCTCGGGCGATCTTGCACGAACTGCGCGCGGCCGAGTCTGCCTGCCGGCCCTCAAGCCTCCGTATCTGAGCGCCGCTAGCTGTCCTGCCGGCTGCGGATCGAGCGCGATTGGCAAACGCGCGCACCGAGCACGGCGCTCAGGAAGTAAAGTGCCAGCTGCTGCTGTTTGCGCGTGCTCGCGATCACGCAGTCGCTCGGAACAATAAGGCGGTACTCCCGCACGTACGCATCCGTGGCGCTGAACAGGATGCACTGCGGCGTGGTGGTGCCAGTGAGGATGAGTGTACGTGCGCCCAACGTTTGCAGTACGGTGTCGAGCGGCGTACCAAAGAACGCTGAGTGTTTGGGCTTCAGTAAGCAGTAGTCCCGCTGCTGTGGTTGCAGCAGCCGTGCAATAGCCGCACCGGCAGAGCTTTCCGCACGCCGTACGACACTGAAGAAATCCGAGCGCCAGCGACCCAGGTTGTCGTTAACGTAGATGCAGGGCGTCTGTTCCCGCGTCATTCGTGCCTTTAAGGTACGGATGCGCTTGGCCACCGGTACCGCCAGGCTTGCGAGGCGAGGCCCGTCCTCGAAGTTGAAGTCGGAAAACATATCCAGCACGAGCATTGCCGCCGCGGCGCGCTCGGGCACGGCTCCATGCATGCGGTCCTTGTTTGTGGACATCAGAGTTTTCCCTGCACTTCACATCCCTCTAAAGCTCGGGCAGTACGGCACACCGATACCAGTGTGCACACGGTTGACAAGCGGGCATAGTGCACGTTTCCGGCGCAGCTGGTGTCAACACGAGTCGCCAAGGTCAAGACGCGGCAGCAGAGCCGCCATCGCGCTGCGGTATAGAGCTCCCAAAGCGAGTCGTGCAGGCCATGCTCTGGCTGTTACGGGTGTCGGGGCGGACCGCGTCTCCTGCCCAGTCGCGAGTGAGCTGGAGCACGGCCATGTCATTGTTAGTTTCGGCACACCGTCCGACAGCGAGATGCAGGCGCATCGCTCTTGACCTCGATGCAAATTAGGCGTGTTATTTTGGCCTGAAAAGACCATCACGCGCGCATGGAGGCGCACGCCGGTATGGTTGCTTCACAGGGAATGCTCACGCAGCTGCCGTACTGCGGTGCTGCCCCGTTACCCGGCGCGGTGTTGACACGATTCAATCTGGATCCGCTGCTAATGGCAGCATTGCTGCTGTTGCTCCTCCTGTTGTTGCGCCTCGCGCCGAGCGCCAGTGCGCGCCGCTATGGGACCTGCGGCTGGGGCATCTCGCTGGTCGCCTTCGTCTCTCCCCTGTGCGCGCTGTCCGTAGCGCTTTTTGCAGCGCGCATTGCGCAGCACATGCTGTTGATCCTCGCGGCCGCACCGCTCATTGCGCTGGCGCAGCCCGGTGGAGGCGAGCGCCATGGACGGCCGCGACTATGGAGTGCCTGCAGTGCCTTCTTCATCGCGCTGTGGTTTTGGCACATGCCGGCGCCGTACGACGCAACTTTCGCCTCGGGCGCTTATTACTGGGCGATGCATGTGACACTGTTTGGTAGCGCCATCTGGTTGTGGCGTGAGATTCTGCAGAGCGAGCGCGCGCACGCGATCGATGTGCTGTGCGCGGGGGCGTTCACCTCGATGCACATGGGTTTGCTCGGTGCAGTGCTTACCATGGCCGGCCGGCCCCTGTACTTCTGGCATCTGACCACGACGCAGCCTTGGGGCTTCAGTCCGCTCGAGGATCAACAACTCGGTGGCGTACTCATGTGGGTGCCGGGCATCGCGCTGTTCCTCTGGGCGGCGCTGCGCACTTTCGGGCGTTTGCGCATTGCGCTCGAAGAGCCGGGGGCTCCATGACCGGGACCACCCCGCTCGGGTATCTCGCTTCAGCTGGCGAGCGTTCGCACGCAATCGTCTCGCTGACCTGGTTCACGCTCCTCGTATCGATCGTTGTGTGTGCCGTCATCACCGTGCTGCTTTGGATCGCGGTCGCGCGTGCCCGGGCCAATGGTGGGGCGGCCGAAACCCGGGCCATCAGGGTCGGCCGCGCACCCAAAGCGCTACGCTGGATCGGAGTCGGAGTCTCCATCTCTGCGATCCCGCTGGTCATTACCCTCGTGTGGACCATGGTGACGCTGGCTGCCACTTCCGGCCCTCCGGCCGATGCGCACCTGGTACTCGATGTGACAGGTCATCAATGGTGGTGGGAGGTCCATTACGACGCCGTTCAGCCGGACCAGAGTTTCACGACAGCCAATGAAATACATATTCCGGTGAACACCCGCGTGCTGGTGAGGTTGCACGGCGCCGATGTCATCCATAGCTTCTGGGTGCCGAAGCTCGCAGGCAAAACCGACACCATCCCCGGACAGACGAACCTCACCTGGCTGCAGGCCAGTGTGGCCGGCCACTACCTCGGGCAATGCACCGAGTACTGCGGCTGGCAGCATGCCCATATGCAACTCGAGGTGGTGGCCGAGTCGCCGCAGGAGTTCCAGCGCTGGCGGGTCCAGCAGCTGCAGCCCGCCCACAATCCGCTCGGGGAGAGCGAGCAGCGCGGCCGCCAGCTCGTCGAGTTCCGTTGCGGCCTCTGTCACGAGGTGCGTGGAACTCTCGCTGCATCGCGCGTAGGGCCCGATCTGACGCATCTGAAGAGCCGTCGTCTCATCGCTGCCGGAGTCTTGCCCAACACCGCTGGAGCACTCGGCGGCTGGATCGAGGAGGCTCAGGGCATCAAGCCCGGCTGCCAGATGCCCAATCAGAACCTCACCGCTCAGCAGCTCACCGACGTAGTGGCCTACCTGGAGACGCTGCAATGAATCGGGGCGACGACCGCGTACCTGCTCTCGGCACCGCGAGTCCGGGACTCGAGCATCGTCTGCACGAGCTGTGGGAAGGCGAGGGCGGGTTGCAGGGGTTTCTGAGCACGGTCGATCACAAGAAGATCGGCCTGCGGTACATCGTCACCGCATTCATATTTCTTCTGCTGGGTGGTATCGAGGCGCTCATCATGCGGCTGCAGCTCGCGGCCCCGGATCTGAAGCTCATCGGGCCGGAACAGTACGATCAGCTGTTCTCCACCCATGGCATGACGATGATCTTCCTGTACGCCGGGCCGATCCTGTCTGGCTTCTCCAACTATTTGTGGCCGCTGCTGCTTGGCACGCGCGACATGGCCTTCCCGCGCGTGAATGCACTTTCCTACTGGATCTATCTGGCGAGCGGCATCTTTCTCTACGTCGGGTTCTTGAGCGGTAATGGTCCCAATGATGGCTGGTTCAACTATGTCCCTTACGCCAACCGCGATTACAACCCGGGAATGAGCGAGGATTTCTACTCGCTCGGCATGGTGCTGCTCGGCACCTCCACGACCGTGGGCGCAGCCAACTTCATCGTCACGGCCATGCGCACGCGCGCACCGGGCATGTCGATCAATCGTGCCCCGATATTGCTGTGGGGAACGCTTACTGCCAACGTCGCCAACCTGCTGGTCGTGCCCGCTGTGAGCTTGGCGTTTTTCCTTCTGTGGATGGACCGGCAGTTCGGCACCCACTTCTTCGATGTGCATGCAGGGGGGCAGCCGCTGCTGTGGCAGCACCTGTTCTGGATCTTCGGTCATCCGTGGGTATACGCCATCGTGCTGCCCTCGATGGCTTTCGTGTCCGACGGACTGCCGGTGTTCTGCCGACGGACCCTGGTCGGCTATCCGCTGGTGGCACTCTCTACCGTCGCTACCATGATTCTGGGCTTTGGAGTGTGGGTACACCATATGTTTGCCACGGGACTCCCGGCTCTCGGCATGTCATTCTTTTCCGCGGCCTCGATCGCCATCGTGGTGCCATCGGCCGTTGCGGTGTTCTCGTGGCTGGCGACCATCTGGAACGGACGGCCCGTGGTGACCACCGCCTTCCTGTTCTTCGCCTCCACCATCCTGTTGTTCGTGATCGGCGGAGTCTCCGGGTTCATGACCGCGAGCGTGCCGGTCGACTGGCAGCTGACCGACACCTACTTCGTCGTGGCGCACCTGCACTATGTGCTCATCGGCATCAACGTGTTTCCGGTAGTTGGCGCGGTGTATTTCTGGTTTCCCAAGATGACCGGTCGTTTGCTCGATGAACGCCTCGGTCGGTGGAATTTCTGGCTGATGTTCATCGGCTTCAACGTCTGCTTCCTGCCGATGCATCTTACCGGGCTCTTCGGCATGCCGCGGCGGGTTTACACCTACGGACCGGAGATGGGCTGGACCACGCTCAATCTCATCACCTCGGTCGGCGCCTTCATCTTCGCCATCGGTGTCGTGCTGTTGGTGGCCAATGTACTCAAGAGCCGCCGTGTCGGCGCCCTCGCCGGCCCCAATCCGTGGGATGCACATACACTGGAATGGTCGATTCCATCGCCGCCACCGCCTTACAACTTTGCGGTCATTCCGGCGGTAGCTACGCGCCATCCGCTCTGGGAAGGGTATTTGGATGAGGAGGTGCGATCCTCACTCGATCGGGGACTGTTGCTCGACAAAGCCAAAGAGAGCTTGGGGACTACACCCCTCGATGCGCTGCCCGACATGATCCTCAGAATGCCGGAAGACACCTCCGCACCCTTCGTACTGACCCTCGGCCTGGGTGCGCTGTTTGCCGGTTTGATTCTCAAGTCGTGGCTGCTCATGATCTGCGGGCTGATCATCCTAACGGCAGCGCTGCTCGTATGGTTGTGGCCGCGACGCGAGCTGCGTGAGCGCGAGGCGGCCCATGGCTGAGGTCGTAGCGCTACGCCCGGGGCCGCTGGCCGTTGGCCCGATCGGGCGCCGCGGCCTCGGCTGGTGGGGAGTGGGCACGCTGGTGGCGACCGAGGCCGCGCTGTTCGGCTACCTGTTGTTTTGCTATTTCTACACCGGCGCTACTGCTCCACCCGGCTGGCTGCTCGAGCCGCGGCCGGTGTTGAAGCTCGCGCTCCCCAATACCATCCTGCTACTGGCCTCAAGCGTAGTCGCCTGGTACGGCGAGCGCGGTGTACTCACTCACAGACCCGCGCAGGCGCTGATTGGCTTCGGGGGCGCCTTCCTCATGGCGTGCCTGTTCGCTGCGGTGCAGGTGTTGGAATGGTATGCGAAGCCTTTCCGCCTTGGCACCTCCAGCTATGGATCACTGTACTTCGTGACGACCGGCTTCCACATGGCGCACGTGCTGGTGGGGATTGCGGTGCTCGCCGGCATCTTCATCTGGACGGCACTGGATTACTTCAGCCCGCGCCGCAACCTATCGGTGTCAGCGGGCGTGCTCTACTGGCATTTCGTCGATGTCGTCTGGCTATTCATCTTCACGAGCTTCTATATCAGCCCGTATCTGGGATTCGGCCAATGAACGGCGACACTCCTCTGGCACTCACCCATCCTCCGGCGCCGCAGCGCGCACTTGTCGGGTTGGGACAGATCGCTTTCGCCATCGTCGCAGGTCCGCTCGCGTGGCTCGTGCTCGTCTGTGCAGGCGAAGGTCTGGCGAGCCAGCCTTGTTTTCCCGGCGGTCATCGCTATACGGCGCCGCTGCCGGGTCTGCAGTGGACGTGGCCGGCGCTCATCGCTCTGCTCATCCTGTGCGTGCTGGTGGCCTTCGCGGCGCTCGTGGTCTCCTGGCGAATCTATCGGGCGACGTGCTCGGAGGAAAGCGGCCGACACGCAGGACTCCTGGATGAAGGTGTCGGCCGGACTCGCTTCATGGCGTTGTGGGGACTGTTGTACGGAGGCGGGTTTTGCGTGGCGACGCTTTTCTCGCTCGCCTCCTATATCGCGCTGCCGCGCTGTGCAGGCTGAAAGCATCGGGGACCGTCATGCGCTGTAAACGCACTCTGCCGTGGTTACTCGTTGGATCGCTACCACTCGCCGCAACGGCGCAGACTGTGCCATCCCCGGTCCCGGCTTCGGAGGTATTCCCACGCGAATCGATCGGGCACGCACTCGCCGCCCCGACACCGCAGGCTGGTCATACAGCACCGAGCGCGGCAAACGCGCCGCCGGATGATGGTCAGTGGACCATGCCGTCCAAGAACTATGCTTCGACCCGCTTCTCCTCGCTGAAAGAGATCACGCCCCAGAATGTGGCACAGCTGACACCGCTGCTGTCTTTCTCGCTCGCAGTGAACAAGGGACAGGAAGCCGCGCCGATCATCGCCGATAACACCATGTTCGTGGTCACGGCTTACCCGAACTACGTCTACGCGCTCGATCTCACCAAGCCGGGGGCACCACTCAAGTGGAGATTCTGGCCAAAACCGGTGCCGGCCAGCCAGGGCATTGCCTGCTGTGACGTCGTCAATCGCGGCGGCACCGCCGACCACGGCAAATACATCTTCACGACCCTCGATGGCCAGGCCATCGCGCTCGATGTCAAAACGGGGCTGCCGATCTGGCGTACGCAGCTCGCCAACATCAACCTCGGCGAGACCATTACCATGGCGCCGCTCGTTGCCCAGGGGCGTGTCTATGTCGGGGATTCCGGCGGTGAGCTGGGCGTGCGCGGGTGGCTCGCGGCCCTCGACGAGGAGTCAGGCAAACTTTTGTGGCGCGCGTACAGCACCGGGCCGGATCACGACGTACTGATCGGACCGCACTTCAAGCCTTTCTACCCCTCCGAACGCGGTACCGACCTCGGCGTCAGCACCTGGCCGCCGCAGGCCTGGAAGATCGGCGGCGGCACGGTGTGGGGCTGGGTCACCTACGATGCCGAGCTCAACACCGTTTATTACGGCGTCGCCAATCCCGGGCCCTGGAACCAGGAACAGCGGCCGGGCGATAACAAGTGGACCGACGGCATTTTCGCGCGCGATCCCGCCAACGGCGACGCTCGTTGGTTCTACCAGCTTACAGCCCACGATGAGCACGACTACGACGGCGTCAACGAGCAGCTGCTGCTCGATATGCCCTTCGGCGGGCAGATGCGCAAGGTGCTCGTCCACATCGATCGCAACGGCTACGTGTACGTCATCGATCGCCACTCGGGTCAGGTGCTGTCCGCGGACCCCTTCGGCCCGGTGAACTCCTCAAAAGGCGTGGACCTGCAGAGCGGTCGCCTCATCGTGAATGAGGAGAAGACTACGCACGTTGGCCGCATGACGCATGACATCTGTCCAACGGCCTCCGGTGCCAAGGACTGGGAACCCTCGAGCTTCAGTCCTGATACGGGACTCATCTATATCCCACACGAGAACATCTGCATGGACTGGCAGGACATGCAGGTCAACTACATCGCGGGGACCCCGTATGTGGGCGCAGAGGTGCACATGAAGCCAGGTCCGGGCGGACATCGCGGCGAGCTCACCGCCTGGGATCCTGTGAATCGTCGCCCGGTGTGGGTGGTGAAGGAAAACTTTCCGGTGTGGTCCGGGACGGTCGCTACCGGAGGCGGCCTCGTCTTCTACGGCAGCATGGATGGATGGTTCAAGGCGGTGGACGCGGGTACCGGCAAGGAGCTGTGGAAATACAAGGTAGACAGCGGAGTCATCGGGCAGCCGGTCAGCTATCGCGGCCCAGACGGTCACCAGTATCTCGCGGTCCTGTCCGGGGTCGGCGGATGGTCGGGAGCGGTCGTCTCGGGGCCGGTGGATCCACGCGATGGCTCGGCCGCGCTCGGATTCGTCAATGTCATGTCGGATCTGCCGAAGTACACCACTGCCGGAGGGACGCTATATGTGTTCTCGCTGCCGCATTGAGCTGCTCGGCTGGCTGTGCCTGCTCGCAGGCTGTCACCACGCGTCGGACGGGGTGGGGGTGACAACCGAGCGGACCGACACTGGAGTCATCGCTTCGGCGCTCGTTCCGGGTCTCATCCATGGCGCATCCTCCTCCGACCCGCGCGCCGCGCAGTACTACGACAACGCGCAGGCGGTGGCCGAGGGCAAGCGCCTTTTCAATCAGTACAACTGCGTCGGCTGCCATTCCAACGGCGGTGGTGGAATGGGACCAGCCCTGATGGACGATCAGTGGATCTATGGCGATCGGCTCGAACAAATCCACCAGACCCTCGTCGAAGGTCGACCCAATGGCATGCCCTCCTGGGCCGGCAAGGTCCCAGATCCTCAGCTCTGGGCGCTGGCGGCGTACGTGCGCTCGATGTCGTTGCCACAAACCATTGCTGCAAACACCGGTGCAACTCCATCGCAGACACCCGCGCCGGTCCCTCGTGCGGTGGCACAGGATCCTGGCTGGTCACCGCCCCCCGGCACCACCAACGACTACACCGATGTAACCAAAGGTCCGCAATGAGGCGTGCGCTGGGGGCGTTGCTCGCACTGCAGCTGGCAGCTCCAGCCCATGCCCTCGTGGTGTGTGCCGACCCGAACAACCTGCCGTTCTCAAATCGTGAAGGGCAGGGGTTCGAGAACAAGCTCGTCACGCTCCTGGCTCGCGATCTGCACACCGCGGTTCAGTACATCTGGTGGGCGCAGCGCCGCGGCTTCGCCCGCCACACGCTCACTCCACAGGGTTGCGATCTATGGCCGGGCGTGGCGATCGGCACGAAAGGCCTGAAGACTTCACGCCCGTACTACCGCTCGAGCTACGTATTCGTGACTCGACAGACACAGGCACTGGAGCATCTGTCGCTCGATGATGCTCGCCTGCGAACATTGACCATCGGTGTGCAGCTGGTGGGATATGAGGCGATGAATACACCGCCCGCCCAGGCGCTGGCGGCGCGCGGCATCACGGAGAATGTTCGCGGCTTCAGCGTGTTCGGCGACTACACTCGGCCTAATCCCCCAGCGAGAATCGTACACGCGGTCGCGCACGGTGAGCTCGACGTGGCCCTCGTCTGGGGGCCATTGGCCGGGTACTTCGCGCAACGGTCCTCCGTCGCCCTGCGGCTCGAGCCGGTCGAAGATTCCGGCAACTGGCCGATGAGCTACGACATTGCGCTCGGCGTACGACAGGACGAGGACGACCTGCGTCAGCGCCTCGATGTGGCGCTCGCGGCCGAGCAGTCCAACATCGAGGCGTTGCTGCGCAGCTATCACGTGCCCTGTCTGCCGCCTGCGACGCAGAGCGCCGCGCGCTAGATCGACCGCGCGCGCGCCGGGCAGCGCTGATGCTCTTCAGGCCGCCTGCTGCTCCGACTCGAGCTCGGATTTGCGCTCTGCCAGCTGTTGGCCGAGCGCCTTGAGGTCCATGCGCGCTTTACGAGCTTTGGCGAACATTCCGCCCGGCTTTTCTTCCTCCCGGACGTGATGCTTGATCATCTCACCCAGGACAGTAACCTTGGCTCCGAAGAAGTCATCGGAGGGCGTCGACTGCTCGATCTCGACAATCAGGCGTTCGGCCGCTTGGTGCTCGACCTCCGCCTCGTGGTGGATGTCCTTTTCCTCCGTGGCTTCCAGGAAAGCGGGATAGAAAATCTCCTCCTCGATACTCGTGTGCAGCCGTAGCGCGCGGCAGATGTTACGCGCCAGCATCTGCTGCCGCGCCTGATCGCTAGCTTTTTCGAACTGCGCGAACCACTGCTTCACCTGCTGGTGATCGGCCTTCAGCAGGGCAATTGCGTCGCGGTAACGGCCGGCAGCCGCTCTAGTCGATCGACGTGATGTAGCCATAATGACTCTCCGGGCACTGGAAGTCTCTGCATGCTAGTCATAGCGCTCAGCGGGGAATGCACTTGGAAAGCGGAAGCGGTTGTCGGCGCCGGCCCACAGCAACAGGCGCAGCCGCGACCGGAGCGCTGCACGTAATGCCCGTCGCCCGAATCGCAGCCGCAGTGGTTAAGTGGCCCGGACGCCGTTACGGCAGAGCTGGAGCTCGTAGTCCCTTGGTCCGATTTCGACATGAGGCCCGGGTCACTACCATCCCGCGTGCTTGCGTCACCGAATGCTATCGGCGCTCTCGAGCAATCTCGGCAAATCGCTCCACCACGCCACCCTAGAAGCAGGAGAGCTACATGGCAGCGGACAAGAAGCCCAACATCCTCGTCATCTGGGGCGATGACATCGGCATCTGGAACCTCTCCTGCTACAGCCACGGCACCATGGGCTATCGCACGCCCAACATCGACCGGCTGGCCAAAGAGGGAATGATGTTCACTGACTCCTATGGCGAGCAAAGCTGCACTGCGGGCCGCGCGTCGTTCATTACCGGGCAGAGCGTTTTCCGAACCGGACTCTCCAAAGTCGGCTTTCCCGGGGCAGATGTTGGACTGCAGGCCGAGGACGCAACGATGGCGGAGCTTCTCAAACCGCTCGGCTATACGACTGGGCAGTTCGGTAAGAACCACCTCGGCGATCTCAACAAGTTCCTGCCGACGATGCACGGGTTCGATGAGTTTTTCGGCAATCTCTATCACCTGAACGCCGAAGAGGATCCGGAGGATCCCGACTATCCGAAGGATGAGCGATTCAGATCGAAGTTTCTGCCGCGCGGTGTGCTCCACTCCTGGGCGACCGACAACGACGATCCGACCGAGCAACCGCGCTGGGGCCGCATCGGCAAGCAGAAGATCGAAGACACAGGTCCGCTGACGCGCAAACGCATGGAGACGATAGACGATGAGATCGTCGCCGCCGCCAAGGACTTCATCACGCGGCAGAAGCAGGCCGGCAAGCCGTTTTTTTGCTGGGTGAACACCACCCACATGCATCTGCGCACGCATACCAAGGCCTCGAGCCTGGGGCAGGCGGGTGAGCACCAGTCCCCGTATCACGACACCATGGTCGACCACGACAAGAATGTCGGCGAGCTGCTCGCTCATCTCGACGAGCTCGAGCTCACCGAAGACACCTTCGTCATGTATTCCACGGACAACGGGCCGCACATGAATACTTGGCCCGATGGCGCCATGACGCCCTTCCGCAGCGAGAAGGACACCAATTGGGAAGGCGCCTTTCGCATACCCTTGCTGGTGCGCTGGCCGAAGAGGGTACCTGCCGGAATCGTCAGCAATGAGATGGTTCAGCATCACGACTGGCTGCCGACGTTCCTGGCCATTGCGGGCGAGCCCGACATCGTCGAGAAGTGCAGGAAGGGATACAAGGCGGGGGAGAAGACCTTCAAGGTGCACATCGACGGCTACAACCTGCTGCCTTTCCTCACCACGGAAGGTGTGAAGAGTCCGCGCAAAGGATTCATCTATTTCGACGACGATGGCAATCTCGTCGCGCTGCGTGTTGGCAACTGGAAGGCGGTCTTCCTCGAGCAGCGCTGTCCGGGAACGCTGCAGGTGTGGGCCGAGCCTTTCACGGTCCTACGCTGTCCGAAGTTCTTCAATCTGCGCACAGATCCTTTCGAGCGCGCCGATGTCACTTCGAATACGTATTGGGACTGGTATATGAGCAAGGCCTATATGCTGCTCGCGGCGCAGGCGATCGTCGGCGAGTTCATGCAGAGCTTTAGGGATTTCCCGCCGCGCCAGAAGGCAGCAAGCTTCACTATCGATCAGGCAGCGATGAAACTCACCGCGGGCAGCGCACGGTAGCCGTTTACTGCTCGAAGTCGGTCGCGGTCGATAATCCCCCCTCCCGAGCGCCGACACGCACTCGGGAGGGGCAGGCGGTATCGATGGCCCCGCTTTGCGCGAGCCTCGGCTGCGCTCCAGTCATACTGGAAGTGGGGATGCGGCTTCGAGGTGCCGCGCAGGCAACGCTAACCGAGAAGTTTGCCTTCCGGCATCCCGTTGGTACGAGCCTGTGCCAGCAGCCGCCGCAGACGGGAAGGATCGACCGGTTTGGTCAGATGAGCCGCGAAACCCGCCGCGTCCGTCTGACGCTTGTCCTGCTCCTGCCCACGCCCGGTGAGAGCGATCAGGCACAGCTCATCGCCGCCGCGCTGTTGCCTCAACGCGCGCGCCGTAGCGCATCCGTCCAGCTTCGGCATCATCATGTCCAGAAGCGCCACTTGCGGACGGAACAGTTGCGCCACCGAGACTGCAGCCTCTCCATCGTAGGCGGTGCGTACTTCACACCCCTCGAGCGCGAGCAGCATCGCCAGGCTCTCGGCGGCGTCCTGATTATCGTCCGCGATCAGTACGCGCAGCTTTTCGGGCATTGCGCTCGGCAACTCCGCCGGCTTGCTGTCGGTTTCGGTTACGGTCTCGATGAGCGGCAGACGAACGATGAACTCGCTCCCCTTACCGGGGCCACCGCTGCGCGCCTCGACACTGCCGCCATGCAAGTCCATGAGACCTTTCACCAGCGCCAGGCCTATGCCGAGCCCGCCTTCAGCCCGCGCCGAGTAAGGCGCGACTTGCGAGAACATCATGAACAAACGGTGCAGCTGCTCGGGTGGAATGCCGATGCCGTTGTCCTTGACGGAGATGATGAGCTCATCGTCCACTCGTGCGGCAAGCTCGATCTTGCCGCCAGCGTCGGTGTATTTGGCCGAGTTCGTCAGCAGATTCGACAGCACCTGCGCGAGTCGCAGCGGATCGGCGTTCAACGTCAGGTTCTTTTCCGGCAAGCGTATCGTCAGCTCATGATCTTTCCTGTCGAGGAAAGGCCGCGAGGTTTCCAGCGCGGACTCGACCACGTTCCTGAGAGTGCAGGGCTGCCTCCGCAGCCGCAACTTCCCCTGCGTGATACGTGCGAGGTCGAGCAAGTCATCGAGCAACCACGCCATATGCGTGACCTGCCTGCGGATGACGCTCTGTGCCCAGCGTAACTGCATGGGGGTGATTTTCGCCGAGGTAAGGACTTCGGCAGCGTTGCGGATCGGAGCGAGAGGATTGCGCAGCTCGTGTGAAAGTGTTGCCAGGAAGGTGTCTTTGCGGCGGTCGGCTTCCTGCAATGCCGCGAGATAACCTTCACGTTCGATCTCGAGCCGCTTGTGCTCGGTCACATCACGAGAAACGCCACTGAAACGTACTGCCGTGCCAGCCGCGTCGTATTGAAAGCGACCGTAAAGTGCCAACCAGCGCAACTCACCGGTGTCGGCGCGATGTAGACGGTGCTCCACGGCAAAGGCACTGTGCTCGCGCCGCGCCTGGTCCATGGCGACCTCGACAGCCTCGACATCTTCTGGGTCGACTCGTTCGCGCCAGCGCTCCATCGTGGTGTGCCGGCTGTCGGCCGGATATCCCAGTAGCTCCGCATGGCGTCGGTTCCACACCGCAGTACCGCTCAAGAGATCCACGTCCCAGGATCCGAGGTCCGCTCCTTCGAGCGCGAGCCGCCAGCGCTCCTCACTCGCGGCCAGGGCCGCCTCGCGGTCGCGCTGCGCATCGAGCAGATCGCGCACGTGGTACTGCCGCCTGCGTGAGCGCAACGCCACTTCGATGCTGCGCAGCAGGGTGGCCGCGCCGAGCGGGCGCTCGAGCACCGTGACGCTGCCGGCGGCGGCCGCTGTCAGGTCGAGCAGTTGCGAGAAGCGGGCTTCGCCGCCACTGGTGAGAATGATCACCGGCAACTCGGACCAGGCGGGCTGCGCACGCAGCTGCGACAGCAGCTGCGGCACATGTCGGTCGAGTGACTCTTCGGTCAGCAGCAATGCGCCCGCACCGGCTGCCAGCTGCACGCACGCGTCCTCCGGTCCCTCGCACGCCTTGGCGACGTAGCCAGCGCCCTGCAAGACCGCGGCGATGGCTACGGCGTCGCGCCCGAGCGGGGCGACGATCAATACTCGCTCGACGTGCTCAGCCTTCATCACTCGAACGCTTGAGCATCTGTCGGCTCGTGCCCACGAACTCCGGCACTCCGGTCAGTATGCCGCGGAACTCACGCAGCGGCTCTCCGACGCGCACGCCGCGATCGGCTTCGAGCATGAACTCGCGTATGGTGTGCTCATGGTAGCCACTGCGCTTCTTGATGACCGACAACGCTTTCTTCACCTCGCCACGCACTTCAAAAAAACGCAGGTTCACCACCGTATCGGCCAGGTAGCTGAGATCCACCGGCGCTTCCGGAGAGACGGTCAGGCCGTGCTGAGCGAGAATGAAAATCGTAAGCACTCCCTGCTGGTTCAGATAGGCGGAGAGCTCGTGCAGCTGATTAGTGAGGAACTTCTCTCCCGGCATGGCGCTGAGGTAACCATTGAGAGTGTCGATCACCACGAGCTTGCAACCGCTTTGCACTTTCTCGATGATGCGGTTGGCAAACTCGCCGGGCGAGATTTCCGCCGGGTCCAGTTGCTGTAGCGTAACGAGCCCGTCGCGCACATAAGCGCGGAGGTCGAGTCCGAGCTTCGACGCTCGCTCGAGCACGATGCCCATCGTCTCATCGAACATGAACAGCATGCTGCGCGCGCCCTGGCGGGCAAGCTGACATGCATATTGCAGTGCGAGCGTCGATTTCCCGGTGCCGGCAGGACCGAGGATGAGCGCGGTGGTGCCCGCATCCAGTCCGCCACCGAGCAGGTTGTCGAGTTCCTCCACCCCACTCGTCACTGCCTCGCGCTTGAACTCGGTATGATGTTCTGCGGCAACCAGGCGCGGGAACAGGCGTAATCCGCCCATCTCGATGACGTAGTCGTGGTAGCCCTCGCGAAATTTGACGCCGCGCATCTTCAGCACGCGTAGTCGGCGCCGCGATTTGCCGTAATCAGGAGAGTACTGCTGCATCTCTATCACGCCATGCGTGAGACTCAACACGTGCGGGTCTGAGCCGAGAAGGGCGTTGTCCATCTTGTCGTCGAGCAGCAGCACCGTGCTGCCAAGTCGTGCGAACTCCTGCTTGAGCACCAGCAGCTGTCGCCGGTAACGCAACGGCGTCTCCGCCAACAGCCGAAATTCGGACAGTGAGTCGAACACGACACGGGTTGGCCGGTGTTTGCGGGTTTCCGCCAGGATCAGCCGGGCCACGTTGTTGAGCTCGAGCTCAGAGGGATGGAAGACGGTGGTAGCTTCCTCGGGGCGCAGTAGAGACTCGATCGCCGACAGCTCGAGCTTCGGCATGTCGGTGAGTGTCCAGCCGTGCGAGCGCGCGATCTTCTCCAGCTCCGCGGTGGTTTCGGACAAAGTGATGTAGAAAACCGACTCACCCAGCCGTTGGCCCTCGAGCAGAAACTGCAGTGCGATAGTCGTCTTGCCCGAACCCGGATCTCCCTGCACGAGATAGAAGCAGTCGCGCGGCATACCACCGCCGAGGACATCGTCCAATCCGGCAATGCCACTGGTACACCGTCTGTCTTCCAACATGCTGTGCGGAGTGCGAGCCATAGCCCCTGCCAGGCTGAGTTGTGCGGCGGTGCAGGCAAGGACAATCGTGCGGCGTCCGCGCCCGCCGTATGAGAGGAGCACCCGCCCGCTTCGACACTATACGCGCAAGCGAGCACCGGTCAGATCAGACCTCAGCCGAACGTTACTGTCAGCGCCGGCTGACACTGCGCCGTAGTTGGGTCTCGGGCTAACGGCTCATCGCACCTGCGCCGGAGCGGGCGACGCTGGTGATGTCCCGGCCGCCGCGGATGGTCGCTGCGCGGCGGGTGCGGCAGCGCCGGAGGCGACTGCCTGGATGCGCGCGCGGACCAACGCGATGTGATTGCGCAATTGATACAGGAAGGGTGCGAAAGCGAAGGGAAGCTGCAGACGATTCGCGCGCTCCTCGAGCCGTTGCAGCTGCGTCAACAGGTCGGCGGCGGGGATTGCGCGCGCATTCTCCAGCTCGGTCTCGATGTACTTGAGCTCACCGTAGAGCCGAAAGATCCGTCGCCGCATGCTCCAGCCGTAAAGCGCCGGAGCCATGCGCAGCAACGGGTACGCCACGCCGATCACCGGGATCAGAAGCAAGAGCAGCCTGCTCGCGAGTACCGCAAGACCATAAGGCAGATAGCGCTGCAGAAACGGGGACCCTGACTTGTAGAACTGCCGCGCGTCCTTGGAGATAGGCAAGTCGACAGGCGCTGGTGCCGGGAATTCCCCTGCTTTACGAAACAGCCCGGCGTCTGAGTGGATCTCCGTTGCGGCTTCCAGCAGCAAGTACTGCACGGCCGGATGCAGGTCCTTTCGGACTATCAGGCTGGCTTGTGTCGCCACCAGAGTGACGTCGTTCGGCGGCCGATTACTGGCGAGGTCGCCGACCCCGGTGGGGAGCACGAGTTTGGTCAGGTAGGGATCCAGCGCGACGTAGGCGTCCGCACGGGGAGCTCCGACAATATTGATATCTGGCGAGGCGAGCAGACGGTGCACGATGGGCGTATCCCATGATGCCACCATGGCCGCGGCATCGATCTCGCCGCGCGTGAGGGCTTCCCCGGCCTCGGTCGCAGGCAGTGGCACTATTTGCAAGGTGCTCTCATCGATGCCATTCAGCGCGAGAAACTTCTTCGCCATGACCTGCGTGCCGCTGCCATCCGGTCCGGCAGCCACCCGCTTGCCGCGCAGATCTTCGGGCCGCGCCAGGGAAATCCCGCGGCGCACGAACAGCCAGAAGGGTTGATAAAACACCGTCCCGAGGGACTCGAGATCGGGTGACTTCGCTTCGGTTGTGAGCCCGCCCTGCGCAAAAGCGACGGCAACGCCTGAACGTGGATCATTCAGCCGCGCGAGATTTTCCACCGAGCCGGCGGAGGGCACGAGGCGCAGCTGCACGCCTGCACGTTTGAGGATCGCCTGGTACTCGCGGCCGAACTGATCGAAATCGCTGCCGGCAGTCCCCGTGCTCATGGTAACCACTTTGGGAGGGAGCGGTCCAAGCCAGGCAATGGTGGCGACGACCGCGATCAGGATCAGCGCGCCGGCCACTACATAGAGCCACACGGCTTGCCGGACATTGAACCCCAGTTTGCCATTCATACTGCCGCCAGACTTTGGTTTTTCATCCAACCGCATACTCTCGCGGTACTATGGTACTGCCGCGCCTCGAGAATGAAACTGCTAAGAGGTCGCGAGTACTGTGCCCAGTTGCCGCGTCCGTTTGATCGCGTGCCCGCCATTCACGCTCGCAGTCGCAGATTCTCAGGATCGTAAAGCGGTTCGCGTCCGACCCGTGCCGGGCGGCGCTCCCCCAGGATTTCCACCTCGAGCTCGGTACCGGGTCGCGCCAGGTCGGCGCGCACGTAGGCAAGCGCGATGCTGCGATTCAACCGGTAGCCGTAACCGCCGGAGGTGACCAGGCCAACCCGTTCGCTGCCACGATATACGATGGAAACCGCAGCCGCATCCGCATCGCGGGCCTCGACCAGGAGCGGCACGAAGCGCTCCTTGGGTCCCGCAGCTGCCTCCCGGCGCAGCGCGTCCCTGCCGATGAAGTCCGTTTGCTTGTCGAGGCGGACGAAACGCTCGAGCGAGGCCATGAGCGGGGTGTACTCGGTCGTCAGGTCGGCCTTCCAGCTGCGGTAGCACTTCTCGAGTCTCAGGCTCTCCATCGCGTACAGCCCGAAGTGCACGAGCTCGAGCTCCTCTCTGGCGTCCACTAACAGTTGATGCACGCTCAACAGGTGTTCGCTCGGCACGTGCAACTCCCAGCCGAGCTCGCCCACGTAGTTGACCCGCAGGGCGAGGGCCTCGGTGTACCCGATCGGTACGGTGCGCACCGTGAGCCATGGAAAGGCCTCGTTCGTCAGATCCGCGTCCGCGATGCGTGCGAGCAGCGTGCGCGAATGCGGACCGACCACGATGAGCGAGCCGTAGCGGCAGGTGAGGTTGGCGAGACTGACGGGACCGAAGCGTTGCGAGAGGTGGCTCCTGAGCCAGTGCTCATCGTGCCGTTCGCCGGCCGCAGCGGAGATGAGCCAGAAGCGGTCTTCTCCGAGCCGCGACACGGTCATCTCGCTCACGATGCCCCCGCGCGGTGAGCAGAAATAGCTCAATGTGCTTCGACCGGGTCGCGGCAGCGCGCCGGCCACGAGGTAATCGAGCCAGGCGGGGGCGCCGGCGCCCGTCACCTCGAACTTGGTAAAGCCGGGCAACTCCAGCAACGCAACGCCGCCAGCGACCGCTGCGCACTCGCGCGTGATGGCACGATGCCACTGTGGCCGGCGGAATGAGCACTCCGGGCCAGCGGGATCTTCCGATTTCGCGTAGTACAGGGCGCGCTCCCATCCGCCTCGCGCACCGAACACCGCACCGATCGCGCGCAGGCGATCGTAAAGCGGAGAGGTTTTTGCCGGCCGGCCCGCGGGGCGCTCCTCCTGTGGATAGGCGACGCCATACTCGTGCTCGTAGGTCTCGAGAGCCTTCGCGAGCGTGTAGCTCCTGTTGGCGAATGGCAGGTAGCGGCGATGATCGAGCGGCCAGACATCCCAGTCCGGCTCGCCGTTGACCAGCCATTCCGCAATGATTCGCCCCGCGCCACCTGCCTGCACGATGCCGAAGGTAAAGGCGCAACAGTGGAAGAAGTTGCGCCCCACGGCGGCGGGACCCATGAGGGGATTCCCGTCGGGCGCGTACGGAATGGGCCCATTGATGACCCGCTTGACCCCGACCGAGCCCAGGATCGGCATGCGTGCGCATGCCGCCTCGATGTAGCTCTCGATCCGCCCGAGATCGTCCGCGAACAGCTGGTGTGCGAACTCGTGTGGCAGACCGTCCAGCCAGTGAGCCCGGCCGCGCGATTCATAGGGACCGAGCAGGAGTCCATGCCGCTCCTGTCGTAGGTAGTAGCTGACATCCGGATCTCGCACCAGCGGTAGCCGCGCCGCGCCGCGCTCGCGGAGAGCCTGAATATCCTCCGTGAGAAGGTACTGATGAGACAGCGTCACCATCGGCAGGTACTCGCCGATCATTGCCGCCACTTCACCGCCCCGGTAACCCGCCGCGTTGATGACGTACTCTGCATCGATCGCGCCTGCGGTCGTCTCGATGCGCCAGCCGCCCGAGGCGAGCTCACGGATGCCGGTCACGCCGGTGTGGCGATAGACCGAAGCGCCCCGATCGCGTGCGCCCTTGGCGAGTGCCTGGGTTAGCTGCGCGGGGTCGATATCGCCATCGCCCGGGTCCCAGAGTCCCAGCCGGATGTCATCGAGCTCGAGAAACGGATGCCGCTCCTTTATTTGCGCCGGCGCGAGCAGCTCGAATTCCGTCTGCTGCGCACGCGCCTGTGCGAGAACGTGACGGAACTCATCCACCCGGTCGGCGGTGTGCGCGAGGCGAATGCTGCCGGTCAGATGGTAGTTGATGTCGTAACCGGTCTCGTGCGCGAGGCGCGCATAGAGCGCGGTGGAATAGCGCTGCAGCTTGAGGATGCTCCAGGAGGTCGAGAAGTTGGGGCAGTTGCCGGCGGCATGCCAGGTGGATCCCGCGGTGAGCTCATCGCGCTCGAGCAACACCGCATCGGTCCAGCCGAGCTGAGTCAGGTGGTACAGCGCGCTGCAGCCAACAGCCCCTCCGCCGATCACCACGACCCGGGCCTGGCTCTTCATCGACGCGCCCCATGGTGGGCTGCTCGACACCTCGGCGCGGTACGCCCCCGAGCGGCCGCGAGACTCACTGCTTCACCCGTTCGCTTGCCGGATCGTAGAAAGGCCGCAACGACACTCGCGCGGGAATGCGCTCGTCGGCGACCTCGATCTCGTAGCGGCCCGCGCCGATCCACTCGGGCGTCACCGGCTCGCCACGATTGGAGAGGTAACCGAGACCGAGCGGGGCACCGAGCGTGTGGCCAAACATCGCCGAGGACACTCGCCCGACCAGCTCGCCGTTCCGCCAGATCGGCTCATTGTGGTAGAGCATGCGATCGTCGCGCTCGAGGGCAAGCGCCACGAGGCGGCGTCGAAGTCCGGCCACCCGCTGCCGCTCGAGCGCGTCGCGACCGACGAAGCTGCCGGCTTTGCTCCAGGCGACTGCGAACTGCAGGCCGGCCTCGAGAGGTGAGTCCTCATCGGAGATGTCGTGACCCCAATGGCGGTATGCTTTCTCCATGCGCAGGCTGTTGAGTGCATGGTAGCCGGCGAGGCGCAGCCCGAAGGGCTTTCCCGCCGCCACGATCTCGTCGTAGACCGACTGCACGAACTCGGTGGGAATGTACAGCTCGTACCCGAGCTCGCCCACGTATGTGATACGGCTCGCGCGCACGCGCGCGTAGCCCACATCGATGAGCTGCGAGGTAGCGAACGGAAAGGCAGCGCTATCGAGCCCGCCATCGGTGAGCGTGGCAAGCAGATCGCGGCTACAGGGTCCCATGAGGCCGAGCACCGCGTACGCCGAGGACACATCCAGCGCCACTGCGCGCGCGCCTTGCGGAATGCTTCGAGCAAGCCAATGAAAATCGCGCGCCTGCGTCGCGCACGAGGTGACGATCAGATAGGAGTCGACGGCCTCCCGCGTCACGGTGAGATCGGCCTCGATGCCGCCGCGCTCATTCAACCATTGGGTGTAGACCACTTTTCCGGGCGGCACGTCGACCTCGTTGGCGCACATCCGTCCGAGCACGGCTGCGGCGTCCGGGCCCCTGAGCACGAACTTGCCGAAGGAGGACTGATCGAAGAGTCCCACCCGCTCGCGCACGGCGCGGTGCTCGGCGGCGGAGTACTCGAACCAGTTCTGACGGCCGTAACTGTATTCGTAGCGCGGCTCGACACCGGTTGGAGCAAACCAATTGGCGCGCTCATAGCCGGCGACCTCGCCGAAGCAGGCACCCGCTGATGCCAGGCGATCGTGCAGCGGGGACTTGCGGACGCCACGGGCCGTCTCGGCCTGTCGAAAGGGCCAGTGCATCGCGTACAGCAAGCCGAGGCTTTCGACGGTGCGGTCGCGCAGGTAGCGCGTGTTGCGCTGAAACGGCGCGCAACGGCGGATATCGACGTCCCACAGATCGAAGGGCGGGTGTCCATCGAGAATCCAATCCGCCAACACCTTCCCGGCACCGCCCGCGGATTGAATACCGATGGAGTTGAAGCCGGCCGCTACGTACAGGCCGCGCAGCTCGGGGACTTCGCCGAGAAGATAACGGTCATCGGGCGTGAAGCTCTCGGGTCCATTGAAGAAAACCTGCACGCCCGCCGACTCGAGCACCGGCACGCGTTGCACGGCCTGCGCGATGAGCGGCTCGATGTGGTTCACGTCCGCCGGCAGCTGATCGAAAGCGAAACTCTCGGGAATGCCGTCCGTGCCCCAGGGCTTCGCGCGCGGCTCGAACCACCCCACGAGCAGCTTCCCGGTGTCCTCCTTGAAATAAGAGCAGGCGTCTGCGTCGCGCAGGATCGGCAGCTCGGACGGCAGCCCCGCGATCGGCTGCGTCACGATGTAGAAGTGCTCCGCCGCATGCAGCGGCACACTGACGTCTGCCCATTCGCCGACCTCGCGCGCCCACATGCCGGCGCAGTTCACCACGATATCCGCACGAACATCCCCCGCATCAGTCGCCACACCGCTGACGCGTCCGTTTGATTTGTGGATACCGGTGACCTTGAGGTCCTCGATGATGCGAACGCCGCCGCGGCGCGCGCCACGGGCGAGTGCCTGCGTCGTGTCGACCGGATTCGTGCGGCCGTCTTTGGGCAGAAATACCGCGCCCACCAGCCCATCGGTCGAGAGCAGCGGCCAACGCTCCCGGGCCGCGCCCGGAGAGAGCACCTGCACCTCGAGCCCGAAGCAGCGCGCCATGGATGCGCCGCGTTTCAGCTCTTCGAACCGCGCCTCACTCGCTGCCACTGCAACCGAGCCGACCTGCCGGAAGCCGGTCGCTTGCCCGGTCTCGCGCTCGAGACCCTCGTACAGCTGCGTCGTGTATTGGGCGAGTCGGGTCAGGTTCTGTGTGGCCCGCAGCTGTCCGACGAGGCCTGCGGCGTGCCAGGTCGTGCCGCAGGTCAATTTCCTGCGCTCGAGCAGGAGCACATCCGCACAGCCCCGCTTGGCAAGATGATAGGCAAGGCTGCAGCCGACGATGCCGCCGCCGATGATCACGACGCTCGCGTGCGACGGGATGTCTGGCACCGGTGTCTCTGGGTCAACCCGCGGCTGCGCGCATGTCCTCCCGCGGTAGCCTCACGGGAAACTGCGCGCGGATCTGCGCATCGAGTGCCTCCGGCACGTGGGCCGGAAAGTGCGTCGCGAGTATCTCGGCGACTTTCTTGGCGGCGCGCTCGGCGGCATCGAGCGCGCCCTGTTCCGTCCATTCATTGGGGCTCTTGCGATCGCCGATGGTGGGATAGAGATAGGCCGACTGCATGAGCTGCAGCGTCTGCTCGGAGCCGAGGTAATGGCCCGGACCCTTGAGACACACTTCGCGGATGGTATCGAATGACAGGCTGGCCTCATCGACCTCGATGCCGCGGATCGTCCGTTGTGTCGCGCCGATGATGTCGTTGTCTATCACCAGACTCTCCAGCGAGAAACCGAGGAGACTCGCATGCATCCCGGCGGACTCGTAGATGAGATTCGCACCGGCATTGCCGACCAGCGCGTGGCTGTAGGCTTTCTCCGCGCCCGACTGGGCATCGGGAAGCTTCGAGTCCGTCATGCCCGACGCCGTACCACCGGTCAGATCGTAGTAATGCGCCATCTGTGCGGCTGCTGCCGATAGCAGTGCCTGCTCGGGGCTGCCACCGGACATGGCCCCGGTGCGCAGGTCCGAGACGAAGCACCAGGTTCCGAAGATCGCCGGTGCCGCGGGCTTGACTGCATTCACGTACACGAGTCCCGCCAGTACTTCGGCCACTTCCTGCGCGAGCGCGCCGGCGAGCGCTGCGGGAGCCGTCGCGCCCGCCTGACCGGCCGAGAGCAGCAGCACCGGCATGCCACCGAGCGTCGCCACCTCCAGGCAGCGACAGGCATCGGTGGCGAACTTCATCGGCGGAACCACGAAGCAGTTCGACTGGCTGACGAAGGGCCGCGCGCGCCACTTGTCCTCACCGCCCGCGAGCTGGTGCAGCATCTCGAGTGAGCGGGCGACATGCAGAGGTTGAACCCAACTCGTACCCACGTGCTTGGTGGTCGCCGACACCGAGGCGTAGCAGGTGTTGAAGTCCATCTCGTACGGATCGGAGATGTCGCGCGGCACGACGGTACGCTGAAAGAAGTGGATGTGCTCCAGGGCATCGACGATGCGCCCGCAGTCGTACAGGTCGCGAATCCTCGACTCGCGGTAACTGCCGGTCCTGGAGTCGACCATGTTGACGGCAGCCCCCGCGGTCCCGAAATACACCTTGCGTCCCCAGGGCTCCATGTCGTGCCGCGGATCCTGGCCGTGCAGCATGAAGTGACGCGCGGCCCGCGCCACGGTGTCCTCAACCAGCGCAGCGGGAAAGAGAAGGCGTCCGTGCTCACTCAACGTGCAGCCCGCACGCGTCAGATACTCCACTCCGGAGGGTGGTGCGTCGGCGAGGCCAACTTCTGCGAGCAGCCGCAACGCCGTATGGTGGATTTTCAGCACCTCCGCCTCATTGAGCGGTCGATAACGGCCGCTGGGCATGCCTGGGTGCACCGGCTTGAGATTGTCCGGAAGCGGGGCCGCGCGCATTGCCCGGCGGCTATCGCGACTCGGCCCTGGGCGTCGGCAGGCTCGATTGGCTTCGGTCATGGCGTTCGGTCCGTAATCGCGCGCCAGCGACGATCGATGAGTGCTCGCCTGCGCTCGCTCTAGCTGGCCAGTATTGCAGCGCCCGTGCAACCGCACCAGTGGGCCGGAAAGGAGCGCCTTCACCTGTCTCGCCATGCGGCCGGTCTGAGCGGCATCCGCTCCGTGCCGCGCGGCCGCATCGCGGTCCGCCCCCGTACGGGCCCGCTGCTCGAGCTCGCGTAACAGAATCCCGTGCTCCTCGAGTGGCGGGCTCGAGCGCGCGTACGTCCGTTTGCGGAGTCTCGCTCTCGAGCGCGATGCGATTTTCGAATTCCAGGTTGCGGTCCGACATGGTCCCCTCCACCCCTGGCCAACGCCGGGCGTCGGTTGGGTGGTGCCTTTCTCGATGAGGATCTCTAGGCGGCGCTGCGCATCGCGCACACCAACATCGACGGGACGATTTGTCTCATTCATCGAGTCGGCAATGAGATGCGCGCCCGCGCGCGCGGCCGCATTCTGATCACGGGTTCTATCGCCGGTCTCATGCCGGGCAGTTATCAGGTGGTCTATAACGGCAGCAAGGCGTCTCTCGGTGGCGCTGAACGCGGAGCTGCAAGACTCCGGCGTCACTTCTTATGCCCGGCGCGACGATCGCAGGACGCCGGATTCGGCCGGCACATGATGGATGTGGACGCCCTGCGCGCCGTGTTAGCCAGCTGTTGAGGCGCGGCGCGCCCGGTGGTCTCGCACCGGGCGCTTTGCCGCGCGAATCGAGCCTCGGCGCCCTCTTGCCGTAGGGCGCACGATGCCTTACTGCACCGTGTAACCCCGCTGTTGCAGGCAGGCGGTCCGCACGCGGTCGTAGGTGTTTTCCTGTTCGCTCGACTGCGCGGTCGGCGGGCCGGGCTTGGGGTGCAGCGGATCGAAACCGCTCTGCCCGAGGGCGGCGCGGTAACAATCATAGCGGTCACGGGCCTGCTGCTCCGGTGTCTGGCCGTTGTTCGGGGTGAGCGAGACCATCTGTCGCGGGGCAGGGGGGAACTGCCCCACCGTGGCCGGCGCCACCAGGACACCCGGCGCGGTGCCCATGGAGGCCGAGGCAGGAGTCGCCAACGCGCCCGGGTTTCCCGCCGTTGCGGCCATGGCCGCCGCCGGCGCCGCCACCATCGCAGCCCCGGCGGCCGGTGCCGCATAGCCACCCGCCGATGCGGCCGGTGCCGCATACGCCGAGACCGGCGCAGCTGCTGCCGGCACGTATGCCGGGGGCGGCGCCGCGTTACCCGCGGAGCCCGACGCCGCTGATGCCGAGTCCACCGGATCGTTCACCACCTCATACCCACCGAGATCCGGCCGCGGCCGGTAGTAGGTGTCGTTGGCGTAGAAATAGAGTCCCCCGCTTCCGGTTACCGCCGTGGCAAACGCGGGAAGGGCGGTCACTACGAGACCGATCGGCGGCTCGATGACCGTGTAGGCCGCACCGTGCGGCTCGAACCAGACCCCCTCCGCAAACCAGTAGGACTGGCCGCCGAAGTTGACCACGCTCGCTCCCGCCGGGAGGTTGTGCACCACCGTGCCGCGGTCCGGGTACACGTGATTGTGATTGTGGCGCGCGTCCTGGTGCTTGTGATGGGGGTCGATCTGCTCTTCGGTCACGGCCTGTGCTGGCGCGGTGTTGAGTGCAGGTGAGTAGCCGGCGGGCTGCTGTTGATAGTTCTGTGGCGGCGGATAGTAAGCCGGTGCACCCTGCGTCTGCGGGTAGTTCGTCGAGGGCGGAGCCGCATAGCCGGCCGCTCCAGCTGCCGGGTAATTAGTTGGCGGCTGTGACGGATACCCACCCGATGCGGGCGGATAGCCGGTCGAGGAGGGCTGCGGCGCGTAGCTGCCTGGCTGCTGCGGCCGGCTACCGGCCGGCGCCGCCTGATATCCCGCTTGCGGCTGATAGCCCGATGGTTGTTGATAATTGGCCGGTGCCTGTTGCGTCGGCGGCGCGGACTGCGGCGCCTGGTAACTCACCGAAGGCTGCTGATAACCCGCAGCCTGCGGCGCCTGATAATTGGACGGCGGTGGCTGCTGATAAGTGTGCTGCTGCGGCGGTTGCTGATAATTGCCGGAACTCTGCGGCGGGTAACTGGCAGCCGGCGGCGCCTGATACGCGCCGGGCTGGGTGGCCTGTGGGTAGCTTGCGGGTGGCTGCTGATAACCCGCTGGAGCCTGCGGCTGTTGATAGCCCGGCGGCGCCTGATACGTCGGCTGCTGCTGGGAAATTGCGGATGTCGACACTGCAAGGGGCGCCAACGCGAGCGCCCACAAAACTTTTGTAGCCATACCGTCGCTCCCGACTCGGTGGAGCACCCCCATGGCACCCCCTTTGTCGCCGAGCGCTGGCGCGCCCAGGCACGCCAGCCCCCTGCGGTAACAAAAGTTAACGCAGCACGAGGATTGATGCTTACCGGGTTGTGAGAGTTCCTGTTCCGAAGCGAGCGGTGCACAAAAATTATGCGCGCTGCGTTACCGCAGAGATCAAGACGCGGCTTGCCGGTCTCCCGCAGCGGTCCCGCTGCTGGTGGCTGTGTGTTCAACTCTCGCCGGCACCCACCTCTACCCAGGTCGGCGCGTGATCGCTCGCTCTTTCCCAGCCCCGTACATCGCGGTCGACCCCTGCCTGCTCCAGCCGCGGGGCGAGTGCAGGGTTCAGCAGCAGGTGGTCGATCCGCAGTCCGGCGTCCCGCTGATAGGCGTTACGGAAATAGTCCCAGAACGTGTAGATCTGCTCCTCCGGGTGCAGTGCCCGAATGGCATCCGTCCAGCCTTGCTGCAGAATCCGGGCGTAGGCGTCGCGTGTCTCGACCCGAAAAAGCGCGTCATCGACCCAGCGCTCGGGCTTGTACACGTCCCGTTCGCTCGGGATGACGTTGTAGTCGCCAGCGAGCACCACCGGGGAAGCGCTCGCGATGAGCTCGGCAGCATGACGCGTCAGCCGCTCGAGCCAGCGCAGCTTGTAGTCGAATCTGGGACCGGGAGCGGGATTTCCATTCGGGAGATACAGGCACCCGATGATGATGTTCCGCACCTTCGCCTCGATGTAGCGGCTATGTGCATCCTCCGGGTCCCCGGGCAGCACGCGGCGGATTTCACTCGGATCGCTGCCGCGCGCCAGGATCGCCACCCCATTCCAGCTTTTCTGCCCGTGCCAGATGACTCCATATCCCGCGGCGCGGATGGCCAACTCCGGGAACTTCTCCTGCGGCGCCTTCAGCTCCTGAAGACAGACGACATCGGGAGCTCGCTCATCGAGCCAGCGCAGCAGATTCGGCAGCCGTGCGCCGATGCCGTTGACGTTGTAGGTGGCGATGCGCATCGCCCGGCTATGGTAGCGAAGCGGCCACAGACGGAGCGATCAGCGCAGCTGCACCTCACGAGCCAGCGGATGGACAGCTGAATTCCTTCGACCCGGTGTCCTTCGTTTTCGGCTCGACCTTCTTCCAGCCGGCAGGAATCTCGAACTTATCCGCCGGCACTGGCGAGGCATCGATCGAGGTCGTTTCGACGGTGATTTGCGCCGCCTGGACCACGCCCGGTGGGAGCCCGTTATCCGGCGCGCTGTTTGCGGCGGGTGCGGCTGCGTCCGCCTTCTTCTTGAAGAGGCCGCTGGTGAGCTTACTGCCGAAGGTGCTGGCTGCAGAGCTGAAGATCGAACCGCCGGCGGAGTTCTTGGCCATGTTGCCCGCGGCGGCGCCGGCTGCCGAGCCTGCGGTGCCGGCGGCGGAAGCGGCTGCGGCATCGCCCGCGGCCTGGCTGGCATCGGTCACTGCGTTGCCCCCGCCGGCACCCGACGACTGCTTCTTCGCGCTCGAGCAATGCTCACCGCCGAAGGCAATGCGCACCACGGTCTTCAGCGGATAGCCCTTGAGCTCGCTCGACTTGGCGGAGAGCTGTTTCAGCACGTCAGCGTACGGAGCCAGAAACTGACGCATCTGGTCCTGCATCGCCGGGTCGTGCACATCGACCCCGAGTTTCGCCATATACGCCTGGGCGAACGCCTTCTGATCCGCAAGTCCCGCGATCTGGTCCTGCGTGAGCCAGCTGTCGAGCGCTATCACGAAGTCGCAGACTTCCCCGGTCGTCTTGTTGGTGCAGCTGTTGGTGAGCGCCAGCTGCGTCAGCTGCGCATCGTGTCCGGCGAGGGTGGCATGCGTGCCGGGCTGCTTCACCTCCACACGCGGTGGCGACATCTCACACTGTGAGGTATCCGGCGCCGGTGCGCTGTGCTGCGCCATGGCCGGGCACTGCTTCACCTTTTCCATCATCGCCTGCGCTTCCTGGCGCGCAGCAGCCATCTGTGCGGCAGTCGGCAATGGCCTTTCCCGATATTCCATTTTCTTCGGTTCCAGCGTCCATTCGACACTGCGGTCGAGGCGGACGATCTCCCCGCTCTGGGTATTGCCGCAGAACATCGACATGAACCCCTCGCAGTGCATGTCCGAGTCGGTGCGGCGCTTGTCGCTCGCGGTGAGCTCGGTGTGGGTGCCGTGTGCCTTGATGATCGCGAAGTCGTATTGGGTCTGCTGTTGGATGGTCACATCCGCATGGCCGCTGCGCGGCACGGTGAGCAACACGGCAGCAAGGCTTACGAATGCGGTGAATGGGACTGTGCACCTGGCGCGCATGGTGTGCTTCCTCTTTTTGGAGGTTCGTATTGGCGCGCCTGAGGGCAGGCACCTCGGCCGCGCGGCTCACTGAAGTCTATGCTTCCGGGCGCCCTCAGGGCGAGCACTCCCTGCGGCCAAGTCCACGGGAATCCCGCGAGCCTTCCGCTTGCGGGTTGCGCCGACCCGCGCCAACATCCGCCGCGGAAGCCGTACCGAGCGGCGCATAAGTCACAACGGAGAGCCCATGTGCGACCGGCATACAGTTGAGGACACGATCGAGTATCAGCTGCGCTGCGGTCTGTCGCGGCGGCAGTTCGGCGCTCTCACTCTCGGGGCGGGGCTCACCACCATGCTGACGCCGGTGGCGCAGGGCGATGAGCTCCCCGTCACCGAATCGGAAGTCGACATCCGCACGCCCGATGGCACTACCGATGCCTATTTCGTCCATCCCGCGAAGGGCGCGCACCCGGGCGTCCTAATGTGGCCCGATATCTTTGGACTGCGGCCCGCGTTCCGGCAGATGGGCAAGCGACTAGCGGGGGCCGGTTATGCGGTGCTGGTCGTCAATCCCTACTACCGCACGCAGCGGGCCCCCACGGCGCCCGAGCATGCGAACTTCGACGACCCGACGACGCAGGCGGCGCTGATGAAGCTCAGGGGCACGCTGTCCGCGGCCACGACGCAGACCGATGCGGTGGCCTTCGTGCAATGGCTCGATGGACAGGCGGCGGTCGACCGGCACAAGCGCATCGGAACCAGCGGCTATTGCATGACCGGGCCATTCACCATGCGGACCGCGGCGGCTCTGCCCGAGCGCGTCGGCGCCGGAGCTTCGTTTCACGGTGGGGGCCTCGTGACCGACCAGCCCGACAGTCCGCATCTGCTGATACCGAAGATGAGGGCCCACTATCTCATCGCCATTGCAGAGAGCGACGACAAGCGGGAGCCCGCGACGAAGGACGTGCTGCGCGAGGCTTTTGCCAAGGCCAAACTTCCCGCGGAGATCGAGGTGTACGCCGGCACCATTCATGGCTGGTGTCCGCTCGATTCAAAGGTCTACAACCACGATCAGGCGGAGAAGGCCTGGAGCCGGATGCTGGTCCTGTTCAAGAGCGCGCTGGTTTAGGTGGCAGGCGCCCGCCTGAGGCGCAGCAGGCTCAGCCCCGCCGCCATCAGGGCGAGCAGCGCCGCAAGCACCAGCGCATGCTTCGGCCCCGCCTCCCCGTAGCCACGAAAGAGGATCGCTACGGCGGCGGCTCCGATCGACTGTCCGATCAGCCGCGCGGCGGCGAGCATCCCGCCGGCGGCACCACTGCGGGCGCGCGGCGCGGAGCCCATGATGGTGCGATTGTTCGGGGCCTGAAAGAGACCGAAGCCGACACCGCACAGTGCCATGCGCCAGAGCACCCCGCTCGTGCCGGCCGTCAGCGGATAAAGCACGAGCAGGATGAGGCCCGTTGCGAGCGTCAGGAGTCCGACACCACCGAGCAGGCCCGCCGGGTACCGGTCCGCGAGCCGCCCGGCGAGGGGCGCCGCGAAGGCGAGTGCGAGCGGCCAGGGCGTGATGAAGAGTCCGGTCTCCACAGCGCTGTGACCGAGCTGTTGGATCTCGAAGGGCAGCGCCACCAGTGCCGCCATCTGGGCGCTGAAGCTGCACACCGATGTCGCTAGTGACAGGCTGAAGATCCGCACGCGCAGCAAATCGAACGGAATGAGGGGCGCAGCGCGCGGCCGTTCGTGCCGCGCGAGCAGGTAAGCCAGCAGGCACCCCCCGCCGAGCTCGGCGAGCGCGAGCCCTGCCGCGGCACGGTGCGCGAGCGTCTGCAGCCCGCTCAGCAGTAGCCCCATGGTGCCGGCGTACAGCGCAGCGCCAGCGATGTTGAGTTTGCGCGCGGCGCGCTCACTGTCGGGCAATGCGCACAGCGCGATCGCAAACGCCACAATGCCGAGCGGCACGTTGATGCCGAACAGCCAGCGCCAATGAGCCACCGCGAGCACCGCTGAAGCGACGGTGGGCCCCACCGCCGCTGCGCTTGCGACCACGAAGGCATTGATGCCGACTGCGCGCCCGAGGTAGCGATATGGATAAGTGTGTCGGACCAGGGCGCCGTTGACGCTCATGATGCCGGCCGCGCCGATGCCCTGGACCACGCGCGCGAGACTCAGGGCGAGCAGGTTGGGCGCGAATGCGCAGCCGAGCGAGGCGATGGTGAAAAGCGCAAGGCCGGCCTGCGATACCCGCCGGTAGCCGACGATCTCGCCGAGCGATGCGAGGGGCAGCAGCACGAGCAGAATGGCGAGCTGATAGGCATTGATGACCCAGATCGAGGCGGCCGAGGTCGCTTTGAAATCGCGCGCGATTGTCGGCAGGGCGACATTCACGATCGTGCTGTCGAGGACCGACATGGTGATCGCGAGCGCGATCGCGGCTATCGCCCAGTAGCGTCGCGGTACCGGCAGTCCGTCGGGATGGGCGGTTGCGGCAGCGCTCGAGGCAGACACGGCCCCCATCATATAAGGAAGCCACATACGGGCGCGCTGTCATAACGTGACACCGGCACCCGTGACCGTCCTGACTGCGCCCGCGCTGCGCGGCCACCTCAATCGGTATGTGTGAGGCGGCGCCCGTGAGCCGCATCACGTTCTGCGCGGTAGTGCCGTCCGCTACAATGGCGCGAGCCGTGGTGCTTGAAACCCCAACAACAACACCCCATCCATGGAAGTGAAAGAGCAGACGGTAGCTGATGTCGCGCAGCGCCGCGGGCCCGAGCGGCGCAAACGCGTGTTGTGGTCGCTCGTGTATGGCAGTTTTCATCCGCGGCGGCGCGGTCCGCGCCGTGATGGTGAGAATCTCGTGGCTGCGGTCGATTGGCACCACCCGCAGTGGCTCGCCGTCGGGATACTGATCGTCGTGTTGTCCTGCGGCGACGCACTTCTTACGCTGATGCTCATGGCGCGTGGCGCTTACGAGATCAACCCTCTCATGGCGGTGCTCATCGGCGGTTCGGCCGCGCGCTTTGCCTATGTGAAGATCAGCCTGACGGCGGTGGGCGTGGTACTTCTGACGCAACTCGCTCGGCTGCGTACCTTCGGGCGCATTCCGGTGGGGTTCATCCTCTACTCGGTGCTCATGCTTTACGGAACGTTGATTTTGTACGAATTCCAGTTGCTGCGGCAGCTGTAACACTCCTCGCCGAGCCGGCTTTTCTCGACCTGCGGCCTTTTCCGTTAAACTACTGGCCTGCCGGCGGTTTTCTCCATGCTCGAACCCACACCACTCGACGGCGGCAACGCCGAGTTCCTCGACGCCCTGTACGAGCAGTATCTGCGCGATCCGGGCAGCGTCGCCGAGAAGTGGCGCAGCTACTTCGCCCAGCTCGGCGCTGCTCCCGGGGAGCCTGCGCACGCGCCGCTGCGCGCGGCGATTGCGCAGCGTGCCAGGGAAGGCGGGCGCGCCGCGGCGAGTACGGCGGACAACGCGCGCCAGGCGGCCGTCTCGCGGCTCATACAGGTATGGATCAACCGTGGGCACCTGATCGCGAACATCGACCCGCTCGGACTCATGCCGCGGCCGCGCCCGCGCGCCCTCGATCCGGAATACTTTGGCCTCAGCAGCGCCGATCTCGAGGCGGAGTTCTTCACCGGCAGTCGTATCGAGGCGGTACCGCAACGGCTCAAGCTGCGCGAGATTCTGGCGCAGCTGCGTTGGATCTACGCTGGTACGGTCGGCGCGGAGTTTGCGCACATTTCCAACTCCGAGGAGCGGCTGTGGCTGCAGGATGAATTCCAACAGGGCCGGGTGCGGCAGCGCTTCACGCCCGAGGAGCAACGCGGCATCCTCTGGCAGCTGACGGCCGCCGAAGGGCTCGAGCGTTACCTGCACACGCGCTATGTCGGTCAGAAACGTTTCTCGCTCGAGGGTACCGACGCGCTCATTCCGCTGCTCGATGACCTGGTGCAGCGCGCGGGCGATGCCGCCATAGAAGAAGTGGTCATCGGCATGGCGCACCGCGGGCGGCTCAATGTGCTGGTGAATCTGCTCGGCAAGTCGCCGGCTGAGCTGTTCTCGGAATTCGAAGGCGCCTACGACACGAGCCGCTTGAAGGGCTCCGGTGACGTCAAATATCACAAGGGCTTCTCGGCGGACCTGCGCACTGCGGCCGGTAACGTGCACACGGTACTGGCATTCAACCCCTCGCACCTCGAGGTCGTCGATCCCGTAGTCGAGGGCTCGGTGCGCGCCCGCCAGGAACGGCGCGGCGATGAGCGTGCCGAGCGGGTGTTGCCATTGCTGATTCACGGCGACGCTGCCTTCGCCGGCCAGGGTGTCGTGATGGAGACGCTGCAGCTGTCGCAGGCGCGCGGCTTCTTCACCGGCGGCACGGTGCACGTCATCGTCAACAACCAGGTGGGCTTCACCACCTCTGAGGCGGCGGACGCGCGCTCGACCATGTATTGCAGCGATGTCGCCAAGATGGTCGAGGCGCCCATCTTTCACGTCAATGCCGACGATCCCGAGGCGGTCGTGTTCGTCACGCGGCTCGCGCTGAAATATCGGTTGCGGTTCCGCAAGGACGTGGTGATCGACCTCGTCGGCTATCGCCGGCACGGCCACAACGAGGCGGACGAGCCGGCGGCGACCCAGCCTGACATGTACCGCGTGATCCGCCAGCGGCCGACCGCACGGCGGCTGTATGCCGACCGGCTGATCGCCGCCGGAGTGCTCACGGAGCAGGAGGTCGAGGCTATGTACGAGCAGTACCGTGCCGGGCTCGATGAAGGACGGCCGCAGGCACGTGCATCGCTTGGCATGGTCGGCAACAAGTACACCGTCGATTGGAGCGGCTACGCGCAGGTGGACTGGACCGAGCGCGTTGCCACTGGCGTCGACCCGGCACGGTTACGCTCGACCGGCGAGCGCATCACCGCGGTGCCGCCGGATTTCAAGCTGCACCCCCGTGTGGCGCAGCTCATGGCGAGCCGCCGTCGCATGATCGAAGGCGAGCAGCCGCTCGATTGGGGCTGCGCAGAGACACTCGCGTACGCGACGCTGATCGAGGACGGCTTCGGCGTGCGCCTGAGCGGTCAGGACAGTGGCCGTGGCACCTTCTTCCACCGGCACGCGGTGCTGCACGATCAGAATACCGGCGCCGTCTGGATTCCGCTGCAGCACGTGGCCGAGCGGCAGCCGCGCGTGCAGGTGATCGACTCGGTGCTCTCGGAAGAGGCGGTCATGGGCTTCGAATACGGCTACGCCACTACCGAGCCCGCTGCGCTCGTGATTTGGGAAGCGCAGTACGGAGACTTTGCCAATGGCGCGCAGGTCATCATCGACCAGTTCATCAGCTCGGGCGAAGCCAAGTGGGAGCGCTTCTGCGGGCTGACACTCATGCTGCCGCATGGCTACGAGGGGGCGGGACCCGAGCACTCCTCGGCGCGTCTCGAGCGCTATCTGCAGCTGTGCGCCGAGAACAACATGCAGGTGTGCGTACCCTCCACCCCGGCGCAGATGTTCCACATGTTGCGGCGGCAGATGCACCAGGGTTTTCGCAAGCCGCTCATCATCATGACACCGAAGAGCCTGCTGCGGCATGAGCTGTCGGTGTCAGCCCTCGAGGACCTCAGCCGCGGCGCTTTCGCGCGCGTGATCGGCGAGATCGATGAGCTGCCGCCGGCCGAGATCCGCCGCGTGGTGTTCTGCAGCGGCAAGGTCTACTTCGATCTGCTACGCGCCCGACGCAAGGAAGCGCTGCGTGATGTGGCGCTCGTGCGCCTCGAGCAGCTCTATCCGTTCCCGGTCGAGGAGTACCAGGCGCTCATCAACCGCTACGCCAACCTGCGCGAGGTGGTGTGGTGTCAGGAGGAGCCACAGAACCAGGGAGCCTGGTACCAGATCCGGCACCGCCTGCAGGAGTTCGTGCGCCGTCCCGTGCTCTACGCCGGACGCGCACCGGCCGCAGCTCCGGCCACGGGCATCTCCAAGATCCACGAGCTCGAGCAGCAGGCGCTCGTTTCGGCCGCTCTGCATTCGAACGCCACCGAGGAGTCCGCGCGCGAAACCACGCGCCTGACGCCGCTGCCGCCCGGGGCGGCGACGACACCTCCCGGCGCGGCGGGCAAGGGAGCGAGCCCAGTGACACCCGCGACGCCGATGAGAAAGCGCTCATGAGCACGGAAATCCGCGTTCCGCAGCTGCCCGAATCGGTGGCGGATGCCACATTAGTCACCTGGCACAAGCAGCCCGGAGATCCGATCCGCCGCGACGAGAATCTCGCCGACCTCGAGACCGACAAGGTGGTACTGGAAGTCCCGGCACCCTCCAACGGAGTGATGCAGGAGATTCGTGTACCGAGCGGCACAGTCGTGACGAGCGGCCAGGTGCTGGCGGTGATCGAGGAGGCGACCGGAGTGTCCGCAGCGGCTCCCGCGGCTCCTGCGGTGCGAGCGGCTTCTGCGCCTGCCGCTGCACGCGAAGCCGCCTCGACGGCGCCTGCCCGTACGGCTGCCGCGCAGTCGACGCCGGCCGCTGCACCCAGGGTCGCAAGCGCAGCCGCTTCCGCCGAGGCGCCACGCGACAACGGACGGCTGAGTCCCTCGGTGCGCCGCCTGGTGGAGGAAAACCACCTCGATCCCGCGGCGATCCGCGGTTCCGGCCGTGACGGCCGCCTCACCAAAGCCGACGTGGTGGATTACCTGGGGCGGACTCCTGCCGCGACGCCGCTCGCAGCGCCAGCGCCCGCCGCTGCGACCGCAACACCGATTACTGCCGCAGGTGCCCTGGCCCGCGCTCCGGCCCCCCGTCCGGCCGCGCCCGCCACCGGTCGTGCGGAGCAGCGCGTGCCCATGACGCGCCTGCGCGCACGCATCGCGCAACGGCTCATCGAGGCGCAGTCCACGCAGGCGCTGCTCACGACCTTCAACGAGGTTGACCTGACTGCCACGCAGGAGCTGCGCAACCGCTACCGGGAGCGCTTCGAGAAGGAATACGGCGTGAAGCTCGGCTTCATGTCGTTCTTCGTCAAGGCGTCGATCGCGGCACTGAAGAAATTTCCGGTGTTGAACGCTTCGGTCGACGGCAACGACATCATCTATCACGAGTACTACGACATCGGTGTCGCGGTCTCCACCGATCGGGGCCTGGTGGTGCCGGTGGTGCGCGACGCCGACGGCAAGGACTTTGCCGCCATCGAGCGTGAGATCGCCGATTACGCGCGCAAGGCGCGCGAGGGTTCGATCGCCATCGAGGACCTCACCGGCGGCACCTTCACTATCACCAACGGCGGCATTTTCGGCTCGCTCATGTCGACACCGATCGTGAATGCGCCGCAGAGCGCCATCCTCGGCATGCATAAGGTCCAGGAGCGCCCGATGGTGGTAAACAATCAGGTCGTCGTGCGGCCGATGATGTACCTCGCGGTCACCTACGATCACCGCATAATCGATGGGCGCGAGGCAGTGCAGTTCCTCGTCGCCATCAAGGAGGCGCTCGAGGATCCCGGCCGCATACTGCTCGGGATCTGAGCGCGCCGCGCCTCGGGCGCGCAGCTAGCCTCGCGGAGCTAGCTCGCTCGGCTCGCGCAGCTCTCGGTCGGCTCAGCTGGGAGCTCTTCAGAATATGTGCCGGAACAGCCAGTAGAGCACTCCCGAGAGGACGATCGCGGCCGGTAGCGTCAGCACCCACGCCATCCCCAGGTTGCGCAGCGTGACTCACTGGAGCCCCGAGCTGTTGGAATCCTTTTCGTGTTATTTTTCAAGGTGTTCCCGTAGGCGGAAGCTCTTGAAAAATAACGCGCTGTCCCGACCTTGAGGATTACCATGAGCAGCGACCCCAAAACTCCGGCTAGCAGAGATTCGTTCGACGTCATCGTCA
>DATJFM010000106.1:0-30681 GCA_035495655.1 Steroidobacteraceae bacterium
GTCCGCCGCCGATCAGCCCGTCAGTCCAGCTGATTAGAACTTGTAGCCGAACTGCAGGCCCAGCACCCGTGGCCGGGTGATGGTTTCCTGCAGCGCGAACTGCGAGGTCGACGTGTACGTGCTCGTCAGGACATTGGTGAGGTTCTGCGCATAGACCTTTGCCCACCAGGCATCCTTGCCGACGCCGAGCGCTGCGTCGTATTGGGTATAGGCCGGGTTCTCGAACCTCAGATAGTTGGTGGTTATGGTGGTGCCCGAGGGCGGTGGCTGACTGCCGGATTGTGTAAACGAATGCGCGGTATGCGTCACGCCCGCCTGCACGAAGCAGTCGTAGGAGTTCATGACCCACTGATAGCGCAACAGCGCGTTGAACTGAAACGGCGGAGCGAAGGCGGCCGGCGTGCCCGTGGGACCGTAAGGATTCGGAATCGGACCATATACGCCCGCGTGGTTGACACCATTGGTAATCGGCTTTCCGTACTGCGGGGCGCTCAACGGATTCCCGAGCAGGTCGGGGTTATTCGCGATCAGGAAGGGTGAGTTCGTCTGCTCGCTGCTGACCCAGGACGCGCCACCCTCGGCGGTGAGGCCCCGAGCGAGCAGTGCGATGAAGGAGGTCTCCAGACCGCGGATGCGGTAGTCCGGTCCGTTGGCGTTGAAGCCGACATTTCCCAGCAGCCCGGGTTGGAAGAAGGTGACCTGGGCATTCTTCCAGTCTTCCTGGTAAACGGCGCCGTTCCACTGCAGCCGGCGGTCGAAGAACTCCGTCTTCCAGCCGATCTCGTTGTTGGTCAGATTGTCAGATTCATACGAGAGTGGCGAGATGTACTGCGGAATTCCCTGGGCGTCCGGGATGTACTGGCCGGAGCTGCGATTGAACGCTCCGGGACGAAATCCCTGTGACCAGGTGTAGTAGGCCAGCGCGTCTGGCAGGAAGTGCCAGGTCAGATTGGCGCGGCTCTTGAAGCCCGAGTAGGTCGTCTTGAGGTTCTCGCTGTCGATGTTGGTCGCGTAGTTCAGACAGGGCGGTGGACCCGCCTCGTAGCAATAGAAGCTGCCGACGACCGCCCCCTTCTCTTCATTGTCGAAATGGTAATAGCGCGTCCCCAAGGTGATGGTGAGCGCCTTCGGAACGATGTCGAAATCCACCGAGGTGAAGAACGCGCGCTGCGTGTAACCACGTTTGACATCGTTGAAGAAGCCGACGTTGTCACCGCGGATCGGGTCGGGGTTATTGAGACTCGAGCCCGGCGGCGGCACCGGCAGGGGCCCTATGTTCGTCAAGCAGCCGACCGATGGGGACGGTGCGCCCGCTTGCGTCTCGACGCACGGCGGCAGGGTCTTGTAGTTCCAGTTCAGCTGGTCGTAAATGCGCAGGTTTTCCCAGAAGGCGCCGACAATCGCGCGCACCCGCCAGTCATCCGGCGTGGTCAGCCGAATCTCATGGCTCTGATGCGTATTGCGCAGCGTCTCGTCCCAGGTGGTTCGCGGCGAGTAGCAGGTCGAGACCAGACCGTTGCCAGGCTCGGCACCATGGCACTGGTAGTAGTCGGCATAAATGCCGCGCGCATAGTTGGTGTAGTCCTGAACCGTCTCGACGTTACGCACGAGATACGACCCGGTGTACACGAGCTTGAGTGCGCCAAGGCGCCCGTTGAGCGTCCAGGCGGTGTTCTCGAATTTGTCCTTGTTGAAGGAAGGATTGAAGAGCGTGACCGACTGCGGTGGAAGCGGTGCGCCGTCCGAGCTCGTCGGCATTTGGTAGAACACGCCCTGAGCATCCATATTCTGGTAGCTCTGGGTGATGAGGGCGCTCCAGTCGTTGTTGATCTGCCACAGGGCCGAAACGCGCAGGCCCTGGTAGCTCAAAGGATTGATCGCGTTGCCCGTCATGTTGTAGTTGTTGATCACCGGGCTACCGGGGGGCACCTGGCAGGGCGGACCACCCGGCGGCGGGCTATTGCCGCCGCAGCCTGTCGGATAGTTCGCAAACCCGATGCCACCATCGGTCGCCTTGCGCGTGAAGGTGCCCGGTACGTTGTTGATGTAGCCGCCGCGCCGGTCGTTGTAGATCACGGCGCGCACGGCCAGGGTATCGGCGATCAGGGGCACATTGAGCACGGCTGTAAGGTCGGTATTGGGATCACCGCCTGCGGTCACGCCATAACCTGCGGTGACGCTGCCCTCGGTCGTGTTGAGCTTCGGCTTGTTGGTGATGTAGCGAATGACGCCGGCTTGCGCTCCCGCACCGAATAATGTTCCCTGAGGCCCGGCGAGCACCTCGATCCGCTCGAGATCTGCGGCGTACACATCCAGGTTTCGGCCCGGGAGCTGGCCCGACTGCTCATCCAGATAGAGCGCGACGTTCGGGAAGCCGTTGATCGAGCCTCCGGATTGGGTAGGCACGCTGCCGGCGCTGAGCCCGCGCATGAAGATCTGCACCTGGCCGGGACCCTGGGATGCCCCGCTCACGTTGGGCAAGTGCCTGATCAGATCCTCGAAGGTGGTGACATTCAGCTGCTGCAGTGTCTCGCCGCTGAGAGCCTGGATTGCGATCGGCACATCCTGCACGTTCTCGGCGCGTCGCTGTGCCGTGACGACCACTTCCTGGATCGAAGCGATACCGGCACCGGTCTCACCGCCGGCCGGCTGATCGGCAACCGCCACCACTCCGGCGTGCGTGCCCAGGATCGCTGCCACTGCACGGGTAATCTTGTGATTCGTCTTCATTGGCGGAGCTCCCCCTGTTCTCGATCCGCCGCCCTCATCGCCGAGGCGACCGGGCCGTACGATGAACTTGCCCGTCGTGCGCGCTTCTAGCCAGTCAGAAATATCATGGCGCCATGCCGAAATATCATTGGGCGGGCTTGCCGAGCGCGTTGCATCGCCCAATGCCCCACTGCATACTCATTTAAGGATTAGCACAGCCAAAGATTTTCGGTCAATCAATTCGCGCCGAGCGGGGTCGGGTAGTTTGAGCAGCAACGCGATTGCGACGACCCGCGCCGAAGTCGCACCGCTGTTGCAGCGCTGGTACGTGCTCATCGTGATGTGCGCGGTGTATGCGACCAATATCGCCGCGCGCTACGTGGTCACGACCGTATTTGAACCCATCCGACTCGAACTGAAGCTTACCGACGCCGGTGCGGCGTTCCTCACCGGCATTCCGCTGGCGTTGTTCTACGTGTCGTGCGGAATTCCCATCGCCTGGCTCGCCGACCGCTCCAATCGCCGCAACATCGTGGCGCTTTCGCTGATCGTGTGGTCGGGCTTCACGATGCTCTGCGGTTTGTCGCACACCTACTGGCAGTTCCTGCTCAGCCGCATCGGTGTGGGTGTCGGTGAGGCGGGAGCGACGCCGCCCTCGACCGCGATCGTATCGGACTGCTTCCCCGCGGAACGTCGTCCCATGGCGCTCAGCATATTTGCGCTGGGCGCACCCTTCGGCGCCTGGCTGGGCGCCGATATGGCCGGCGCCGTGGCGCAGGCCTACGGCTGGCGTGCAGCGTTTTACGCGCTCGGTGTACCGGGGGTGCTGCTTGGGGTGCTC
Organism: Steroidobacteraceae bacterium; assembly: GCA_035495655.1. GTDB lineage: Bacteria > Pseudomonadota > Gammaproteobacteria > Steroidobacterales > Steroidobacteraceae > 13-2-20CM-66-19. Next base: position 3,551 of record DATJFM010000106.1, read on the forward strand.
GTCCTTCTGACAATCCGCGAGCCGAAGCGCGGACGGCTCGATGCCGTTGCGGCCTCCGGCCATGCCGCGTTCCTGGAGTCTCTCCGCTTCCTGTGGCGTCAGCGGGCGGCGTACCACGTGATCATGGCGAGCGGTGTGTGCTCTTTGTGGGGCTGGGGTCTCGCCTGGTTCACCCCGACCTTTCTACTGCGTACCTATGGGCTGAACGTCGCCGAGGCCGGCGCGATCATGGGTCACATCCACCTGGTGGGCGGCATCCTGGCTACGGTGGTCGCCGCCTGGCTGATGTCGCGGCCATTCATGTTGGATGCACGTCGGGTGCTGTGGACGCTCGGCTGGGTGACCGCATGCGCTACCGTATTTTCGATCATTGCCTACTGGACGCACTCGCTTTGGCTCGCGCGGCTGATGCTCTGGGCCTACGTGCCCGCCATCTATTTTTTCATCGGCCCCTGCATGGCACTGGTGTTGAATCTGGCACCGAGCCACATGCGCTCGACGTTCACCGCCTGGTCGGTGCTCGTGGGTAATGTCTTCAATCTGATCGTGGCAGTCCAGGGAGTCGGCCTACTGAGCGACTGGTTCGCCGGTGCACACGGGGCAGATGCCGCATCGCTGCGCTGGGCATTGCTGGTACTCGCGCCGACGGGATTCTGGGCGACCTGGCACTTTTTCGCAGGCGCGAGGACGGTCTCCGCGGATATGCAGCGCGCGGTCGCCTACGGCAGCGCCTGAGCTGCATTCGACGGCCGACGCAGGAAAAGAGTCCCTTGAGAAAATACTGGTTGAGTGTACTTTTGTTGGCGGCCGCGCTATCCAGGGTGCACGCAGCCGATCTCAGGGTGCTCAACGACGATGCGCACTTTGCCGAGGGGCCCATCTGGTACCACGGCAAGCTCTACTACGTCGAATACGATCGCAATTCGGTGACCACCTGGGATGGCGTCAGCAACCGCATTTTCTGGTCGAAACCGGGCTGTGGCCCCTCGGCAGTCATTGCAACCGCCCGCGGTGAGTTCCTCACGACCTGCTATGACAGCGGCTCCATCGGCCGGATATCCGCCGACGGCAAGGAGCTTGCCCCCTACACCCACGACAAGGATGGGAATCGGTTCGTCGGCCCCAATGATTTCGCACCCGATCGCCACGGCGGCATTTACTTCACCTGCTCGGGCACCGCGCCGGGGCCCGTGATCGATGGCAAGATCTTCTACCTTGCAGCTGACGGCGCGATCAGTCAGCAGGCGGTCGACATTCACAGCGCCAATGGGATCGTGGTCTCGAATGACGGCAAGATCCTTTACGTCATCGAGACCGAGGGTCACAGACTGCTGCAGTTCAAGATCGCTGCGGATGCCTCACTGTCGGGGCGCCGCGTCTTTCTCGATCTCGATGAGCTGACGCACAACGTCGGCCACATCTATCCCGACGGCGTGAAAATCGACTCCAAGGGGCAGCTGTACATCGGCCAGAATCCGCGCGACCCGCATGCAGCGCTCGCGGGCACGATCTTCATCGTGGATGCGCAAGGGAAGCTGCTGCGCACGCTGAAGCTCCCCTCCCCCGGCGTACCGAATCTCACCTTGAGTCCGGATGAGCAGACGGTATACGTGATGGCACTCGATCAGCTGGACAAGCCGCCCTACAAGGGCAAGGTGTACGCAATCGCGAACCACTGAGGCGGCGCATGCGCGGTGCGCCGCGCGTGCGCAGCTCAGCCCGCCAGCCAGCCACCATCGATGACCAGGTTCGAACCGGTGATGAAGCTTGCCCGGTCGCTCGCGAGGAACACGGCGGCGTTGGCGATATCCTGTGGCCGGCCAAAACGCGGCCAGGGCGTGCGCTGGCGCTGATGCTCGAGCCGCGCCGGGTCCTTCGCCAGCCCGCCTTTACCGGTCACGATTTTCCCCGGAGATATGCAGTTACACACAATGAGCTGCCTGGCGTAGTCGACGGCGATCTGCCGCGTGATATAGATCGCTCCCGCTTTGCTCACCCCGTAAGGCAGCTCGCCCGGCGAGGTGACGATGCCTTGCTGTGACCCGAGATTGATCAGCCGCCCCCTCACCTCGGCTCTGGGCTCCTGCGTGATCATCTGCTGGACCGCGCGCTTGCATCCATAAAACATGCCTGTCAGGTTGACGCGCATGACCTCCTCCCACTGTGCGGGTTGAGTCTCGAGCAACGCGGTCCCGGAATAGGTCGCGGCGTTGTTCACCATCACATCGAGCCGCCCGTAACGCTCGACGGTTGTGCCGATGAGCGCATCGACCTCCTGCCAGCGCCCGACATCGGTTCGGCAGAACGAGGCTGTGCCACCGCCCCGGGCGATCATCTCGAGAGTCGACTCGCCCCCCTCGATGGGCTGCTCGGTGATGTCGGCAACCACGACGCTCGCACCTTCGCTGGCAAAGCTGACGGCGATCGCGCGACCTATGCCGGAGCTTCCTCCGGTGACGACAGCAATCTTTCCCGCGAGTAGACTCGACATAGGCTTCGATTCCACGCTGGCGACAGCAGACTCGAATTATAGAGACATCGGGACTCGAGCACCTTTCGCGCAAAGAATATTCCATGTCTGGCGCCATCGAACCCGATCTCCAGCTGGCTGCTTCACTGTTCGAGGCGCTCGGCCGCGCGACGCGCCGTGGCCCTGGCATCGTGCGCGATAGCTACGGTCCGGGTGAGCAGGCCGCCCACGACATCATGCGGTCGGCCGCGAGCACCATCGGGCTCGAGATAACCGTCGACCCCATCGGCAACCTGTCGATGACGCTCCCGGGAAAGGAGCGCGCGGCGCCACGCATCATCATGGGCTCCCATCTCGACAGCGTGCCCCAGGGCGGCAACTACGACGGCGCCGCGGGTGTCGTCGCGGGTTTGTGCGTGCTCGCCGCGATGCGCCGCGCCCGCATCGTGCCGGGCTGCGATCTGTGCGTGATGGCGATTCGGGCCGAGGAGTCCGCATGGTTCGACGTTGCGTATCTCGGCAGCGGCGGAGCCTTCGGGCTGCTCGATCCGAACTGTCTGTCGATTGAGAGATCCGACAACGGCCAGAGCCTCGAGGCGACACTGCGGGAGCGCGGTTTCGATCCGCGCCCGATCCGGGAGCGACGCCGGCTCATGGATCCGGCGCAAATCCGCGCGTATCTCGAGCTGCACATCGAGCAGGGTCCCACGCTGGTGGCGCAAGGCCTGCCGGCCGCAGTCGTCAGCGGCATCCGCGGATGCAAGCGGTTCCGCAACGCGCGTTGCATCGGTGAGTATGCGCACTCGGGCGCTGTCTCCCGCCGCTACCGGCACGATGCGGTCGCGGCGACGGTCGCGTTTCTTCATCATATGGAGAGCGTCTGGCAGCAGCATGAAGAGGCCGGAGAGGATCTGGTGCTCACCGCGGGTGAGCTGTACACCGATCCGGCCATGCATGGGCCGAGCAAGATCGCCGGCGAGACGCGCTTCGTGCTCGATATCCGGGCCCTCACCGATGCGCTCATGGAGGCGGTCGCCGCCGAGGCCCGTGCCGCGGCCGCTCGCATTGCCGACGCCTATCGGGTGCAGTTCGATCTCGGCGCGACCAGCGACTCACCCCCCGCGGTGATGGACCGCCGTCTGCGATCGCAGCTGCTCGGGCTGCTCGAGCGCCCGTTCGAGATGGCAAGCGGCGCCGGACACGATGCCGCCGTGTTCGCCAAGGTGGGCGTGCCGAGTGCCATGATCTTCGTGCGCAACGAGAACGGCAGTCACAATCCGCACGAGGCCATGGCGCTCGAGGACTTCGCGGTCGGTGCGCGTGCGCTTCTCGCCTTGCTGCTGAATTTTCCGCTTTGAGTCTCTCGGGGAGCCTGCCATGACACTGCTGGTAACGGGTGCGACCGGATTCGTCATGAGCGTACTCGGCCGTCGCTGGCTGGAAAGTGAGCCTCGAGCCCGGCTCGTGGTGCTGGATGCTTCTGCTCTCGATTCCGCGGCTGAGCGCTATTTCGCTCCCTTCCGGGAAAGAGTTACGGTTATACAGGCGGATGTGACGCAGCCGACGACCTGGCAGGCGGCTTTGGCTTCTCATGGAATCACTCACATCGTCCACGGCGCCACCATAACGCCGATATCGCGCGGCACGGCATCCGCGGCAAAGCGAGAGCCCGAGGCGGAGAATCCGGCGCGGATCATCGATGTGAATGTGATGGGTACGGTGGCGCTGCTCGACTGGGCGCGCACGCTGCCAGAGCTCAAGAGGTTCATCTACGTCAGCTCCGGTGCCGTGTACAAGCATCACGGTCCCGATCGTCCCGGTGAGCCGCTGCCGGAGGACGGTTACGTCATGCCGCGGCGTCTGTACGGCATCTCCAAGCTGGCTTCCGAGCTGATTGCCGAGCGCTATGGTGATCTTTTCGGCCTGTCGACGGCATCGGTGCGACCGTCTTCGGTATACGGCCCGATGGACCGCGTTACGGCCAGCCGCAACATGCACCATGTGCCTCACCGCATCGCCCGCCTGGCGCTCGATGGGGCCAAGCGCGTGCGCGTCAATACGCTCGATGCGGTGGGCGACTACATACACGCCGAGGACGTGGCCGACGGCATCATCTCGCTGTTGCGTGCAACGCGCTTGCGTTACGGCACCTACAACGTCGCCGCGGGTGCGACCGCCAGCATCGGCGATATGGTTGGCTGGGTGGCGGAGAAAGTACCCGGCTTCAGCGCCCAGATGGTTGCACCCGAAGAGGCGGACATCGTACAGGACCCGGCACTGCGGGATGGCATGTGGGGCGCGTACGATGTTTCCAGGATCGCAGGCGAGACCGGCTGGAAGCCGCGGCCGATGCGCACCGCGTTGCACGCCTACATGGACTGGCTGGTGGCCGAGCGGGAAGCGCGCGGGGACGGGAAACGGCGATGAATCAGCAACAGCCACCTTACCCACGCGATCTGATCGGCTACGGCCCCCGCCCGCCCCACCCGCACTGGCCGGGCGAGGCCCATATCGCGGTCTCGCTGGTGCTGAATTATGAGGAGGGCGGCGAGGCCTGCGTGCTGCACGGCGACGCGCACTCTGAATCGGTGCTCACCGATCTGGGCGCGATCGACTCGCTGCCGGGCGCGCGCAACCTCAACGTCGAATCCAACTTCGAATACGGCAGCCGGGTTGGATTCTGGGAGATCACACGCCTGCTGAAGAGCATGCAGGCGCCGGCCACCGTATACGCCGTAGGCATGGCGCTGGAGCGCAACCCCGAGGCTGCTGCCGAGATGGCGCAGAGTGGTCTCGAGGTCGCCTGTCACGGACAACGATGGATCGACTATCAGTTCGTGCCGCAGGAAGTCGAGCGCGCGCACATGCTGCAGAACATTGAGGTGATCACCCGTCTCATCGGTCGCCGACCCGTCGGTTGGTACACCGGTCGTCCCGGACCGAACACCCGGCGGCTGCTGGTGGAGACCGGCGGATTTCTCTATGACAGCGATGCGTACAATGACGATCTACCCTACTGGACCGAGGTCTCGGGCAAGCCGCATCTCGTCATCCCGTATTCCTTCGATACCAACGACAGCAGACTCCAGCGGGGAGGTGACTTCAGCACGGGCGAGCAGTTCTTCAGCTACTGCCGGGATGCCTTCGACTGGCTCTATCGCACGGGAGTCGACGGCCGACCGCGTTTGCTGAGCATCGGGCTGCACGGGCGGATCATTGGCCGGCCCTCACGCATCGGAGCGTTGGCACGCCTGCTCGAGCACATCCGGCGTCACCAGCGCGTCTGGCTGTGCAACCGCGCCGCGATCGCGCAGCACTGGCGTGCGCATCACGCACGAGACTGACAGCGACATGGGCGAGTCAAAAACGGTCATGGAATCCGGCTCACCGCGCAAAGTGGCGCTGGTTGCGAGCTGTCTCCTCAACCAGAACGCCAAAGTGTGCCAGGGCGCCAATTACCCAGGCGTGGTGAGTCCCGTGGTGGAGGCACTGCGCAGCCGCGGTTACCTGCTGCAGCAACTGCCCTGCCCCGAGCTTGCCTTCGCCGGCGCGCGGCGTTGGTGGGCAGTGTATGAGCAATACGACACGCCAGCCTATCGAGCCCACTGCAGACGGCTGGCACAGGCGATTGCACCGCTGATCGAAAAGTATCTGCGGCACGGGGATGAGGTGATTCTGATCGGGCTCGACGGCAGCCCTTCCACCGGCGTGCGCTTCACTTCCAGTCAACCGCAGTGGGGCGGGCGCCCCAACCGACCCGAGGATGACTGGGAGATCGTGCCGCGCCGCGGTATCTGGATCGAGGAGCTGGAGGCGGAGCTGGCACGGCGCGGGCTGCCTGCGCTGCCGGCTACCGGGTGGGCGCTCGACATGGGTCGCTTCGATGAAGCCGGCGCACGACGCGACCTGGAGCAGTTCCTCGATGCCCGGGAGAACCGCGGCTCGCGCGAGGACCCGGTGACCTGATGAACGATGCGCGTGGCTGGCGTGTGGCGTTAGTGCCCGACAGATTGCTGAATGCGCCGCAGCCGGTCAGCGCGGCGCTCCCGGATGTACTGCGCGTCCTGGAGGCAAGCCGTTACGGAATCCTGCAGCTGCCCCCGGCGGGCGAGCACAGTTTGCTGCTTGCTGTGATCGCCGATCAGGCCGCGGAGTACTCGCACCATGGTTATGCAGTAGTGGCCATCGGCATCCATGGAGAACCCGGCAACGGCCTCCATTGGCGTCGTCTCGCGCCCCTGCTGCGACACCGCGGCGTCGCGCTGCCGCCGCGCCACATCATCCGCCCGGAGCTCGATGCCACGGCCGAGGGCGAGCGGCTCACAGCGTTCCTGAGCGAGTACGATCTGCCGCTCGAAGAACGGCGCCGCTGGCGGGTGTAGGCGATCGCCGGAACGCCTCAGCGATTGGCCGCCCGGCAGACGCACTGCCCGCGGACTCGGCCGAGCAATCGGTTATCCTTACTCGAGCCGCAGCGCGCAGTGGGTTTCGCATGGACTACATCCGGTTCGGGCGCACGGGACTGAAAGTCTCGCAGCTTTGTCTCGGCACGATGTCGATGGGCAGCTCCGCCTGGAAGCCGTGGGTGCTCGATGAAGCCGATTCGATTCCCATCCTGCGCCGCGCGCTCGATCTTGGCATCAGCTTCTTCGATATGGCCGACTGGTATTCGACCGGCCGCAACGAGGAAGTCGTCGGTCGTAACCTGCTGAAGATGACCGCACGCGAGCAGCTGGTGCTCGCAAGCAAGGTCTACTACCCGATGAGCGATGACCCGAACGATCGGGGTCTTTCGCGCAAGCACATCGCAAGCTCGATTGACCGCTCGCTGGCGCGGATCGGGACGGACTATCTCGACCTGTATGTCATCCATGCCTTCGATGCGGAGACGGCGGTCGAGGAAACCATGGAGGCACTGCACGACACGGTGCGCGCGGGCAAGGTGCGCTACCTCGGCGCTTCCACCATGTACACATGGCAGTTCGCGAAAATGAACCATCTGGCGCAGCTGCACGGCTGGACGCCGTTCGTCAATATGCAGTGCCAGTACAACCTGCTCTACCGCGAGGAGGAGCGTGAGATGTTTCCCTACTGCCGCGACCAGTGCATCGCGATCACGACATTCAGTCCACTGGCGCGCGGCTTTCTCGCCCGCGCCGGGACGACCGCGCGCACCGCGCACGACCTTTACCAGCAATACTACGGCGACGACATCGATGGCGAGATCGCGCGGCGCGTGCGCGAGGTTGCCGCGCGCCGTGGCGTGAGCGCCGGCCACGTGGCGCTGGCCTGGGTAGCGGGCAGCCCCCGCCCGAACGTTCCGATCGTGGGGGCCGCCAACGCTTCGCACCTCGAGGTCGCCGTGGAGGCGCTGGCGCTCAATCTAGATCACGCGGAACGGATCTATCTCGAAGCGCCCTATCGTCCGCGCGATGAGATCAACGACCAGAATCCCGTGCGGCGTGCGCGGGCGCTGCACCCGGACTGAAAGCCACATCGCCTCGCGTCATTACGCCTGCCCCTGCAGCCAGCGGCTGTCCTCGCGGACTTCGATCAACGTCGGCCGGTCGCCCGCGAGCGCTGCGCGCACGGAGCGGCTCAGGTGCTCGGCGCTTTCCGCACGGGTGCCGTGACAGCCGAGGCTTCTGGCGAGTCCGATGAAGTCGGGACTTCTCGGCTCGACGCCGATGCGGGGAATACGCCGCTCATCCATGCCGTCTGCGATCGCCTTCAGGGCGTCGTTGTTCCATACGAGCACCGGCAGACCGATGCCCTCCTCGGTCGCGGTGGCGAGCTCATTGACCGTGAACATGACTCCGCCATCGCCCGCTACCGCCATCACCGGCCGGTGCGGCGCACCGATTTTTGCGCCGATCGCCATCGGCAAGGCGAACCCCAGGGCGCAGTAATTACCGGAGTAGTACCAGCAGCGCTCCTCATTCATCGGCATGGCGAAAGAGCCGCTGTAGACGAGCTGCGTGGCATCGCCCATGACGATCGCGTCCGCCGGCAGTGCGGCACGCAGCGTCTTCCATACCCTCGCGTGCAGCTTCTCGAGATCGGTCATCTTGGCGTCATTGCGCGCCAGAATCTCCCGAACGCGGCTCTCACCCTGTGCGCGCTGCGAGCTCGGCTCCCGCCGTGCGAGAGTGGACGCGAGGGCAAGCATGGCGGCGCGCGCGTCGGCCTGGATCGGCACCGCCGCTGCATAGAGCGAAGTCAGTTCCATGGGATCGATGTCGATGCGAATGATGTCGCCCGATATTTCGAGCTTGGTGAGGAAGTGATCGCCCGCGGCGACTTCCGAGCCCACCAGCAGCACCACATCGGCGCTCGCCAGCTCCTGCTGACTCGCCTGCTGGAGGATTGAGCAGCCGAGCGATAACGGATGGGAGTCCGGAAGTATCCCCTTGCCGGCATTGCTGGAGAGAACCGGAGCACCGATGCGCTCTGCGATGTCAGTCAGCGGCTGACGCGTACCGACCGCGCCACCACCGACGAAAATGAGTGGGCGCTGCGCCCGCGCAAGACGCGCGGCAGCCTCATCGATGGCAGCGGGCTCGGGCATCGGCGCGGACGGGGCGCGGCGTGCTTGCCAGCGCGCGTCCACCGGCAGCGGCAGCACGTCCCGCGGCAGCGACAGATGAACCGGGCGGGGCCGGCTGCCGCGAAACACCGCATAAGCACGGGCGATCAGCTCAGGCAGCTCCTCGGGTGAGCGCACCATGGCGCTGAAAGCGGTGAAGCCGGCCGTCACCGCCGCCTGGTCGTTGAGCTCATGAATCGCTCCCCAGCCCTTGCCATGAGTGAGCGTGGGAGAGGCCCCCGATAACACCAGCATGGGCTGAGAGTCGCTGTAGGCCTGCGCCATGCCAGTCGCGGCGTTGGTAACCCCGGGCCCGCCGATGATGGTGCAGACACCCGGTTTTCCGGTCGCGCGCGCATAGCCGTCAGCCATGAGACTCGCCCCTTGCTCGTTGCGACACTGCACGTGGCGTATGCCGGTGCGTGCAATGCCGCGATAAAGCTCGAGGGTCATCGTGCCGGCCATGCCGAACACCGTATCCACCTCATAGGCCGCGAGCAGCTGCATCACGGCCTCACCGCAGGTCACGGCTTGCACATTTCCTCCTGTATGTATGCGGCAGCCTGGGACGGCGCTGTGCGTCGCGACCTTAGCAGTTTTTGTGGCACAGTGGTGCATCAAGGCCGACACCTCGAGCACCGCGCCCGCTTGCGATCGCCACAGTCAAACTCCGGAAAGGCCAACCGCTGCGCGCAGCGCGGCGCCGTGCCTGCAGCGCTGCTCCTGCTCGGCCTGCTGTGCGCCTGCTCCGCTCGAGACGACGCGGCGCCGGCACGCACCGGGGGTCATGAGGATGGCTATGACCGGGAGAAGGTCGTCAATATTTATTCCTGGGCCGATTACATCGCGCCCGACACCATCAGCAACTTCGAGAAGGAAACCGGTATCCAGGTGCGCTATGACGTCTACGACAACAACGAGGTTCTCGAGACGAAGTTGCTCAGCGGACACTCGAATTACGACGTAGTGGTGCCGAGCGATCTGTTTTTCGACCGGCAGCGCGCGGCCGGCGTCTATCGCGAGCTCGACAAACAGGCGTTACCCAATCTCGTCAACATCGACCCGGAAATCTTGCGCCAGATGGCGGTGCACGATCCGGGAAATCGGCACGCCATTCCTTACATGTGGTCGACCACCGGTCTTGGCTACAACGTCGACCGGGTGCGTGAACGGCTTGGTGGGAATGTACCCGACAGCTGGGCGCTGATTTTCGACCCGCGCATCGCCGCGAAACTCAAGGACTGCGGCATTCTCATGGTCGACTCGCCGCTCGATGTGTTCGGGTCCGCGATCATCTATCTGCAGCGCGACCCGCGGCGGCTGGATCCCAAGGATGTGCTTGCCGCTGCGGAGCTGCTGCGGTCGATACGGCCGTTCGTGCGCAACATCGACGCCGCCCCCATCGCACCGCTGGCGAGCGGGGACGTGTGCCTCGAGCTCGGCTGGTCGGGCGATGTGGAAGCCGCGCGCAACCGGGCCGTCGAGGCCGGCACCGGGGTGCACATCGCCTACCTGCTTCCGCGCGAGGGCGCGCTGCGGACGATAGACATGGCGGCGATTCCCGCCGATGCACCGCATCCGCACAACGCGCAGGTGTGGCTGAACTATCTCATGCGCCCCGATGTCATCGCGGGCATAAGCAATTTCATCAAGTATCCGAATGGCATTGCCGCGTCGCTGCCACTCATCGAGGCCAGCGTCAGAGACGATCCCGCGGTGTATCCGGATGCGGCGACGCGCGCACGACTGATAGCGAGCTCACCGGCACCGCTGAACTACTCGCGGCTGGTAGCGCGCGCCTGGACACGCTTTCGAACGGGGCAGTGAGCGTGCGATCTGCGCCGGCAGCGCTGCGATCTGCGAGCTGATGTCGATCGCCCGTCATCGGGCGCCGCGCGTCCGCTTGCGGCGCGTGCTCGGCGCGGGCTCCGCAGGCCCGGCGTGCGCCGCACCTTGGTTCAATGCCTGCGTACCCGGGATGTGCTCCTTGCCCCAGCGCACGAACGCGAGCAGCACCTCCCCCAGCGCGCGGCCCTTGGGGGTGAGCGTGTAGCGGTAGCGCACCGGACGCTGCTGATAGGGAGTGCTGAGGAGGATACCGGCAGCTTCCAGACGCCTGAGACGATCGGCAAGGATGTTGGTCGGAATGCGCTCCAGGGAATTCGCCAGCTCGCCGTAGGTGTGCTTGCCGTGCAACAAGTCGCGCACCACGAGCAGCGACCATTTGTCCCCCACGATGTCGAGCGAATTGGCGATGGCGCATGCCGAACGCTCGAAGGACTCGCCGCTACTCATCTAATAGGTGCTCCGCACCGTAAGACTGCCGAGTAACTTGCATATTGCAAGTAATGATGCTACGGTCCTCAGTAACTTGCAAAATGCAAGTAACGAAGAGGAGAGCAGGCATGGCAGCCACGGTTTTTCCCCCTCCGGCCGGGTCCGAGCGCAGCGCGCCTGGCCCGACACGCCTCACCGTCCCACTCGCTCTGGCCGTCTGGTTCGTGCTCGTCGTATCACTCGGCGCTGGCGGTGCGTTCATCGTACCGCCGAGCAGTCCTCCCATTCCGATTGCAGCAGCCGTGGCGCTACCGTTGCTGCTGTTCTTCGCGGCGCTGCGGCTCTCGCCAGTCTTCCGTGATTTTGTACTTACCCTCGATTTGCGTCTAATCGCGGGGATGCAGGCGTGGCGGTGGGCAGGCTTTGGTTTCCTGGCTCTGTATGCGCACAAGATCCTGCCCGGCATATTCGCCCTGCCCGCGGGCCTCGGGGACATGGCGATCGGAGTCACTGCTCCCTGGGTGCTCCTTGCCCTCGTGCGTCAACCCGCATTCGCTGCCAGTGCGGCTTTCAGGCGCTGGAATGTGCTGGGCATTCTCGACCTCATCGTCGCCGTCAGCCTCGGAACCTCGAATGCGATTCTGAGCACGGGAGCTCCGGGTGAGATCACCTCTGCTCCGATGGCTACACTGCCCTTGCTGCTGATACCGGCATTTCTCGTGCCGCTGTTCCTCATGCTGCACACGGCCGCGCTCATGCAGGGCAGGCAGCTGGCGCGCGCGCGAGCTGCCGCGCGCTGAGATCGCCGCGAGGCCCCATCCGCGCGCGTGTCGGTACTGCGCGCGCGGAAGGGCACCGGTCTTACGGCCTCGTCGGGGGGAGAGTGCCGGCGAGCGCGGTTGCGCTTGGGGTGCACGTGGGATGCCCCCACCCGCTCGGACTCACTCCTTCCTGTTGGCCAAGCTGCGGAGTGATGTCGTACACGATGTTATCCGGGCGAGCAGAGTCGCCGCTCACTCCACCAGGAACATGATCGAGACCCAAGGCGTGCCTCGTCCGCCACGCGATATTGTGATCGGCACACGAGCTGTCACCGCTGACGCCGATGGCACCCAGCAGGACACGGACACCATTGTTGTGCACCGCATATAGCGCCAGACCGCCGCCGAACACGTTGACTCCGCCGATACGGCGTCCCGTCATGGGATCGACGGGGGTGCCGAAATCCGCGGCCGGTCCGCGATACGCCACTCTGGTATCCACCGGGTTGCTGTGCTGCAGTCCGTACAGGCTGCCCCCTGGGGATACTGCGGAAAACAGGTTGGCCGTCGACAGTGCGAGATTCGGCAAGCTGAAGGCGTTGGCGGTGTTGGCCTTCTGTGCCGAGATCACGCGGCTGCCGGGCCACTGGTCTCCGCGATCCGAACCCGTGAACGCGACGGCGCATACCACGCCATCACGATTCACCACGGTAGCCCACATGTCGAGGTTGAAGCCTCCGTTTTGCTGATTACGGGCGGAGGTCAGCGCATTCCTCAGGGCGCTGTGGCTCGGGAGTCCGGCGCACTGACCGGCAACGGACCCCGTGTCTTCGTTATCCCGCGATACTGTCTCCTGCGCCAGCGTTGCGGAGGCAATGCAGGTTGCAGCCGCTGCACCAGCCAGGATTCCAATCGTACGTGTCGTCAAGGAAGTCATGGACCTTCTCCTTATTTTGAGTGACACACTCGAGAAGCCAGCTCGTGCCGGAAGCCCGGCACGACGTTCAGACTGGGTGCGCGCTAGGCGCCGGGAGGATCGCCTTTCCAGTCGAGCACGGACGCGCGTTGCTCACGCTTGAAGTAGTAGCGCCCGGTGTGCGCGTCGTAGTGAATTTGGCCACGGGCGGCCTGGCGGGCGAGCCACTCGCGTGCAAAGCGCTCGTTAGTGGCCGTTTTCGCGGCCAGCTCGGCCGGTGTCAGGCCTGCGGCCGCCAATGCCCGGTAGTAACCGAGTGCCTCCCCGAGCGCGCTGATGGCGGTCCCCTGCAACGCACTTACGCTGGCGTCGACCACAGGTGTACCCTCCCCGCACCGCGCGATGGTGCCCGGCAAGCTGATTGTCCTGGCAACTGCCATATCGCGACAGCGTATCTTTCGGACAATCTCCGCCATGAATGCTCGATATTGCTGGAGCTGCACGGAGAGGTGAACATGCCTGCAGTTAGGCAAATCTTGATAAATCCCTTGGAAAGCTACCTGAGCTTCTCTGAGCCGAGACGCGGTTTGGTGTACGTGATCGCGGCCGCATTGATCGCCGCCATCGCCTACAGCGACTGGAAGATCGAGGAAGTCTCCGTGGGCTTTCTGTACGTGCTGCCGATTCTCATGGCATCGGCATCACTGCGCACCTGGCAGATCGTGGCGGTGGCGAGCGCCTGCGGCGTGCTGCGCGAGTGGTTCAGCCCGGTGCACGATACACCGGGAAGCAGCATGCGCGTGTTGATTGGTGCCGCGGGCTTCGCCCTGGCCGGCTACTTCGTCTCGCAGCTCAATCAACAGCGCCGCTCAGTCATCGAACACCTGCTCGAGCGCGAGCGGCAGATGCGGTTGCGAGCCGATGCGGAAAGACAGCTGCAGGTCGTGATCGAAACGAGTCCGCTCGGGATCGTGACGCTCGACAGCGAAGGCCGGGTGTTGCTCGGCAACACCTCGGCTCAGCATCTACTGCGGCTCGAGCAGCGCTCGCTCGCCGGCCAGCAGATCAGCAGCTACCTGCCGATATTGAAGCGTTTCCTCAGCATCCGCGACTCCGCACCGGAGCTGCGTACCGTGGTCGAGACGCGCGGCCAGCGCGCCGACGGCGAAGCGTTTCTGGCGCACGTGTGGCTGTCGACGTTCATCAGTGGCTCGGGCCTTTGCCTGGCGGCTTTCATCTGGGACTCCTCCGAGAACCTGCGTGACCGCGAAGGCACGGGACTCGACTCCATGATGGCCACCTCGCGCGTGCTCATCGGGGCCATGAGTCACGAGATACGTAACCTCGCCGCAGCCGCCTCGGCTGCCTACCGGGAGCTGGCGCGCGGCCTGGGGGCCGAGCAGCGCGCTCAGTCTCAGCCGCTGGGAACCGTCATCGATGCGCTCGAGAACATAGCCAGCTCGGGGCTGAGGCTCGCGGCGCACTCTTCCGCCGCGGTCGCTGACCTCGGCATGGTCCTCGATGAAGCACGCGTGCTGATCGAGGCCTCGTTCCGCGACGAGGGCAGCGTGGCGCATTGGTTGATTCCCGACTCGCTGCCGCTGGTGGAAGCGGATCATCACAGCCTGCTGCAGGTGTTCCTGAACCTTGCGCGTAACAGCGAGCGCGCCATGAAAGGGCGCCCCGAAAGGGTGCTGCGGGTCGAAGTCACCATGGAAGAGGACTTCGTGCGCATCCGCTTCCGCGATTCCGGCCCCGGAGTGTCGAATCCCGAGGCTCTGTTCAAGCCTTTTCAGCCGGGCGCCTCTTCTACCGGCCTGGGACTGTACATCTCGCGCGCGGTATTGAAGTCTTACGGCGGCGATCTGCACGTCGAGCCCGACGCACGGGGCGGCTGCTTCGTGGTGCAGCTGTGGGCGGCGGAAGATGGAGACAGTCCCGGACGATCGTAGCGTGACTGCAGTCAATGTCCTGTTGGTCGATGACCATCTGTCCTTCGGACAGAGCGTGGCCCGTGCACTGAGCACGGAGCCCGATCTCGCGGTTTCCTACTGCACCTCGATCAGCGCTGCTCTGGAGATGCTGCAGCATCAGCCCGTCGATATCGTTCTGCTCGATCACGATCTCGGTGTCGAACGGGCTTCGCAGTTCCTGCCGGCAGCGCGGGAGCGCGGCTTCGGCGGGCATGTGCTGATCGTGACCGCCTGGGTGAGCGATACCGAGGCAAAACGCCTGCTACGGCAGGGCGTCGCCGGCATCTTTTCCAAGGACAGTCCCCTCGAGGCTCTCATCGAGAGCATCCGGCACATTCAGGGAGGGGAGGTCTGGCTGGACAGACGCTATCGCAACCTGACGGCCGCCGAGCCTGCCGAGCAGCCCGGCGGCGGCCCACGGTTCAATGAGCGCCAACGCAAGGTGTTGCGCTTCGTGCTCGAGGGACTTTCAAACAAGGTGATCGCGGCGCAGCTGCACATCTCCGAGAGTTACGTGAAGGCTCTCATACAAAGCCTGTTCAAGAAGACCGGCGTGCGCACGCGCGGCCAGCTCGTACGAGTAACGCTCGAGCACTACCAGGATCAGCTGTAAGGACGCGCGCCGCTTGGCAAGCGCCTGGACCTCACTAAGGTCGCACTGCGGGGCGTTTTCTTACGGAGAAGAATAACTGCCGATGCTTGCCGGCCCGCACGATGCTCGCCGCCTCGAGCGCGACCAGGATGTAAAGGACATTGAGGGCCGCGAGCGTGGTGGGCACGTAGCGGGTGCGGCGCGCTGCCGCCACGACATCTCTTGCGGTCACGGCACGTGCTCCCCCGATGCGCTGCTGCACATACTCCACGGCATCCGTGTCGATCACGTTGAAGTAGCCAGAGCCGCGGCGCGCCCTCGAGAGCGCAAAGGAGAGCACGAAGAAATAACCCTGGGCCTCGAACACATGGTAGGTCTGGCGGACCGCCTCGACGCGGCCACGATACTTGAGTCCACGCTGCAGGCTTCGGATATTCACGGTTGCCCCTCTCGTTCTCCGCAGCAGATCGGCTGCAAGCTCGAGCGCACTCTACTCCAGACACGAAGGCTTCGCGGGGTTACTGTCAAAGCCAGCGCGATCGCCCGGAAGCACCAACAGTTCTCCCACTCGTATCGTGGGGCCGCTCGATGTTCCATGGAAATCAAGGAGCTAGGCGCGGAGGTTCACGAGAAAATTCGAGCCCCATCAAACTACTGTTGACTCGCCGGTATTAGCGCGCCGCTGTTGTTGATAGCGAGTACGGCCTTCCTGCTCTCAGACGCCGGGCTCTTGCCTGTACCGCCGGGTGGTATGCGCATGTTTTATTGCGAGCACATTGAGCGCATTTCTGCTGCAATCCCGCTACGCGCGCAGAGACCGAAACGTGTCGCAGCGCCCGCGTGTGGCCATTGTCCGAATCGCTCAGTACGGAGGGGATCGAATGCCGCGTGGGTCCGTGCTTCTCGCTTTGAGTGTAACACTCGGAATGTTGTGCGCGGCGCGCAGCGCAGGTGCGCAGGGCGCGTCAGCTCCCACCGATCCATGGTGCAGATCCAAGCCCGAGCCGGCGTTCTGTCATGCCGTGCGCGGCGTGCGCGCCTCGGGTTGGCCGGCGCAGACCCGGTCGGAAGTCATGGCGTCCAACGGCATGGTGGTCACGAGCCAACCACTGGCGGCTCAAGCAGGGCTGCAGGTGCTGATGCGCGGTGGCAACGCAGTGGATGCGGCCGTGGCGAGCGCGGCGGTACTCAGCATCACCGAGCCAATGATGGTCGGCATCGCCTCCGATCTCTTCGCGGTCCTATACATCGCGAAGGACCACAAGGTGTACGTGCTGAATGCCAGCGGCACCGCGCCGAGCGGCGCGACCCTTGCGCGCCTGAACGGGCTTGGCTACCACTGGGACCCGAAGAACTGGGGACCCGCCTCTGGCATGCCCGAGGGTGGCATCCTGGCAGTCACCGTGCCGGGCACGGTATGGGGCTGGCAGGCAGCGCTGCAGCGATTCGGCACACTTTCTTTCAGGCAGGTTCTCGAGGCGGCTGCGCGCTATGCGCAGGACGGTTTTCCCATCTCAGAGCGCATCGCCAGCGACTGGACACTGCCGAGTGCGCTGCCGCTGCGGGGCTGTTGCACGCAGCTCGATCCGGACTCGGTGAGAGTCTGGTATGTGAATGGGCGGCCGCCGGTCCCCGGGCAGATCTTCAGAAATCCGGATCTGGCGCGCACCTTCCGGCTGCTCCAGGAGAAAGGTGCGGATAGCTTCTATAAAGGAGAGATCGCCCGAGCGATCGTCGCGAAGTCGCAGGCACTCGGCGGCACCATGACGTTGGAAGACCTCGCCAACTATCACGGCGAATGGGTCGAGCCCGCGCGCACGCAATACCATGGCTACGAGGTGCTCGAGCTGCCGCCTCCGTCGCAGGCGTGGGCGGCGAACGAAATGCTGAACATCCTGCAGCAGTGCTTGCCCAAGTGGGCACCGGGCAGAACCCTGGCATCGCTCGGCCCGCGGAGTCCGCAGTACTGGCACATCCTGATCGAGGCGAAGAAGCTCGCATACGCGGATCTCTTCCGCTACAACGCCGATTCGGACCTGGTCGGCGTTCCGCTCGCACAGCTGCTGTCGGCGGCGCATGCGGCGTCGCTGTGCACGAAGTTTGCACCCGATCATGCCTCGGCCACCGGCACAGTGAGCGACACGGATATGAAGGGCGACACCATCGTGCTTTCCACGGCCGACAAGGAAGGCAACATGGTCTCGTGGGTGAACAGCAACTTCAATGAGTTCGGCTCCGGTATCACCGTGCCGGGATACGGATTCGTGCTGCACAACCGGGGGACACTGTTTTCGCTCGACCCGCACAGCCCGAACGTAATAGCTCCGCACAAGAGGCCGTTCAACACCCTCTCGGCCGGGCTGCTGATGCATGCGGGACAGCCGGTGATGACCGTGACGCTCATGGGCGGCGACATGCAGGCGCAGGGACACGCGCAGCTGCTCATCGATGTCATCGACCTCGGCGCGAACCTGCAGGCGGCGGCGGATATGGCGCGCTTCCGGCACAGCCAGATCCCAAACCTGCTGAGCCTAGAATCCCCGCTCTATGACCTGGTTGGCGCCGCTCTCGTCGCAATGGGACACACGGTGCGGCCCATCAATGGCGCTGATGTTGGGGGAGTACAGGTGATCCAAGCGGTCTCAACGGGCGCTTCACTGCGCTACTACCGCGCCGCATCGGATTTCAGGAAGGATGGGCAGGCCGCGGGGTGGTGAGTTGCGCCGGCCGATATCCGACGAACACGCGCTTGGGAATCATGCAATGCACGCCTTTGCGAATGTCGACGACCTGGGTAACGCGGCAGTCTCCCACCATTGAGGTCAGTGCGTAGGCCTCCTCGCGGCTCATCGGAACGATGCGCTGCGTTGCGAGCCACTGTACGGTCTGCTCGACTGCGATTTTCATCGCCTGGTTGAGGTCTTCGTCGTACCCCATGAATATCCAGTCGGTCTTCGTCTCGGCCCATGGCCAGTCGGTCTTCAAGTCCTTGCGCACCACCGGCTGAATCTCGATTTCCTTGTAAGCGCACTCGAGCGCGGTGAGATTCACCTCGCCGTTTCCCTGCCGACAGTGCGAATCGCCGGTCCAGATCAGGCCGCCCTTCAAGAACACGGGCACATATAGCGTTGAACCGGCGCGCAGCTCGTTCAGGTCCATGTTCGAGCCGTTTTTCCACGGGCGCAGCGTGCTCGTCCGCCCCTTGGCATCGTGAATGGGCGGCCCCGCCTTGGCCGCGGGCTCATTGGGGTCCACGCCAACGGCGAATGTCCCTGGAAAAGGCTGCAGATCGATCACGATCCCCGGCTTGAAGACGGTCTGCATCCTCGCCAGGTCCAGCTTGTAATAGCGCAAGAACCCTTCGGGAAACTCGCTCGGCAGCAGTCCGACCGTCGGAAATTGCGTGCCCGGCAGGTTGAAATTGAAGGCGTCCTCCTTGGGAACGATCTTGAGAATGTGAATCTCGAGCGTGTCTCCGGGCTCAGCTCCCGACACGTAGATCGGTCCGGTGATCGAATGCGGTCCGCCGCCGTCGTTCTCCTTGCGCAGCTGCACGATCTTGTCCATGTCCGCACCGGGTTTTATCTGCCCGAGCGAGTGCGAGATCGTCTCGATGGACACCGTGTCGCCGGAATTGATGACCAGCCGCGGCTTTTCGCTGGGATCGTACCAACCCCACTGCACGTTCTCCGGCGTGGCCGGGAGGACATAGTGTTTCCCGGAAAGCGAGGTGTGCGCAGCAGCCGCGGTGGCGTCTCCCTGTTGAGCGCTGCTGGCGAGTGTAGAAGCCAGGAGCACGACGAGCATGATGAGCGCAGGGAATGTTCTTCTCATACGTCTCTCCCACAGGCAGCGGCGGCCGACTCGCTTAGCTGCAGGATGGGAACTATACGCGTGCGGCGTCCTCTTGCTGATGGATCAGTGGAACCAACTCTCACCCTCACGGCAATAGCCATGCGAGTTACGGATCTGCCGCAGACGCTGACGGGCGCGCTGTCGGAACAGACGCTGCTCCAATGCCCGGCTGCGCGCTGAGGGCACGCGCAAGCTGTAGAGGCCGCCATCGGCGCAGGCGCGCAACGGCTCATTGCGCAGAGTCTCGTCTGGGTATACGCGCCCGGCCCGGAACCGACCGTGTCCAACCGCCCGGGCGATCCACGGAAACACGAGTGAGCAAGGGAGCAAGCGGATCATGACGTTCCCTCGTTCTTTCTATTGCGGGACCTGGGAGAGGCCGCGCTCCCCGCGAGCGGGCGCACGGAGGAGGCGGATTCTATTGAGACGTGCAAGCTGCGGTCAACGAAGTCCTCAGCGAAGCAGCGGCTCGCTACGGCCACCCGGGAACTGGCACACTTCGTAAGTCAGCTGGTGCATCACCCGCACGGTCGATGCGGAGACAGCGATGGAGCAAAGCGACATTGCCGCAATCCGCGCTCTGTTGAGCGCCAAACCGCGACCGGTCGGCTGGGCAGCACGCCGTCAGCGGCTCGATGAGATCGGTTCCGTGTGGCCCGCGGCTTCTGATGTCACGCTGACCACCGTTGACGTCGGTGGCATACCAGGTGAATGGTCGACCGCACCGGGTAGCGACAGCTCACGTGTTCTGCTCTTCTTTCATGGCGGCGGCTACTGCTCCGGTTCGATCGTAAGTCACCGCCGCATGGTATCGGAGGCGGGCCGAGCCGGTGGAGTGCGCACCCTGGCGATTGACTACCGACTGGCACCAGAGCATCCCTTTCCTGCGGCCTTGGATGACGCCCTGACGGCGTGGCACTTTTTACGGCGCCAGGGCATCGCCGCGGAACGCATTGCTGTGGGTGGCGACAGCGCCGGTGGCGGATTGTCGTTGTCACTGGTCCTGAAGCTCCTTGAAGCCAAAGAACCGCTACCGGCGTGTCTGTGGCTCGTTTCTCCGTGGACGGATCTCACCATGTCGGGCTCCACGCTCGTCACCAAGGACGCCTGCGACCCGATCATCCACAAGGGCTATCTGTGCGAGCTCGCTGATGCCTATCTCGGCGGCGCCACAGACCATAAGGATCCACGCGTCTCTCCGTTATTCGCCAAGCTGTCAGGCATGCCGCCGATGCTGGTCCAAGTGGGGTCCGAGGAGACTCTGCTCGATGACGCGGTACGTCTCGCCGGGGCGGCCGGCGCGGCGGATGTGCCCGTCACGCTGGAAATCTGGCCGCATATGATCCACGCGTGGCATCTGTGGAACGCCCGTTTGGAGCCAGGGCGGCGAGCGCTCAGCAGCGCAGGCCGCTTCATGCGCGATCATCTTTGAGTACTGCGCTGCCCGGTCACCCTTTGGCCCTTGGGTCGTCCTTGCGGAAGGTGGCTTCTCCTGCGTTGGACACCTCGACCCACTTCGGGTCAGGCGAGGCCTCGGCATCATAGTTGTCGTGCCAGTTCCACCACTTGTACGGCGGGCTCTGGGGGTAACCTTTCGGGGAGTCCTCCCAAGTCTCCTGCCGACCGAGCGGGGTGATGTCGAGGTAGCTCCAGGTACTGCCCATCGCTTCATCGCCGCGGTTGTTGACGAAGTACGTGCGGAACAGCTGCTCGCCGTCGCGGAAGAACACATTGTGACCGTGCCATTCGTCCACGCCAAAGTCCGCGTCGAAGCTGTCGATGAGCGTGTACCAGGGCATCTGCCACCCCATCCGCGCCTTCAGGCGCGCGATGTCCGCCTGCGAGGCGCGCGAGGCATACGCGAGCGTCGTGTCGCGCGCGTTGAGATGGGCGAGGTGAGCCACCTGGTCGGCACCTAGAGAGCAGCCGCGACAGGCGTGCTCGGGCCAGCCAAACACCCCCGGTTCAAAGAAGGCACGGTACACGATCAGTTGTCGGCGGCCCTCGAACAGCTCGAGCAGGCTCACCTTGCCCTGCGGCCCCTCGAATTGGTACGTCTTCTCGACCGCCATCCAGGGCATTCGCCGCCGCTCGGCGGCCAGAGCGTCCCGAGCCCGCGTGAAGGCCTTCTCCTTCACCAGCATCTCTTGACGCGCAGCCTCCCACGCCCGCGGCGATACGACAGGCGGGGTATGCATGGCGCGCACGCCATTTCCATCCTTCCCGAGTGTCTTGGTCGTGCTCATGGCGATCTCCTGGGTTGATCGAGCTCGTCAGACTCTTCACCGAACCTGCGTCTCAGGCTCTCCGTACCCGCATGCAGAAACCGCCGGACCGATTCGATGGTTCTGCCGTCACCCTCCTCGGTGAGCTCGAACTGCGCCGACCAGCTGACGATGCTTGCAGAGCCGCCCGCAGGGTCGATGCGGAACTCGCCCCGATAGTCGCGGACCGGCATGGAGGCTCTCTCAATGGTATAGCGGTAGAGGTGGCGGTCCGGATCCAGAGTTTGCAATCGCTCCGTCTGATCATCACCTGCGCCTCCATGCGCGATGCGCATAGCTCCGGTGCCTTGACCGAGGACATCCACGGAATTCACCATCGGGTGCCATTCCCCGACGCTGCCGAATCCGCCGATCTCGTTCCACAGCGTCTCGGCGTCCATCCCAATCGTTGCGGTCTCGATTATCTTCGGCATGCCCACTCCTTCGGTGCTCCGTCCCATGCACAAAGTGACCCGTAATCAGCGGGTTCGTTCCAAGGGCAGGAAACATGTCCATTGTCGTCCCGCGCACGTCACGCTGGCGTCTGAGGCGTGAGTCGATCCTGTGTTCTGATCCATAATTCACTCGTGATGGCGAGACAGCAGCTATTTGCCGTGCGGCTACTGATAGTCCTGGCGGCATGCAGAGGTGCGTGCGTTGCTGCGCCCCCACCTGCGGAGGTAGCGCAACCTCCGGCCGTCGCAACGCCCGTGCCGCCCGACGCCGCAACTCCAACGCCGCCCCCGGAGCAGGTCGCAGGCTCTCCGGTCCTCAGTCTCAGTGAGCTCGAACAACGCCTGCGGGACACACGCGCGATAGGCCTGTTCACGAAGCTCTCTTTGAAAAACCAGGTAGACGATCTGCTGGCGCAGTTCAAGGCGTTTCACGAGCGCTCGTCGCGCATCACCCTCGAGCAGCTGCGACAGAGGTACGAACTTCTGCTGATGAAGGTTGTGAGTCTGCTTCAGGATGGGGATCCCAGACTTGCAAGTGCTGTATTCTCCTCGCGCGAAGCAATCTGGGTGGTGTTGACCGACCCGAAAACCTTCACGGCCGCCTGATTCACGATGACAGGAGCTATCATGCCCGTGCGCTCGATTGTCGGACTGGCTTTGACGTTGCTGCTGGCGGGCCCGCTCCCCGCCGAGAACCCCTCACCTGGCCAGGACCTCAAGGCCACGATAGCGCTGAACGGATTTCCATGCGATCGAGTGGTCGCCTCGAAACGCAACGCCGACAGCGACTACACGGCGACGTGCAAGGACGGCAATCGCTATCGCATTTTTGTGAATGCCAAGGGCCGTGTGGTGGTCACGAAGCTTTGATGCCAGCCGCGCGCCGACCTTGGCTTAGAACTCCCCATAGTGACCGTGCACCGCCTCGAGGAGCTTGCCCGGGTCGTATCCGACGCCGTCCTTGAAGACGAGCTCCACCTGCTCGATGTCCGAGATGTGCGTCGCCGGATCACCCTTGATGACCACGAGATCGGCATTCTTGCCGATCGCGATTGAGCCGATCTGCGCCTGACGGCCGAGGAAGACCGCCCCGTTCAGCGTTGCGATCCGGATCGCCTCTACCGGTGTAAATCCCGCCTCGACCAGCAATTCGATTTCGCGGTGATCGGCGAATCCCGGCACCGAGCCAAACAGGCCCACCGGGTCCGATCCAGCCATCAGCAGTCCACCGCGCGCTACGAAGGCGCGCTCGAGCTCCATGTCTCGACGCAGCAACTTGGTAGCATCCTGCCCACCGGCCCGTTGCCGCTTGAGATCGATGAAATAAGCCTGCTGTGACTCCGCGGACATGGCTGCCAACGCTGCGGCGGCGAGTGGGGGCTGGCCGTCCCGGTCCTGATTGAGGCTGGGCACGGACCACGCGGTACTCGGCAGGGTGGAGGTAATCGCAACGTGATGCTCGATCAGCATCTTCAGAAGATGGTCCACCTGTTCCGCGCGCATGTGCTCGAGGGTGTAATCACCGCGGCTATCGCTGCATTTGTCAGGCTCCTTGTCGGGATCGAGCTGCGTATTGACGAAGAAGCCGTGCTCGAGACTATCGATTCCGATCTGTGCCGCCTCCTCGTACGTGACCGAGCACAGGTGTCCCAACACCTTCAGTCCCCGTTTATGCGCTTCAGTGACCACGGCCTGCAGTTCCGCGCGCGTGATGTTCACATAGGCCTTGAAGGAGCTCACCCCACGATCCGCCCAAAAAGCCACCGCCGCACGGGCATCCTCGGGCCCGGTGGGCACCAGTGCGTGCAGACCAGGACCGCCCAGAAAGGGTCCCGTGACCTCCAGGTGCGGGCCGGGAACCACACCTTTTTCGATAGCCTGCTTGAGATTCACATCGACCTGCGGCTCGACGCTCCCCGCTGTGCGCATCGTGGTGACGCCATTCGCCAGATAAAGCCGTGGTGCTGAAAAGCTCATCTGCAGCGACAGCATGGGGCGCTCAAAACTCCCATCCGCTTGCAGATTCGGCCGTGCGTTAAACAACATATGGTTATGCATGCCGACGATGCCCGGAATGACCGAATAGCCACGCAGGTCGAGCACCGTGAGGTCGGCACTCTGTGGCTGATCTGCCCCGCGTTGAATCGCGGCGATCTTGCCATTCTCGATGGCGAGGTTTTGATCGGCACGCGGCGCCGCTCCGGTGCCGTCGATGATCCGCACGTGTTCCAGGACTACTTTGGGCGTGCTGACGCGCACATATTTGCGCACTTCGGGCCCAAGCACGGCGGCACTCTGAGGATGAGCCGCTTCCGGGCGCCACAAGGGCACGAGCCACAGCAGCGCGAGCCAGTGTCGAGCAGTCACTTGATGATGCAACAGCATGCGGTGGGCGCTACGGTTGCGACTTCCCTCCCCGAGCGCCGCGCTTGTTGCTGCCGCGCGTGGCGGCGCCTTGCAGCGCCTTGAGATCTCGCAGGGTGAGCGAGCCCGTCTCGAGCAGATTGGAAACCAGCAAACGCGGTGACCCGCCAAACAGGTCCAGCATGTCTTTGACCAGGCTGCGGCGGTACTCGCTCCTCTCGATGGCGGCCTCGAACACCTGCGCGTTGCCGATCTTCTTCACTTTGCGCACCGCGCCTTTCTGCTCGAGCCGGTAAACCAGTGTCTGAATGGTCGTATAGGCGACCCGCTCATCCTCGGGGAGGCTGTCCAGGATCTCGCGCACGGAGCATCTTCCGAGCTGCCAGACCTGCTCCAGCACGCGTGTCTCGGCTTTGGAAAGGCGCATTCCGCAACTCCTCCTACAAGCTGCGTAGATCCTACCACACGATCCGTTTGGATTCACGCGCGACGGCGTGCGCGGAACGACAGTGCGCCGCAGCTGCCGCAGGCTCGACCAGGGCGGTGTTCCACTCACCGCGGTATCGTTCTTGGGTTCTTACACCTCGGCAGTGCCGAGCTGACCTGGGGAGTGTAGGCCGGTGCTTACGATGCCTGATGTAACTCTCCGATCGAAGAGTTTGAACGGTAACGCACACTAGGCACCGCCAGCACACTCGCTGGCAGGCCCCCGGGGAAGGTCGTGGACGTTCAAGCACTCTCGTTTGATCCGGCGGAAGTCAGCTGGAGGGCGAGAGTACTTGATTACCCGACAGCGCCGCGCGGCACCGAGGCAGTAGAGATGCTCATCGGCAGCGTCGAGGAGCTTCTGCACGGGCTCAGGACAGCGGCGGATTCGGACCTGGGCCGATTGCGGGCGCGGGCGACACACGCCCTGGCGGCGGCCAAAGTTGCGGTGGCGCTGAACCTCACACCGGCAGCGGCGGAGAACGATCCGGTCGCCGCAGGTCATCTCGATGGCTGGATACGCAGGTGGCCGACGGCCGCCGTCGCCGGCGCGGCGATGCTCGGCATCGCCATCGGCCTTTCAGTCAGTCGGGTGCACCGCCGGTCGCGACGCGCGCGCCAGTGATGGCCCGATCTCGCCGGCGCACGCTCATTTCGCTCTGCTGTGGTCGTACCAGACCGCTTCGATGTTATGGCCATCCGGATCGAGTACGAAGGCGGCGTAGTAGCCCGGCCAGTACTCACGGTAGCCGGGATCGCCATTGTTCTCGGCGCCCGCCGACAGCGCTGCCTGGTGGAACGCGTGCACCGCATCCCGATTGCGCGCTTCGAACGCGAGGTGTAGCGGCACGACGCTACTCTCCTGGCTGATCCAGAAGTCCGTGTTCTTGCCGTCGTTGAATCCTGCGGCTTCGCCATGCTCCATGTTGTTGCGATAACCGAGCGGTGCCAGCGCCTTGCAGTAGAAGGCTTTCGATCTCTGGTAGTCACTCACTGCTAATGAGGTATGGGCGATCATGATCTGCTCCCGGCTGCGTGCTACCCCGATAAACCTAGCAGCTTAACGGGCTCGTATGGAAATGCCGTTGCCGAAGCGCCAGCCTTGCGGCTACATGCCCACAATGAAGGCTGACAAGCTTGCGGCGTGGAAGCGTTCGCGAAACGGATCAGTTCGGTCCGGGGGGGCCGCATGCAGGCAGCCGCGTGTACAGCGATGAATCCAGCAGCGCCGACTGCGCCTGAATGCGTGCCGAGTCGACCGTCCCGGAGGGAAGAGCGGCGACGAGCGCCGCGGCGCGTGCTGCGAGCACTGGCCGAATTTCCGGATGAGTGAGGATGTACAGCTCGTTTCTGCGCACGCCGCGCAGTACGTAATCGCCAATTGCCGTGCCGGTGAGGGCGGTGCGGAATATGGGCGTATCGGTGCGAGCCACCCCGGAGGGCAGCAGCGGCTTCGAGCCGGTGGTTGCGAACTCTGCGGGGCGTACCTGCTGCGTACTTTCGAACAATTCCGACTGCACGGGTCCGGGACACAATACCGACACCCCCACGCCGGACTCCAGCAGGTCGGCCCGCAATGACTCGGCCAATCCCACCAGGGCAAACTTTGAAGTGACATAGACACCGGTTCCCGCTCCGGCGAATAGTCCGCTGACGGAGGCGGTTATGACGATGTGCCCTCCCCGCCCCGAGCCGATCATGGATGGGACGAACGTGCGCACCGCGTTGATCGTTCCGCCGAGGTTCACGCCGAGCGCAAAATCCCAGTCCTCATAAGTCGCCTCCTGCGTCGGGCCGACGAAATTGACACCGGCGTTGCTGCAAAGTAGATCAACCCCTCCGAGCTCGCCGCGGACGTGCGCGGCGCATTGCGCCCATTGCCTGCGATTCGCCACATCGAGCACCAACGGCAGGACGACACTCCCCGTCGCAGCAAGGGATGCGGCAGAGCGCTCGAGGACCTGCCTGCGCACATCCGCCATCACCACGCGCATTCCCGCGCCTGCGCACGCCTCGGCAATACCAAGCCCGATGCCGCTCGCGGCGCCGGTGATGAAGGCAACCTTATCTTTCAGTTGTTCCATCGCTTCCTCCATCGGGATCGGCGTCCAGCCTGACGGCCACACCGCGCA
>DATJFM010000107.1:0-48501 GCA_035495655.1 Steroidobacteraceae bacterium
CATCACGAACACGTCGTTGACGGCCATGCACGCGATGGTGTCGACGCCCTTGGCGCGGATCTGATCGGCGAGCTGCACGAAGCCCGGCAGATGCTTGGCATCGCAGGTGGGCGTGAACGCGCCCGGCACGGAGAACAGTACTACGGTCTTTCCTTTGAAGAGCTCGTCAGTCGTGATGTCCTTCGGCCCCTCCTTGGTCATTCGCTTGAGCTTGCCCGCGGGCATACGCTCCCCAGCCTTGATTGCCATGGCTCGCTCTCCTTCCTTAGGTTCAGGCACCCGTGCGTGGGCGGGCAGACTTCTGGTTTTGACTGACTTTCGCGCCCTTACCCTTCTGCGGTTGCGACTGACTGACGGCCGCCCCGTTCCCCTGCTTGGCGCGCAGATTCCAGAGGTTGGCCAGGCGCTCGAGCGCTGGCTCGCCCTTCACGGCCTTGAAGGTCTTCGACGCGTCGTCCTTGTGACCGGCTTTGAGCTGCGCGATGCCCAGCATCAGGCGGGCATCGTTCTCGTTCTTTACACTGCCCTTGGTCAGGCCTTTGGAGAGCTGATCGGCGGCCTTGTCGTACTGCTCATAACCGAGGTAGGCGCGGCCGACCGCAACGTTCTTCTCACCGGTCGCTGCGGCATCGGCTTCCTTCTCCAGCTTCGGCAAGCCCGCCTGATCCGCGGTCGCGCGCTTCTTGGAGGTTTCGAGCAGCCGTTGCGCCCGATCCTTGCTGCGCTGGTCGGTAAACACCGGCGGATTTTTCGACATCGCCGTCTCGAGAACGTGCTGTGCCTCACCGGGTGAGCCGGCATCGAGCGCGAGCTCAGCCATTTCCGTGTAATCGCTGCCCTCCTTCAGCACATCGGTGTCCAGCATCAGACGGTAGGTCTGGAGCAGATCCGTCTCGTTGCCGGTCGTCTCTTTGCGCATGCCATACAGCAGCTGTGCCCATTCCTCGGGCTTCGGGTAGTACTGCACGAGCTTTTCCATCGACCGCGTCATGCAGGCTTCGTCCTGAAGCTTCTGGCAGGCGCTGTAGACCAGCTGGATCGATTCGAGGCTCGGGGTCTGCCCGGCCTTGATCTGTTGGTTGACGATGTCTTCCTCAAACTTGAGGGTGTTCTTCATGTCACCCTTCAGGTAATACGACTGTCCCACGATGGTGCGGATCTGGTCGTCCGCATACCCGCCCTTGATCGCGCGGTTGCCGAAATCGATGGACTTGTCGTAGTTCTTGATCTGGTAGTTGATGGTGGCGAGCTGCTTGACGAGCGTCGGCTGCTCGGATTGCGGTGTGAGTCCGCTGTCGAGCTTCGCCTCCATGGACTTCGCAGCTTCAGCGTAATTCTGCGTCTTGATGTAAGCGAACGACAGCATCTCATCGATAATGTACTGGTCCGCGGGCGTCTTGCCCGAGGTGCCTTCCGCCGCTTTCAGCTTCGCGATGGCATCGGAGTAGTTCTTCGCTTTGAGCGCGTTGTTGGCGTCGCTGAGCGGCTTGGCGAGCGCTGGACTGTTCTTCGGCCCCTTTTGCTTTCCTCCTTCTTCCTGTGCCAGAGCGGAGCTCGCCGGCGCCAGTGCCGCGATAGCCGCTATGGCGGCGCTGAGAGTGAGAGCTGCAAGGAACTTGCCGGGAGCCTTCATAGTGTTGTTTCGCTTTACCTGGAGGGATTACTCGCTGAACTCTGCCACATTGACGAAGCCGATCTTCTTCATGTGGTTGTGCTGTGCCGCCGCCAGCACCTTCGCCACGATGCCGTACTTCGCGCGGCGATCGGGCCGCAGATGAATCTCCGGTTGCGGATCCTTCTCGGCCTCGGTGTGGAAGTAGCCCTCGAGCTGATTCGAATCCGCGACCGGCGTGCCGTTCCACACCACCGTGCCGTCATAGTCGATCTCGAGATCGATGACCTCCGGCGGCGTGTCCTGTGGCGGGGGCGGCGCATTGGGATTGGGCATGTCGAGCTTCACCGCATGTGTCATGACGGGTAGCGTCACGATGAGCGTCACGAGCAGCACCAGCATCACATCGATCAGCGGCGTCGTGTTGATGTCGCAGAAGGTTGCGCCCGAGGATGAACTGAGAGACATCGCCATAGATTGAGCTCCTGAGACAGGTCAGCGGTAACCGCGCACGCCGTGGTCGGGCTCGGTGAGGAAGCCGACCTTCAGAATGCTGCCGCGCTGAATGGCGTACATCACCCGTCCGATATCTTCGTAGCGCGCATCTTTGTCACCGCGAATGTGGATTTCCGGCTGCGGCTTCTTGATGGCTGCCGCCTCGACCAGCCCGAGCAGCTCGTTACGGTTCGCCACCCGGCGGTCGTTCCAGTAGATGTTGCCTTCCTTGTCGACCGCGATGGTGATGTTCTCGGGCTTGGTCTGCGTCGGGATGTTCACCGCCTTCGGCAGCTGCACCGGCACCGTCTTGGTGATCACCGGGATGGTGATCAGAAAGATGATTAGCAGCACCAGCATCACATCCACCAGCGGCGTCGTGTTGATGCTGGCGATTGCGCCGCCTTCCTCTCCACCACCGACATTCATTGCCATGTTTCAGTCCTCAGGCACTGCGTTTCAGCGAACAAATCGGGGTGCCCCTCGGCACCCCGTCTTGCGCCCCGCGCCAATGCGAGCGTGCGTAGTGGCAGCGGTCACTTGCTGGCCGGCGACGCCTTGGCGGCGGCCGGGCGTACGCCACCCATTCCGGTTCCGGCGCCGGTGTCCACGCGGGCGCCGCTAACCAGATAGGCGTGTAGATCGCTCGCGAAGTTCCGCAGCGCATCCTGCAGAGTCTTGTTACGTCCCAGCAGCCAGTTGTAGCCCATGACCGCGGGCACCGCCACGAACAAGCCGATGGCGGTCATGATGAGCGCCTCGCCGACTGGGCCGGCTACCTTGTCGATGCTCGCCTGACCGGCGATACCGATGCCGACCAGCGCGTTCAGAATGCCCCACACCGTACCGAAGAGGCCGACGAAGGGAGCCGTCGAGCCGACGGTGGCGAGCAGTCCGAGGCCGTTGTTGAGCTTGCTGTTGACACCGTCGACCGCGCGCTGCAGCGACATCGTGATCCACTCGTTGAGGTCGATCCGGTCGGTGAGCCGGCCGTCGTGGTGCGAAGCGGCGCGCAGACCGTCTTCCGCGATGGCGCGGAAGTCATCGCCCTTCTTCAGGCGATCGACGCCATCCTTCACCGAGGGTGCAGTCCAGAACTGCTTCTCGACGACGCGTGCGGACTGCTTGAGCTTGCGCTGGTCCCATAGCTTCGTGAGCATGACGTACCAGGAGGCAAGCGACATGATGAGCAGCAGCACCAGCACGGCACGCGCGATGATGTCCCCGCTCGACCACAGGGCGGCCAGACCGTAAGGATTTGAGACGGTGGTGGTGGGTTGGTTTTCCATAGTTTTCCTCGGAGCAACAAAAGCCGCACTCGGAGGTGCGGCGTTAATTCAGTTATGTAGCTTGAAGCGGATCGGGAGCTGCGTGCACTTGCTGACCGGCTTGCCTTCCTCGGTGGCGGGCTTGAAACGCCCCGAGCCCACGGAGGCGACCTTGACGGCCGCCTGATCGAGTCGCTCGTGGCCGGAGGTCTTACCGACCTTTGGTGGCTCGGTCAGCTTGCCATCCGGACCAACACAGATGTCGACGATCGTCAGGCCTTCCTCGCCGAGGCGACGCGAAGCGTCCGGATAGTAATCGTCGACGTTGGGGAAACCCTTGCCGAGTCCGATGGCCGTTCCAGCCACCGCCGCCTTGGCCACCGGCGCAGCCGGCTTCTGCTCTGCGACGCGCGCGGTGATGGCGTTGGTCTGCGGACCGACCTCGGGCATCTGGATGTTGATGTCGGGCGGTGGCACCTCTACCACCTGCTTGCGCAACTCGGGTGGAGGCGGCGGCGGAGGTTCGGTCTTGTTCTTCTCCTCCTGCACGATGTCTGTCTGGATCGGTGGCGCCAGCACCTCGATCGCCTTGCGCGCGAGCCCCGTGGCCAGTGCCCAGGCGATGAACAGGTGCAGAGCGATGATTGCCGCGAGCACTGCGGTGCGTCGCGTGAAGAACTCGGTATCGTGTACGTAGGCAGCCATGCGTTCTCTAGCCGTAAGCGATTACGAACATACCCCGCCGGTGTGCAGCAGCTAACCGGTGTCTTTTTTCGTTCCCCTCATGCGAGGGTTGTTGGAACCAACGTCCACGGCAGATACTCCTGCCGGTCTCCTTGCCTGATACTCATCAACGCACCCCGCTTTACACTGCCAATGGGCGCGACGGTCTTCGAAATCCCCCGGGACGATGGTCGCCGCCAGCACGCAGCGACAAATGCTTCGCAACTCTAACCGCTGACTTACACACTGACAACTCCATTACATGCTCAAGAAATGCGCCGACGTGGCTGTAGCGGCTCGGTGACGGCCCCGCGCGAGGCGCTGCCGACCAGGGCGGCGTACTTGGCAAGCACGCCAGCGTGGGCATAAGGGCGTGGAGGCTTCCAGGCAGCACGGCGCCGCCGCAGCTCCGCAGCCGCTAGCTCAGCACGAATTTCCCGCCTCACGGCATCGATGGTGATGCGTTCGCCGCTGCGCAGCAGACCGATCGGCCCGCCGAGGGCCGCTTCGGGCGAGACGTGTCCCACGACGAATCCATGACTGCCGCCCGAGAATCGGCCATCCGTAATCAGCGCCACCTTATCGCCAAGGCCCGTTCCGGCGATCGCACTCGTCGGGCTTAGCATCTCCCGCATGCCCGGGCCGCCGCGTGGGCCTTCGCCGCGGATCACCACCACATCCCCCGGCCGCACTGCCCCGCTGAGGATTGCGGCAGTGGCGCGCTCCTCACCCTCGAAGATGCGTGCACGGCCCTCGAACCGCTCGCCTTCCTTTCCGGTGATCTTCGCCACTGCGCCCTCTGGAGCGAGGTTGCCGTAAAGGATGACGAGATGGCTGTCCTTCTTCAGCGGAGCCGCGAGCGGATGAATAATGTCCTGTCCGCTCATGTACATCGGTACGTTTTCCAGATTTTCCTGCATGGTCCGGCCGGTGACGGTGAGGCAGTCCGGGTGGAGCAGACCCGCCTGCAGCAGCATTTTCATGAGGGGCTGGATGCCCCCGATCGCCACGAGCTCGGACATCAGGTAACGGCCACTCGGTTTGAGGTCGGCCAGCACGGGCACCCGCCGGCCGATCCGCGTGAAGTCATCCAGCGTCAGCCGTACGCGGGCATCGTGCGCGATCGCCAACAGGTGGAGCACTGCGTTGGTCGAGCCGCCGAGCGCGATCACGACTGTGATCGCGTTCTCGAACGCCCGCCGGGTCAAGATGTCGCGGGGCCGCACGCCCTCGCGCACCAGGTGCAACAGCGCTTCGCCCGCGCGCCGGGAGTCGTTGCGCTTGTCCTGCCCGACCGCCTCCTGTGCCGAGCTGCCCGGTAACGACAAGCCCAAGGCCTCGATCGCCGAAGCCATGGTGTTGGCGGTGTACATTCCACCGCAGCTGCCGGGACCGGGAATGGCGGTGCGCTCGATCTCCAGAAGTCCCTCAGCGCTGAGCTTGCCCGCCGCGTGGGCGCCGACGGCTTCGAAAACCGAAATGATGTCGCGGCGATTCATGCCGGGGCGAATGGTTCCGCCATAGACGAAGATCGCCGGTCGATTGAGCCGTGCCATGGCCATGGCGCAGCCGGGCATATTCTTGTCGCAGCCGCCGATGGCGACGAAACCATCGAAGCCCGCCGCACCGACGACGGTCTCGATGGAGTCGGCGATCAGCTCGCGCGAGACGAGCGAGTAGCGCATGCCCGGTGTCCCCATCGAAATCCCATCGGAGACGGTGATGGTGTTGAAGAGCACGCTCTTGCCGCCTGCCCCATCGACGCCGAGGCACGCCTCGCGCGCCAGATCTCCGATGTGCGCATTGCAGGGCGTGACATTCCCCCAGGTGGAGGCGACTCCGATCTGCGGTTTCGCGAAGTCTGCGTCCTGGAAGCCGACCGCACGCAGCATGGCGCGCGCAGGCGCCTGCTTATCTCCCTCCATCACTACACGCGAGTAATGCTTCGGATCAGTGTTGCGTTTCACCGTGTCTCCTCAATCGGCGGGGCGCGCCACCTGCGGCCCTGGCTGCGCATCGGCGCGTCGCCGCATGCGGTTGAAGCCGAGTGCTCCGGCGAGCGTCATGGCGAGCGGCAGCAGCAGCGCAAACTCTCCCGCGGCAGGATGAAGGACTTTGAGTCCCGTGTAGAGCAGCACGCCAACAGGCGGAGCCACTCCTCCCCGCAGACCCGTGAGCGTCACGTGCACTCCCATGTAGTGCTGCGCACGCCCGACGGAGGCGAAGTCGGTGTGGCCCAGGTTCCAGCCAAGATTAGCACCGGCGTTGGCGGCACCGAGCAGCACCGCTCCCGCCCACAGCAGCGGCAGCCAGGCGCTGAACACGCCGGCACACATTGCCGCGCTCGCGAGCACGAGCGCCCATCCCTGGCGCGAGCGGAAGCGTATGACGTGCGAGCCATCGAAGAGTCGTGCCCAGAACGGCAGAAACAGCGGCTGGGTGATGAGGGGCACCACCGCGAGCAGCCCGATCTGCGTGCCGCTCGTCAGGTGCAAGCGCTCGGAGAACAGCAACACCAGTTGTGCCGTCAGCATGAGGTTGCCGCCGCCGTAGACCCCCATCCACAGCATGTATTCCCGGTACGCAGGGTCCTCCTTCAGGATCCGCGTCAGCATCCGCAGACTGAAGGGCTCGCTGCGCACTCCGCTCGCGGCCTCCTCTGCGAGCAGGCGAAATTCGCGCCGCACGCGCATGGCGCGGTAGAGCCATGCGCCCAGGAGTCCGGCCAACGCCCCCCCGCCATAGAGCCAGCGGGCATCCACAGCGCGCGCCTCGAGTGCCCAGCCGACGAGTGCAGCCGAACAGGCGACGGCGATCGAATTCACGATCACGAGCCGACCGGTGATACGCGCCAGCACGTTGCGCGGGTAGTTCGAAGTCCACACGGCCGCCCGCATCGTCAGGACGCCGGCCCATACCACGCGCGCGGCGACCACCGAGAGCACCGTCAACACGAGACCCCCGGCAGCGCGCGAGGCGAAGGACACGCAGCCGACGAGCAGCGCGAAACCCGCCTGCAGGGCGACGATCAGTTGCACCCGCGCGCGCCCGTGGGCGACGTTCGCCCAGACGAAGCTCAGCACGTTGGAGAAAGCCGGCGCCCCGGAAACCAGCGCCACGGCGAGATTCACGGCGAATACCGGCGCAGCTCCTGTGAAGTGCTGCTTCACGAGCACCGCGGCGGTCGCTCCCTCCACCAGCCCGAGCGCGAGACCGAGCAGGCCCCAGGGCACGATCTCGCGGCGAAAGATCCCCTCGGCGAGCGCGCTGGGTCGGACAGGGTAGGTTTCGGGCACGGCGCGCAGCTTAATCGTTCGTTGACAATTTCGGGGCCGATATGCTCCCATCGGCCCATCAGGCTTGGTTCGCACGACATGACTACCGACGCGATGATCGCCCGCATCGAGACTGCGCCCGCAGGTGCAGCGCGGGTGCTGCTGTCGGTACTGCCCCTGCTGCGGCTCCTTATTGGGGCGCGGTGCGGGGCCCTCGCGAACGCCTGACCCACTCAGGCACGAGCGAGAAAGACACAGGACCCCGCACCGGCAGAAGCCGCTGCGGGGTTTTTTATGGCCGGTGACGGCCCACGGACTTCGAGGAGTAAGGCGATGAAGCTCTATTCGCAGAAAGACGTCGACCGCAAGGCGCTCAAGGGCGCACGTATCGCGGTCCTCGGTTTTGGCAGCCAGGGACGTGCGCATGCGCTCAACCTGAAGGACTCCGGACTCGACGTGGTCGTCGGCGTGCGCCGCGGTGGCGCCGGCTGGAAGCAGGCCCGGCGGGAAGGACTGCAGGTGGCTGAACCCGCCGAGGCGGTGCAGGGAGCGGATCTCATCGCGATCCTCATTCCCGATCCTGCGCAGAAGGAGTTCTACAAGGCGATCCGCAAGGGACTCAAGCCGGGCGCGACGGTGTTGTTCGCGCACGGATTCAACATTCATTTCCGCCAGGTAAAGCCGGCCAAAAATCTCGATGTGGTGCTCATCGCGCCCAAGGGGCCTGGCGATCTGGTGCGGCGCCAATACCAGGAAGGGCGCGGAGTCCCCTGCCTGCTGGCGGTGGCCCAGGACGCGACCGGCAAGGCGCACGCCCGCGCGCTCGCCTACGCGCACGGCATCGGCGGCACGCGCGGCGGAGTGATCGAGACGACCTTCGCCGAGGAGACCGAGACCGATCTCTTCGGTGAGCAGGCGGTGCTCTGCGGCGGAGCCACGGAGCTCGTCGTGAAGGGGTTCGAGACGCTGGTCGAAGCGGGCTATCAGCCGGAGGTCGCCTACTACGAGTGTTTGCATGAGCTGAAGCTCATCGTCGACCTGCTGCACGAAGGCGGGCTCGCCAAGATGCACCAGTTCATCAGCGAGACGGCCAAGTACGGGGATCTCACCCGCGGTCCGCGCATCATCAACGAGCGCGTGAAGAACGAGATGCGCAAGGTGCTGAAGGAGGTGCGCAGCGGCCGCTTCGCACGGCAATGGATCCGCGAGAACGAACAGGGCCGGCCCAACTACCAGAAGCTGCTCGCCGCGGATATCGACCACCAGATCGAGCGCGTCGGCGGCACGCTGCGCGCGCGCATGCCGTGGCTGCAGGAAAAGCGCGGCCGCGCCGCCCCAACGGCCAAGCGCGGCAGCGCTGCCACGGCGCCGAAGCGCGCCGCACCCGCGCGGCGTGCGGCCAAGCTACCGAAACGCAAGTCCTTGAAACGCGCGCGCGCCGAGGGCGCGGGCGCCGTGCGGCACGCGGCCTGAGGAACGCCGCTCCGCGCCGCCCAGCCGATAGTGCGCAATACGAACCGAGGCCAACGCCATGATCTCCAGTCCCGACCGTGTGCTGATCTTCGATACCACGCTGCGCGATGGCGAGCAGTCCCCGGGTTGCAGCATGACGCAGCCGGAGAAGCTGCGCGTCGCGCGCGCGCTCGCCGAGCTCGGCGTCGATGTCATCGAAGCGGGCTTCCCGGCAGCGTCACGCGGGGACTTCGAGGCCGTCGCCGCGGTGGCGCGCGAGGTGCAGGGGCCGACCGTGTGTGCGCTCGCGCGCTGCCATGATGAAGACATCGAGCTCGCCGCGCGCGCGCTTGCTGCGGCGGAGCACCGCCGCCTGCACGTGTTCCTGGCGACGAGCGCCATTCATCGTCAGTACAAGCTCAACATGGCGCAGGAGGAAATTCTGCGCCTGGCCGCCGCCGGCGTGGGGCGGGCGCGCGAGCGGTGCGCGGACGTGGAGTTCTCTCCCGAGGATGCCTCGCGCACCGAGCTCGAGTTCCTTGCCCAGGTGGTGGAGGTGGCGATCGCCGCCGGCGCCACGACCGTGAACATCCCCGACACGGTCGGGTACACGGTGCCGGATGAGTTCGCGGAGCTCTTCCGCTACCTGCGCAAGAACGTGCGCGGCATCGAGGGCGTGCGGCTCTCGGTGCACTGCCACGATGACCTTGGCATGGCGGTGGCCAACAGCCTCACTGCGGTGGTCGCGGGTGCACGCCAGATCGAGTGCACCGTGAATGGCATCGGCGAGCGCGCCGGCAACTGCGCGTTGGAAGAGGTGGTGATGGCGCTCAAGACGCGCGCCGCCTTCTTCAACGTCGCAACCGGAGTACACACCAGCCGCCTGTACCCGACTTCGCGCCTGGTCTCGAGCATCACCGGCATGCCGATTCCGCGCAACAAGGCGGTCGTCGGAGAGAACGCCTTCGCACACGAGAGCGGCATCCATCAGCACGGCATGCTCAAGAACCCGAGCACCTATGAGATCCTGCGTCCGGAGGATGTGGGCCTCGCGCGCAGCCACCTGGTGCTCGGCAAGCACAGCGGCCGGCATGCGTTCCGCGAGCGTGTGCAGGCGCTCGGCTTCGAGCTCGATGAGGCCGAGCTCAACCGGGTGTTCGAGGAATTCAAGGCGCTCGCCGACAAGAAGAAGGAGCTGTTCGACGGCGACATCGAGGCGCTCGTGCTGCGCGCTGAGGGCTCGGCCGCAGGCCCGTGGCAGCTGATCGAGCTCAGCACCGAGACCCGCAGCGGAGGCGTGGCGCGTGCCAACGTTCAGCTTCGCCACAGCGATGGCCGTGCTGCCTCGCGCACGGCGACGGGCGATGGCCCGGTCGATGCCGCTTTCAAGGCCATCGAGGCGGCCACCGGCATCGCCGTTGCGCTGCGTAAATTCGAGGTGCAGGCGGTTTCCGAGGGCGAAGACGCGCAGGGCGAGGCACGCGTGTACGTGGAGTACAATCGCCGCAGCTACCGGGGGGCCAGCGTGAGCACCAACATCGTCGAGTCGGGCACGCGCGCGTTTCTCGAGGTGATCAATCGCATCGAGCTGGCGCAGGCCGGAACCCGCACCCGCGATGAGCGGGCTGCGGCAAGCTCCGCCTGAGGAGTTAAGGAGTCTCCATGCCCATTCCCGCCACGCAGTTCATCTGGTTCAACGGCAAGCTCGTGCCCTGGGAGAAAGCCACGGTGCACGTGCTCTCGCACGCGCTGCACTACGGCTCTTCGGTGTTCGAAGGTGTGCGCGCCTATGAGACGCCGCGTGGCGTGGCCATCTTCCGCCTGCGCGATCACACGCGGCGGCTGTTCGAGTCGGCGAAGATCTATCGCATCCACATGCCCTACTCGGCCGAAGCGTTGAACGACGCCTGCCGCCAGGTGATCGCCGCGAATGGCCTGAAACGCGGCGCGTACCTGCGCCCGGTGGTCTTCAAGGGCTATGGCGAGATTGGCGTGAGCCCGAAACACGATCCACCGACCGATGTTGCGGTGGCCGCGTGGGAGTGGGGCCGCTATCTCGCCTCGCATGAGGAGGAGGAAGCCGGTGTCGATGTGTGCATCTCCTCCTGGAACCGGGTCGCTCCCAACACGCTGCCGGCGCTCGCCAAGGCGGCGGGCAACTATCTCTCGAGTCAACTGATCGCCGCCGAGGCGCGGCGGCTCGGCTTTGCCGAGGGCATCGGCCTCACGACCGACGGCAACCTGAGCGAGGGCTCGGGGGAGAATCTGTTCCTGGTGAAGGATGGCGTGCTGCTCACGCCGGCGCTCGCGCACTCGGTGCTCGGCGGGCTGACGCGCGACACCGTCATGCGGCTGGCGCGCGAGCGCGGGCTCGAGGTGCGTGAGTGCGCCATCCCACGGGAGCTCTTGTACCTGGCCGATGAAGCCTTCTTCACCGGCACCGCGGTGGAGGTCACGGCCATTCGCTCGGTGGACGGAATCCAGATCGGTGCCGGCAGAGCGGGCCCGATTACCGAGTCGCTGCAGAATGCGTTCTATGGCCTCTTCTCGGGCAAGACGCCCGATAAGTGGGGCTGGCTCGACTACGTCGACATGTCTGCGCCGCGCGTCGCGGCATCCGGCTGATGGCGCGAGCGCCGCAAACTCTCTTCGACAAGGTCTGGCAGCGGCACGAGGTGTGCCCCGAAAGCGCGGCCACCCCGGCCGTGCTGTACGTCGATGTGCACCTCATTCACGAGGTCACTTCACCGCAGGCGTTCGCGCTGCTGCGCGAACGCGGACTCAACGTGCGCCGGGCAGCTCGCACCCTC
The DNA here is from genome assembly GCA_035495655.1 of Steroidobacteraceae bacterium. GTDB lineage: Bacteria > Pseudomonadota > Gammaproteobacteria > Steroidobacterales > Steroidobacteraceae > 13-2-20CM-66-19. Next base: position 11,636 of record DATJFM010000107.1, read on the forward strand.
GCCACCATGGATCACTCGACGCCGACCAGGACTGCGCAGGTCTTCGGCGGTACGCCGATCGCGATCGACGCCGCCGCGCGGCAGGTGCACGAGCTCGAGGAGAACTGCGCGCGCTACGGCATCGAGCTGCTCGGCCTCACGCACGGGCAGCGCGGCATCGTGCACGTCATCGGCCCCGAGCTCGGGCTCACGCAACCGGGCAAGACCATCGTCTGCGGCGACAGTCACACGAGCACCCATGGTGCGCTCGGCGCTCTCGCCTTCGGCATCGGCAGCACCGAGGTCGCGCACGTGCTCGCGACGCAATGTCTGCTGCAGCGCAAGCCGCGCCGGCTCGCGGTGAATGTCAGCGGACCGCTCGGCGCCGGCGTCACCGCCAAGGATCTGATCCTCGCGATCATCGCTCGCCTCGGCATCGCGGGCGGCACCGGGCACGTGATCGAGTATCGCGGTGCGACGATCGACGCACTCGACATGGAAGAGCGCATGACCGTGTGCAACATGTCGATCGAGGCCGGCGCGCGCGCGGGGATGATTGCACCGGATGAGACCACCTTCGCCTATCTCGCCGGACGGCCGCGCGCGCCCGCAGGCGAAGCCTGGGAGCGCGCCCTCGCCTCCTGGCGCGAGCTGTGCACCGACCCCGGGGCGAGCTTCGATCGCGAGGTGGCGATGGATGCGGCCGCGATCGAGCCGATGATCACCTATGGCACTAACCCCGGCATGGTGATTCCGATCGGGGGACAGATTCCGCAACGGCCGGGTGATGCGGTGTTCGCGCGCGCGCTCGAGTACATGGGACTCAATGCCGGCGAGCCGATCAAGGACCACCCGGTGAATGTGGTGTTCATCGGCAGCTGCACCAACTCGCGCCTCTCGGACCTGCGCTCTGCAGCCGCGCTCCTGCGCGGCCGCCGCATCGCGCGCGGCCTCACCATGCTGGTCGTGCCAGGCTCGCAACAGGTGAAGCGCGCCGCCGAGGCCGAGGGGCTCGATCGGGTATTCCTCGAGGCCGGCGCCGAATGGCGCGAGTCGGGTTGCTCGATGTGCCTCGGCATGAATGGCGATGTGGTCGGCCGCGGGCAGTACGCCATCAGCACCAGCAACCGCAACTTCGAGGGCCGTCAGGGAGCCGGTGCCCGCACTCTGCTGGCGAGCCCGCTCACCGCCGCCGCAAGTGCCGTGCGCGGTCGTGTGACGGACCCGCGCGAGCTCTCCTGAAGCGAGCCTCATCGCCATGGAAGCCTTCACTCGGCTGACCTCGCGCACCGTGGTGCTGCCGGCGGCCAACATCGACACCGACCAGATCATTCCGGCGCGCTTCCTCACCACGACGACCCGCACCGGGCTCGGGGAGCGGCTGTTCGCAGACTGGCGCTACGACGAGCAAGGCGCGCGCCGCCCGGACTTCGTGCTCAATCAACAAGCCGCCGCCGGCTGCCGGATTCTGGTCGCGGGCCGCAACTTCGGCTGTGGCTCTTCCCGCGAGCACGCCGCCTGGGCGCTGGTCGACCACGGCTTCCGTGCCGTAATCAGCACCGAGATTGCCGATATCTTCCGCAACAATGCGCTGAAGAACGGTCTGCTCCCGCTCATCGTGATGGAGCCCACTGCGGCGTGGCTGCTCGCGCATCCGGGTGTCGAGGTGACGATCGACGTGGAGCAGGGAACGCTCACCCTGCCCCGCGGCGAGACCGTCGGCTTCCCGCTCGAGCCCTTTGCGCGGCACTGCCTGCTCGAGGGAGTCGATGGGCTCGGATTTCTTCTCTCGCGCACAGCCGAAATCGACGACTTCGAACGTCGCACATGAGAGCACGCATCGCGGTGCTCGCAGGTGACGGCATCGGCCCCGAGGTGATGGCAGAAGGTACCCGTTGCCTCACCGCCCTCGCCCGGCTGCACGAGCACCACATCGAGCTCTGCGGCCTTCCCTTCGGCGGTGCTGCGATCGATGCACACGGCGACCCGTTGCCGCCGCTCACGCTGCGCGGCTGTGTGGAAGCCGATGCGGTATTGCTCGGCGCCATCGGAGGGCCCAAGTGGTCGGGAGCCTCTGCGTCGCTGCGGCCCGAGGCTGGCTTGCTGCGGCTGCGTCGCGAGCTCGGCACCTTCGCCAACCTGCGTCCCGTGCGCGTGCACCCGCAGCTCGCAGATGCCTCGACGCTGAAAGCGGAGGTCATCGCCGGGGTCGATCTGGTATTCGTGCGCGAGCTGACAGGCGGCATCTATTTCGGCGAGAAGCAGCGGGATGCCGGGCACGCGAGCGATGTGTGCAGCTATAGCACGGCGGAAATCGAGCGCATCGTGCGGGTAGCCGCGCAGCTTGCGAGCAAAAGGAGCGGACGGCTCACCTCGATCGACAAGGCGAACGTGCTCGAGACCTCGCGTCTGTGGCGTGAGGTCACACAACGGGTCATCGAGCACGAATTTCCGCAGGTGCACCTCGAGCACATGCTGGTCGATGCCGCAGCCATGCACCTCATCCGCCGGCCGCGTGATTTCGACGTGCTGGTCACGGAGAACATGTTCGGCGACATCCTGACCGATGAGGCTTCCATGCTCGCCGGATCGCTCGGCCTGCTGCCCTCGGCCTCACTCGGCGATGGACGCCGCGGCATCTACGAGCCGATTCACGGATCGGCCCCCGACATCGCGGGTCGCGGCATCGCCAATCCCTACGGCACCATCCTTTCGGTGGCCATGCTGCTGCGCCATTCACTCGGCCTGCAGGCAGAGGCAGCGGCGCTCGAGACGGCCGTGGCGGACGCGCTCGCGAACGGCGCGCGCACCGCCGATCTGGTACTCCCGGGTGAGCGGGTCTGCACGACGCGCGAAGCCGGTGAGGCCGTGCTCAGCAGGCTGCAACCGCCTGCCTGAGAAGCGGCTGCGGCAGCACCCGCGCGGCACGCGCGAGTGCCAGCGCCAGATCCGCGCGCAGATCCTCCAGCGCTTCGATCCCGATCGACAGCCGAAGCAATCCATCGGTGAGTTCAGCGCGCTCGCGCGCCGCAGGATCCATGGCAGCGTGCGTCATGGTCGCCGGGTGCGCTACGAGACTCTCGACGCCCCCGAGCGACTCCGCCAGCGAGAAGCATTCGAGTCCGTTCAGGAACTCGCGCACCGCCTCGTGTCCACCGGCGAGCTCGAGGGTGACCATCGCCCCGAAGCCGCGCTGCTGGCGCTTCGCGAGCTCATGACCGGGGTGGTGCGGCAGTCCCGGATACCACACGCGCCGCACGTTGGGCTGGGCCTCGAGCCAGTGAGCGAGCGCGACCGCATTGCGCCCGTGGTGCTCGAGCCGCGCGTGGAGTGTGCGCAGTCCCCGCAGGGTGAGGAAGCTGTCGAAAGGGGCACCGGTCAGCCCGAGACAGTTAGCCCACCAAACGAGCTGCTCGTGGAGGCCGGGCTCACGCGCCACGACCGCGCCACCGACGACATCGCTGTGCCCGTTCAGATACTTGGTGGTCGAGTGCACGACGACATCTGCCCCGAGCGCGAGCGGCTGCTGCCAGGCGGGCGAGAGGAAGGTGTTGTCGACGGCGACGAGCGCACCCTGCGCATGCGCGAGGGCGGCAACGGCCGCGATGTCCGTGATGCGCAGCAGCGGATTGCTCGGTGTCTCGATCCACACGAGCGCGGCAGGTGAGCTGAGTGCCACGAGTACCGCGGCCTCATCGCCAAAGTCGATGAACTCGACGCATCGCTCGCCGCGCCGGCGCCAGGCGTCGAACAGTCGATAGGTTCCGCCGTAACAATCGTGTGGCGCGATGATGCGCGCGCCGGCCGGAATCAGATAGCCGGTGAGGGTGATGGCTGCCATGCCGCTCGCGGTGACGACCGCGCCGCACCCCTGCTCGAGCTCGGCGAGCGCCACCGCCAGCAGATCGCGCGTCGGGTTCCCCGAGCGCGTGTAGTCATAGGCGCGCTTCTCGCCAAAGCCGCGAAAGGCGAAGGTCGAAGTCAGGTGCAACGGGGGCACGACGCAGCCGGTGACATCGTCGCACTCGATGCCGGCGCGCACGGTCTGCGTGACCTGACTCGCCCTGGTGTTGGCCGCCGCCGCGCCCTGCCAGGGCGCAAAAGGATCAGAGGTAGAACTCACAGGATGCTCCGCTTCGGTCCAATCCGGTCTCACCGGTCTCCCGCGGAGCGTGCCTGCCGTGAAGCGGCTAGGCTTTGTCGCGTCCATCCCCTCCCGTCCGTGAGGACGTCAGAGGCCACGCTGACCGCTCATCTGTCGACACCCGCAGGCGGTGTCGCAGGAGTTGGCACCTTTCCAGAGTGGTTAGTTCTGGCGGTTGCCCCGGCGTCCAAGGGCCTATCCCTCAGCCGGTCTCGATGAGTGCCAAGGAGTGTACGGGGGCGGCCGGGGGCGGTGCAAGCCGAACGTATATCCCAGGGTTCAACCACGGGATACCCCCGGTTAGTGCAGTGCGCAACGCGCAGCATGCTGGAACGCATGGAGCTGTTACCGAGCTGTGACACGGCCAACCGTCAGGGGGCGCCGGGAGGCGAGCCAAACACCGTGCAAGGGATGATGAACCCTTTGCAGAAGCCAACATCTAACAGGCAGGCGGCCGCAACGACTGGCCGCAGAACATGCGGAGTATTCTCTGAGGAGAACCACCTCCGGGGGGCACGTCCATGCAGATCGCTGAGCGCCTTCGGCAGCTCGCTCCTCTTCCCTTGGTCTTCGTACTCATCCTGTTGTCAGCCGTGCGCGTTGGGGCGTGCGCGGAGATTTCCGTGCCGCCGGAGCTGCGTGGCTGGGAGGACTGGGCGCTGCAGGATCACGAGTCACATCGCTGCCCATGGTTGATTCCAGGTACGCCGGACGACGAGTCCCGCATCTGCGCCTGGCCTTCGGTGCTCGAGCTGCAGGTGGATGCGCATGGCGGACGCTTCAGCCAGCAATGGGAGGCGGCCAGTGATACCTGGCTGCCGCTTCCCGGCGGTGCGGACGACTGGCCCGAGGAAGTTACGCTCGATGGCAAAGCGGCCGCAGTCGTCGTCCACGAGGACACACCTGCGGTACGTGTTGCCGCCGGCGCGCATTCGATGGCCGGCACCTTTCGCTGGACGCAGCGGCCGGAGCTGTTGAGTCTTGCGAGGTCGGTGTCGCTGGTGAGCCTGTCGATCGATGGCGCACGGGTACCTAATCCGCAGCGCACCGATGCGGGAATCATGCTCGGCGCGCATGCGCTCGCCCGCCAGGAGGATCGCGCCGATGTGCGTGTCTTTCGCCGCCTGGGCGATGGAATCCCCGCTCTCCTCAGGACCGAGATTCGTCTCGCGATCGCGGGCGAGGCGCGCGAGATGCGCCTGCCGGCCGCACTGCCCGAGGGGTTCCAGCCCACCGCAATCGAGTCAGCGCTCGCGGCGCGGCTCGACCCCGACAACACGCTCCATGTACAGGTACGGCCCGGCGACTTCACGGTGACCATCGAGGCGCGGGGACCGAGTCCTTTGGCCGTCGTGCGCCTCCCGCAGCGCTCGGCGCCGTGGCCCCCGGAGGAGGTATGGAGCTTCGCGGCCGAGGATCGCTTGCGCGTGGTGGCGATTGAGGGCGCCGCCGCTCTCGACCCGGCGCAGGCCAACGTGCCTGCCGCGTGGCGCGAGCTGCCCGCGTACCGCGTGGATTCCACGACCCTACTCAAGGTGGTCGAGCGCAGCCGCGGACTCTCTGCGGCGGACGGCAACGACCTGCGGCTCGAGCGTATCGCCTGGCTCGATTTTGCCGGCAGCGGTTACACCATCATCGATAAGGTCAGCGGCGCGATGCGCCAGGACTGGCGTCTCGATCTCAAAGCGCCCTATGCCCTGCGCAGCGCGCGTACCGCCTCCGGCGAGCCGTTGCTCATCACCGCGGGGCTCGCACCCGGACTGAGCGGCATCGAGCTGCGAACACCTTCCCTCGATCTCACCGCGGTATCGCAGCTCGAGCACGTGCGCGGATCTCTTCCTGCGACCGGATGGCATACCCGCTTTACGAGTGCCTCGGGCAAACTCGTGATGGCGCCCGGTTACCGGCTGCTGGCCGCCGTCGGGCCAGATGCCGCCCCGCAGGCCTGGCTCGAGCGCTGGCGCCTGCTGGATATTTTCATCGTGTTGCTCACCGCAACTGTCGCCTGGCGCATGTTCGGGCTGCGTACGGCGATCATCGCGCTCGCGGCGGTTGCGCTCACTTATCAGGAGACTGACGCTCCCACCTGGCTATGGCTCGCCGTGCTGATTGCGATCGCACTGCATCGCGCAGCGCCTGCGGGAAGACTGCGCGATTGGGCCGGAGGCGCTCGCCTGCTCGCGCTCGTGTTGCTGCTGCTCTCGCTCATCCCGTTTGCGATCGCGCAGGTGCGGCTCGCGGTGTATCCACAGCTCGAGGCGCTCACCCTCCCTGTCTACGCGCGCTATGCGCTCGCAGAGGGGCCTGCTACGCCGCCGGGGCGCCCTTCGGAAGGGCCAGAGCGCGCGGAGTTGGACAAGAAACTCGCGCGATTCTCAGATCAGCCAACAAGCGCCGCGGCACTCGAGGGTCTGGCCGCCAGCGCTGCCACCCGCCAGCATGTCGTGGTCACTGCCGGTCGCAAGACGGCGCGCGCGGAGGAGACAGCACGCTACGAGCCCGGGGCTCTCGTCCAGGCCGGTCCGGGCGTACCAGCCTGGAGCTACCACGTCTACCCCTTCTCCTGGAGCGGACCTGTCGAGGAGAACGCCACCGCGCGCTTCATCATCAGTCCTCCGTGGATGACGCGATTGTGGCGGCTCGCGGGCCTGCTGCTCGCTGTCCTCTTCCTGATCGAGCTGACGAGGCGCGAGCTGCCATTCGTGCCCACTGCATGGGGCGGCTGGGCACAAACGGCTGTGGGGGCTGTGATCGCTGGAGTCGCGCTCCTCGGTGGCGCAGTCCCGACCGCCGATGCGGCGACGACCCCGGACCCGGCCCTGATCGAGCAGCTGCGCACCCAACTGCTCGCGCCTCCGAAGTGCTCCCCGGATTGTGCCGCCGTGCTGTCCGCGGAGGTCAGCGTGACGGCGGCGCGGCTCAGTGTGGTGTTGAGCGTGAGCACGCTCGATGCCGTCGGCGTGGCGCTCCCCGGAGCAGAGCCCAACTGGAATCCGGACCTGGTGCAGGTCGATGGAAGCGGAGCCGGATGGGTGCAACGCAGCCCAGGCGGCGTCCGCCATGTGCGTCTCGCGCCCGGACTGCACCGCGTGCGCATCGAGGGCCCTCTCGAGGGCATCGAGGCACTTAACCTGTCATTTCCACTGCGGCCACACGTCATCGACGTGCATGCGCTCGACTGGGACGTCGGGGGCATTGCCGAGCGGCGCCTCGTGAGCGGCGCCCTGGAGCTCGCGCGCAGGCGCGTCGTGAATGCGAGCTCCGGCGCCGCGCGCCAGGGGGAATTCCCTCCCTACGTCGCAGTCGATCGCCTGTTTCATCTCTCGCACGACTGGACGATCGATACCACGGTCACGCGGGTCGCGCCCAGATCGGCGGCCTTCACGGTCAACGTGCCGCTGCTGCCTGAGGAAGCGGTCACGACACCGGGCCTGAAGAGCAGCGGTGGCAAACTCTCTCTCGGGCTCGCGGCCGGAGAATCCCTGCTGCACTTCAGCTCGATCCTGCCGCGAAGCAATTCACTCGAGCTGATAGCCCCGCGCGATGACTCACACAGCGAGCGCTGGAGGTTCGAAGTTGCACCCACCTGGCACGCCGTTTTCAGCGGCATTCCGGCGGTCGCACCCGCCGCGGACGGCGAGCTGTGGCTCTTCGAGTACTACCCGCGGCCCGGAGAGCGGCTCAACGTCCAGGTCACGCGCCCGGCCGCCGCCGCGGGCGGCACACTTGCCTTCGATGGCGTCACGGTCGAGACCAGCGTCGGCCGGCGCTCGAGCGACACGATGCTCGAGCTGCATTACCGCAGCACCCAGGGTGGCCGGCAGACATTGCGCCTGCCGGCCGACGTTGAGGTCACGAGGGTGCTGAGCGATGGGCAGCCCGTTGCATTGCGCCCCGAGCATGGCGAGCTTTCACTGTCGGCACTGCCCGGGACTCATGTGTGGTCCGTATCGTGGCGATCAGCGACCGGCGTGCGGCTGCTCGAGCGCTCGCCCCAGGTGGTGCTGGGCGCGCCGGCGAGCAACCTGCAGCTCTCGATGAGGCTGCCGGAAGACCGCTGGGTGCTCTACGCATTCGGACCGGGCGTTGGTCCGACGATCCTGTACTGGGGCGAGCTGCTGCTGTTCATCGTGCTGGCGTGGTGGATCGGAGGCTCCGCGCTCACACCGCTGCCCGCGCGCGACTGGCTGCTGCTCGGGCTCGGGCTCTCGACCTTTTCCTGGTTCGCGCTGGCCCTGTTCGCCGTCTTCATCGGCCTTTTCCAGTGGCGCTCACGTCATGCCGCGCCCGCGAGGGCCGAGCGCTTCAAGCTCCTGCAGCTGCTCTCGGCGTTCATCGCGATCGTGGCGATCTTCGCCGTGGTTGCCGCGGTTCCACAGGGACTGCTGGCGCATCCCGACATGCGCATCGAGCCCGCGGGACAGGCCGCGCTCAGCTGGTTCGTGGATCAGGCCGGGGAGCACTTGCCAACGCCGAGCATCCTGTCGATATCACTCTGGTGGTACAAGCTCGCGATGCTGGCCTGGGCGCTCTGGCTGTCTTTCGCGCTGACGCGTTGGACGCGATGGGCATGGGAGGTGTTCACCCGCGATGGGCTGTGGCCACGACGGCGAGCTGCGTCGACGGTGCCGCCAGCTGCGCCAGCTGCGCCAGCTGCGCCTTCCGAGGCCTGAGCGCGCAGATCACTGCGTCGCGAGGCTCGCCGCGCGGCGCTCGGCATCTGCGGCTCCCGAGTTGTTGCCGCGTGCGCGCAGTGAATCGGCAATCAATCGCCAGGCGGAGGACTGGGCGGCGGCATCGCCGCTTGCGAGCGCGAGCGCCTTGCGGCCCATGGCGTCAGCCTGCGCGGCGTTGTTCTCCGTCAGCCGCACGCGGCCGAGCTCGATCCACACGAGCGGATTGTCCGGCTCGATCCGCAGGGCGCGCTCGAGTGTCGCCGCGGCCTGCGCCGTGTCTCCGCCGGCGGCCTGTTGGTGCGCCTGAGTCACGAGCGCGCTCGCCGCTGCACCGAGGTGGAACTGTTTGGGGGGCACGGTTGGCGCGGCTGGCGAGGGAGGAGCTGGCGTGACCTGGGTGGGCGTCTGCGGGCCGGGGTGGGCGGTGCCGGGAGAGCCGGCGGAGGCGGCACCCGGATTCTCCGGAGCAGGCGGTGCCGGCGGCGCCCGGAAGAGCGCGCACCCTGTGAGCGCCGCGAATGCGATGAGTGCGGGAAGGAGTGGACGCATGCTTGAGATGATATTCCCCGTGTCCACGCGGTTCAGTGCACGACGCTCCGCACCCACTGCTGCGCACGGTCGAGCAAGCTCGTTGCAGCTGTGCTCCCGGGTAAGCTGCAGCCGGGCCGCGGTGGGATGACCGCATTGGCCGGGACGGCCACCGCAACGATGTCGGTGGCGCAGCTCGGGATTGCGCGCAGTCCGGTCGGGTACTCGATTTGGACCTCGGCAACCGACTCCGGCATGGGCGCGCTCCATGAGCTCGTGCCGAGTCCGGCCATGATGCGTGTCCATACCGGAAGCGCGCCTGCAGATCCTGTGAACACGGTCGGCTCGTTATCGTCGTAACCCACCCATACGACAGCAAGGTGGCTTCCGGAAAAACCGGCGAACCAGCTGTCGCGAAAGTCCGAGGAGGTGCCGGACTTGCCGGCAACGACCAGATCGGGCGGCAGCAGCGCGCGCGCGGAGCGACCCGTGCCATGGTCCATGACGAGCACCAGCATGCGATTGAGCTGGTACATGACCTCGGGGGATGCCAGCTGCGTCACCTCAAGCGGAAATGACTTGAGCGGTTTTCCATCGCTGCTGATGACCGAGCGCACTGCACGGAGCGGGTTGCGGAAGCCACCATTCGCGAGGCCGTTGAAGAGCTGCGCCGCTTCGAGCGGCGTCACCTCGACCGCCCCGAGCAGCATCGCCGGCACCTGTGCCGGCGGCTGTGGCAGGCCGAAGCGCTGCAGCGTCGCTGCGACCTTGGGCAGGCCGAGATCGAGCCCGACACCGACGGTCGCGAGATTGAGCGATTCGGCGAGCGCACGTACGAGTGGAACCGGGCCGTACACCTGGTGGGTGAAGTTATCCGGTGTCCAGTGCCGCCCTCCGGTGAGCTTCACGTCGATGGGCGCATCCTGCACGACGGTCGTAGCGTTGTAGCGGCCGCTTTCGAGTGCGGTCAGATAAATGAAGGGCTTCACCAGGGATCCCATGGAGCGGCGCGCATCGAGCGCGCGGTCGAAGCCGTCGTAACCGACGTTACGCCCGCCCACGATCGCGATGACATCGCCGCTCTGCGGAGAGGTGATGACCACGGCGCCTTCCAGAGGACCCTGCGGATGCTTGTGCTGGCGGTCGAGACGCGCGAGCTCGTGCTCGAGCGCGCGCTCCGCCTCATCCTGCGCGCGCGGCTCGAGGCTGGTGTAGATGCGCAGTCCCGCCTCGGTGAGATCCTGATCGCGGTAGTCGCGACGCAGAGTGCGGCGGACGAAATCGAGGTATGCCGGGTAGTAGGCGCCCGAGGGACGGCTGGTGACCCCGAGTGGTCTATGCGACGCCGCGGTTGCTTCCGCCGACGCGATGACGCCCTGCTCGGCCATCTGATGCAGTACGAGATTGCGGCGCGCCAGGGCGCGCTCGGGATGGCGGCGGGGATCGTAGTAGGACGGGCCGCGCACGACGGCGACCAGCAGCGATATCTCCGACAGCTCGAGCTCGGAGAGCGGCTTGCCGAAGTAGAACTGGCTCGCAAGCCCGAAGCCGTGAATCGCGCGGTCTCCGTCCTGGCCCAGGAAGATCTCATTGATATAGGCGTTCATGAGATCGGCCTTGGTGAAGTGTGCATCGAGCGCCATCGCCATGGCGGCTTCGCGCAGCTTGCGCGAGAGCGTCTGCCGTGAGCTCAGGAAGTAGCTGCGCACCAGCTGTTGCGTGAGCGTGCTGCCGCCCTGCTCGATCTGCCGGGCGCGCATGTTGACCCAGGCGGCGCGCAGCATCGCGACGGGATCGACTCCGTGGTGCGTGTCGAACTTGCGGTCCTCGACCGCCTTGAGGGCGCGCGGCAGCAGCGGCGGTACCTCCTCGGGGGTCACGATGATCCGGTCCTCCCCGTGAATCGGAAAGATGCTGCCGATGAGCAGCGGCTCGAGCCGCAGCACCGGTAGCTCGTTGCCTGCGCCGTCGCGCAGGCTCTCGATGCCCTTCGCGCCGTCCGTCGTGATAGTCAGGCGCTGCGCGGCGCGTGTCTCATCCGCGAAGCGGGCCGGACGCAGCTCGACCTCCAGCCGCTCGCCCGCGACGTGGTAGGTGCCGGGCTGACCGGGCCGATCGGTGCGGCGGTAGTGCAGGCGCTGCAGCTCATGCTCCACGGCTGGTACCGTCAACGGCAGACCTGCATACAGCTCGAGCGGCGCCGCGTACACCTGCGCCGGCAGCGTCCAGCGGCGGCCCTCGAACTGGTGGACCACGAGGTGATCGAGGTACAGCGCATAGAGCACGGCGGCAAGCAGCGCTGCGCCGAGCAGCAAGACGAGCGCGCGCTTCACATGAAGCGTGCGCTTCAGATGAACAGCTCCTGCGCCGGCGGGCGCAGATTGTATTCGGAGCTCATCGTGCGCCCGTAGGCACCGGCATTGGCGATCAGCAACACATCCCCTTCGCGAGTGGGCGGCAGCAGCCGATCGTGACCGAGCACGTCAGCGCTCTCGCAGATTGGCCCGACGATGCTCACGAGCTCGGTCGCCGGCTCGTTGATGCGTGTGAGGTTCGCGATTTCATGGTATGCGCCATAGAGTGCCGGTCGGATGAGCGAGTTCATGCCGGTCGCAATCCCGGCGAACCGTAGTCCGCCCTTGGCCTTCAGTTGCGTGACGCGCGCCAACAGTACACCGCAGCTCGCCGCCAGGTAACGCCCCGGCTCGAGCCAGAGCTCGAGTTGCGGGTACTCGTCGTGTACCGCAGTGAGGAGCGTATCGAGGGCGGCCAGGTCGACCGCTGGCTGGTCGCTGCGCTCGGGGACGCCCAGTCCGCCACCGACATCGATGACGCGCACGCCCGCAAATCCAGCCGCGGCACCAGCGAGCAAGCGCGCCGTGTGCTCCCAGCTCGTGACATCGAATACACCGCTCCCCACGTGCGCCTCGAGGCCGACGATCTGCACACCGGTCTTTGCCGCGCCCCGCGCCAGTTCGGGGAGCTCGGCAATCGGTATGCCGAATTTCGAGCGGCTGCCGGCGGTGCGCACATGGGTGTGGTGGCCGCGGCCAACACCGGTGTCGACGCGTACGAAGATCTCCTGTCCGGCAAACAGCTGCGGCCAGGCGCTCAGCACATAACCGTTGTCGACGGTGACTCGAACGCCGGCGGCGAGCGCGGCGGCATATTCCGCGCGCGGCGCGAAATTCGGCGTGTAGAGAATTCGCTGACGCTCGAGCTGCGGGAAGAGCTCGAGCACACGCTCGACCTCCCCGAGCGACACGCATTCGAACTCGATGCCCTCCGCGTGCAGTGCCCGCAGCAGCTGCGGGTGCGGGTTGGCCTTCACGGAGTAGTGCACGCGGCCGATCGAGCCGAGGGCGCGCAGCGCACGGGCTGCACTGCGCGCCACATCGAGGTCGTAGATGAACGCGGCATCGCGCTCGCCGAGTGCGGCGAGCAGCGCCGCCCGCTTCGCCCGCCACCACGGCGCGGGGGGCGCGCCGGCGGCCGGCGGCCGCGAGAACAACTGCTGCCAGGTGGGACCCAACACCTTGTCACCCGCCACCGGGCGAATCAGCAGCTCGTGCAGCTGCTCGACCAGCCGATCGCCCTGGTTCTCATCGACTACGAAGGTGAAGTTGAGATCGTTGGCCGCCTGGCTGACGAGATAGATCTTCTGTTCCTCGAAGAACTCGAAGGCACCGCCGAGCTGATGGAGGATGCCACGTATGTTGCGCCCGACGAGGCTCACCGAGGCACAGGGACCGATGACCTGCACGCGGCACAGCCGCGAGAGCTCGGCAACGAGCTGCGCCACCCGGGCGTTGCTGAGGGTATTCGCGGCCGGATCGAGTGAGACCGTGACGTTGGTTTCCGAGGTCGACACCAGATCGACCGACATGCCGTGCTGCTTGAACACCTGGAATGCGTCGGCGAGGAATCCGACCTGGTGCCACATCCCGGGGCTCTCCAGGGAGATCAGGGTGAGCCCTTTCTTGGTGCACACGGCCTTCACCTGCGCTCCTCCGTCGCCGCCTTCGGCAGAGAGCACCGTACCTTCGAGATCCGGAGCCTGAGTCGCATATACATGCAGCGGAATTCCATATTGCCGCGCGGGCAGGATGCAGCGTGGGTGTAATACCTTCGCGCCGCTGGTCGCGATCTCCTGCGCCTCATCGTAGTGGAGCGTGCGCAGCAGGCGCGCGCTGGGCGTCGCGCGTGGGTTGGCGCTGAACAGACCCGGAACGTCGGTCCAGATCTCGAGGCGCTGCGCCGAGAGCTTGGCGGCAAAGTAAGCCGCGGAGGTGTCGGAGCCGCCGCGGCCCAGAAGCACGGTCTGGCCCTCCTCATCGCTCGCAATGAAGCCTTGGGTGATGACGAGCGGCACGCCTTTCTCGAGCTCTGCGCGCAACGCGGCATCGGGGGCAAACCCGCATACCGCCGAGAGCGCATTGCCCCGCGGCGCACCCGCCGGGCGCTCGGCGCGCAGCAGCCGCCGGGCGTCGACCGCCTGAGTCTCGAGGCCACGGGACTCGAGAAAGCGCACTGCGATCGGTGTCACGAGGAGCTCGCCCGCCGCCATGACGCGCGCACGGGTGCGATCGCTCACCTCCCCCACCAGCGCAACGCCGGCGGCAATCTCCCGCAACTCCGCCAGCTGCCGCTCGACCTCGACGGGCGGCGTCACGCGCAGCTCGGCCGCGAGACGCTGATGCCGCTCCTCGATGTGGCGCAGCTCCTCCTCCGGAGCCTGCGCGATGGCCGCGTCGAGGAGTCTTTCCAGGCGGTCGGTGATGCCGCTCAGTGCCGAGTGGACGATGAGCACCCGCGCGCCTCCCGAGCAGCGCTCCGCGGCGACCCGCGCGATGTTGGTCCAATTGGCAAGGCTCGAAACGCTCGTCCCGCCAAACTTCAGGACCATCCAGGCCGAAGGGTTGCGGCTCATTGGTCTTTACGTCCTTGCGCGCGCGGGCCAATGAACCGGACGTTCATCCGCGCGACAGTCAGGGCTGCGCCAGCGCTCAGAGTCAGAGTGCGGGAGGGGCCGTTGGGTTCTGGTCGGGCCCCGCCAAATTTCGCGCCTTGCTGATCGGTAAGTGCTCGTGGAGCGTGGTAAGCGAGGCGTTGCGGATGCTTACAGCTCGTCGTCGAAGTCTTTCAGGTCTTTCTCGAGCTTGCGGTCCGCCAGCACTTCCTCGAGCCGGCTCCAGGCCGCCTTGCCGCGCTTACCCTGGTTACGGACTCGCTTGTCCACGCGGTCGAGCAGACGGTCGTAATCGGTGCCGTCCTCGGTGGGTCCACTCAGAAATTCGTCGTCGAGATCGAAGCTCTCGTTGTCCCGTTCCGACATCTGGGGGCCAAATCCTTAACTAATTCAACAAACTAAGTGCCCAAGGCAGCACGAATGAGGCTGCGAACTATATCCGATTCGTGCCCACGATCAACTTTTGGGGGCCGACGCGGCGCTTTCAATGCCTGGAAGCGCGGGCGGGAGCTTGGGGCGTTGTTTTCAATCGCGCCGCTACGGCTGGTCCGTTCGATCGCGAACCACGACGGGTGCGCCGCGGCTCAACCCGAGCCCTTCGGCGGCGCTGTTCTCCGCCCGTGCGATCTCGAGAACACCGAAAGAGTTGATGAGCGCGAGATATTCCCCTGGGCGCGTATCCCCGTAGGTGCGCAGCAGCGGAAAGGCATGGTTCCCGGCATGCACGAGAGGCAACCGGAAACGCTCGATGAGTGGTGCCTCGATATTGGTGATCAGATTTCCAAAGTGATCGATGGTGATCACCATGCCGCTCACGCTTCTCGTCTCGACCGTCGGATCCTCTACCCAGGAGGGGACGAGCGTCGTCGTGACATCGCCCAGATCCTCGATCCGGCTGCGGCCGGCGGCGAGCTCGGCCGCAACGGGCGCGAAAATGTCGCGGCCATGGAAGGTCGCGCTCGGGTGGTGGATTCCGAGATGTGCCAGCGGCGCCGCGCCGAGGCGCACGATGTACGGATCGCGTGCCCGGGCCGCAACCGGTGCGAGTAGCCCGTTATCGGGTGCCAGAAAATAGTGGCCTCCGGCGCGCAGCGCGACGATGTTGCGGGCGGTGCCGACACCGGGGTCGACCACCGCCATGTGGACCGTGCCGGCGGGAAAATAACTAAAGGCCCGTGCGAGCCAGAAGCCGGCCTCCGCCGGCCAGTGGACCACGATCTCGTGTGTGAGATCGATGAGACGCGCTTCGGGGAAGCGCGTCAGGATGCAGCCCTTGATGACACCGACGAACGGTCCCTGGTGACCGAAGTCGGTCGTGATGGTGATGACCCCCGAGGGGCGCGCGACCTCAGCCGCGCGCATCGCGTCCGGCAGCCCGGCGCCCCCCTTCTGCACAAGTCCGGCAGCGGTCGGTGTACGGCACCGCGGTGAGTCTCTCGGGCTCGATGTCCTCGCCGCAGACCGCGCAGGTCGTGTAGCGGCCGGAAGCCAATCGCCGCAACGCTCCCTCGACTTGTTGCAGTTCCGCCTGGGCCGAGCTCGAGATGGCCCCGAGGACATCGTCGTGCTCGCGCTGCGTCACCTGCTCGGCGAAGTCGGCCGAAAGCGGATCGGTCTCATGCCGCAGGTCGGCACTCGCCTCACTGGCGCGCTGGCGCAGTTCATCGCGACGCTTGAGCAGTCGCTCCCGTACCGCATTGGTGTCCACGTCAGTCCCCCGGGAAGAATAGAGTCTCTTGAGGGCGGCCATTCAGCCGCGACGTTTATCCTCGAGCCATTTTTGCAGCTGATCGAACGGCTCGATGAATTTCACGACGCCTTCGCGCTCGAGCTGCTGTGCGACAGCCTCGAGATCGACATCGAGCCGCTCGAGCCCCTCGCGAACATCGCTCGCCTCGGCGAGGTGACGCTCGAGCGCGAGCTCGGGGCGCCCCAGCCGCCGATACGTGTTGAGAGTCTCGAGTGGCATGGTGTTCACAGTATCCGGGACGATCAGCTCCTCGACGTATTTGATCGGACTGTAGGCCGGATCCTTGGTCGAAGTCGACGCCCACAGCAGCCGCTGCGGCCGCGCTCCGCGTGCGGTGAGCGCCTGCCAGGTAGGATCGGCAATGGTCTCCTCGAAGATCTCGTATGCCCTGCAGGCGCTCGCGATCGCCGCCTTGCCACGCAGCGCGCGCGCGGCCGGCTGACCTCGCGCCGCAAGTCCATCGAGCAGCCGGTCGACGGCGGTGTCGATGCGGCTCAGGAAGAAGCTCGCCACCGAAGCCACCCGATCGATGGGCTTGCCCTCCTGAGCGCGACGCGCCAGGCCGTCGCGGTAGGCACGCGCCACGGCGCGATAGCGCTCCGGCGAGAAGAGCAGCGTCACGTTGACGTTGACACCGCTAGCGATGAGATCGCGTATGACCGGAAGTCCCGCCTCAGTACCGGGGATCTTTATGAAGGCGTTGGGTACGCTCAAGCGCTGCCACAGACGCTGCGCTTCCTTCAGGCTCCCCGCGCTGTCATCGGCGAGGTGGGGTGAAACCTCCAGACTGACGAAGCCATCGCCCCCCTTGGTCGAGTCGTACAACGGGCGTAGCAGCGCCGCCGCGTCCTTCAGGTCCGCGAGCGCGAGTTCCTCGTACATAGCCATCGCGGAGGAAACCGTGGGCAGAAGCCGTGCGATGCGCTGTCCATAGATCGCCTGGTGCATGATCGAGTGCGCCAGAATCGACGGATTCGAGGTGAGCCCGGCGAGACCGTCATCGTGAATCAGCCGCGCGAGGCTCCCATCATCGAGCATGGCGCGGCCGATATCATCCAGCCAGACACTCTGGCCCAGCTTGTGCAGCTCGAGCAGGGGATTCGGATGAGGCGCGTTCATGGCGGTCAGCTCCGGTGTTCGAGAGTAGCGCAGCTGGCTGTGCGAGTCTCGCGGTTTTGTGTCGGATGTGCGTAAATCATGGGCTCGTATATAGGCGCTGAAGTTCCGTACAAATAAGGAGTGCAGCCATGGCTGAGAGGAATGGCGGCGGTCAGGTCGCCGAAGAGCTGCGTGCGCTGGTGAGCGATGCCGAGGCTTTACTGAGTTCGACCGCGAATGCCGGCAACGCGGAGGTCCAGGAGCGCGCCCGGGCAACGTTGCAGGAGCTGCGCGCGCGGCTCAACGCGCTCGAGGATACCGTGCGATCGCGCGCACGGGATGTGGACAGCTACGTACGCGACAACCCCTGGCAGGCGGTGGCCGTGATCGGCGGCATCGCACTACTGCTGGGGTTGGCTATGGGCCGCAGATGATGGATGCGCCCGCGCCGCTCCCGGAGACGACTACTACGGCCGATCCTCCGGGCGCGGTGCGCGGGCTTCTGGCGGCGCTCCTCGAAGCGCTGCATACGCGGCTCGAGCTTGCGGGTGTGGAGGTGGAGCTCCACCTGCGGGCCCTGTTGCGCTCGCTCATCTGGGCGGTGGGTGCCGTCGCCTGCGCAATGCTGGGTCTCGCCTTTGGCGTGCTCGCATTGATCGCGTCGCTCTGGAACACACACCGCATGCTCGCACTGATCAGCGCGACACTGCTGTTCATTGTGCTGGCGGCCCTCTTTGGCTATCTCGGTGCACGGGCGCTGCGAGTGCATCCGGATGTGCTCGAGGGATCGCTCCAGCAGCTGGCCGAGGATGAGCGGCATGCCCGAGGCGGTTCATGAAGCGCCTCGCGGAGCTCGAGACGCGCCGCCGGGCACTCATTGCACGCTGCGAGGCTCAGCGTGCCGAGCTGTCGTGGCGCCTGGCGCAACTCAGTCCGCGCCGCTGGACCGGAGCCTTGTCGGGCGGTCTGGGCGCAGGCGGCACCGGGCCCGTGCGTCCGGGGCGGCATCCGCTGGCGTGGATCGTGGCGGTAGCCGCGCTGTTGCTGTTGCGCCGGCCCACGGAGGCACTCGCGATGCTTTCGAGGGCGCGCAGCGCGCTGTCACTGGTGACGCGCGCCGCCCAGGTACTCAGCGTGGTCGGAGGATTGCGGGGCTTGCGCCGAGCGCGCCAGCGGTAGAGTGGAAACGCAGCGCTCAGCGCACTGAGGCGGTCGCTGCTGATTGAAGCTTGGCCGATGCAGGCTCCGCCGCAAGCCCGACGAGCGTGGGCATGCCGTTGGCAGCCTTGAGCGTCGAGCGAGCCAGCTCCCAGTGCACCGCGGCAGTTTCACCGCCGAGCGCGTGCTTGAGCTTCTGCGAAAGCTGACGCACATCCGGCCCGACCGACTGTCCTTCGTCGTCCACGGGCGGATGCGCTTCGAGAAACAGTCGCCCATCGACCCAGGCTACCTTCACCGGCTCATTCACCAGACGCACCTTCGTGCCGACTGGTATGACCGCAAAGAGCGCGGCGACGTCCTCGGGATACATGCGGATGCAGCCATGTGTCACTGCCATGCCGACCGCCACGGGATTGTTGGTCCCATGGATCATGTACTCGCCACGGCCGGCCGCGAGGCGCAGCGCGTAGTCGCCGAGCGGATTGTCGGGGCCGGGCCCGACCATCTTCGGCAGCGGATCGCCGTTCTCCTGATGCTCCTTGCGGATCGACTCCGGCGGATACCACGCAGGGTGAACGATCTTCGCAATGACATGCGTATCCCCGAGCGGTGTGCGCCAATCCATCTTGCCGATGCTCACCGGATAGGTGATCACGATCGGCTTCTCGTGCGGCCGGGGTTTGGGAAAGTAATACAGCCGGTGCTCCGGCAGATTCACGATGATGCCCTCGCGCGGACCTGCCGGCAGGATATGACGGCCGGGCAAGGTCAGACGCTGGCCGGCGCCGGGCAGCCAAACATCGACGCCGGGATTCGCGCGGATGATCTCGTAGTAGCCGAGACTGTAACGATGGGCGATGTCAGGGAGCGTGTCCTCGTAGACGGTGGTGATGTTGGAATCTCTCCCAACCACCGCGGTGCCATCGGAGGGCAGCGCATAGAGACTCGCGGAAGCGGAGCCCCCTGCAGCGATCGACGCCAACACGAACACCACAACCCTCCCACGCAGGGAGGTCATGCACTTCACGAGAGGAATTGGCATCTCCAGCAGGATCTCTCTACATCCTTGATTATACGGTAGATGCAACCGTGGCGCTCCCCTTTGCGCCTTATTTCAGAAAATTCCAGTACGCTCTGGCGCGGTGACAGCCAGTCGAAAACCCGCACGGGGCTTCTTCGAGCACGGCACGCTCAGCGTGGCGCGCGCACTCATCGGCATGCATCTGCTGCACGATGATGGGCGAATGGTGCGCGCGGGACGAATCGTCGAGACGGAGGCCTATCAGGGACCGCGCGATCTCGCGGCTCATTCGGCGCGCGGCCGCACGCGTCGCACCGAGGTCATGTTCGGGCCGCCGGGGCACGCGTACGTGTATTTCATCTATGGTTTCTGGAACTGTCTGAATGTCGTCACCGGACGCGCGGGCGTTCCACACGCGGTGCTGCTACGCGCACTCGAGCCGCTCGGGGACCTGAGCGAGAGCACCTGGGGCCCAGGGCTGCTGTGTCGCGCACTGCATATCGATCGGCGTCTGAACGGCGTGGATCTGCGCGGCGATCGACTGTGGCTCGAGCACCCGCCGAAACGCTCGCCAGCCGTGCGTATCGCGCGCGCTACGCGCATCGGCGTCGATTACGCGGGCGAATGGGCGCGCCGGCCGTGGCGATTCTTCGATCGCGACTCGCCCTACGTCTCGACTGCGCCCGCGCGCGGGCGTGCACGGGCCTCCGCGGTGGCGGCGCGTGCTCCCGCCCGTGTGTTGGGAAATAATGGCCGGCGGGTGACGGGCCAGTAAGAGAGGAAGCGATGATGTTGTCGACGTTCGATTGGACTCCGAGGCGAAGCATGCGCATTCTGAGCGCGGCGTTGGCCCTGCTCCTGCTGCTCGTGGTTTCGCCGGCGCCGCAGGCGGCGCTCGAGGAAGGCAAGAACTTCACGACGCTCGCGCCCCCGCAGCCGACGAGCCAGCACAGCAAGATCGAGGTGGTGGAGTTCTTCTCCTACGGCTGCCCGCACTGCGCGCACTTCTATCCGCTGCTGAACGCCTGGGTCGCGAAGCTGCCACCCGATGTGCTGTTCCGCCGGGTTCCGGTCGGCTTCAACCGCGACCTCTGGATCAACCTGCAGCGAACGTACTACGCCCTCGACGCCTCAGGGGATCTCGCGCGACTCGATGGCCCGCTCTTTCATGCGCTGCACGAGGAGCGCAAGCCGCTCATCGACGAATCGAGCATCACCGACTGGGTCGGCCGCAGTGGAGGTAATGCCGACAAGTTCGCCGCGGCCTACATCTCGCTGCCGATCAATGAGGAGACCGTGCAGGCGGATCAGATGGCCGCGGACTACCGCATCGAGGGGGTTCCGACGCTGGCGATCGACGGCCGGTATGTGACGCGAGGTGCGGCCTCAGCGGATGAAGAAGCGGGACTGAAGGAGCTGCTTGCCACCGCCGATGAGCTGATCGCGCGGGTACGCAACGAGCGCGGCAAGTCAAAGCCGGCTACTAAGGAGAAAACGACAAGCAGGTAGGCGCGCGCTCGAGCTGGCCTGCCTGCAGACCGCAGTGCCGAGCAGCGAGACCCGCGCGACGCCCCCTACTCCGCTGCCAGCTCGAGCAGCTCCTTCCCTTCGGGAACCCGATCGCCACGCGCAAAATGAATGGCCTTCACCGTGCCGGCGTGCGGGGCGGTGATGGTGTGCTCCATCTTCATGGCCTCGATCACCATGAGCACATCGCCCGCGCTCACTTTGGTTCCAACCGTCACCGGCACCGACACCACCACTCCCGGGAGCGGCGTGGTCAGGCCACCGACCGCGGCCGTGGCGCTGAACTCGTGTGTGCGCGGGTCATCGAGAAGAAGGTCGTACTGCGCTTCTCCGAGCCACAGGTAAACGTGCGCTCCCACGATGAGGTAGCGCGCATGAAGGCGCTGCGCGCCAATGCGTGCCGCAACCATTTCAGATGTTGTCTGCGAGTCGGTGAGCGCCGCACGCGTGCCTGCGGTGATCGTGGCTGCCACGGGAGCGCCGTTGGCATATTCGAGCGCAACGGTCGAACGTTGCCCTCGCCAGGAGAAGCTATACCCGATAGGCATGACGAGATTCGGCGTGAAGCCATCGAGAACCTGCCATGGGCTTGCCGTCCTCATCGGCCCAGCAGCAGGTGCGCCGGCGCAGTCCTCTGCAGACGCCGTAAAGTGGAGAGCGAGCGCCGCGAGCACCAGTGCTTCTGCCGGCACGGTGCCGGGCCCCGCGAAGTCGGCAAGATTCTGGTCGAGCAGTGCGATGTGGTGCCGAACCTCGAGAAACACCGGTGCACGCAGAATCCGCGCCAGCCAGCGCTCGTTGGTGGCGATGCCTGCGCTGCGCGTCTCATCGAGCGCGCGTGCCAGACGCGCCGCGGCCTCATCGCGCGTGCCGCCCCAGGCGATCACCTTGCCGAGCAGTGAGTCGTAGCTGTCCGGCACCGTGTCGCCGGAGCCGAAGCCCGCATCGACGCGCACTGAGTCCATGCGCGGCCATTCGAGCAACGCCAGCCGTCCGGCGCTTGGCAGGAAGCCACGCGCGGGGTCCTCGGCGCACACCCGTGCCTCGATTGCATGGCCCTCGAGACGCACCTGATCCTGCGACAGGGGCAGCCGCTCGCCCGCGGCGACACGCAGCTGCCATTCCACCAGATCGAGGCCCGTGACTGCCTCGGTGACCGTGTGCTCGACCTGCAGGCGGGTGTTCATCTCCATGAAATAGAACTCGCGCCCGTCGTAGAGGAACTCCACCGTGCCGGCGCTCACGTACCCGACCGCGCGCGCCACTACGAGCGCCGCCGCCCGCAGCCGCGCGCGCACCTCGGCCGGCACTGCAGGCCCGGGGGCCTCTTCGATGAGCTTCTGGTGACGGCGCTGGATGGAGCAATCGCGGTCGCCCAGATGAAGAAAGTTGCCATGCGCGTCGGCGAAGACCTGCACCTCGAGATGCCGCGGCGCCGGCAGATACCGCTCGAGCAGCAGCGCTCCATCACCGAAGGCGCTCTCGGCCAGGCGGCGTGCGGCGGCGAGCGCCGACGCGAGCTCCCCGTTCTGGCGCACGATCTGCATGCCCTTGCCGCCGCCGCCTGCGGCGGGCTTGATGATCAGGGGCAGCCCCAGCGCGCGTGCTTCACGCTCGAGATGCGCAAGCTCCTGCTGCTCCCCCGCATACCCAGGTAATACCGGCACCCCGGCTGCGTGCATGCGCGTCTTCGCCACGATCTTCGACCCCATGGCGTGGATCGCGGCCGCCGGCGGGCCGATGAAGATCAAGCCCGCCTCGCTGCACGCCTCGGCGAACTGAGCGTTCTCGGCGAGAAAACCGTAGCCGGGATGGATCGCCTGCGCACCGCTCGCGCGCGCAGCCTCGAGCAGCGCAGGGATATCGAGGTAACTCTCACGCGGCGGCGCCGGCCCAATGCGCACTGCCGCATCGGCCGCGCGCACGTGGCGCGCCCGCGCATCCGCGTCTGAATACACCGCCACGGTCCGCACATTCATGCGCTGCGCGGTGCGGAAGATCCGGCAGGCAATCTCGCCCCGGTTAGCGACCAGCAGACTCTTGATCATGTGCGTGCCTGGCCCGCAGACCTACATACGGAATACGCCAAAGGTCTGCGGCTCCTGCGGAGCGTTGCGCGCCACCGCGAGTGCCAGGGCCAGCACGCGCCGCGTGTCCTTCGGATCGATGACACCGTCATCCCACAGCCGGGCGGAGGAGTAATAAGGATGGCCCTGGCGCTCGTACTGCTCACGGATCGGCCGCTTGAAGCTCTCCTCGTCATCCGTCGGCCAGTCGCTGCCTTTGGCTTTGAGCTGCTCGCGCTTCACCGTCGCCAACACACTCGCCGCCTGCTCGCCTCCCATGACAGAGATGCGCGCATTCGGCCATTGAAACAGAAACCGCGGCCCGTAGGCGCGGCCACACATGGCGTAGTTGCCGGCACCGTAGCTGCCGCCGATGATCACGGTCATCTTTGGAACCGCGGCGCAGGCCACGGCGGTCACGAGCTTGGCGCCGTCCTTGGCGATGCCGCCCGCCTCGGCGCGCCGTCCAACCATGAAACCGGTGATGTTCTGCAGGAAGAGCAGCGGAATCTGCTCGCGCGCGCACAGCTCGATGAAATGCGTACCCTTGAGCGCACTCTCGGAGAAAAGCACGCCGTTGTTGGCGAGGATGCCGACCGGATAGCCACCGAGATGCGCAAAGCCGCACACGAGTGTCGTGCCATAGAGCTGCTTGAATTCATCGAGCTCGGAGGCGTCCACCAGCCGCGCGATCACCTCGCGCACATCGTACGGCTTGCGCAGATTCGCGGGCAGGAGGCCGTAGAGTTCCTGCGCCGCATACTGTGGTTCCTGCGACGCCTGTGGCGGTGAAGTAGGCGTGGGCGCTTTGAGGCGCGCGACGGCGCGCCGTGCGATGGCGAGCGCATGGGTGTCGTTCTCAGCGTAGTGATCGCACACACCCGACTCCCGGCAATGCACATCGGCGCCACCGAGTGATTCGGCGTCGATGTCCTCACCCGTTGCCGCCTTGACCAGCGGTGGACCGCCGAGAAATACCCGGCCCTGGTTGCGCACGATGACGTTCTCGTCCGACATCGCCGGCACGTAGGCGCCGCCGGCCGTACAGGAGCCGTGCACCACCGAGATCTGCGCCACGCCGAGCGCCGAGAGCGTCGCCTGGTTGTAGAAAATGCGGCCGAAATTATCGCGGTCCGGAAACACCTCATCCTGCGCCGGCAGAAACGCACCACCGCTTTCCACCAGATACACACACGCCAGACGATTTTCGCGTGCAATCTCCTGCGCGCGCAGGTGTTTCTTCACGGTGATCGGGTAATAGGTGCCCCCCTTCACCGTCGGGTCGTTGGCTACGATCACGCACTCGCGCCCGGCGATCCGACCGATGCCGGTAATGATGCCGGCGCAGGCGATATCCCCGCCGTACATGCCGTGCGCGGCGAGCTGTGAGAGCTCGAGGAACGGGCTGCCGGTGTCGAGCAGCACGCGAATGCGCTCGCGCGCGGGCAGCTTGCCCGCCGCCCTGTGCTTATCCGTGGCGGTGCGCGGGCCGCCGCGGGCGGCACGCGCTACCTCGCCATGCAGCCCATCGACGAGCTCGCGCATGGCGCGCTCGTTGTCGCGGTATTCCTCGGAGTGCGTATCGACCCGGGTGGTGAGACGAGGCATTGCGCCCTTGCCAGAGTTGCCGGTTTGTCGGACAATCATACGATTACGCCCGCAGGGAAGGCAAGCCCATGACCGCACTCGACTACATCGATCAGGACTTCGGATTACCCGAGGAGCTCGAGGAGATCCGCCAGCAGGTGCGCCGTTTCGCCGCCGAGCAGATCGCCCCGCGCGCGGCGGAAATCGATCGCAGCAATGAGTTCCCGCGTGATCTGTGGCCGGCACTGGGCAGCCAGGGGCTGCTCGGTATCACCGTCCCGGAGCGGTCGGGCGGTGCCGGCCTCGGCTACCTCGCCCACGTCATCGTCATGGAAGAGATCTCGCGCGTCTCGGGTGCGGTCGGTCTCTCTTATGGCGCGCATTCGAATCTGTGCGTCAACCAGCTGCGGCTCAATGGCAACGAGGCGCAGTGCGCCCGCTATCTGCCGAAGCTGCTGAGCGGCGAGCACGTCGGTGCGCTCGCCATGTCCGAGACGGGTTCGGGCTCGGATGTCGTGTCAATGCAGCTGCGTGCCGAAAAACGTGCGCACGGCTATCAGCTGAACGGCCGCAAGATGTGGATCACCAACGGTCCCGACGCGGATGTCTTCCTCGTGTATGCCAAGACGGACGCGGCCGCCGGCCCGCGCGGCATCAGTACCTTCATCGTCGAGCGCGGCACGCCCGGGTTTGGTACCGCCCAGAAACTCGACAAGCTCGGTATGCGCGGCTCGGGCACCTGCGAGCTGCTGTTCGATGACTGCCTCATTCCGAGCGAGAACCTGCTCGGCAGCGAGAATGGCGGGGTGCGGGTACTGATGAGCGGGCTCGACTACGAGCGCGTGGTGCTCGCCGGTGGCTCGCTCGGACTCATGGCGGCGGCGCTCGACCTGGTGTTGCCGTACGTGCGGGAACGGCGGCAGTTCGGCCAGCCGATCGGCACTTTCGAGCTGATGCAGGGCAAGTTGGCCGACATGTACGCAGCGCTCAACGCCTCACGTTCCTATGTGTACTCGGTCGCACGCGCGTGCGATGCACGCACTGCGCGACGCCGCGATGCGGCGAGCTGCATCCTGTTCGCTGCCGGCCACGCGACGCAGGCGGCACTCGAGGCTATCCAGGCGCTCGGGGGCAACGGTTACATCAACGACTTTGCCGCCGGGCGGCTGCTGCGCGATGCCAAGCTCTACGAGATCGGTGCGGGTACCCAGGAGATCCGCCGCATGCTGATCGGGCGCGAGCTGTTCGAGGCAGCGGCATGAGTGTGGAGTTCGACCGCGTGCTGATCGAGCCCGCCTACCGCAAGGTGGCAGCGGCGATCGGCGAGCGCATCCTGAGTCGCAGCCTGCGCGAGGGGGAGCGGCTGCCGCCGGAGACCGAGCTCGCACGGCAGTTCGGCGTCAACCGCTCGACGGTGCGGGAGGCGCTGCGCGAGCTCGAGAGCCGCGGATTGCTGCAGCGCCGGCCCGGCTCGAAGCTCATGTCGGTGAGCCGCCCGCAGCATGCCGCGGTCGCGCAGGGAGTGAGCCACGCGCTGCTGCTGCACGATGTGACGGTGCAGCATCTGTGGGAGGCGCTCACCATACTCGAGCCGCCGCTCACCGCGGCTGCAGCGCGCGCCCGCACCGCTCCGGATCTGACGGCGCTCGCTGCCGCCATTCACGCCTTCGGCGCGCCCGTGCCCGACACCGCCGCGACGGTGCGACGCACCGTCGAGGTGTTCCGCTGCATCGCGCGCGCCACTCACAACCCGGTCCTCGGACTCGCGCAGGAGCCGCTGCTGCAGCTGCTCGAGCCCTCGCTCCGCATCATGATCGACAAGGTGCCGCAGGCGCGCGCACGTATCGCAGCGGCGCACCGGCGGTTGCTCGAAGCCCTCGAAGCCCGTGATGAGCGGGCTGCACACGACTGGATGGCACGGCACATTCGCGACTTCCGCAAGGGCTACGAGTTGGCCCGGATCGATCTGGGGCTGCGCCTGAGGGGACCCTGACGAGCTCCACCGCGCCCCACCCCCGCTCCCCCCTCCCGGACGTGATGGGAGTCTCCGATTGCCCGGTTGAAGTGAGCCCCACGGCCCCGACATAGCCTATGCTTCGGCGCGGACATCCGCGTCCCTGTTGGAGAGGGGTCATGCTGGGCATGCTGATCTTCCTGTTTCTGCTGCTCGCGCTCCTCGGCTATCTGGTCGGGGTCTACAACGCCCTGGTGCGCGTGCGCGCTGCCGTGAAGCTCGCCTGGTCGAACATCGATGTGCTGCTGGTGCAGCGGCACGATGAGCTGCCGAAGCTGGTGGAGACCTGCCGCCAGTACATGCAATACGAGGCGGCGACACTCGAGCGCGTCATGCGCGCGCGTGCCGGAGTCGATGCGGCGCGCAGCTCCGGGAACATGAGCTCACTGGGAGCCGCCGAGCGCGATCTGCGCAGCGGTCTCAACGGGCTGTATGCCGTCGCCGAGAATTACCCGCAGCTCAAGGCGAGCGAGCCGTTCCGTCACCTGCAGGAGCGCATCAGCGGACTCGAGACCGCGATCGCCGACCGGCGCGAGGTGTACAACGAGGCTGCAAACACCAACAACGTCCGCATTGCGACCTTCCCCGATACCCTGATTGCGCAGCTCGGTGACTTCCCGCAGGTGGCGCTGCTGCACTTCGAGTCCGATCAGAAAGCCGACGTCGATCTCAAGGCAGCATTCTCGCGCTAGGGAGTCTGCACGGTGCCCGCGCTGCATCCGGGTCAGCCGACGCCGTACCTGCTGATCGCGCTCGCCGCGGCGGCACTCACACTGCTGTCGCTGTGGCGCTTCCTGGTGCGCATGCGTCGCGATCGCCTGGTGGCCGACACACCGGAAGTGCGCATACGCTCCGCGGCGCAGGGCTACGTGAAGGTCAACGGGCGAGCCCAACCGGCCGGCGCGGCCGCGACGCCGGCGCCGCTGAGTGGCCTGCCGTGCGTGTGGTGGTCCTATGAGATCGCGCACGAGGAACGCGATTCCAAAGGCAATCGCCGCTGGCAGACGACCGACAGCCGCACCAGCATCGAGCCCTTCGCACTGACTGACGCGGACGGAGCCTCGTGCCTCGTCGGGCCGGTGAAGGCCGAGATCACTCCCACGGTGCGCAATGTGTGGTACGGCGCAACCTCCTGGCCGATGGCCGGACCGCCGGCGGTAGCGAGCTTCCTGCGTATTGGCAGCTGGCGCTACACCGAGCGGCTCCTGTCCGTGGGGACGCGCGTATGCGCGCTGGGCGAGTTCCGCTCACATTCCGAAGTCGGCGACAGCCAGGCGGCCACCGCGGCAAAGCTGCACGAGTGGAAACAGGATCAGCCGGCCCTGCTCGCGCGGTTCGATCTCGATCACGATGGAAAGCTCAACGAGGCCGAGTGGCAGGCGGCACGCGAGGCAGCCGCGCGCGAATCCCAGGCGCAGACGCTGCAGGCGACGATCGCACGCGAGAGCGTCATCTCCGAGCCGCTGAACGGCGAGCCTTTCCTGATTGCGCCACTTTCCGAGGCCGCACTCGAACGGCGCGAGAAGCTCTTCGCGGGTCTCTACTTCGCCCTTGGGCTGCTCGGTGTGACGATCTGCGCCTGGGCCATCCGGCACGCGGCTTAGCAGAGCTCTCAACGCGCGAGCTGCAACGGCGCGAGGGCCCGATCGGCCTGTTGTTTCAGCATGGCCTGGTAGAGCGGCTGCAGCTGGTCGAGCTGTGGCTGGGGGAATGCCTTGAGGTCGGGCGGCGGCTGATATCCGCTCCAGCTGTTGCCATCACCGCCCCAGGCACGGCCAACGAGCTCCGCCTGTGCGCCGCTCACGCCGATCAGCAGTAGCTCAGTCATGTTGAGCAGCGTCGGCGTCGTCTCGTTGCCCCCGGTCACGAAGCACCAGCCACGGAGGTACTCCGGCAACTCCTTGTGGCGCGTGCCACCCGCGTGGGCCGAATCGTTGCGCCCCGGCCCGAGCACGATGAGTGCGCTCATTCCCTGGCTCGCCGCCAATTGGGCGTAGAGCGGGCCGCACTCCTTCGGCAGACCCTTGGCGAGGGAGGCATCGAGAAAGCAAGTCTCCCGTGAGCGGCGTAGCGCATCGCTCGCGCTCACCGGAACCGCCGTGAGCCCCAGCTGGCCGAGGCGGTCCTTGACCGAAGCCAGCAGCATTGCGCTCACCGGCCAGCTCACCGTGTAGGTCTTGAGGAAACTATTCTCGATCTGGCGCGAGGCATGAAAATGCGTCACCTCCGGATCGAGCAGATTCATGATCCCGACGTGCGCCCCGGCAGGCAGCGCGAGACTCGGCGGCGGGTGCGCGGCGGGCAGCCGCAGAGGAATGACACCGAGCAGCGCAACGCACAGCGCGGCCCGGTACGGCGTCGGAATCGTTCGGCTCATGCGCTTCCCTCGGCCCTGCGCGAGTCTAGCGCTCACGGCAGCGTCGAGGGAAACGCTTTGGGGCCGCGCGTTCTCATAACGGTTGCTTATGAGTGCATGACTCGAAACTTTCGGGCGTACCCGGCGCACTCGCTACCATGAGCTCACACTTCTGTTTTGAGGCGGCGCCCCGTGGCGATCATCGGCACAGAACGCGTGCTCGCGGTCGAGCATTGGACCGATACGCAGTTCACTTTCCGCACGACGCGCGATCGCGCGTTGCGTTTCGAGAATGGCCAGTTCGTCATGGTCGGACTGATGCTCGAGCGTCCACTGCTGCGCGCCTACAGCATCGCCAGCGCCAACCACGAGGAGCACCTCGACTTTCTGAGCATCAAGGTGCCGGACGGGCCGCTCACCTCGCGACTGCAGTACGTGCGTCCGGGTGATGAGCTGCTCGTGAGCCGCAAGCCTACTGGCACATTGCTGCTGTCGGATCTGCGAGCGGGAGTACGGCTCTATCTGCTTTGCACCGGCACAGGGGCGGCGCCCTTCCTCAGCATCATCCAGGATCCGGAGCTGTACGGGCGCTTCAAGGAGGTCGTGTTGATTCACGGAGTGCGCTGGGCACGGGAGACGGAGGTCGTGCGGCGACGCATCGCAGCGCTCGAGCAGCACGAGCTGCTCGGGGAGATGGCGCGCAATGCGCTGCGCTATTACCCGACCGTGACCCGCGAGCCGCATGCGCACCGCGGGCGGCTCACGGCTCTGCTCGAATCCGGAAGGCTGCTCGAGCGTCTGGGCCTCCCGCCACTCGATGCCGCGACCGATCGGTTAATGGTTTGCGGAAGTCCCGCCTTCATCAAAGAGACCGGCGCGTTGCTCGATGCTCGCGGCTTCGGCATTTCTGCGCACACCGGTGTGCCCGGAGACTACGTCATCGAGCGCGCCTTCGTGACCCACGCCGCTGCGTGACCTATACGTTGGCGCCTGCGGCCAGGCGCCGGCACCTGGAATCACCGCGTACTCCGCGTACTCAGTGCGGCGACTGGTCCTCCGGTCGTCGGTGGGCGGGTTCCGGCTCCCGGGATGGTTGCTGCTCGCGCGGTGTGCTCGACCCGTTCGGGTGTTGCGACTGCGCCTGCGGGGCATGGGGCTGCGGCGGCGCACGCTCCGCCGGCGGCGGCGCGGCTGGGGGCGCCGGACGCTCGACCTGGGCGCGCTCGTTCGGTCCAATCTCGGGCGCGCCGCGCGACTGCGCTGGCGGGACTGCGCGCTCGGCGGGCGCGCGCTCGGCGGGCGGAGTTGCCCGTTCGGCAGGCCCAGGCTGCTCGTGCGTCGGTGGCGGCGCGGACTGCACGGGTGCCTCAGCGAGCCGCCGCGGCGGCTCCGTGGCCTGCGGCGGTGCTGTCTCAGACCGTGCTGTCTCAGCTGGCGTCTGCTGCCGCGATGGCTGCGCCGTCGAAGCGGACGGACCTGGCGCGTGCGGCGCATTGGCGGGAGCCCCGCGGACGCTGCCAGTGCGCGCTGCGCCACGGGCCGGCATGACGCCCGGGCCCGAATAGTCATCGGGCTTCGGGGTCGCCGCGACCGGCGGATGTCCCTGATTTACCGAGGCGAGCAGCTCATGGTTCTGACTCGCCGCGGTAGTGTGCGTTGCCTGCTCTCTCGTGGCGGCGTGGCGCGGCTGGTGGGCTGCGGCCTGTTCCTGCGGGCTCGGGTGCGCGTTGATGCCACCCGGGCCGCCGTTGTAACTGATGTTGTTGACCGTCACATTGTTGACGGTCCTGTTATAGACGTTGGTGACGTTGGTGTTGCCGATGTTGTTGACCGCGCGGTTGTACCAGAAGCGGTGATCCCGCCAGTAACCGCCCTCATAGCCGTGGCCGAAATAACCGAAGCCGTAATCGACGCCACCGTAGAATCCGACCTCGGGGGCCCAGTACCCGGGATTCCAGACATAGGCGTCGTCGGAGAAAGACCAGTAGCCCGGCGTCCACACCAGGTCGGGATCCGGTGGCAGTACCCAGGTGCCAGGAACCCAGAAGTAACCCTCAGGTCCCCAGCTCCAGTAGCCCGGCACCCACAAATAGCCCGGCGACGGCAGCGGCGGCTGCTCGTAAACCGGAAGCGGCGGAGGAGCGACGTTGACCGTGACGGCGACCTGCGCGGCGCCGGCAGCGCGGGCAATCAGCAATAACGCAGCGGCGAGCAACGCCGCAGCAAGCAGCACGAGGTGGTGCTCGTTGAACGCGGATGCACGCGCGCGGCTACGCAACTGGCCACGCTGGGCTCGATGAGTTTGCGAGTGTGCCGACATATGACTGTCCACTTGTGACTAAGTCCTATCGCCCAATCTGACGCAGTCGTAGCGGTGGCGTAATCCGGTGGCTGGAGCAGTGACCTGTCAGCCATCTCCGACTATGGCTGTCCGGCGTCGTTGAATCCCGACATGGACGCTCTAATGGCCGCCCTCGACGAGGAGTCCGGCGTCGCGCAACGCGTCCGCGAGCTGTGCTTCGACTCTCAGAGCTTCGGAGCGGGCAATGCGCTGCAGATGCAGCACCGGCCCCGTGAGCACCTCCAGACCGCGCCGGAGCACACTGCCGGCCGCGCGAATTCCCGCCTTGTGCTGATCGAAGCGTTGCGCAGGGGGGTAGTGACTCATACCGACATAAATGCCGTACGGGCCGCGGTGGCGATCGGTGAAATCGAGCAGCACCAGATAGAGGTTGTAGCGGCCGCGGCGCGCTGCGCTGTAGTTCAGCGCCAGTTCATAAAGCGTCGGCAGCGACTCGAAGTAGCGCATCGGTAGCCATTCGGGGACCGTAGCCGCCGCGTTGTGCCAGAGCTGCGCCAGCGCGGATTCGATGTTTGCGGCGAACTCGCCGCGCATCCACAGCTCGTGAATGCAGTGCGCGCCTGCTGCGCCCTCCCCTGCCGCCAGTGCCGCGCGCAGGTCCGCCTGCAGAGCCTCGCGCGGCAGCGTCGCGAGCGGCCGTGCCGCCGGAGACAGCGATGCATCGAAGGAACGTACGCGCGCGCTCAAGCCGTGACGGGCTGCGCCGCACGCGCCCCGGCCCTGGCGCAAAGCAGCCAGATCACTCCGCCGACCGCAAGAGCTACCGGTACGATCAGCACCGCGTGTGCGAGTGAGCGCACGACGGCCAGGTGGCCGATGAGCGGAGGCGAAGGTACATCGCCGAGCAGATGTATGACGAAGATGCTGAGTGCCATCGCGGAGGCGCGCTCGAGCGGTGACACGATGTTGGCGATGGCTGCGTTGATCGGACCGGTCGACATGAACAGCAGCAGCTCCGCGACGATGATCGCAGGGTAGTAGACGCCGGGCGCCGGCGAGACGAGGGCCAGCAGCGCGATCGGTGCCGCGATGAGCGTCGTCACTGCCGAGAACCACAGGTGTCCCTGGCGCGAGGCCCGCGAGCACCAGTCCCCGAGCCAACCTCCGGCGAGCGTGCCGAAGAACCCGGTCACGATGACGATCTCGCCGAAACCGGTGGTGGCGCTATCCGGCGAGATGCCACGCACCTCCTGCAGGAAGGTCGGCATCCAGAAGCCGAGCCCGCCGAGACCGAAGGTGTACGCCGCGAATCCGAGCACGAGCAGGAGATACGGTGGCCGGCGCAACAGATCGCGGTAGACCGCGACGGCGCCGGCCGCGCCGTGCGCGAGCGCCGGATGGGCGTCACGGTATGCGGCACCCTCCTGCGCGCCGCGCGGCGGATCCGGCAACGCCACCATCACCGCGGCCAGCAGCAACCCTGGTGCACCACAGAGAAAGAATGCGCTGCGCCAGCCGAAGTGATGACCGATCAGACCGCCGAGCACATAGCCGAGCGCGGCACCGACGGGCAGCGCCATGTTGAGCACAGCGTAGACGCGACCGCGCGTGCTCGCCGGGAAGTAGTCGGCGAGCAGTGCTGGCGCGATCGCCGCATAGGCGGCCTCACCGATACCGACCAGGGCTCGCGAGGCGAACAGCTGCGGGTAGTTGCGTGCGAGCCCCGATAGCACCGTAGCCACACTCCAGACGGCGATTCCTATGGCAATCGGTCGGGTGCGCGATCCCCGATCACCCCACGCGCCGAAGATGGGCGCGGCGATCATGTACACCACCATGAACGCTGGCCACAGCCAGCCGGCCTGCCCGTGCGAGATCCCCATCGACCGCTCGAGCTCCGGCACCAGCGGAGGTACCAGATAGCGGTCGAGATAATTCAGCAGATTGATCGTGGTCAGCACACCGAGCGCGATGAGCGCCGGGCGTGCCGGGCGTGCGGCAGCGGTCAAAGGTGCGAGTCCCGTACGGTGAGCCCGCGGCGCACTTTACCGCAGTGGCGTTCAGGCCGGAGCGAGTTTCAGCCGCTCGAGGTAGTGGCGCACCGGTTCGCGATAGCCCTCGCTGCTGGTCACCGTGGTGCCGCCGGCAACCACCAGGATGAAGTCCCCGCGCGGGGTGCGGCTGATCTCCTTCACGTGGCGCATGTTGACGAGACACGAGCGGCTGATGCGCAGCATCGGCTGAGTCTGGAAGGATCTTTCCGCCTGCTGCAGCGTGCTGCGGGCATGAAAGCTGTCGCGTCCGATCGTCAGCCGTACGTAGTTACGGTCGGCCTCGACGACCTCCACCTGCGACACATCCAACATGTGCATGCGGCTGCCGGCTTCGGCGAGCACGCGCGGTTGGACATCGGCCTGCAGGCGTGCACCGCGCTCGAGCTGCTCGAGGAGTGCCGTGAGCGCACCTTGGCGGTCGAAGGTTCCCACGGCCTCGTGGCGGCGGCGCACGCGCATCATGGTGGCGCCAAAACGGGTCTCGTCGAAGGGTTTGAGCAGGTAATCGACCGCACTCACCTCGAAGGCTTCCAGCGCGTAGTGATCGTAGGCGGTGACGAATACGATGAGCGGCAGATGCTCAGGGTCGAGCGCGCGCGCGAGCGCCATCCCGGTCATGGAGTCCATCTGGATGTCGAGGAACAGAATGTGCGGGCGTATGCGCTGGATGGCTTCGAGCGCCGCGCGCGGATCGCCGTACTCGCCGACGACGCGCAGATCCGCCTCACGCTCACAACACTCGCGCACCGTGCGCCGCGCCGCGGGCTCATCATCGACGATGATCACGTCCATCATGAGCGCGCGCTGCTCTCCGGCTTGGGCGCCCCGGGACCATCGCGCAGCAGCGGCATGTGGATCTCGGCGAGCCACAGATCGTCCTCCGCCGGGCCGGCGGTGAAGGTCGCCGCCGCACCGAACTGCACCTCGAGCCGCTCGCGTACGTTGGCGAGTCCGATGCCCGCAAGGCCCGCCGCCCGCCCGGGTGCAATGGTGTTGAGCACCCGCAGCACGAGCCGCTCGCCGCTCACATAAGTCTCGACGCGGATGCTCACCGGACCCTCGTGCCCTGCGAGCCCGTGCACCACGGCATTCTCCACCAGGGGTTGCAGGATCAGGCTCGGAACCCAGGCGCGAGCCACCTCCTCGCGCAGCGGCACACGGATGGTCAACCGATCGGCAAAGCGCTTCTGCTGCAGCTCGAGATACAGCGTGACGAACTGCAGCTCATCGGCGAGTCGCGAGAACTCCCGCTCGCCTGCGGTCAGCAGCCGCCGCAACAGATCGCCGAGCTGCACCACCATCGCCTGCGCCGCGGGCGGGTCCCAGGTGATCTGACCGCGGATGGTGTGCAGCAGGTTGAAGAGCGTGTGCGGCGAGAGCTGCATGCGCAGCGCCGTCAGATGCGCCTGCGTGAGCGCGCGTTCGAGCGCCGCGGTGCGCAGCTGGGAATCGCGCAGCCGCTGGTAGAAGGCGAAACCCGTCACCAGCGCGAGGCCGAATCCGTAGGTCACGAGGAAACCGGTAATGCTCGCCAGCCAGATCGGCACTTCATGAGTGACGAATCCGTTCCAGCTGCCCCACTCCTTCTGCATGGAGTCGTGCATCATCGGGCTGCCGTGCGCCATCCCCGTGACGTACTCACCGAGCACGAGCGCCGGCGAGGCGAGCACCGCGAAGCCGAGCGCACACAGCAGCTGCAGCGGTAGGGCGCGCCACAACGGCTGCCAACCCGTGCGCAGCGCGCCGCGCATGCTGAGGATGAACAGCGGATAGAGCAGCAGGTGCTGAATGATGCGTGCATCCCAGGGAGCGAACACGTTGTGGATGTTCTGCACCGAGAGGCTCGCCTGCATGCTGTTCGCATACATGACGTTCGAAAGCGCCACGTATACCCAGAATGCCGTCAACAGACCGAGCAACGGACGGAACCCAGCCGGCGGCGCACGCACCGCTTCTGCGGCCGTCGCGCTCGCGCGCTGGCCGAGGGTGGCAACTGCAGGATTCACCCGCTCGGCGGGCGTGGCACTCATGGCCCGGGAAGCTCCGTTGGGCGCGGCCGATCGTGGCCGCTTTGCCCCATAGCGTACCTCCAACTGCCCGCTGCGTGCGCGCAGCAGTGCGGATCAGGGACGAGCCCGTTGCCCGCAGGGACGAGCCCGCGGATCGAGCCGCAATCGCGCGCACCGCGCGTGACACGACGTTGCAGCTGCGCATGACAGACGCTGCAGTGGAGCCCGTGTGGTCTGGATGTACGCAGCATCTCCACAGCGTGCTTGCATGCACCACTTGGTACGAATCCGTTGCTGGCCGGGATCAACTCGCGCCCAGGGGCCTTAGCGGCGCGAGCGTGGAGGAGTCTCATACGCAACGACGCAACGCGATGAAGTTTCGACACGATCACGACCCAACACGACACCAACCAACGCTCCGGGAGATGACCATGACACTCACTCAGTTCCGCCGCAGCTCCGCCACCCTCGCCGCGCTAGCCGCCTGCATCATCGCCGGCACGGCCTACGCGGGCAGCCCAGCCGAGCCCTCAGTCGCCGTTCCCTTCGGCGATCTCAACCTGACCACCGAGCGCGGAGCCGATGCGCTCTATGCGCGCCTGACCGCCGCCGCACGTCAGGTGTGCGCTGCCAATGGTCTCGACATCCGCGATCTGCAGGCCTACGCGGCGGCGCGCTCCTGCGAGTCGCAGGCGATCGCCCGCGCCGTGCACGCTGTGCAGGCGCCGAAAGTGGCGGCGCGTCTTGCCGCCCGGCACGAGCACGGCTGAGCAGGAGGTGCTCTCGATGCCAGCCGCCGCAGCGGGCGACCCCGTCGCCCGCGGGCGGCGCGCGGCTCAGCCGAGGAGCTCGAGCTCGCTGGCGGTGAGCTGCAGTTTCGCAGCGGCCAGATCTTCTTCCAGATGCGCTACCGAAGAGGTACCCGGTATCGGCAGCATCACCGGCGATCTCGCCAGCAGCCAGGCGATCGCGACCTGCATCACCGTCGCGCCATGCGTTGCGGCGACCTGCTCGAGTGCCTTGCCCGCCGCGCGCTCGTTGGCGGGAGCAGCACCCTCGAGCTTCGCCGCCGAGCCACTCGCGAGCGGTGCCCAGGGAATGAAGGCGAGTTTCTCGCGCGTGCACACTGCGAGCACATCCTCGGAGCCGCG
The DNA here is from genome assembly GCA_035495655.1 of Steroidobacteraceae bacterium. GTDB lineage: Bacteria > Pseudomonadota > Gammaproteobacteria > Steroidobacterales > Steroidobacteraceae > 13-2-20CM-66-19. The sequence continues at coordinate 48,028 of DATJFM010000107.1, forward strand.
GTCGGCGAGGTTGTAACGGTTCTGCACCGAGACGATCGGCACGATGCGGCGCGCACGCGCGAGCTCGTCAGTGCTGAAGTTCGACACTCCGATGTGGCGGATCTTGCCTTCCTGCCTGAGCCTGGCGAGCTCGCCGATGGAATCCTCGAGCGGCACCTTCGGATCGGGATGGTGCAGCTGATAAAGATCGATGCGTGCGAGCTTCAGTCGCTTCAGGCTTCCCTCGCAGGCCTCACGCAGATGTTGTGGCCGCCCATCCGGAACCCACTGAGACGACTCGGGACGTAACAATCCACCCTTCGTCGCAATGACCAGACCCGATGGATAGGGTGCAAGGGTCTGCGCGATGATGCGCTCGCTTACATCGGGACCGTAGGCATCAGCGGTATCGATGAAGTTGACGCCGAGATCGAGCGCGCGGTGCAGGACCTGACGTGCCTCGGCGGGGTCCTTGGGCTCGCCCCAGATGCCGGG
>DATJFM010000108.1:0-4155 GCA_035495655.1 Steroidobacteraceae bacterium
CCCGGGGAAATGTCCGGCACCACTTCGTGGAGGGTCGGAGACGTCGTCACCGCGTTGCCCCGACCTGCCCTCGCGGTGGAAACCTCATTGGGCGGGCGCACCTCCGCTCCGGGGTGTACACCGGCGAGATCCCCGGACTGCGAGGATCCATCGGAGACCTGAATAGGTGGGGCCGGTGCAGGCTTGGGAGAGGTGCGTAACAATCGCACGCCCATCCAAGCAAGGACGATGATCGCCACCGCGGCGAGCACCCAGCCAAACCGTGCTTGCCGCTTCGGGGACATCGGCACCGACGCGCCGCGCCGTACCTCTTCGGTCGGAGCAGGTGCAGAGGCGCGGCCCGGCCGTGCTGGCTCGGGTGGCACGGGCTGGGCCAGCCCGACCGGGGCCGGCTGACGCGTCACCGCCGGCGCGGACACCGTGGATTCACCGTGTGCCCAACGCACGAGCTCCGTCACACTGGGCCGGTCCTCCGGATCAGGATTCAGACACCGGCCCACGATGTCACGAAACACCGGCGAAAAATCTGCCGGGAGCACGAACGCCTCCCCCGGCTTAGGCGACGGCGGGCGTCGAGTCAGTGCCTCAAACAAAGTGACCCCGAGGGCCCACACGTCAACGGCGGTAAAAGCGCTTGCCTCTCCGGTTTCTGGAGGATCGTATAGGGAGGGGGGGCCGGTGCTTATCCTGCCTTCGCTGACGCGCCGGATCGTGTCGCTCGCGAGCTTCAGCTGATCGCCAACCACCAGGATATTTGCTGGCTTCAGTTGACCTTGCAGCATGCTTCGGCCGTGCAGGAAGGCGAGCGCGTCGAGGATTGGCAGCAGCATCTCGCGCGCTTCCTCGTCCGTGAGCGCGCGTTTGAGCAACAGCTGCGCAAGGGTCTGGTCTGCGTACTCCATTACGGCGTACAGATACGGCAGCCCGTCCAGCTGGCAGCCCCCCCACTCCAACAGACGCAGCAGGTGAGGATGAGCGAGGGCGCCGGCCCGCTTCCATCGCGGAAGTTGCGTTTCCGCCAGATTCCGATTGGTGGGTACGAGCTTGATCGCGAGCTCCGAAGCACGCGCTGGGGAGCGGGTGAGGAAGACGCCGCTGTGATCCGAACAACCGAGACAGCGTCCCAATGGGAACACGCCGTTGACCAGGTGCCCCTGCCACCTGGTCCAGACCTCACTCATGAGTTCACTCGGTTCTACGCTCATGCGCCCTCCGGGGCCTAGCTACGCAGCGAGTACTGTCACCGGTCGAAGACACCGCCTGCCGCGGGCCCTTGGCGGTGCGCAGGTCGTGGCTGGGACGATACAAGTGCCGCGGTCACGATAATGAGCGCTAGCACTCGGAATGTGCGACCGCCGTCACCCGGAAACGTATCGAGACCATCGCCTGATTTTCACTCCGCCTGCCCGCCGGGATTGCAACCTGGCCAGCACGAACAGTAGTGTGCCTCGCTGGCCAACCACAAGGCACCCCCATGCGCCTCGCCATCATCGGACAACAGGCCTTCGGCAAAAGCGTGCTCGAAGCATTCCTCGCCCGCGGCGCGACGGTCGCAGGGGTGTTTTGCGCCCCTGAGAAGCCCGGTGCCAAGCCCGATCCCTTGAGGACCGCCGCCGGTGAGCGGGCTGTCCAGGTCTTTCAGTTGCCTTCACTCAAGGACGAGCAGGCTGCGCGGACACTTCGGGGCTTGAATGTCGATCTAGCAGTGATGGCCTACGTACTGCAGTTTGCGCCACAAGCATTTGTCAATATTCCCAAGCACGGAACGATCCAGTATCACCCGTCCCTTTTGCCGCGCTACCGGGGACCGAGCTCGGTGAACTGGCCGATCATCAAAGGCGACACTCAGACCGGACTGACGATCTTTCGTCCCTCGGACGGCCTGGACGAAGGACCGATCATCCTGCAGAAAAAGGTGCCGATCGGACCCGATGACACACTTGGCAGCGTGTACTTCGATCGCCTCTTTCCCCTCGGCGTCGATGCGCTTCTGGAAGCGGCGGACCTGGTTGTTGCAGGACGCGCTCCGGAAACCCCGCAGCGCGAAGAGCTGGCGAGCTACGAGGGCTGGTGCCGGGATCCGGAATCCCGAATCAACTGGCACGCGCATGTGGACCATATCTATAACCTCATCCGCGGTTGCAACCCTGCCCCGGGTGCCTGGACGACCGTCCGCGGGCAGAAAGTAAGGATTTACGACGTCGTCCGCCACCCTACCCGCGCCTTTCGCGAGGTCCCGGGCAAACCAGGCGAGGTCTGTGCCGTCGGTGAGAAGAGCATCGAGGTCGCGGTACAGGGTGGACGTCTCGAATTGCAGATGGTACGAGTTGAATCCGGTGCCAAGATGGCCGCCGGCGCGCTGGCGGCTTCACTCGGGGTCACCGTCGGTGCAGCACTCGAATCCGGATAGGCCCCACACCGGTCTCCCACACATGTGCCGCCGCTGGCTTGACCGTTCTGCGAATGCCGCACTGCGGATGGGACGCCGCCGGCCGCTCTCGTGCACGGCACTGATGATCGCTACGGTTTCGGCCGCGACTTCGGTACCCGGCCAGCAACGTGCGCCGAGTGCCGACGAGCTGCGCTCCATGTATTGCGTCGAGGTAATGCGGGCGGAAATAGATCTGCAGCACCACTTGATTTCCGCAGCGGATGCGGCGGCGGCCAGTGCGACGACGCCCGCTCTGCGCCAGCAATGGATCGATACGAGCGCGGAACTCCTCCAGGGGCTTGCCAGCCTCGAACGCGTGCGTTACCGGCTTCAGACGTACATGCTCCCAAGAATTCCGGCGCTCGAGCCGCTAGCTCTCGCCACCGCGGTGCGCCAGGGAGCTACGGATTTCGAGGAATCGCGCGCTGTCGCCGATCGCTGCGCAGTCGAGTGCAATCCGCAGCAAAATCAAAATGCACAGGCGCCTGCCTGTAGCGCGTCCTGCGGCAACGACAGCGCGCTCAGCCGCGTCAGCGCCTGCTACAAGCCAGAATGGCTCCCGCAATAGCGACGCTCGTGATTGCCAGCGTCCTTTAACAGGGGTGCGCGTCCTCACCTCGCCAGATGCTCGCCCGCTACTACGTGGAGATCCGACACCTGCACATAGCCTGCGTCGCCCTGTCGGGCACGTTGTTTACCTCTCGTGCGCTGCTGCGCATCAAGGGCTCACTGCTGGCCAATCATCGGGCCCTGCGCATAACCTCATACTGCATCGACACCACGCTGCTCATCGCCGGCATCCTCCTGACACGCATCCTCGAGCAGTATCCCTTCGTAGACGGCTGGCTGACTGCGAAGGTATTGCTGTTACCTGGTTACATCGGCCTTGGGTTAATCACCTTGAGGCGTGCACCCACCAGATTCTGGTGCAGTGTTGCGATGTTGAGCGCACTGCTCGTCTACGGCGCGATCATCACCATCGCCGTGACGCATCGGAATCATTGACTCCGACCGCGAGCGGCACCGCCCGCTACACCTTCTGACCGTTGGCGGCACCACCCCCGGCAGTTTCATCCGCGTGCGCCAAGGCGCCACGGTGGACACGGCCTCGTTTGGGAATGGGTACGTGATTTCAATTCGCTGCTGCCCGCCGATGCCGACCCGGAGAAGTTTTGCGGCAGCGGCGCGCTCGACCTGCAGCAGAAAGAGAACTATGCGGTGCTGATGCGCCTTGCGATGCTCGGCAGTCTGCGCGCCGCGTACACGGGGCGGATCCTGGGTTTCCGTTGTGCCCGTGATGTCGGAGATGCACTGTGAGCAGGTGGCGCAGCTGCCTGGGCGCAACCCTTGGCTTGCTGGGTGCCGCGTCGGTTTCTCTTCCGGCCGAATTGCCGACCGACTCGATCTATCAGCTGCAGGCGCAGTTCGCCACGCAGAGCGCCGCGCCCGTCGGACTCGATCTGTACCGCGGTCGTCCGACAATTCGATCACTCGCTGCTCATCACACTGCTCGACAGCGATGGCCGCATCGTCGCCAGCACGACGACGCTGGTCGCTGACGAGGCATTTCAGGCAATGCTTCACACCGCCACAGGTCCAGCTGCAGATTAGCAGCGGCTATGGGGACCGGCCCTGCTCCATGGCGACTTCCGCCAGCAGGCTCTCGCGGCCGCGAAAAATTGTCGCCACCGCGAATGTGCGGCCACCCCGTCGGAACCGTAACG
>DATJFM010000109.1:0-7020 GCA_035495655.1 Steroidobacteraceae bacterium
TGAATTTCGGCGCCAGTCACGACTTCCATCTCTCTGGCTCGAGCGTGCTGAGTGCGCGGTTCGATGTGATCAATGTGTTCGACAAGGTCTACCAGATCCGCAGCGGCACGGGGGTCGGTGTGTTCGCCTCGCAGTACGGACCGCGGCGCGGCTTCTATGGCGGACTGGCCTGGCAGTTCTGACAGCCCGCCGTTACCCTGCCTGGGTGCCGCATACACGCAGCCGCTACGAAGCGCTGAGAACCGTTTGTGACTCCGCATGCCGGCTCGTGAAGGGCAAGGTCACAATCACCACGAGACCGGTGCCGGCTGCGGGAGCGGTGAGCTCGATCTCGCCGCGCAATAGCTCCACGATCCGACCGACGATCGATAAGCCGAGGCCGCTGCCGCCGCCGGCGCTGCCGGGTATGCGATAGAAGCGTTCAAACACCCGTGCGCGCTCGGCATGGGGAATTCCCGGTCCGTCATCGCTGATCGTGAGCAGCGAGCACTGCTCGAGGGCGGCGACTTCGAGGGCAACGCGGCCGCCGGCGCGCACGTTACGGATGGAATTCTCCAGCAGGTTGCGCAGCAGCAGATACAGAACCTCCGGCGAGCCGGGCAGTTGGTGGCGGGATCCGGCTATGTCGATCGTGACACCTTTGTCCCGCGCAGCCTGCGACAGATCCTCCATCACCAGCTCGATGACGCGTCGTGCCTCGGTCTGCTCGCCGGGAACGAAGGCCGATCCGGGCTCGAGCCGCGCGAGTGACAAGAGCTGGCGTATCAGGTGCGTGGTACGGTCGATGTTCATCTGCAGCTTCTCGAGGGCATTGCGTGTTTCCGCCGCAGTGCTCGCCCGCGCCGCCACCTGCGCTTGCACGCGCAGCGCGGCGAGCGGGGTGCGCAGCTCATGTGCGGCATCCGACGTGAAGCGCCGCTCGCGTGCCAGGAGCTCCGCCTGCCGTGCGAGCACGACGTTGAGCGCCATGCCGAGCGCATGCGTTTCCACCGGCATCTCCGCAGTGTTCACGGGCGACAGATCTTCCTCGCTGCGCGCGGCCAGTTCCGCGGCGATGCGGCGCACGGGCCGGAAGGCCCGCTCAGTGACGAGGGCGATCAGAGCGGTGAGCAGCACCAGCGCAAAGAGCAGTGGCAGCGCCAGCGCGCGCATGGTCCTCGACAGGAGAAGCGCCCGGTACCCGAGCGGCTCAGCCATATGAACGACGAGCGGCGTAGAGACGGAGTTGAGCGTGCAGACCCGCCAGTCGCGTTCACCCAGACGGAGTGTGGTGCAGCCACGGCCGGCAGCGGAGCCGAGCGCCGCCGCTGGCGTGCCCGGCGAGCGGTAGAGGATCTCGCCGGAGCGCGTGGCGACCTGATAGAGCAGGTCGACTGGCATGGCTGTCTCGGCCGTGCGCGGCACCACGACTTCTCCCTCGCCGTACTCGTGCTCGGCATAACGCAGCGCGAGGGCCGCCTGCTGCTGCAACAGCTCATCGAACTGCACCGCGGTGCTTGCTGTTACCGCCCGGTACACGAGCAACCCGAGCAGCATGAATACCACGCAGGCCGCGGCCGCTGCGGCGACGGCCATGCGCCGCCGCAGCGACCAGGGGCGCTCGCCGCTAGCGCGGGTTTTCGACGCGGTAGCCGCGTCCCTTGAGATTGGTGATGAAGCGCGCACCGAGCTTGCGGCGCAGGTTGTGGATGTGGACCTCGATCGCGTTGCTCGCGATGTGATCGTCGAATCCATACAGCTCCTCCTCGATCTCTGCACGTGTCACCAGGCATCCGGCCTTGCGCATCAGGAGTTCAATGACCGCGTATTCGCGCGCAGTGAGTGAGGCCGACGCTCCCTGGCAGGTGAGGGTGCGCTGACGCAGGTCGAGCACCACATCGCCGATGGTGAGCACCGAATCTGCGCAGCCACTCGCACGCCGTGTGATGGCGCGCAAACGCGCACACAGCTCCTCGATGTCGAAGGGCTTGAGCAGATAGTCGTCCGCTCCCGCATCCAGGCCGCCGATGCGGTCGCTGATGCGATCGCGCGCTGTCACGATGACGACCGGCGTCGCACGTCCGTTCTGCCGCAGCCAGCGCAACACGCTGAGACCATCTCTGCCCGGCAGACCCAAATCGAGCACCAGCGCGTTGAAACTCGAGGTCGAGAGCGCGGCCAGCGCCGCGCCAGCATCCTGCACCCAGTCAACAACGTAGCCTTCCTGACGCAGCCCATCGCGCACTGCCTCGCCCAGCATTTGATCGTCTTCGACCAGCAGAATCCGCACGGCGATCTCCTCCGTCGGCTAGCCTATCCTAGACCGCGGCGTTCGATGCACTTTCGTGCTCTTAACTCAGCCTTAAGCAGCTGGCCTCTATTCTCCGGCGCTTCGGCAGTCGCGCATACGCCATGAGAATTCACGCCAGCGCCGTCAGACATCCGCTGCATGCTCGCCACAACGCAATAGCCGTGGCGGCTGCGGCGCTCGTGTTATTCGCGTGCGCGCCCGCGTGTCGCGCTGGCATCGATCACATGCTGCCGTATGACAATAGCGGCATCTGGAAGCGCAACTACCAGGAATTCCTCGAGTACGGCCTCATTGCCGCGGAGGTCGGCGGAGCCGTCTGGGAAGGTGGTGAGACGCGGCTCGGCAGCACGTTCTGGAGGTCGATCGACTCCTCAGTGGCCGCCGGGCTGGTGGCCCAGGTCGTGAAGGTGACCTTCTCGCGGGTGCGGCCTCGCGACAGCGGGCCATATCCAGGCGATCCCAACCTTTGGTTCCAGGGTCATGGCAATGAGAGCTTTCCAAGTGGGGAAGTGACCGCGGTGAGCTCGATCGTTACTCCCTTCGTGCTCGAATATGCACAACAATATCCTGCCGTCTATGCTCTGGAGCTGCTACCCATTTACGACGGGATCGCCCGGATGAAGCAGCAGGCGCACTGGCAAACCGATGTGCTGGCGGGCTTTGCCCTCGGCGCCGGCAGCGCCTGGCTGGTTCATCGCAGTGCAAGCTCGCCCTTCATCCTCAAGGTCATGCCGCACGCCATCTATGTTGGGATCGGCAAGAAATTCTGACACCGGGGCATCCTTCCGCGCAGGCGGCTCTGCGCCGGTGGGCCGGCTCGGTGACCGTGGCTGCAGGCAGCTAGCTGAGTTGCACTTGGGGTGCTCCCGTGGTTAATAATGACCTGGTGCGCTGACCGCATCGCCGCGCCGCAGAGTGCCGTGGCCACAGCGCTGACGAGGTCAGTTGAAGCTCACGTTCGACGCGCTCGACACGCAGCTCGCGCAGCGGCTCCTGCCGGCATACCTGATATCGGGTGACGAGCCGTTGCTGAGCGGCGAGGCGGCGGATGCCCTGCGGGCGCGCGCCCGGGCGGCGGGTTTCAGCGAGCGCGAGGTGCACTTCATCGAGCGCAACACCGACTGGGACGAGGTGCGTGCCTCGGCCGGGAATCTCTCGCTGTTCGGGGCACGGCGCCTGCTCGAGATACGACTCGCCAGCGCACGTGTGGGGACGGCCGGCAACGCGGCGCTGGTGGCGCTGCTCCAGGCGCCGGATCCAGATCTATTGCTGCTGGTGCTCGCGCCGCGCCTCGATCGCGATGCACAGGGCGCCGAATGGGTACGTGCAATCGACGCCCGCGGCGCCTGGCTGCAGGTATGGCCGGTCGATCCGGGGCGGCTCGCTGCATGGCTCCGTGGCCGCTCGCGCGGACTTGGGCTCGAGGCGACCGATGAAGCGCTGGAGCTGCTCGCCGCGCGCACCGAAGGGAACCTGCTTGCGGCCCACCAGGAGTTGAGCAAACTGGTGTGGCTCGCCCGCGGCGGCACGCTCGATGCCGCCACCGTCCTCGCCAGCGTCGCCGATAGCGCGCGCTTCGATGTCTTTCAGCTCGCGGAGGCGGTGCTGGCCGGCGACAGTGCGCGCGCGCTGCGCATGCTCGCAGGTCTGCGCGCAGAGGGCACCGAAGCGACGCTCGCGCTGTGGGCGCTGACACGCGCGTTGCGCGACTTGTGGGCGGCGTATTCCGGTGGCGCCGCGCCGCCCAACTGGCAGCGGCGCAGCGCCGCTCTCGCCAAAGGCCTGCAGCGCGCACCGCGACTGTCGTTCGCGAAGCTTGCCGCGCGCGCCGTGCGTGCGGATCGCATGATCAAGGGACGGCTGAGCGGCGATGCGTGGGACGAGTTGGCACTGCTCACCGCAGAGCTTTGCGGGCAAAGCGTGCAGGGGCCCAACACCGCGCGCGCACGCGCGTCCTGAGGCAGCGTCCCAGAGACAGCATGCAGCCGATCGGTCTTTTTGGGGGCACCTTCGATCCGATTCACTGCGGGCATCTGCGCACGGCGTTCGAGCTGTGGCAGGAGCTCGGTCTCGCCGAGGTGCGTTTCCTGCCGACGGGCAGTCCACCCCACCGCGCACAGCTGTATGCGAGCGCCGAGTTGCGGCTGAAAATGGTCGTGGCGGCGGTGGCGGATCAGCCCGGCTTCCTCGTCGATGACCGCGAGGTACGCCGCAGCGGTGTGTCGTACTCGGTCGATACGCTGACGGAGCTGCGTCGCGAATATCCGCAGCGCTCGCTGTGCCTGCTGCTCGGCATGGACGCGTTCCTCGGTTTGCCGAACTGGCACCGCTGGCGCCAGCTGCTCGCGCTCGCACACATCATCGTCGCCCATCGCCCCGGCTGGCGCGCTCCGACCACCGGCCCTTTGGGTGAGGTTATGGTGGATCACGGCACCGGATCGATTCGCGTGCTGCACGAGGAGCCCGCCGGCCGAGTGTATGTGCGCGCCGTGACGCAGCTCGAGATCTCCTCCACCGAGCTGCGCGCGCTCATCATCGCCGGCCGTGATCCGCGCTATCTGGTTCCCGATGCGGTGAGGCAGATCATCCTGGAGACGAGGTGCTATGCTCCACGGCAGGAACGAGGTGCACCCTAGACTGCGCTTCAGGAGAAACCGCTTAAGCACATGACAACCCGCACACGTCTGCGCCCCAGGGAAGAGCGCGCTTCGCCGCTGCAGCAAGCTGTGACGACCGCGCTCGATGACATGAAGGCCATCAATGTCAGGGTGCTGGACGTTCGGGGCCTCACCGATATCGCCGACACCCTGGTGATTGCTTGCGGCAACTCCGACCGCCACGTGCGCTCGATCGCCGAGCGGGTGGTGGAAAGGGCCAAGGCAGCAGGGTTTCGGCCACTCGGCACCGAAGGTGAACGCGACGGGGAATGGGTGCTCGTCGACCTGCAAGACGTCGTGGTGCACGTTATGTTGCCTCGGGTACGGGAGTTCTATGGTCTCGAGCGGCTCTGGGACTCGGGTCCTGCATTGCCGGCGATCGCCGTGCCGGCGGCACCGCGCGTAGCCGGACGGCGGCGGTCCACATCGCGGTGAGCTTTCAGGATGCGCGTGCGCGTGATCGCCGTCGGCACGCGCATGCCTGCCTGGGTACGCAGCGCCTGCGCTGAGTATCTGCAGCGGCTGCGCGGCGGCTTAGCGCTCGAGCTCGAGGAAATCGCCACCGCTTCGCGACGCGCGGGCGGCGCAGCGCGTGCTCTCGCCCGCGAAGGCGAGCAGCTGCTCGCGGCGCTCGGGCCACGCGAGTATGTGATCGCGCTCGATGAGCGCGGCCGCGAGCTCACCACACATGAGCTCGCGCGCTGGCTCGGCACCCGCATGCAGCAGGGTGAGGACCTGGCTTTTGTCATCGGCGGCCCCGACGGTCTCGCACCCGCAGTGCTGGCCCGCAGTAATTTCAGACTCGCTTTGTCGAGGCTCACGCTCCCGCATGCACTCGCTCGGGTACTCTTGGCCGAGCAGCTCTACCGCGCCCACTGCATCCTCGCCAATCACCCGTATCATCGCGACTGATGCCGGCATCCTCGTTCCATGGGCCGCTCCTGTGCCTCGCCTCGGCGTCGCCGCGGCGCCGCGAGCTGCTCGAGCAGCTGGGCGTGTCATACATATCTGCCGTCCCGGATATCGATGAAGCCGTGCTGCCCGGGGAGGCTGCAGCGGATTATGTCGTGCGCATGGCGCGTGCCAAGGCGCGCTTGGTGCATCCGCACGGCGCCGGCCTGCCGGTGCTCGCTGCCGACACCATCGTGCTCATCGAGCAGCGTATTTGCGGCAAGCCTGCCGACGCCCAGGACGGTATCGCCATGCTTCTGCAACTATCAGGCCGTACCCACCAGGTACTCACCGCGGTGGCGCTGGCGGCGGCTGGCGAGGTGAACTATCGCGTGAGCCGCAGCGAGGTGCGTTTCCGGCATCTGACCGTTGCCGAAGCGCTTGCCTACTGGGATACCGGCGAGCCGCACGACAAGGCCGGCGGCTATGCCGTGCAGGGCCATGGCGCCGTGTTCGTCGAGCACCTCGCCGGCAGCTACTCCGGGGTGATGGGGTTACCGCTGTTCGAGACTGCGGAACTCCTCGCAGGTGCCGGCGTCTCGTATTGGCTCGACCGTGTAGCCGGCGGAGCCGTGACGTGAGCATCGAGATTCTGGTCAACGTGGCACCGAGCGAGACGCGGGCGGCGATTCTCGAGAGCGGAGTGCTGCAGGAGCTGCACATCGAGCGCACCAGCCGCCGTGGGCTGGTGAGCAATCTCTACAAGGGGCGCGTGTCGCGTGTGCTCCCCGGGATGCAGGCGGCGTTCGTGGAGATCGGACTCGAGCGTACCGCTTTCCTGCATGCGGCCGACATTGCGCACAGCTCTGCCACGGACACGCTGGTGAATTCCGCCCCTGCGAGCCTGCCGCAGGTCGAGGACATCCGGCGGCTGGTCAACTGCGGCGACGACATTCTGGTGCAGGTGATCAAGGACCCGATCGGCACCAAGGGCGCGCGGCTCACCACCTTCGTCGCGCTGCCCTCGCGCTACCTGGTGTACATGCCGCGCGGGATGGGCGTGGGGGTGTCGGCGCGCATCGAGGACGAGCCGGAGCGCACGCGACTCAAGAGCATGCTCAGCGAGCTCACCGTCGCAGACCCCGCCGGCGGCGGCTACATCGTGCGCACCGCGGCGCAGGG
>DATJFM010000110.1:0-5127 GCA_035495655.1 Steroidobacteraceae bacterium
TCCTCGAGCGCTCCGCTCGAGGTGGACTCGCTCGTCGCGGTCTGCGCACGGCTGGGTGTGGTCACGGAGCCCGCGGCAATGACGGCCAATGCGAGCGCGCTCGGCACGTTCGACCGAATCTTCCCCATCCGGATGTCTCCCCGTTGTCTATGTCTCGTCGGCGCGACTATCGCGCGCGGGCATGCCCCTGGCAGCTTGCCCTCCCACTATTAACCGGCAGTTCCGCCGCCAGTACAGCATGCAAATCGACGGGAAAAGCATGCTTTCAGAAGTTGAAGCGAGGGACCCAATTTTCTCAGGCTATCGAAAGGATAACGAAAGCCCGATTGCGTGAAAGTGGCGAGGAAGTAACAAACCGGCTACATTTTTGCTCCCCTGATCCGGGAAGCCCTCAAGTGAGCGAGAAGCCCGCCACGATCAGCCTGGCTGAGCTGCAGGAGCATCTGCGCAGCCCGCCGTTTCACACGCTTTTCGATCTTTCCTGCGTGCGTCTCGATCGCGAGGCCGGCGAGCTCGAGCTCCTGATGCGCTACACGCCCTCAGTCGAACGCTCCGCCGGAACGCGCCAGTACCACGGCGGGCCGATCGCGAGCTTCATCGACATCGCCGGCGACTATGCCCTGTGGGCCGTGCTCGGTTACGGGGTGCCCACCATCAATCTGCGGATCGACTACCTGCGTCCGGCGTCCGCGACCGATCTCAAGGCCGTGGCGCGCATCCGCCGCGTGGGCCGCACGGTCGGAGTGGTGGATATCGATGTGATGGACGATCAGGGCCGGGTCGTCGCCCTCGGCCGGGGCACCTATGGGACGAAGGCCGGCTAGAGCCGCTCCTCAGCGCTTCAGCGCCTTCGCCACCTCGAGCGCCCGCGCCATGAGCGGCCGCTTGTCCAGCTTGTGCGTGCTCGCTACCGGCAGCTCGTCCACCACCACGAAGGCGCGCGGGTGGCTGAACGCCGGTCCCGATTCGAGCGCGAAACGCTTCAGCTCCTCCGGCGTGACACTCCGATCCTTGAGCACTACGAACGCAATGGGAATCTCGCCCTTGATCTCATCCGGTACCGGAACCACGGCGGCCTGAAGCACTGCCGGGTGCCGCTCGAGCATCTTCTCGACCTCGCCGGGAAAAACGTTCTCGCCACCGCAGACGAACATGTCATCGGCCCGGCCGGTGAAGTAGTAAAAGCCCTGCGCGTCGCGGCGCATGACATCACCGCTGTCGTACCAGCCATCCTGCAGCTTCTCGTGAGTGACCGCAGGGAGGTTCAGGTACTCGGTGAACATCGCCGGCGAGCGCACCTGCAGCACCCCCTCATCCGCGGTGGCGCCACCGACGAGGCGCACCTCGACCTCCGGCAGCGGGTACCCGAGCGACAAGAGCGGCCGCGGCACCCCGCCGGGGTGTTCCTCGAAAATGGAGGGTCCCGCTTCCGTCGTGCCGTAGCCGTTCGAGATGGCCGCCTGGGGGAACATCGCCTGCACGCGCTCGACGAGCGCCTCGGTGAGCGGGGCCGAGCCGATGGTCACGGCCTTCACGGAGGAGAGGTCGAGTGTCTTGATCAGATCCTGCTGGCGCGCCATCAGCGCGAACATGGTCGGAATCCCGCTCAGGTGCGTGCACCGGTACTCGGCGGTTGCCTTGAGATGAGCGGCGGCGTCGAAGCGCGGCATCAGCACCACTTCGATGCCATTCAGCAGGCACACCGAGAGGTTGAAGAGCGCGTTCATGTGATAGAGGGGCGCGACGATCAGCGAGCGCTCTCCCGTGGCAGGCTGCGCAGTGACGTGCACACTCAGCGCCCAGAGCTGTCCTGCATGGGAAAGCACCACCCCTTTGGGCCGTCCCGTGGAGCCCGACGTATAGAGAATCTCTGCGGTACCCGACGGTGCACCCCTGGCCGTGAAGGGGGCGGTGCCGCGCTTCAAGTACGCATCGAACCCATCCGCTCCCTCGCCGCGTATCCGAATGCGCCTGAGCGCCGCCGGCAATAGCGGCTCACGCACGCGATCGACGATACAAAGGCCCGCAGTGCAATCTTCGAGAATGAAGCGCACCGTCTCCGCCGGCAGCCGGTGGTTGACGGGTACGGCGACTGCGCCCGCGCGCATGATCCCCATGTAGGCAATCAGGTGCTCGGCGCAGTTCTCACTCAGAATCGCGACGCGCGCATCAGGGTGCAGGCCTTCGCGAGTGAGAGCGTCAGCGAAGGCGTCCGCGGCGGCATCGAGCTCACCGCAGGTCCACGCGCCCCGGGGCGGCAGCAGATCGATGAGGGCTCCGCTCTCTGCGGGCACATCCCGCCGCAGCAGCTTGCCGAGATTACCCTCCATGGTCGCGCTCGTGGAGTCCATCACGGCTTGAGCAGCACCTTGCCCACCACCTCGCGATCCTCCAGCAGCCGCTCGCCCTCCGCCGTGGCATCGAGCGGCAACACGCGGTCGATCACGGGCTTCAGCCGTCCGTCGCGGATGAGGCCGAGCAACGCCTCGAGATCAGCGACCGACCAGCCGTTCGAGCCGATGTAATGGTGCTCGAACGTCCACAGGAAGCGTGCATCGGTGATCACTTCGAACCCGGCCGTCGCCCCGCAGGTGAGAATCCGCCCGCCGGCAGTCACGGTGCGCTGTGTGTCGCGCCAGGTGTCAGCGCCAGTGAAGTTCACCGCGACATCCACCCCGCCGCCGCCCGCGACGCGCGGCTTGCCGTGAAGGCGCTTCACCGCCTCGACGATGCTCTCTTTGGCATTGTTGACCGTGTGGTCGGCGCCGAGCGCGGCGAGCGACTTCTCTTTCGCGGCGGAGCTGGTGCAGGCAATGACTTCCGCGCCCAGGAGCTTCGCAATCTGCACGCAGGCGACGCCGACACCGCCGCTCGCGCCCAGAATGAGGATCTTCTCGCCGCGCGCGAGGCGCCCCTGCGTGACGAGCATGCGGTAGGCGGTGCCGTAGGCGAGCGGGAGGCTGGCCGCGTCCTCGAGCGACACCGCATCCGGGACTGCAACCAGCTGCGCGGCGGAAACCGCGACATACTCCGCGCGTCCCCCGTGCGCAGTCTCACCGATCATGCCGAAACGCTCGCCGTCCCGGAAAACCGGATCGACGAGCACCCGATCGCCGGCACGCCAGCCGGTCACATCTCGGCCGACCTCGCTGATGACACCTGCGATATCCGAGCCGACGATGACCGGGAATGAGATCCGGATGCCCGGCATGCCGCGGCGGGTGAAGATGTCGTGGTAGTTGACCGCGGTGGCGGCGACCTTGATCACCACGTCCCCGGGCGTCGCGGTGGGGGCGGGAAAGTCGGCTGCCAGCTGCAGCTGATCCCGCCCACCGTGACCGACGGTGAGGACCGCTCTCATGGGGATGCCCGGTGCTCGATCATGCGGCTGCGAGCGTAGCCCAACCGCTCGGTCGGGAAAGATGGTGGGAGACGATAATCTAACGAAAAAGGAAGGCTCAAATAGCCTTTCGGCATAAGGCTTGGCTTCAGCAGGGGCTTACCATAGAGTCGGCCGAACGAGGACAACCGAGCGCCGAAGACGATGCTGAGTTCCGCTCCAAGCGCTGACGCTCTACGGTCACCCGCCGACCTGGTGGTGGCGGACCGGCGCATCGCGGGGCTTTCCTGGAGTGCGTACCGCTCGGTGCTCGATACCCTCATCGCCCGCGCGGCGCTGGACCGCGGCCCGCGCCGTCCCGGGGACACGGACGACATCCGGCCTCGGGAGCAGCGCGTGGTGCGCGAGTACCTCTCGAGCGAGGACGGTGAGGGCTACTGGGACTACTTCCAGCTGAATGACGCGCTGTCACTTTCCATCACCGACGCCACGTACCGGCGCGACCACTGGATCTCGGTGGAGGGCGGCCGCTTCTTCAAGGTGAGGGTGCTGCTCTCCGGCAAGCTCCTGCAGAGCGATGGCGAGGTGATGCTGCAGGGGCCGCACGCGCAGCTGCACGTCTGCGCCGGCGAACGCGGCGGCGGTTATGCCATTGCCGCAGGCGGTGCGACGAAGCTCGTGGTCCTGCATTGCGCACCGGAGCTGCTCACACGCCGGCTCGGCTTTGCGCCAGGCGAAGCGCCCCACCCTTTGCAGGCCCTCACGAGTTGCGCTGCAGCGGCCGGCCGGGCCGTGAAGATCCGCCTCACTCCGGAACTGCTACGTGCCGCCCAATGGATCGATACCTCGCGCTTTTCGGTGCTGCCGGCAGTCCGCCACGTCTATATCGAGGCGTTGGCGATGCAGCTCCTGTGTCACACGGTGACGGAGCTTGCCGGGAGTGAGGTACACGCGCACACGAGCATCCCGCCGCGGGATCTCAAGCGCATCCATGAGGCGCGCGATCACCTCGCGCAGCACTACGCCTCTCCGCCCACCATCCCGCAACTCGCGCGCATGGTCGGCATGAACCAGACCAAGCTCAAGGCCGGCTTCAAGCAGACCTTCCAGCAGACGATCTACGCCTACATTCTGCAGCGGCGCATGGAAGCGACGGCGCAGCTGCTCGCGGAGCGCGAGTTCAGCGTGGCGGAGATCGCCTACCGCGTCGGCTACGAGTACCCGGCGAATTTCAGCTGCGCATTCAAGCGCTACTACGGCTGCTCGCCGCGGCAGTGGAAGCGCTCCTGAGCGGGCACTCCCGCGGATTCAACTGTCGCGCAGCCACATGGCGTTCCACATCGACCACCTGATCACGCTCACCCAGGACCGCGAGCGCGCGCGGGAACTGCTCACCCGCATGGGCTTCGATCTGACTGAGCGCGGCGAGCATCCCGGGCGCGGCACCTCGAACCATCTGGCTTTCTTCGGGCGCTGCTACTGGGAGCTGCTCGCCGTCGACACACCGACCGAAGAGAACGCAGCGCTGCGCGAGCGCGGGAACGGTCTCGGAGGCTGCGCGCTGCGCACGCGCGATGTGGAAGCGGATGCGCAGCTCGCGCGCACTCTCGGGGCCGAAGCCGGCGCGCCCGAGGAGTTCACCCGGCCCGTCAGGGTTGAGGGCGAATGGAAGGTCGCCCGCTTCCGCACCGCCGTGCTGCGACCAGCAATTGCGGTCGATGCATATGTTTTCTTCTGCCAGCACCTGACTCCGGAGCTCGTCTGGCCGCGCGAGCCGCGCGACCATC
>DATJFM010000111.1:0-4042 GCA_035495655.1 Steroidobacteraceae bacterium
GGCCAGGGCGCGATCGTGACCGGCGCGGGCAGCGGCCTCGGGCTGGCGATTGCCGAAGCGCTCGCCGAGAACGGCGCAGGCGTCACGCTGCTCGATATCGACGGTGGACGCATCGCCGGCGAAACTGAGCGGCTCAAAGCGCAGGGCCTGGTAGTGCGCGGGGAGGTGGTCGATGTGTCCGACCACGCGCGGCTCGAGCGGGCGTTCGATGCCGCGCTCGCGGCCCACGGCCGGCTGGACATCGTCTTTGCCAACGCGGGGGTCGACTCGGGGCCCGGCTTCGTCAGCGGCTGGGCGGGCGCGCGCGAGCGCAATCCGCAGGGCGCACTCGAGAGTTACAGCGACGAGCGCTGGCAGCGCGTCATCGACGTCAACCTCACCGGTGTGTTCGCGACGCTGCGTGCCGCAGCCCGCATCATGAAGCCGCAGCGTTCGGGAAAACTCATCGTGACGACCTCCGTCGCAGGCTATCAATGCGAACCGGCGATCGGCTCGGCCTACATGGCCGCCAAGGCCGGAGCGGCGCATCTCATGCGCTGCGTAGCTCAGGAGCTGGCGGCTTTCAACATCACCGTCAACGCGATCGCACCGGGCTTCTTCGTGACCAACATCGGCGGTGGACACGCGAAGAACCCGGACGTGCAGCGCATGATGGGCGCCGTCATGCCGATGCGCCGGGTAGGCTTTCCCGAAGACATCAAGGGGCTCGCGCTGTTCCTCGCCTCCGCGGCCTCGGCGTATGTCACGGGTCAGCAGATCACCATCGATGGCGGCTGGACGCTCGGGCCTGCGGATTAGAGTTTAGATGTGAGCACCGCGCTGGCGAACGCCGTGAGGGCTGCGGCCATGGCGAGCCTCATCTGCGCATCCAAGGCGCTTGCCGCGGACAGCGCAGTCGTGATCGGCAATCTCGATGATCTGTCCGGCGTGTACTCCGCCGACGGTGGCCCCGGCGCGGTCGAGGGCATGAGGATGGCGATCGCGGACTTCGGTGGCGGCGTGCTCGGCCGCGAGGTGCGCACGTTGGTCGCCGACCACCAGAACAAGCCCGATATCGGCGCCTCGAAGTTCCGCGAGTGGGCCGACCCGAAGGGTCTCAACATGATGCTGGTGGGCGCCAACACCGGCGTCAGCATCGCCATGTCCAAGGTGGCCGCGGCGAGGAAGATACCGCTCTTCATTCATCGGCGCAGTCGGGGCGCCGGGCGCGGAGGCTTTCGGGCCGGTGACTGGCCGGTGCCCGCTGGCCCCCAGGTAGAGACCCGGCAGCGACGCTAGGCTTCGACGCACACCTCGAGCAGCACCGGCCTCTCGGATGCGAAGGCTTTGCGCAGCGCTTCCTCGAGCTCCGCAACCCGCGACACGCGCACACCTTCGACGCCCTGAGCGCGCGCGAGCGCGCAGAAATCCAGATGGGGCAGTTGGGTGCCGGGAACTGCCGCGAGTCCGAAGTGCGCGGCGAACTCATCGAGCGCGCGATAGCTGCCATTGTTGACGATCACGAAGGTGACCGGCAGTGCGAGCTCGGCGGCGCTCCATAGTCCCTGGATGGAATACATCGCGGATCCATCGCCCAGAAGGCCGATAACCCTGCAACCGGGTCGAGCCAGAGCCACACCGATCGCCGCCGGCAGACCATGGCCGAGTCCGCCGCTGGCACACGTATAGAAAGAGTCGGGCTCGAGCATCGGCAGATGATCGTGCATCGCGCCGCGGCTGCTCGGCGCTTCCTCTACGATCACACTGTGCGGCGGTCGCAGCGCCGCAATCTGCTGCGTCAGATAACGGTCCGTCAGGCGATCCGGCGGCACGCGCGGTGCGCGCGCAGGCATCGTGGGTGCCGGCCGCGCCGGGGCGGGCGCCGCGAGCAGTGCGGCGATTCCGAGCTTCAGGTCGGTGAGAATGGACAGTCCTACGGGCGAACGTGCTGCGGCTGCGGGATCGTCGGTCAGCTGCACGAGTGCGGCGTGCTTCGGAATATGCGGACCGTGTCCCTCGACGTGATAGGTGAAGACCGGAGCGCCGAGCACCATAATCAAGTCGCTCCCCTGGAGCCGCGCAACGAGCTGTTCGCGATCCGCGGGCAGGAATCCGGCGAACAGGCGATGCCGCTCGGGAAAGCTGTTGCGTGAGGAAAGCGGGCTCACCCAGACGGCAGCCTGGTGCCGCTCGGCGAGCTCGATCGCTTCCTGCCAGGCCGCATCGCGCGCCACCTCGGCCCCGACGATGACTACCGGATGGTGTGCGGCACCGAGCATCGCGGCGGCACGGGCGAGGAGCGCGGGGTCTCCGGCCACCTTGCCGCTGACCTCGTGCGCAGAGTTGGTAGTGGCGCAGGCGCAGTCCCAGTCATCGACCGGAATCGACACGAAGGTGGGCCCGCGCGGTGGCTGCAGCGCGGTGAAAAAGGCGCGGCTGATGGCCGCGGGCACGTCCTCGGCACGCGCAGGCTCGCAGCTCCACTTCACGTATGGCCGGGGGAGGTTGGTTGCCTCCGCCGAGTATAAGAACGGCTCGAACGGCAGGATCGAGCGCGCCTGCTGACCGGCAGTCACCACCAGCGCCGACTGGTTGCGGAACGCGGTGAAGAGGCTGCCAACAGCGTGTCCGACGCCGATCGCCGAGTGCAGGTTCACGAACGCCGCGCCGCCGCGCGCCTGTGCGAAGCCATCCGCCATGGCGACGACCACCGACTCCTGCAGTCCGAGCACATAACGGAAATCGGCGGGGAAGTCGCGATACATCGGCAGCTCCGTCGAGCCCGGATTGCCGAAGATGGTCGTGAGGCCGAGGTCACGCAACAGCGCGAACACCGTCTCACGAACCGTGACTCTCGCATTTGCCACCGTGCAAGTCTCCGCGATCAGGTTGCAAGCTGCGACTGTCCAGCGGGGGCGCTGACCCGCCGCGGCGCCGTCTCTTTCAGAGCAAGTGCTGTCAATGCCCCGGCGAGCGCGCAGGCGATCTGGATGAAAAGCGGTGCCGTGAGGCCGTAATGATCCGCAGCGGTGCCGGCGAGAGCCGGGGCGCTGACACCGCCCAGGATCTCGCCGATTCCTACCGTGAGGCCCATCGCGGTGGCGACATAGCGCGCCGGGATGGTTTCGGACGGGATCGTGCCCATGAAGAGCGGAAAAGTCCCACTCGCTGCCCAGCCAACGAAGATGAGCGCACCCAGCACGTACAGGGAGCCGTGCCAGTAGAGCGCGGCGAGCGGCACCAACACGCCGAGGAGATTGGAGAGCGCCACAACCGGACGCCGGCCGAGGCGGTCAGAGAGTCCCGGGACCACGAAACTGAAGAACGCGGCCGAGAGTCCGAGCACGCTCATGAGCACGCTCATCTCCCCCGGGGTGAGCTGGCGCACCTTCACATAGAAGAGCGGCAGGAATGCCCATCCGAGCACCATCCAGGAGACCATGAAGATGCTCATGAGGACGCACAGGATCATGTTGCGAAATTTCAGCATGGCGAGGTGGCTGACGGAACTCGCAGCGGCCGCCTCGCGCGCTGGCGGCGGCGTCTTCTGCGGCTCGTGTACGTAGCGCGCGATCAGCACCGCCATGAGGAGTCCCGGGATGCCGGCGAGGAAGAATGCCATGCGCCAGCCTGAATGTTCGGCGATCGCGACCAGCACCAGCGGTGCGGCGAAGGAACCGAGAAGATTGCTGCCAAAGTTCTGCATCACTCCCATGTTGTGCCCGCGCCTGCCGGGGTCCGACTCGGCTGCGAGCAGCGACTGACACACCGGCATGAAAGGTCCTTCGACCAGCCCCATGAGCAGCCGCGCGGCGAACAGCGCGAGGAAGGAGCCCGCGAGACCGGAGAGAAACGAGCACAGCGAGAAGGCAATCGTGCAGGCGAGCAGCAGCGGCTTGCGGCTGCCGGTGCGATCCGACAGCGCACCGCCAAGCGCCGCCGAGACCGCCCAGGTAAACGAGAGCGCCGAGGCGATGAGGCCGACCTGCTGGTTGGTGAAGCTGAGATCCCTGGCGATGAACGGCATCAGGAAGGCGGCGGCGTTGCGGTCGAAGAACAGGAA
>DATJFM010000112.1:0-3314 GCA_035495655.1 Steroidobacteraceae bacterium
TCGTCCTCGCCGGCGAGCGCGGAAGACAGCAAGCCGCTCAACGCCATTCTGCTCATCGCAAAGGGCGAGCTGCGCGATCCGAATTTTGCCGACTCGGTGGTACTGGTGATGAACCACCTGGGTCCCGCACCGGTGGGACTGGTCATCAATCGACCGACCGAGGTCCCGGTCTCGCGGCTGTTTCCGGATCTCAAGCGCCTGGCGGCGCTGCACGACAAGGTGTACTTCGGCGGTCCGGTGGAGCTGGCTACGGTGTGGTTTCTGTTTCGCGCCTCCCATGCCCCCGCGCATGCGGTCCAGGCCTTCGGCAACATTTACCTCAGCGCCAACCGGGAGTTGCTGCTGCAGCTGCTCGGCCGCGATAAGCCCATGGATAACCTGCGGATCTTCATCGGACATTCAGGCTGGGGTCCGGGGCAGCTCGAGGCGGAGATCGCACAGGGAGCATGGACGCTCGGTCATGCGGACCCCGATGCGATCTTCAAGGGCAAGAGCGAGCATCCCTGGCCGGCGCCGGAGCACCCGGACAATAGCACCTGAGCATTCCGCTCCAGGTTTCACGACCGCTGCCGACCGGCGTAGGCTGCCGGGACGATGCCTGACAAGTCACTCCCGAGCCACGCCCGCGCAGTGATCATCGGCGGCGGCATCGCCGGATGCTCGGTCGCCTACCATCTCGGCAAGCTCGGTTGGACGGATGTCGTGCTCCTCGAGCGCGCACAGCTCACCTCCGGCACGACCTGGCACGCGGCGGGTCTGCTCACCACGCTCAGGGACACAGAGACCCAGACCCGTCTCGCGGCGTACACCCAGCAGCTCTATCGACGCCTGGAAGAGGAGACGGGGCAGGCAACCGGGCTCATCGAGTGCGGCTCGATCCAACTTGCGCTCAGCGCTGCGAAAGCAGAAGAGATGCGCCGCGCATATCACGCCGCGCAGAGTTGGGGTATCGAATGTGCCGAAATCGGTACCGCGGAGGTACAGCGCCTGTGGCCCCTCGCCTACACCGGCGATGTGCAGGCCGCGTTTCACTTCCCGAGAGATGGGCGCATCAATCCGACCGATGTGACGCGTGCGCTCGCCAAAGGAGCCCGCCAGGCGGGCGTTGGCATATTCGAGCAATGCCCGGTTACCGCCATCGAGCAGCACGACGGGCGCGTGACCGCTGTCGAGAGTCCGCTCGGCCGGATCGCAACCGATACGGTGGTCAACTGCGCTGGCATGTGGGCGCGCCAGGTCGGACGCATGGCGGGAGTCGATGTGCCGTTGCAGGCGGCCGAGCATTACTACCTGATCTCCGAGCCCATCGCCGGGGTGCACCCCAAGCTCCCCATCCTGCGCGACCCGGGCCGCAGCACCTACATACGCGAGGAAGCCGGCAAACTGATGGTCGGCATTTTCGAGGACGTGGCTCGTCCCTGGAACGTCGCGGGTATCCCGCAGGATTTCTCCTTCGGAGAGATCCCGCCGGACTGGGAGCGCATGCAGGCGCATCTCGAGCGGGCGTGCGGACGCGTGCCGGTGCTCGCGCAGACTGGCCTCAAGCTCCTGTTCTGTGGTCCCGAATCCTTCACGGCGGATCACAACTACCTGATGGGCGAGGCGCCGAACCTCAAGGGCTTCTTCGTCGCCGCGGGCTTCAACTCCCTCGGGATACTCTCGGGCGGTGGCGTCGGTTATGTCATGGCCCACTGGATCGCGCACGGCAACGCGCCAATGGACGTCTGGTCGGTAAACATCCGGCGCACGCATGCCTGGCAGAACAATCCCCGCTACCTGGCAGATCGGGTGGTGGAGACGCTCGGCATCGGCTACCAGGACCATTGGCCGTTCCGCCAATGGAGCACCGCGCGCGGCGTCAAGCGCAGCGTGCTGCACGATCGCGTTGCTGCGGCCGGTGCCTGCTTCGGCGAGTCTGCCGGATGGGAGCGACCCAACTGGTACGCACAGACCGGTCAGCAGCCGGCCTACGAGTACGCCTGGGGACGACAGAACTGGTTCGAGAACAATGCACAGGAGCATCGCGCGGTGCGCGAGGCGGTTGGACTTTTCGAGCAGTCCTCGTTTGCGAAGATCCTCGTGCAGGGACGCGATGCCGAGCGTGCGCTCAATATCATCGCCACCGCCGACTGCAGCGTGCCGATCGGCAAGATCCGCTACGCGCAGTTTCTCAACACTCGTGGTGGAATCGAGGCGGACGTCAGCATCACGCGGCTCGCCAACGACCGCTTCATGGTGGTCACCGCAGCGTTCACCGCCACGCATGTGATCGCATGGCTGCGGCAGCACATTGCCGCGAACTGCCACTGCATCGTCACGGACATGAGCGATGCCTGGTGCATGCTCAGTGTACAGGGTCCAAGCTCACGCGAGCTGCTGTCATCTATCGCTGATGGCGACTGGTCGAATGAGGCATTCCCCTTCGGTACGGCGCGCGAGGTGCAGATCGGCTACCAGCAGGCACTCGCGCTGCGCCTCACTTATGTGGGCGAGCTCGGATGGGAGCTGTACGTACCCGTGCCCTTCGCCGTCGGCGTATACGCCGCTATCGTCGAGGCGGGCAGGCCGTTTGGTCTGCGCCACTGCGGCTACCACGCGCTCAATTCGCTGCGCATCGAAAAGGCTTACCGGGAATGGGCGCACGACATCGGCCCCGACGACACGCCGCTCGATGCCGGACTTGCCTTCACCTGCGCGTGGACGAAGCCTCAAGGGTTCATCGGCCGCGATGCGCTGCTCGCCGCGCGTTCGCAGCCACGGAGCCGGCGCCTGGTGCAGTTCCTGCTGTCCGACCCGGCGGCGATGCTGTACCACAATGAACCGATACTGCTGCACGGTGAGCGGGTGGGCCTCATCAGCTCCGGCATGTTCGCGCACACCCTCGGTGCGGCGGTTGGACTCGGCTACGTGAGGCAGGAGCAGGGTGTATCGGAGGAGCTCATCGCCTCCGCACGCTTCGAAATCCTCATCGGCGACCGCCGGGTGCCAGCGCAGGCATCGCTCCGGCCACTCTACGATCCATCGGGCATCCGGCTGCGCGGCTAACGCGAGCTGTGCAAGTGCCTGAATTCGCACGCAGGCGCCCATGGCCGCGCCTGCGCGCAGGGATCTTCGGTTCGAGCCATGCGGCTCAATATTGTGCAGGCCAAGCCCAGGGACTACAGTCGTATCCCAAGAACTACTGCGCCGCCCGGCGAGCATGGAGCTCGTAGCTAGCGGGACATCGGGACGGCGCGCGGGGAAAAGCACATGAAGGAACCAGTGTCGTCGGGCGCCACACCGGCCGGGTGGATTCGCTGCGCAGGCTTCGGTCC
>DATJFM010000113.1:0-53033 GCA_035495655.1 Steroidobacteraceae bacterium
CCGAAGTTCTACTACGCCGAGGACTATCACCAGCAATACCTCGCGAAGAATCCGGACGGGTATTGCGGGATCGGGGGGTGTGGAGTGCCCTTCAAAGTCGCGGAGTTACAGGTGGGGGAGAAGGCGTAGTCGAAGCCTACAAGCCCGCTGGCCTGAGTGCGTATGCGCTGGCTAAGGCCCTGGGCGTTCCGCTGCCTCGCGTCAATGACATCGTGCGCGAGAAGCGCTCGATCTCGCCGGAAATGGCGGTGTTGCTTTCGGCGTATTTCGGTTCGTCCGATGGTTATTGGATCAATCTGCAGGCGCACTTTGACCTGGAAATGGCCAAGGACAAGGTCGGCAAGCACGCGGCCCGGATCAGTCCGCATCCCCGTGGGGCAGACGGTAGCCTGCAGCGCGTGTGAGGTGCTGGGCGGTCTACCGTCAGACCGACGTCAACGTCTACCGGAAGTCGACCGGTAGGAAACCGGTGACTGTGTCACTACGGAGCGATGGATAGACGGCCACCTCTACGAAGGTCGACCGACCGAGACCCGCTGAGGAGGTAATGACCGGGTCCGGTAAGCACGGGGCGCCGCCTCAGGTCGGCGGATGAGTGCCTGTGGAAATTCCGAGCGCATGAGCAAGGCAGCGTCCAGATCGCCTACTTTTCGCCGGTTAATTTCCCGAGAAAATCGGTCAGTCGCGATTTTTCAAGACTCATCAGACCATCGCACTGGATTGCGCTTTCGTGCTTGAGCCCCCTGCCGCTCTCCACCGCGACCTGCGTCGGCAATCGGTGAAGCGCGTGAACACCGGCACACAAGTTTCTTCAGCCGCTATTTCGGGCAGTTCTTGAGTTCGACCCTGTAATAGTGACCTTCGGTACTTCCGACATTCTCGCCGGCGTGGGTCACCGCGTCGCTCCACTCAACATCACCTTGCGCCACACTCCGGGTGATGGCCGGTCCATTGGGATACGTATTCCGGTATGTTGCGTCGGCGAGCACAAACACGACGCCTTCGGGGTGGCTATGCATTGCTTCCTTGTCCCCCGGCTTTGAGCGGAACTCCAACACACGCACCCGAGCATTATCGAGCCGGACCTTATAGTACTGCGGTGAGAGCTGGACGGGATCAACCAATGAGGTGGCGGCCGCCGCAACGATCGTTCCGGTGCCGATAACGCCAAGAAGCATGCCGAACGCCACGTCGAGATATCTCGCCATATTCGTCACCTGCGGTTATTAATGCGGAACGTGAGGGAACAGCCGATGAATACACGATTCAACGCTCTGCTGCTGACTGTGGGTTGCATCGGAAATGGCTACACATCAACAGCAACGACCCCGTCTCGATCGTAAGGGCGCAGCGCGCCGAGTATAACGCCGCGATTGCGGCTCACGATCCAGTACGGACGGGCCGAGTGCCGAGCAGTGTCAGACTGATGCGGAATGCGGGCGCCGAGCGGCCACGCCCGCATAGTCCCGCTTACTTCGATACCGCCGTGCTGTGGTCCGCGACACATTGCCACTTACCGTTCGGCATTTTCACCCAGGTGTCGGTCCAGCGTTCGACTTCGTCGAATGCCTTGCCTCCATCGGTGCCCTTGCCTTTGTACACGCCAGTGGCGATGGCCGTGCTACCGTAGACCTTGATGTGCACGTCTTCGTAGTCGACGCTCGAGTATTTGCGCTGCTTCTGCGCCGCCAACGATTGCCCCTTGGTGAGGAGCTTTCCGTCCGCGCCCGTGCTCACGAACGAGTCGGCCAGCGCTGGCGCGATCAGGTCCGGATTGTTGGTCTTCTGGGCCTGCAGCCACTGGTTCTCCAGCGCGGCGACGGCTTTGTCGGCTGCGTCGTCGTTCTTGGCTGCCTGCGCCCACGCGGCACTCGTTACGAGCAGCGCGGTGAATAGCCACCACATGCCTATCTTCTTCATGGAATTCCCCTGTTGTAGTAGTTGTCGAGGTCATCGGCCCGTTTATGGCCGGTCGATCGGGTCGGATTATCACTCACCGGACCCAGCCGATCCACATGGTCCGCAGCCGTCGCTCACCAATCCCGGACTGACGCCTCGACGATGCTGAAGGCCCCAGCAGTGGGTAACACTCGGCTGAGCTGGAATCGCGACGCATCGAACAGCGTCCGGTATTCCTCCACTGTGCGCTGCCGCGCCTCACCGAAGTACATCAACATGACCATGTCGATGAGACCGACCTGTGCGTTTGGCTCACAAGGAATGGTCAGCATCTCGATTACCAGCAACCGGTCTGTCGGGTGCATGGCCTCTCGGCAACGTCGCAGAATCTCGAGGCACTTCTCGTCGGACCAATCATGTAGGACCTGGCTCAAGGTCCAGATTTCGCCAGTGGCGGAAATAGGGCCGAAGAAATTCCCAGCCAGAAGTTCGCAGCGATCCCGGACGCCGCGCTCTCTTAGTACACGGTCGGCATCGGCTAGAAGTTCGGACTGTTCGATGAGCACGCCATGGATTCTGGGCCTGCTTGCCATGATGGCCGCGAGTAGAGACCCAATTCCGCCACCGACGTCCACCACGGATTTCGTGCCGGCCCAATCGTAGGCGTCGGCGATCTGTTGATGCTCCTCTCCGCGAAGCTCAGCCAGTGCGCGATTAAAGGTATCGTTCTCTTCGGGATGCGACCGTTTGTAGTCCCAAAATGATTGACCAAATACATGCTGCGTCGCGGATGCGCCAGTCACGACGCTATGCGCCAGGGCTGCGGCCGACCTGACGTGGTGCTCAGAGGTGTTGTAGAGCGCAAAGTTGCAAAGTCCACCGGGCTGATGGCGAAACAACTTGGAGACCGAATTATTGGCGAATACCCCGGGAGCTATCTCCTTGAACGCGCCAAAAGCCGCGAGCGCCCGCAGCACGCGCGTGAGGGCGAGGGTGTTCAGTCCAGACCGGCGTGCGAGATCCGCAGCGGAGAGTGGGTCAGGCTCAAGATGGTCTGCGACCTCATGGCGAACGAGAGCTGCGATGATCGGATTGAAGTACACGTGATTCAGCACGGACATCGCAGCCTGGACGTCTGCGAAGGAGGTGGTTGCGCTCATTACCAGATGTCCTATAAGGAGGCAGCGAAGCGATTATCGGGCTCCTCCGCCGAAGCGATCAATCGAGAACCCCGCCGGTCTGCCGGCGCAAGGATGCCCGCGTCTGCCGAAAGTCGACCGGTCGACGATATGCGACGGGGTTACGAAGCGGATTCCGCGAATGCTGCACTGATGAGGCGGGCCGGCTCGCAACCCGGGGGCGCATCACAACACACACGGAGGTGCGCGGCGCATAAAGATGCATCTAACGGCATCCGCATGTTCAGCAGACAGATCTAGCGTCTGATCGGCACAGACGTTTACCGAAAAAAATCACGAATTCGCAGCCGATCCAAGTGTATCGTCGCAGCTAGTTTCCTATTTGAAAGGCGGCCGATGAGAAATCCGCAGACGTCGGGTGTGCTGGTGCTGCTCTTGTTAGCCCTGCTCTGCACCGGTGAAACGACCAAGGCGCCCGCGCAACCAGCTGCCGCCGCCGGCCACTACCTGCTGGTCTGGGCGGGCGATCGCGACAAGAAGGGCAACGATTTCCTGGCGGTCATCGATGCCGATCCCGCATCGAGGTCCTATGGGCACTTGCTGACCACCCTGGTGACGGACCAGCAGACAGTGCGGGTACATCACACGGAATACATCATGCCGCCGAACGGTCTGCTGTTCGCCAACGATCACGACGCCGGGCGAACCTTCATCTTCGATGTCCGCAGCCCGTTACAGCCGAAGATCGTCACGTCGTTCTCGGACATGGCTGGCTACATGCATCCACACTCTTACGTCCGCCTGCCCAACGGACACGTGCTTGTAACGTTCCAACACCAGCACCAGCACGATGGCAGCGCGGCGGCAGCCGGTGGAAAGAGCGGCGGTCTCGTTGAGATTGATGACAGCGGCAAGGTTGTACGCTCCGCGAGTAACGCGGATCCGGCCTTCGCTTCGGCACTGCTGATGCCTTATGGCCTGGTGGTCCTCCCTGCCGTTGACCGCGTGGTGTCGACCAACTCGTCCATGCACGATGACGACATTTTCAGCGGCGTGACCTATCAGATCTGGCGGCTTTCTGACCTGAAGCTCTTGAAGACAGCGAGCTTCGACGTCGGACCCGATCATTACGCGCACATCAGCCCTGAGGAGCCGCGCCTCGGTCCGGACGGGTCAGTGTTTGTTCAGACTCTTGGCTGCGGGCTCGAACGCATCACGGACATCGACACCGCGGAGCCGAAGTCGAAACTGGTGTACGTGTTCCCCGGAAATTGGTGCGGGGTCCCGACGATCGTCGGGCACTACCTCGTGCAAAGCGTGCCAGCGGTACACGGCTTCGTCGTGCTCGACATCGCGAATCCGGCTAAACCCGTCGAAGTCTCGCGCCTGAAACTCAGCGATCGATATTTCTCGCATTGGACGGGGTGGGATTCAAAGACCGGGCGGTTGGTGGTAACCGCCTCTGCAACTCCAGAGGATCGCACCTACTTGCTGAAATTCGACCAGTCGCGGGGCGTGCTGGCGGTCGACGAGGCATTCCGTGATATCGACGGGCAGCCCGGTTTCAGCTTCTCCGAGAGGGATTGGCCGCACGGCTGGCGCGGAGTGGGCATACCACATGGGGCTGTGTTCTCACGCTGAAGGAACGGAGCGCGCACCGGTTGTTCAGGCGAGCGCGTACAGACACTCGACGAAGGATGCCACCGCACCATCGAGGCCCCTCACCTTCTCGTTGCTCGACTCGATAAGGTAGTACTCATCCGGCGCGTGCGCTCCGGTACCGTGTCCGAGTCCGAACCCGAGTGCCGGCAGCGACAGCGGGGCGCTGGTAAAGCGGTAGCCGGGCCAGGATCCGGGGCTGCGCGGCAACACCTGCGGCGAATATCCCAGCCTCCGATAGGTGGCCAGAACTGCCTTGACCAGGCTGCTGTTCGGATCGGTCTGCGTCGGATCGTAGCCGCCTGACATGTTGACTTCGATGTCGCCAAAGCCGTGCTTGGCGAGGTGGGCCTTGAGTTTCGCCAGCGTGTCAGCCGCGGTCATGTCGGGTACCAGACGCAGGTCGAGTTTCGCAACCGCGCGGTGCGGCAGCACCGTTTTGCCGCCGGGACCGGTATAGCCGCCGACCAGACCCTCGATGTTGATCGTCGGCTGCGAGTAGAGGCGCAGCAGCGATTCCTGCCAGCCCAAATCATGCACCCAGTGCTCGACACCGAGCTCATCCTTGATGAGCCGCTCGGGCACCTTCTGCGAGTACTCGACGACCATCTGCTTTTGTGCAGCAGACAGGGGCTTCACGTGCTCGAACAGGCCCTCGACGGCCGGCGTATGGCCGTCCTTCTCCACCAGCGTGTTGAGTGCCTGTACCAGATGCCAGGCGGGTGAGTCGACCTGCGCTTCCAGGCTCGAGTGGATGTCTTTGCGCGGGCCGCGTCCCCATTTCTCACCGCTGCTGACCAGCTCGACCTCGATCACGCCCTTGGCTCCCAGATCCACCTCGATGCTGCCGTCCTTCTCCTGGCCGGCTTCCGGCAGCATGACCGCGACGCACTTCTTCAGCTGTGCGAACACCTCCGGATTGGTTGTGACTTCGCCGAAGTGCGGCGAGCCGATTTCCTCCTCACCCTCACTCACGAGTACCAGGTTCACGGGCAGTTTCTTGCCGGCGGCCTTGAAGGCGCCGAGCGCACCCAGAAAGGAGTTCTGCGGACCCTTCTGGTTCACCGCACCTCGGCCCATGCAGACCTTACCGAGACCCTCCTTGGTGACCAGACGGCCCTCGAGCGGTGGCGAGCTCCATTCCGCGGGGACGAATTGCTTGACGTCGTACATGAAATACACGGCGAGCGTCGTGTGCGCCCCGGAGTCGAGCACACCGAACACGCCCGGCTTGCCGGAGGTGGGAATGAGCTTGACGCCCGTGAATCCGGCCTCGCGCGCGAGGCGCGCCATCAATTCGGGCCCCTCCGGGTAATTGCGGTTCTCCGCGGCGATGGAGGGCAAGGCAATCCACTGCTGCAGCCGTTTGAGGTTCTGCTCGTGCAGCTTCGGCACCTGTGCCAGCACAGCCGCCTTATCAGGATCGTCCGCGGCTGCCAGCACCGTCATCGGTGCGGCGGCCAGCAGGCCTGCGGAAAGGGTGCCTCGTACGAATTCACGGCGATCGAGAGCGGCAGGTTGTTGCATTGTTTCCCCGTAGTCGAGCGTGCGGTGCTCGTCGCTGAAGGCGCTATTGTGCTTGGAATCGTGGGCCTCGCCTCAGTCACCCACGACTTTTTTCGTAGTGAAAGTCGATGAGAAACACGCTCCTTCCGGGACCGTGTCGTGCGATCTTGAGGAGATCCACCGTCCCCTTGAACCCGCATTGTCGGGCCAGGGATCCGGTAATGTCCGCGAGCGCAATCGGCCTTACCGCCGTTACGACGACGCGCCCCTCACCCATGCGATAGCGGCCTCCTACCTTTACCTGACAACGCTGCCAGATTCGCACCGTGCGGGTAATTTTGCCCAGGCGAATTCCCTCGCGCAGCTGTTTCGCAAAGACCATGTCGGCCTACCGCCCTGAGGACTCCACATGCGACCGGCCTGCAGACGACACCTGCGCAGATGGTAGCCGGCGACGAGCTGAGCGCAAGGTACGCGCTGGAACCCCCGGGGTGAGACCGAGCTTGCGCAGCAACGTCTTTGCATCCACCGGCGCTCGCAGCTTTCCATCGGTGTTGTCCAGATAGCAAAACACGTCGCGCCGAGCGCCGGAGAAGGGCGCTCGCGGCAATACGCAGGGGATATCGTCCGGTGTACCGCCTGCCTCCCACATCCGCACACGCCGCGCCCAGCGCTCGAGTGCCCGATCTCCATAGCCGGTCGTGTACAGCTGCTTGTCGCCGTGCAGACGGACGTACAGGAAGTCCGCGGTGACATCGCCAATCAGCGGCCAGCGGCCAGCGGTCTCCGCCACGGTCAACGCCATGCGGTACTTTCGTAGCAGGTTCATGAAGGCTGCCGTCACGAAGCTCCCGTGCCGGATCTCGATGGCATGGCGCAGTGGACGCGGCGCATCGATCGCGAGTCGTGTGCGGCCCTTCATCCAGCGACTACGCCGCCGGGCCAGCGATAACGCCGCTGCGGTGTCGGTTGGCAGCAGCGCGAAGAATGATTCGAAGCGCTCGGGATCGAAGCGCACCGCGGCTGGAAACTGCCACAGGACCGGCCCGAGCTTCTCGCGCAGATTGAGCACGCCCGATGCGAAGAAGTTCGCGAGCGGCTGCTCTACGTTGCGCAACTTGAGCATGTGTGTGATGTAGCGTCCGCCCTTGAGCGCGAACACGAACCCCGGTGGAGTCTGCTCGTACCAGAGCGCGTAGCTCTCGGGCCTTTGTAGCGAGTAGAAGGAACCGTTGATTTCGAGCGTGGGGAATACCTGGCCGGCATAGTTGAGCTCGGCGCGCTGCGGCAGATCATTCGGGTAGAACACCCCACGCCAGGGTGCATAGCGCCAGCCGGAGATGCCGACTCGAATAGTCACTCGAGCATCCAGCATACAGGGCGGCCGCAGCCCGACAACCGAGCGGTGACCCGAAGCAGGTGCCCGACCTCCGCGAAGGCCGCGGTCGCGATGGGA
The DNA here is from genome assembly GCA_035495655.1 of Steroidobacteraceae bacterium. Taxonomy (GTDB): domain Bacteria; phylum Pseudomonadota; class Gammaproteobacteria; order Steroidobacterales; family Steroidobacteraceae; genus 13-2-20CM-66-19. Next base: position 7,660 of record DATJFM010000113.1, read on the forward strand.
CTCCGCGACGGCGCAGCTAGAAGGCCTAGGTCAGGCCGGTAAACACCGCAACGCCTTCGTTGCCGTAACCGATGTCGACGTAGCCGACCACGAAGGGTCGCGCGACCCCACGCCTCGCTGGCGTCACTCGCCGCGTGCCCTCCGCGCGCGTGTGCCGGGCAGTCGCAGGGGTGCGCCATACCGATTTGGCACCTGCAGTCGTGCGAGCACCTCGTGCTCGGCGCGCAGCACATCCGCCGCGAAATCGATCTCGATCCAAGGTACCCCGGTGACGTCCATCACTTCGAACAGATGGCTGCCTTCCTGCACCAGATCGCGCAGCGCTTCCTCATGCGGCAGATCGGCGCCCGAGTTCTCGACATGACCCGCGACGAGCTGCGCCAGGCGGTGTGCAGCCGGTTCGTCGAGCCGAAAGAACCCGACCGACTCGCCGATGGTGTCGTATTGCAAACCCGGATCGAGCCGTTTGCGCAGCTCGATCGGCTTGCCGCCCCGAACGCACACCTTCACCGGCTCTTCTCCCTCCTCGAACTTCCTGTCGACGAGTAATCGGTTGACGGACTGGGGCCCCTCGACCAGCAGCGCCATCATGCGGTCGTGGTACAGGACATCGGCGTCCATGAGCAAAACGTCGCCTCCCCGTGTCATGGCCTCGGCGACCGTATGAAGCGTGAGCATGCTGCCGCGATCGTAGCGCTCGTTCATGACGAGCTGCGGCCGCCAGTCCAGCCGGTCGAGTTCGGCATCGATGAGATCGCGGCGAAAGCCGACGGCGAGAACGATCTCCTCGACCCCGGCCATTGTGAGCAAGCGACGGTGTCTTTCGAGCAGGCTTATTCCGCCGATTCGCAACAGGCACTTGGGCAGTTGGCGGTCGGGGGGGTATTGAAGGCGTAGGCCTTGGCCGGCCGCGAGCAGAATGGCACGCAAATCAGCTCTCCCTTTCTAAATGGTCTGATCAGCCAGAAATATCAAGATCGGACCTTCCACAGGCCCTCCGATGCGTGAAGGTGCAACAAACCGGGCACTCCGAGCAGGACTTCGCGTGCCCGCTTCGCCAGCGACAGGGCCAGAGCCGTGTCAGGGTGCAGCCCCGCGAGCGGCGCGAGCAGCAGATACCCGCCTTCCTGGACGCCGAGCGCCCCAGGGATGGCGAACGCCGCACCGCGAACGGCCTGTCCGATACTCTCGAGCATCAGAGCCACGCCCCAGCTGACCGGCGTGCCGAACAGCTGCAGAACCAGATACACCTCTCCGGTGCCCGCGACCCAGCCCGCGAGATTCAGCAGAAAGCTCGCTGGCGCCCGGCTGCCATGCTCGTAGGTCGTCTGGACGGCTTCGTCGATCGCTAGCGCTCGACCGTGGAGCGAGGACCAATCCCGCTTGCTGAAGAGGCGCGCGATGGCGCGCGTGGACCACGCGAATAAGCCTCTCCGCTGCAGAACATAGAACGCCATGGCGGGCACGGCCAGCACCAGACCGGCCACGAGCAGGGCAGGGCGTAATGGACCCTGCGCATGCGTGCTCACCTGGCCAGCGATCAGCGCGAGCCCGAACAGCGCAAAGGCTATCAGCGCGAGCATCTGCAACGTCGTGCTCACTGTGACCGCGGCAACGGCACTTTGCATCAGGACGCCGCGGCGCCAGAGCTGGCGGACCATCACGACCGGCCCTGCAAGCTGGCCGAAGGGCAGCAGGCTGCTTGCGGACTCACCGACCCAGCGGGCGCGCACCGTATCGCGCCAGGAGCTGCGCGCCGGAAGGAGTACGCGGATCGCCGCCGCATCGACCACGAGCGGTACCAGGTGAAACAGGGTGACGAGTAGCAATCCCCATCCGGCAATCGCCAGCGTCGCATACACCGCGGGGAGGCTGTGGGCCCCGATCTCAACGACGAACAGCAAAGCACCTGCCGAGAGCAGCCAGGCCGTCGATCGTTTCATGTGCGCCCCGCACGTGTGTCCGCGCGGTGCTCCGGGGTCCGCCGCACTCGATTGCCGAATACCTGCCGAAATCCGAAATACGCGACCGCATCCTTCATGTTCGAGACGAAGCGTCGCCAGAGCTGCATGCGCGGGTCGGTTACGTACTCGAAGGTCAGGGAGACGCGCTTTTCCCCTGCCCCCAGTGGGGTGATTCGATGGCGCAGAGTATCGCCGTTGAAGAAAACCAGCCCACCGGGTGGGATCTGCAGGGCCCCCGCTACGATCTCACGCGCCTTGTCGCGGGTGTGCAGCTGGTACTCGAGCCGGCAGGAGGACTCGTCGATGACTCCCAGCAGCAGGGTGTAGCGCCGGCCCGCATAGTAAGAGGTGTCGTAATGCCAGCCGATGTGGTCTCCCGGCTGCGTGTAGAAATAGAGAGCGTACGCGTGCGGGTCCCCCGCGGGCGAAACCTGCAGCCGCTCCCCGGCCACGCGTTCCAGCCAGCCGAGGAGCGCGGCCGCGCCATAGAGCTCCGCGACGAAGGGTGTGGAGCGATCCAACTCATGCCGGCTGACGCTGCCGCCCTGCTTGTGCCGCGGCAGATAATTGCGATTGACGGCGCTCCCGACTGCTTCCACCGCCGCCACCAGCTGCGCCGTGATCGAAGCGGGCAGGAATTCAGGCAGGTAAAGAAACTGTCCCTGCTCCGAGAACCTTCGCTGCAGCGTCGCTGACTCGAGCTGCTGCAGGCGCGCAGCCAGTGTCCGATCGGTATCCGACCGGTGACGCGCTTCCGCAGCACAGGCATCCAAGTCCGTCTGCCGTGAATCGCCGCTTGCGGTCCTCAGGCCAGCCCCGCATCCGAAGTCGATTCAGCCTCCGGTTTCTGCTTGCGCAGCAGGCGCTGGTGGTCGAGCACAACCCACGCAGCGAACAGCGGCGCGCCGACCGAGGCGGCAAGCAGCAGGGGAACGACGCCGTTACATAATGTCACCAGCGGCAAGAGATACAGCACGTCCTCCGTCTCGAATCCGCCGAGCGCACTCTGCCGGCTCGCTGCTTTGCCAGCCATTTCCTCGATGCGCATGCGCAGAAAGAAAATCAGCGCGATCGCGCTGCCGGCAATGGCCCCCAGGATGACCGGTGGGATATCCAGTGGACTGCCGCCCCGCGCGCGCACGCCGAAGCCCATCGCCACAAAGAGCAAAACCGTGACCACCGTGTCGCACGCCAGGTCGTACAGGTGGCCGAACCGACTGGTCTTACCGCTGATGCGCGCCAGCTCGCCGTCGGCGTGATCGACGAAATTCGATATCACCAGCAGGAGCGCCCCGATATTCGACCAGCCATAGGACCCGGAAATGAATGCCACCGCGGCGGCGAGCCCCGTTGCCAGGCGCACGGTGGTCAGATCATTGGGCGTGACGAAGCTGTCCCTGAGCGGCAGCACCAGGCAGCGCGCCAGCTTCGCGTCCCACTGTGATGGCGCAGCGAGCCGCGGCGAGACCTGTGTTAACTCGGACATGAGGCTCCATACAGAGGGATGCTCGGCGCGATTGCCTTGCAGCCACGTTATCCGCTTTTCTCCAGCACTCGGCCCGAGCTGTCCGCTCGTGGCCCGCTGCGACGGGAACCTGGATTCGGTCCGATTTCCCCCTGCGTATCGATTACCACCACTGCGCTGCGCTGGCAAGTGCTCGAACGGGTACTCGGTGGGTGTGCGCGGCGCCAAGGCTCATCGGGTGCGGATGTAGCGCAAGGGTTCGGATGTGCCTAGGATGCGTGCGATTCGAACACCCCGGAAGAGGTGAGCACGTGAGGGGGCCGCAACAATCGATCTGCCCATCTGCGGAGGACTTGGCACGGGCGGATCCACCGGCGGCAGCCATGGCGCTCGGCCGGATTGCTCGGAAGACAATCGGCGTCATTACGCTCCGCTTGCTCGCGCTGCTCATGGCGCCCTGCGTGGCGGAGGCAGCGGAGGCGCCCGAGCTCGTGATCACTAACGCCCGCATTCATACCCAGGACGCTGCGCACCGTGTCGTGAGTGCGCTCGCGGTGCGCGGCAAGACCATCCTGGCAACGGGCTCCGACGCGGATATGCGCGCGCTGGCAGGGACCGGAACTCGCATCGTCGATCTGGGTGGAAGAGTTGTCCTCCCAGGGCTGATCGACGCGCACATCCACCCGGCGCAGAGCGCGCAGGACATCGACAAGTGCAACCTCCACGATGACGAGCTCGATGCCGGCAAAGTGAAGGCTGCGGTAGCTGAATGCATGAGGGCACATCGGCCCGCTAGGAACCAGTGGTTCGAGGTTGTACAGGTGAATGCCTCGGAGCTGGTTCTGGGACGTGCCGAACTCGACGCCATGCGCTCGGACGGGCCGCTCGTACTCGAGAGCGCCGACGGCCACAGCGGCTGGGGCAACAGCGCGGCGCTCGCGGCTGCCCACATCGATCGCAACACTCGCGACCCGCGCGGCGGTCGCATCGAACGAGATCCTCAGGGTGAGCCAACCGGTGCGTTGCGCGATGACGCCGAGGACAGATTGTCGGCCGCTATCCCTGTGCCACCGGTCGCAGTGCAGGTGGAGCGGGTTGAACGGGCCTTTGCCCTCATGAGTGCGACCGGCCTCACCTCCGTGCAGGATGCCGCGGTCGGCGAGCAGGAGATGTCACTTTACAAGGCTCTCTACGACCGCCACCGGCTCAAGATGCGGGTGCGCGGCTCCTTCCACATCACCGATCTTGCTGCACCTGCCGACAAGGTCGTCGCGGCGGCCACGGCATTTCGCGACAAGTGGGCGGTGGATCCCGATTTTCTGCGAGCGGATGCAGTCAAGATCTTCGCCGACGGCGTCATCGAGTACCCGACGCAGACCGCTGCGCTGCTGTCGCCGTACCTGGACGGCGCCGGACACCCGACCACCAACCGGGGGCCGAGCTACTTCGAGCCGGCGAAGCTGAACCGTATTGTTGCCGGGATCGACGCCGCCGGCATGACGGTCCACATCCATGCCATCGGCGACCGGGCCGTGCGCCAGTCGCTGGATGCCTTTGCTTACGCCCGGGCGCAGGGAGTCGGCAGCGAGAACCGCGACCAGATCGCGCACCTCGAGCTCATCGACCCCGCCGACTTCGCGCGCTTCAAGGCGCTTGCCGTCATCGCGAACTTCCAGCTGCAGTGGGCGACCTTCGATCCCTCCTACATCGGGAAGGCAACGCTGCCTTACATCGGGCCGGCACGTGCACGCTACCTGTACCCCGCGCGCTCGCTGTTCGATGCCGGCGCGCGCATCGCCGGCGGCAGTGACTGGGGGGTCAGCACCTTCAACGCCTTCGAGGCAATGGAGCATGCGGTCACACGCTCACTCGGGCGCGGTGAAAAGCCGCTGCTGCCCGAGCAGTCGGTGCCGCTCACCGCCATGGTCGATGCCTACACGATCAACGCCGCCTACGCGCTGCACCAGGAGGACAGAACGGGGAGTCTCGAGCCGGGCAAACGCGCCGACTTCATCGTGCTCGACCGAGACATCTTCACGACCGATCCCTTCGAGCTGCACGCGACACGTGTGCTCGCGACCTACCTCGACGGACGCGAGGTGTGGCGCAGCGATGCGCCGGCGAAGCTCTGAGGTCCGCGGACAGGGGAGAGAAACAATGAAACCAATGCCGATGGTGTTCTGGCTCGGTGCGCTCGCCACCCTCGGGGTCCAGAGCGTGCTCGCCGAGCCCGCAGCGCCGGTGAGCCGGCCGATCGTGCTGAAGGCGGCACACCTCTTCGACTCGGTCTCCGGCACGTTGCGCGATGGCGGCGTCATCGTCGTTCAGGGCGACAAGATCCAGGCGCTCGGCGTAGCGGCGCCGCCGCCGCCCGATGCCCAAGTGATCGACCTCGGCGATGCGACGCTCCTGCCCGGCTTCATCGACGCGCACGTGCATCTGTCGGAGGAGTCCGGACCGAACTGGTATCTCGACTTCTACCACAGCCTGATGCGCTTTCCCGTCGAGCAGGCGCTCTACGGCGCCCACTACGCCAAGGTCACACTCGAAGCCGGCTTCACCACCGTGCGCGATGTCGGCTCGAGCGACTACGTGGCGCTCGGCCTGCGCAACGCGATCGGAGCCGGGGTCATCCCGGGACCGCGCATGCTGGTGTCCAACTATGCGATTGGTGCGACCGGCGGTCACGCCGATAACGGTCCCTTTCCGCCCGAGCGCATCGCGCCGGAGGGGCCGCTGAAGGGCGTATGCAACGGCCCGGAGGAGTGCCGCGAGGCGGTGCGCTATCAGCTGAAGTTCGGCGCGGACGTCATCAAGTTCATGCCCTCAGGCGGTGTGCTGTCGCTCTCCGACCCGGTCGACAACCCACAGCTGACGCAGGAGGAGATGAATGCCATCGTCGCGGAGGCGCACAACTGGGGGCGCAAGGTAGCGGCCCACTGCCATGGGGATCGGGCTGCCAAGATGGCGATCGCCGCCGGTGTCGACTCGATCGAGCACGGCACCTTCCTCAAGGACGACACGCTGCTCGAGATGAAGAAGAAGCACGTCTATCTGGTCGCCACGCTGTTCGCCGGCGCGTGGGTCGGTGAGCGCCTCGATAAGTTTCCCGCCGCGATCGCCGCCAAGGCGCGCGCCGCCGCGGCGCAATCGCAGACCATGTTCCAGCACGCGGTGAAGCTCGGCACACCGCTCGCTCTCGGTACCGACGCTGCGGTCGAGCCGCATGGGCTGAATGCGCGCGAATTCTCGCTCATGGCCCAGAATGGTCTTACGCCGGCCCAGGCTCTGATGGCCGGCACGGCGCACGGCGCGGACCTGCTCGGCGTAGCCGACAAGGTGGGCACGCTGAGCGCAGGGAAACTCGCAGATATCGTGGCCGTGGCCGGTAATCCGCTCACCGACCTCAAGACCACGGAGCATCCCATCTTCGTCATGAAGGAAGGCGTCATCTATGTGGGCGCACCCGCGATGCACTGAGCCGGCCGCCGCGGCTCGATGATGCGCATGCACGAGCGCGCCGCTCCGCCACGGCAGATGAAAGCCGTGCTGCTCAAAGGGCATGGCGGCACCGAGCAGCTCGAGTATCGCGAGGATATCTGCGTGCCCACACCGGCCGCCGGTGAGGTGTTGATTCGCATTTCCGCGGCAGCTGTCAACAACACGGACATCAACATGCGCCTCGGCTGGTACTCGAAGTCCGTGAGCTCGACCACCGGCGACAGCGGCGCCGCAAGGGCCAGCGTGTGGGACTCCGGATGGGCGGGCGATGCGCTCGGTTTCCCACGTATACAAGGTGCCGATGCATGCGGCTACATCGCAGCGGTGGGCGCTGGCGTCGACGACAGGCGCATCGGCGAGCGCGTGCTCGTCGACCCGGTGCTGCGGCCCGCATGCGGCAGGCCGCTGTACTTCGGTTCGGACACGCCGGGCGCATTCGCGGAATTTGCCGTGGTTCCGGCACAGAATGCCTGCGCGGTACGCAGCACGCTTGCGGACCTCGAGCTGGCCTCTTTCCCGTGCGCATACCTCGCCGCGGAAAACATGCTCACGCGCGCGCGGGTGACGTCCGGCGAAAGGGTGCTGGTCACCGGCGCATCGGGCGGAGTGGGGTCGGCCGCGGTGCAGCTCGCCAGCCGGCGCAACACGACCGTCATCGCGCTCGCCGAGCGCTCGAAGGCGGCCGCGATTCACGAGCTCGGCGCCACGCGCGTGCTGCCGCGTGACGCCGACCCTTTATCGGCGCTCGGCCGCGAGTCCCTCGATGTCGTCATCGATGTCGTCGGGGGTGCGGCGTTTGCGCTGTTGCTCGAGACCCTGGTGCGCACTGGCCGCTACGCCGTGGCTGGCGCGATCGGCGGGCCGCTCGTGAGCCTCGACCTGCGCACGCTTTACCTGAAGGATCTGTGTCTGCTTGGGTGCACGATCCCGGCGCCGGAGGTCTTTCCGGCTCTCGTCGGCTACATCGAGCGCGGCGAGCTGCGGCCGGTGATCGCTGCCACTTATCCGCTGCGCGAAATCGTTGCGGCGCAGACCGAGTTCATGCGGAAGTCTCACGTCGGAAAGATCGTGCTGACGATCTGACGGCCGGCGCTCCGCTGGCAAGGCGTGGACGGCCGATTCCTGCATCTCGGATAATGCCCACCCGCGGTCTCGTATTGCCGCCACTGGAAGTAACAACGATGAAGCGCCTGCCGATGGTCGCTGTGTGCGGGTGCCTGGCAGCAGCCGCTCTCCGGGCCGAGCCGATCACGCTCACGGAGCAGCAATCCGCAGCGACCCAGTCACTGGTCGGCGACATCTACGCCCGCGGCCGCGCCTACGAGTACCTCGAGGTGCTGGCTGATGAGCTCGGCCCCCGGCTCACCGGCTCAGAGCAATATGAGCGCTCGGTGCAATGGGCGGCAGGGCAGCTGCGCAGCATGGGCATGTCGCAGGTGCGGCTCGAGCCGGTCATCATCAAACACGGCTGGCAGCGTGGGCCCGCGCAGGCGCGGCTGCTCGGCAAGACGCCACGCACGCTGCACCTGGCTTCCTATGGCTGGTCGCCGCCCACGCCGCGTCCGGCTCTGCGTGGACCGGTCGTCTTTCTCGAGGACACGAGCGATGAGGCGATCGCTGCCGCCCGCGTTCAGGGCGCCGTGGTGTTAATCGATCGTGCGACCCTCACCGGGCCTGTCGTGTTCCGGCATACGACCCCCGAGGAGTGGGAACGCGAACGGCGCTACGAGACTCTGGATGCGCGTCTGAAAAATGCCGGAGCATTGGCTGCGCTGGTGTACACCAAGACGGCGAATCAGGTGCTGCGAACGAGCGCGCCGACCGAAGGAGGCGCGGCACTCGCGTTACCCGTCGCCTCGATTGGCCGGGAGGACGCGTTGCTCATGCGGCGTCAGATGGCCAAGGGCACCGTGGAAATCGAGCTGTCGCTCGATAACGTACTCACAGGTCCGGTCACTCTCCACAACGTCATTGCCGAGCTCCCGGGACGCGAGCAGCCCTCGCAATGGGTGATGCTGGGAGCGCACCTCGACTCCTGGGACCTCGCCACCGGTGCGCAGGACAACGGCAGCGGCGTCGCCCAGGTAATGGAAGCTGCTCGCGCGCTGGCACACCTGCCGTCGCGCCCGCGTCGCTCGCTGCGCTTCGTGCTGTGGGCCTCCGAGGAGCAGGGTGAGAATGGCTCGAAGGCCTTTGTTCGGGCGCACGCCGCCGACATCGGCCAGGTGGTGGCCTATCTCAACACCGATACGGGCGCCGGCCGGCCGCTCGGCTGGAACGTCTCGGGTCGCGACGACTTCGCACGCGCACTGACGCCGCTCGCGCCGCTGCTCGATCGCATCGGCGGCAGTGCCACCTCCGATGATCTCAGCTTCGATACCGACGTGGCCGCGTTCGTCGTGGCGGGAGTGCCGACGCTGAATCTAGATGTGGTGGATGACCAGTACGATTCGGTCGTACATCACAAGCCAGCCGACACTCTCGACAAGGTAGATGTCCACGATCTCACTGCCGGTGCGGCGATGCTGGCCGTCACGGCGTACGCGCTGGCTGACACCGCGGAGCCTGCAGTCCCGCCTCTGAGCGGCCCGCAACGCGAGCAGCTGCTCAAGCGCGCCGGCGCGCTCGAGTACGTCCGCAGCTCCTCGATGAAGGATCTGCTGCAGTGAGGATCGGCGTCATGGGGGAGCGTGACAGCGGCTTCCCGCCGCATTACGCCCTCGATGCGGCCGTCGAGCATTCGGCTGCGCGCCTGTCACTTCCGGTCGAGCTCAGCTGGTTGGCGACACCTGCCATCTCGGCGGACCCCGAGCGCGTGCTCAGCGGCTGCTGCGGCTTGTGGGCGGCTCCGGGCACGCTGGCCAGCATCGATGGAGCGCTCGCTGGCATCAGATACGCCAGAGAAAGAGGCATTCCCTTCTTCGGAACCTGCGGAGGCTTTCAGCATGCGGTGCTCGAATTCGCGAAGCATGTGCTGAGCTATGCCGATGCAGCGCATGAGGCCTATGAGCCGTCCGCTTCGCGGCTGTTCGTGATGGCACTGGCTTGCTCGATCAAAGGGCAGGCGATGCCCGTGCGCCTGCTCGCCGGCTCGCGCGCCCACGCGGCGTACGGGTGCGATCAAGTCATCGAGGAGTACTACTGCAGCCACGGAATCAACCCACGCTACCAGACGCTGCTGCAGGAGCAGGGTCTCAGGATTACCGGGCGGGACGAGAGCGGTGAACCGCGCATACTCGAGATCGCCGAGCACCCGTTTTACGTGGCGACACTCTTCGTACCCCAGACACGCTCGACCATGCAGACGCCGCATCCGCTGATCACCGAATTTCTCACGGCTGGCGCGCGGCGCTGACCACTTCATCGGGGAGCGAGCGCGGCCCCGAGGTTTCCGGCAGCAAACACACGCCCGCCAAAGTGGTCAGTGCGGCCACGATGACCGGATACCACAGGCCCGAGTAGATGTCTCCGGTGATGGCCACCAGGGCGAACGCCACCGCGGGCATGAACCCGCCGAACCAGCCGGCTCCGATGTGATAGGGCACCGACAGTGAGGTGTAGCGCACGCGCGCCGGAAACAGCTCGACGAGCCACGCCGCCATGGGTGCCGTGACCAGCGTCACGCACACCATCAATGCGAGCAGCATCAGCACGAGCATCGGATAGTTCATGCTGCCGTGGTCCGCCTTGACCGGGTAGCCTGCAGCGACGAGCGCGCCATCCAGTCGGACATTGAATGCGGCGGACGCTGCACGGAATTGTGGCGGACTGAGCTGCGCTCCCTCGAAAGCGGGCACCTCGACCGCTGCATCGCCCGGGTGTCCGATGCGCACCAGCGCCACGCTTGCAGGTGCACTCGGCGCCGTCGTGTAGGGGACTCCGGCGCGAGCGAGAGCGCCCTTGGCGATATCGCAGGATTTGACGAAGCGCTGCCTGCCGATCGGATCGAACTGCAGGCTGCAGCTACCGGGCGCAGCACGCACCTGCACCGGCGCGCGCTGCGCCGCCGACTCGATTGCCGGGTTGGCGAAGTGGGTAATGGCGTGATAGATCGGAAAATAGCTGGCTGCGGCGAGTGCCATGCCCAGCATGATGAGTCGCTTACGACCGAAGCGGTCGGAAAGTCTGCCGAATACCAGATAGAGCGGCGTGCCGATCGCGAGCGTTGCCGCCAGCAGCAGGTTGGTGGTCTGCGGCTCGACCTTCAGCACCTGGGTGAGGAAGTAGAGCGCATACAGTTGGCCGCCGTACCAGACCACGTTCATACCGGCGGTAGCGCCAAGCAGCACCGACACGATGCGCTGCACGTTGGCGGAGTCGCTGAAAGCATCACGGATCGGGGCCCGGGAAGCGGAGCCTTCCGCTACCATCTGCTGGAATACCGGCGATTCGGCGAGCTGCAGGCGTACGTACACGGAGATGACGAGCAGCACGATCGACAGCAGGAAAGGGATTCTCCAGCCCCAGCTCTCGAAGGCCGGTCCAAGCCACGCCCGGCAGCCGAGGATGACCATTAGGCTGAGCAACAGCGCGAGTGTGGCAGTAGTCTGGATCCAGCTGGTGTAGCGCCCACGCAGATGAGCGGGAGTGTGTTCGGCCACATAGATCACCGCCCCGCCATACTCCCCGCCGATGGCAAGTCCCTGCAGCATGCGCAGCGCGATGAGCATCACCGGGGCCGCCATGCCGATCGACTGGTAGTTCGGCAGGACTCCGACCAGCGTGGTGGCTGCACCCATGATGACGATGGTCGCGAGGAAGGTCTTTTTTCTTCCTACCAGATCGCCGAGGCGGCCGAATACCAACGCACCGAAGGGGCGCACCGCAAATCCGGCGGCAAAGGTGAGCAGCGCGAAGATGAATGCGCTGGTCTCATTGATCCCGGCAAAGAACTGCTTCGAAATGACTGCGGCCAGCGAGCCGTAGAGGAAGAAGTCGTACCACTCGAATCCGGTACCCAGGCTGGACGCCATGATCACCCGCGCATGCGGCAGTCCGGCCCGCGCCGCTGAGATCGGCACATGCACCTTCGGTATCTCCCCCCGTCGTCGGCGCACGCCGGTATACTGCGCGGCCGCTTTGGCGCACATGTTAAAACAACAGTCGGGGGAGGGCGCGGCGAATGCGAGCAAGGTCGATGGTGAACGCACTGCTGTGCGTGCTGACGGGTTTCGTGTATCCGGCGAGCGCCGCGGAGCAGGCAATCGCCATTCGCGCCGGACACCTCATCGATAGTGTGGCAGGACGCATGGCCGGCGCACAAGTCATCCTGGTGCGTGCAGGAGTCATCGAGGATGTCGGAGCGAATGTCCAGGTGCCTGGCGACGCACGGGTCATCGACCTCACGGCTTACACCGTGCTGCCCGGTCTCATCGATGCTCATACCCATCTCACCATCGATCAGCGCAATCAGGATCCGCTCGCGGAGCTCGAGCACACCGCCGCAGAACGCGCCTTTGGCTCCATCCCCAACGCGCGCGCAGTGCTGCTCGCCGGCTTCACCACGGTGCGCGATCTCGGCTCCTATCGGGCGCTGGTTGATGTCGCGCTGCGCGATGCCATCAATCGCGGCGATGTCATCGGCCCGCGGATGTACGTCGCGGGTGCCTACGTGACCATCGCCGGTGGAGCGGGCGCGGTGACCGGCTTCGCTCCCGATGTCACGCTGCCCTGGGATCTGCATTACGGCGAGGCCAACTCACCGAGTGAGGTACGCGCGCGCGTGCGCCAGCTCGCCGGTGAGCGCGTCGATGTGATCAAGATGTTCGCGACCGGTGCCGTGCTCACTCACAACAGTAACCCCGGCGGTCGCGAGGCAACGCCGGAGGAGCTCGTGGCCGGAGCTGACGAGGCGCGCAACTTCGGGCTCAAGTTGGCCGTGCATGCACACGGAGCGGAAGGCATCAAGGCCGCCATCCGCGCCGGCGCAGCCTCCATCGAACACGGCACACTGATGGATGACGAGGGACGCGCGCTCATGAAGCAGCACGGCACCTATCTCGTGCCCACGCTCGAGGTGCGCGAGTGCGTCGGCACGAATTACCCGCCGGAGTTCGTGAGCAAGGCACAGCAGATCATGACCGCGCAGCTCGCCAACTTCCGCAAGGCGGTCAATGCCGGAGTAAAGATCGGCTTCGGCACCGACATCGGCGTCTGTCGCTTCGGCACCAATGCCCGTGAGTTCACCCTCATGACGGAGAACGGCATGACGGCCATGCAGGCGATCCAGGCTGCGACCGCCGCGGATGCGGAGCTGCTCGGTGTGTCGCAGAAGCTCGGCTCGATCACGCGCGGTAAGCTGGCCGACATCATCGCCGTACGGGGTGATCCGCTGCAGAACGTGCGGCTCCTGGAGGACGTGCGCTTCGTGATGAAGGAAGGGCGCATTTACAAGGAGGACTGAAAATGGCCCGGCCGCGCTGAAACTTCTCTCGACTCGGCTGTCTACATCGACGATACACCCGGCAAAGGAGACGGCGATGGCGATGCGTCCACCGGTACCTCCCTTCACGCTCGAGACCGCCACGCAGAAGGTTCGCATGGCGGAAGATGCCTGGAACACGCGCGACCCCGAGCGCGTGGTGCAGGTCTATACCGAAGATACGCAGTGGCGCAACCGCGCCGAGTTCCCGGTGGGTCGCGAGCAGGTGCGTGCCTTCCTGCAGCGCAAGTGGGCACGCGAGCTCGACTACCGGCTCATCAAGGAGCTCTGGACCTGCGCCGGCAACCGCATAGCGGTCCGCTTCGCCTATGAGTGGCACGACGATTCGGGCAGCTGGTTCCGCAGCTACGGCAACGAGAACTGGGAATTCAACGCAGAAGGCCTGATGCAGCGTCGTTTCGCCAGCATCAACGATTTGCCGATCCAGGCGGCGGAGCGAAAATTCCATTGGCCGCTCGGCCGCCGGCCCGATGACCATCCAGCACTCAGCGATCTCGGCCTGTGATCCGCAGCGGGCGGCTCACTCCTTATCGTCTTTCCTCTGCACGAACACGTAGTACGACACCGTGTCCCAGGCATTGTGAATACCGATGAAGAGCAACAGCAGCGCCGCCGCCCCGACTCCGAACAGAGCGCCGCGCACATGGAGCGGTGCGGCGAGAGCGGTCAGTGCGAGGGTCGCATAGGCGACGAGCGGCAACAGCACGTGAAAGGACCAGTCCTCGAGCACCGGACGATAGACGGTTTGCCGGCGAACCCGCCATGCCACCAGCACGGAGTAAGTGGTGCCCGCCAGGCCGAGGAGTCCCCACAGAGTAGCCACGGGTGAGATGTCCCGCCAGGGGGCGCGCAGCACCGCAGAGAGCAACAGCACGCTGCTGAAGTGAAGGACTGTCGGGGTCGCGAATGCAGAGCCCGCCTCGGGTGAGCGCACCGGGGGCCGCTCGGCGATGAGCGTCATGACCACGAACTGCAGACCCACGAGTGCCCCGGCGGCGGAGCCGACGATCACATAAAAGCTGTCCCATTCAGAGAGCTCTGACACTCGATTCCCTTGCGTCGCTGTCAACGATGATAGTGTCGTCACCGTTCAGTCGTCACAGCTGACGGAGGGGAGCCGGTCGTTGCCGCGACGCAACAGGCCAAAGTACATTGAAGAAAAGCCATGGCCCCAAAGTCGCATTGCTGTGCAGCGCAAACCCATGTGAAGCTTAGGGTGGAAGGCCTCGGCCTGCGATTGGAGTGCATATGAAGCGTTACCTCCTGCTACTGGTTTCGGCGGCTAGTCTTGCGGCCTCGCAGGGGACGCTCGCGCAGATGATGGGCTACGGCGATACCGGCGGGCACATGGGCGACTGGGAATTCCGCATCGGACCAGTCTTCCTGCAGTCGAAAAACGTCGACTTCAAGGGCGGCAGCAATGCCGACATCGACAGCACCACGGGGATCAGGGTCGGAACCGGGTACTACGTGACCGACCAGCTGGTCGTCGGCATGAACTTCGGCTGGGCCCAGAGCGACTTCAACGGCACCGTCAAGGGCAACCTCGCCGACACCAGTATCGAGAATGGACACGTCGACTTCAGCACGCTGATGTTCGATGCGCAGTACCTGCTGCCGCTGAAGGGCGCGATCAAGCCGTACGCGGCGGTCGGACTGGGATGGAACTGGATCAACACCAACATTGCCTCGGGACCACCGCAAACCGGCTGCTGGTGGGATCCGTGGTGGGGCTATGTCTGCAGTGGTTATCAGCCGACTCACGGCTCTAACAGCTTCGCCTACCAGGCCGGCGCCGGTGTACAGATCAACTTCACGCGTTCGTTCACGATCAATGTCGATTATCGCTATACCTGGATCGACCTGAGCAACTCCGACGGCACGCCAGGCTTCGGCGGCATCAATCTGATGTTCGTGTGGAGGTTCCCCTCCTATCACTATTGACCGGGTGGTCGGCGCGCGGGTCTGAGGGCAACGCACGCGCCGGGGTTGCCGTGCGCCGCTAGCGGCGCACGAAGTGCAGGTCGAATACCGTGTCCTTGCCGTTCTCGCTCCTGGTCCACTGCTCGCGAAAATGATCGCGGTCGGCGAAGGAGATGAGCACCCGGCGCATGTGCGCGGCATTGGGGCCGGAAAGGTTGCTCGCGCCGACGAAGACGAACTCGAGAGGCTGCGTACCGTGCCGCGGCTGCAAAACGAGCCGCGCAATGTGACCTCCGGGTGTCAGAGCGCAGAAATGCGTGAGCAGCAGGCCTGCCCCCTGATGCGTGTAGAGGGAGGTCTCGTTATCGGCGGGCGTGCCGATGGTCTCCTCGATCGCCGTACCTTTCGACACCAGGCGGATCGAGTTTGTCAGTTTGCCGAAGCCGGGCAGGTCCGCTTCCCAATCCCCGGCGAGTGCGGCCAGCTGTTCATAAGGATCGGCTGCTTGGGCGCTGCGGCAGTGCGCGGCGGCGGCGAGCGCGACGGCCAACACGAGTGTCGGGATGCGCACGCCGCGATCGTACCATTCAGCCAGCCACCTGCAGCTGCGCGGAACGCCGCTCGGGTCCCGACACCGTGACGATGATCAGCGCCGCCGCGACGACCACCATGGTCCAGGCGAGGATATAGGCGTAGTCCCCGCCACGCGCTTCCGCGAGGCCGGACTGGAACGGCGCCATGTTCGCCATGGCGAGGTTACCCAGCTGGTAGGCGAAGCCCGGCAGCACCGCGCGCACCGACGGGGGAGAGAGCTCATTGAGATGCGCCGGCACGATTCCCCAGGCACCCTGCACCATGAACTGCATGAGGAATGCCCCCAGCGCGAGCATGACGGCGGTATGCGAGTAGGCCCAGAGCGGAATCATCGGCAGTGACAGCAGCGCCGCGAGCGCGATGGCGCGGCGCCGGCCGAGCCGCTCGGACAATGTGCCGAAGCAGATACCCCCGGCGAGTGCGCCCAGATTCATGACGATGGCGACCTTGCCCGTCGTCGCGGCGGAGAAGCCGTGTTGCACCTGCAGGAAGGTCGGATACATGTCCTGCGAGCCATGCGAGTAGGCATTGAAGCAGGCCATCAGCACCACGAGGTACGCGAGCGTCGGGAAGTAGTCACGCACCGCGGCCCACAGCAGTGCGCCGGAGGGACGCTGCGTTGCACCACCTGCAACCCAGGCGGGGGATTCGTGCACCCCGAAGCGTATGTACAACACGAGCAGCGCCGACGCCGAGCTGATGATGAACAGGCCGCGCCAACCGACCCGGTCGAAGACCAGCCAGAACACCACCGAGGCGAGCAGATAACCGATGACGTAGCCCTCCTGCAGCAACCCGGAGAAAAAGCCGCGTCCCCGGGCCGGCAGCGTCTCGAGGGCCAGCGCTGCGCCCACACCCCACTCACCCCCCATGGCGAAGCCGAACAGCGCGCGCAGCGCCAGCAGTGTCGCGAGGTTCGGAGCGAAAGCGGTGGCGAGCTGCACCAGCGAGTAACTGACCACGTTGAGCATCAGCACAGGTCGGCGGCCGTACTTCTCCGCCAGCCACCCGAAGGCGAGCGCGCCGAGCGGCCGGCAGGCGAGGGTGAGGAAAATCCCCTCACTCACGGCTTTCACGTCCGTATGAAACTCTCCGCTCATCGCCTTGAGGCAGAAGACGAAGATGAAGAAGTCGAGAGCGTCGAGCGCCCAGCCGCCGAGCGCCGCCAGATACGCGTGCAGCTGCGCACCCGTGAGCTGCCGAAAGTAACCGAGCACGTCACTCTCCCGCTGAACAGCTGAGCCGCCAGCCTAGCACGGACATCGTCGGAGCCTTACTCTACGGCCGCAGCTATCGCACCGCGCAGGCGGCCGAATCCTCCACAACAGCAGCGGTCCCGCATCATGCACATGCGCAATGACGCGAGCTTTGACGAGATCATCGAGCGCGAAAGCGGCTTGCGCCGCAGCCTGACGGCCAGGCGCATGACCATGATCGCCATCGGTGGCGCGATCGGCACCGGCTTATTCCTTGGCAGCGGCGTCGCAATCAGCCTGGCGGGCCCCGCGGTGCTGCTGACTTATCTGATCGGTGCGGTGATCGCGCTGCTGCTGATGGGTTGTCTCGCCGAGATGACCGTCGCGCATCCGACCTCGGGCTCATTCGGAGCATACGCCGAGTACTATCTCGGGCCGCTCGCCGGATTCCTCGTGCGCTACGCCTACTGGACCAGCATCGTTCTCGGGGTGGGCACCGAAGTCACGGCGATCGCGCTTTACATGCACTACTGGTTCCCGCACTCACCGGGGTGGCCGTGGATCGTGGGCTTCTCGGCGCTGCTGGTGCTCGTGAATGCGCGCAGCGTCAACGTATTCGGCGCGATCGAGTATTGGTTCTCGGCACTCAAGGTGACGGCGATCGTGCTGTTCATACTGCTCGCCTCCTATATCGTGTTCGGGGCTCCCGAGAAGTTCACCGCGCCAACCAGTGGCGCGTCGCTGTCCACCCCCGGGTTCCATAACTACACCGCATACGGCGGTTTCCTGCCGCACGGGCTGTGGGGCGCCTGGAGCGCGCTCATCGTCGCCATCTTCAGTTATCTCAGCATCGAGATGATCGCGGTGGCAGCGGGTGAAGCGGCGCAGCCAGAGATCTCGGTGACGCGCGCGTTTCGCGCCACCGTCCTGCGGCTCATCGTCTTCTACCTGCTGACGCTCGCCCTGGTGCTGGCGATCGTGCCCTGGATCGTTGCCGGCGTGGATGAAAGCCCGTTCGTCAAGGTGATGCGCGCGCTGCGGGTGCCGGGGGCTGCCGCGATATTCAACTTCGTGATCCTCATCGCAGCGCTCTCCGCCATGAACAGTCAGCTCTACATCACGACACGCATGATGTTCAGCCTGTCACGCGCCGGGTACGCGCCGCGCCGCTTCGGCCGGCTGAACCACCGTGGCGTACCGGTGCAGGCGCTGCTGCTGTCGAGTCTCGGGATAGCGCTGGCCACGGTGGTGAGTGTGTTGGCGCCGAAGTCCGCCTTCATCCTCATGATCTCCATCTCCTCGTTCGGGGCGATGTTCACCTGGATGATGATCTTCGTGACCCACTACGCTTTTCGCCGTGCACGCGTGCGCAGTGGCGTGCCGCAGCGCTTAGCTTTGCCGGGGTACCCGGCCACTACGCTGCTTGGCGCCGCGCTCATGGCCGCGGTACTCATCACGACCGCCTTCACGCCGGCTTTTCGCCTGATGCTCGTCTTCGGCCTGCCTTTTCTGGCAGCGCTCGCTCTGCTGTATCAACTGCGCTATCGCCGCATTAACTTGGCTCGACCCGCGGAGTAAGCTGTCAGCACCGCTAGCAAGGAGTCACAGCATGGCGACGCAAGCGATTCCGGAGGGCTACCGCACAGCCACCCCGTATCTGATCGTGCAGGGTGCGGCGGACGCGATCGAGTTCTACAAGCGCGCCTTCGGCGCGACCGAAATGCTCCGCATGGCCGATCCGCAGGGGAGGGTGGGGCACGCAGAAATCCGCATCGGCGATTCGGTGATCATGCTCGCCGATGAGCATCCCGGCATGGGTTATCGCGGACCGCGTACGCTCGGAGGCTCGAGCGTCAGCATTCTGCTTTACCTCGAGGACGTCGACGCGGTGTTCGAGCGCGCGGTCAAGGCGGGCGCCCGGGAGCTGCGTCCCGTGACCAACCAGTTCTATGGCGATCGCTCCGGCACGCTCGAGGACCCGTTCGGCCATGTCTGGACGATCGCGACGCACGTGGAAGATGTGCCGCCGGAAGAGTTGAAACGCCGCGCGGAAACCGCCATGCGATCGCAGCCGCCGGCCAGTTAGTCCGGTTGAGTCGGGGGGCGGCGCGCGGCGCGCACATCGCTTGCGCCGCGCTCCGGCGCCATTGCATGATGGCGCGAAGTCCGCGGCGCTATACCAGGGGAGTGCGTCGGCCGTCGCCGCGCGGCCGGACGCCACGTCATGGTCTTCAACTCACTCACCTTCGTGGTGTTCTTCGCTTGCGTGCTCGCGCTGCACTCGCTGCCGCTGCCCTGGACCACGAAGAAGATCAACCTGCTGATCGCGAGCTACCTGTTCTACGCTGCCTGGAATCCACCGTTCGTGATCCTGTTGTGGATCTCGACCGTAGTCGACTGGTACGCCGCCCAGGGACTCGTGAAGGCGCGCCGCCAGAGTGCACGGCACGCATGGATGCTGCTCTCGGTGATCGCCAATCTCGGGATGCTCGGTTACTTCAAGTACGGGCAGTTCCTGCTCGATAACTTCACTGCACTCATGTCGGCGATCGGCATCGCCTACCATCCGGCTCACTACGACATCGTGCTGCCGGTGGGCATCTCCTTTTATACCTTTGCCACCATGTCGTACACGCTGGATGTGTACCTACGCCGCGCGGCGCCTGCGCAAAATCTGCTCGACTATGCGCTGTTCGTCACCTTTTTCCCGCATCTGGTGGCGGGCCCCATCATGCGTCCCACTGAGCTGGTGCCGCAGTTCGCGCAGCCGCGCCGTGCCAGCCCCGAGCAGTTGCGCTACGGCCTGGCGCTGATGACGCTCGGGCTGTTCAACAAGATCGTGCTCGCCGACACGTTTCTCTCCGGCGTTGCCGAGCGTGTCTACGACAGCGACAAGATCCCCGGTGCCCTGGATGCCTGGGCGGCGACGCTCGCTTTCAGCGGGCAGATTTTCTGCGACTTCGCCGGTTACTCCACCACCGCCATCGGCGCGGCGCTATGCCTCGGCTTCGCGATGCCGGATAACTTCCGCTTTCCGTACGCCGCGGTGGGATTTTCGGACTTCTGGCGCCGTTGGCACATCACCCTGTCCTCTTGGTTGCGCGACTACCTCTACATTCCGCTCGGCGGCAACCGCCATGGTGCGCGCCGCACCTACCTGGCGCTAATGGGCACGATGCTGCTCGGCGGTCTGTGGCATGGCGCGAACTGGACCTTCGTCGCCTGGGGCGGACTCCACGGACTGTACCTGGCGCTCGAGCGTGCGCTGCGCGCGCGCTTTGCCAATTACCGTCCTGGGCCGATCGTGTTCGTGCTGCTGGGGCTGCTCACCTACACGCTGGTGAACATCACCTGGGTGTTCTTTCGCGCCAAGACCTTCGGCAAGGCGTGGATCGTGCTGCGCGGCATGGCCGGCCAGAACGCCGGCACGCGCCCGATACTCGCGACCTTCAGTCTGCTGTCGGTAGCGGCGATCGTCGGCGCGCTGCTCGTGACCCATTGGCTCATGCGCGCGCGCACGCTCGAGTCACTCGTGGCGCGCGCGCCGGCCGGCGCCGTGGCCGCAGTGTGGGCGCTGATGGCGTTCGCAATCGTGATTGCGCAGGGGAGCGGCAGTGCCTTCATCTATTTCCAGTTCTGAGGCTACGCTGCCCCCCAGCGCCGCGCGGCGCGCTACGCCCGCCGCCGGGCAGCGCGATCACTATGCGCGTCAGACCGCAGCGGACCGGCCGGGTGTCGCGCAGCCGGTGCCCAGCCGTCCCGTGCCGATACAACCGTGGGGCCGCATCTTCCTCATTTGCGTCGCGCTCCTGGCACTGCTGGTCGCGGGCTGGGAAGGTTACTGGCGCAATTTCGGTGCCAAGCCCGGCTATCGCAATAACTATGGCCTGTGGGCGCTGCAGCGGCGCCGCATCGACGCGGGCGAGGGCAATGCGACGGTGCTGGTGGGAGACTCGCGCATTTACTACGACATGGCGCTTCCGGTGTGGGAGCGGCTCGACGGGCAACGCCCGATCCAACTGGCTTTCGAAGGGACTTCGCCACTGACCTACCTGGAGGATCTCGCCGCGGATCCGAACTTTACCGGCCGCGTGGTGATCAGCGTGGCACCCGACCTGTTCTTCACGGGCTTCGAATACCGCGGCGAGGCGGTGCGCTACACGCGCAAGGAATCGCCATCGCAGCGCATCGGCCAATGGCTGTCCATGCGCTTGATCGAGCCCTACCTGGCGTTCGAGGATCCGGACTTCTCGCTCGCGACCGTACTCGAGCGGCAGCCCTGGCCCGAGCGCCCTGGCAAGCATGTATTTCTCCAGCCGCGCAAGCTCGGCTATCACGAGGCAGACCGCAACACTTACCTGTGGGACAAGGTTGCCGACGATCCCGAGTATCGCGAGCTCTGGCACCGAATCTGGTCGGACGACTTCCAGCCCTCTCCCGATGATCCGACGCCGGCCGAGGCTCTCAAGATCGAGAAGGAGCAGATCGCGCGCGCGGCGCGGCTGGTCGCAAAGCTGCGCTCGCGCGGCGTGCAGGTGCTGTTCGTGCGCATGCCGAGCAGCGGCGCGTACCTCGACTACGAAAACAGCCACTTCCCGCGCCAGCGGACCTGGGACGCGCTGCTCGCCGCCACCGGTGCCCCTGGCATCTACTTCGAGGACTATCCCGAGCTGCAGGGTTTCTACCTCCCCGAGTGGTCACACATGACCCGTCCCGAGTCTGAGCGATTCACGGCGGCGCTCTATGGCGTGATCAAACGTGATTTCTGGGGTCCGGCCACGCCCGGCGGCGCGGTATCAAGCCAGCCGCGCTAGGCAGCGGCGCGAAGCGCTCTCAGGAAGGATTCTTTACCCAGCCGCGCGGTTTGCGGTTGAAGCCGATCTGCACATCCACCAACTTCCTGCCGCAGTGGCAGCGCAAGCGGGCGATGATGTTGGCGACCGGCTCGTCCCAGCCGCGCCGGCAGTGGCGCGCAAGGAACGCGGGTGTGAGCTCGCGCGAGTGCCGGCAGCTGCGACAGGTGACCACCAGCACGTAGTCGCCGAAATGATCGCGCAGCCGTTCGACCGAGTTCCATGGCAGCATTGAGCGAGTGTGAGCAGCGCCGGCAAGGTCCGTCCACCCAGTGCCGGGCCGCTCGCCACACTGTTTAAGAACTGACTACATGTGCGGCAAGTACATCCTCGCCCAGGCTGCCAAGGCCGAGCGCGCCATGGGAATCCAGCGCGGGCACTGGGAGTATCCGGTGAGCTATCGCGTGCTGCCGACCGAGCAGGTTCCGGTCGTGGTGCAGCGCGAGGGGGAGCGCGAGGCGACGCAGATGCGCTGGGGTCTGGTGCCGTGGTGGGCGCACGGAGTGCCTCTCAAGGCGTCCACCATCAACGCCACCGTCGAGCGCCTCGGCAGCGCTCCGAGCTATCGCGATGCCTGGCGCCGCGGCCAGCGTTGCATTTTCGTGATGGGCGGCTTCTACGAGCCACACCTGAACGAGGATGGTTCGCGCGATCAGTACTTCGTGCGGCTCGCCGACCGCGAGGTGTTTGGTGTCGCCGGGCTGTGGGAGCGCTCGCGGCGAGCGGACGGCTCGTACCTCAGCTCGTGCACGCTGATCACCGTACCTGCCAACGCGCTGCTCCTGAGCGTGCACAACGAGAAGCCGCGCATGCCTGCGCTCCTCGCTGACTCCGACTACGACAGCTGGCTGCGTGGCTCGCCGCAGGAGGCGCGCGCTGCGCTGCGCCCATATCCGGATGAGACGATGCGCGCCTGGAAGGTGAGTCCGCGTGTGAACAAGGCGCAGCTGCCGAATGACGAGCGTCTGATTCAGCCGACATGAGCACATGGAGGAGTGCGACGCGCGTCACATTCACGCAGCGTTCAGTGGCGCGCAGGTGTTATTACATTCCCGAGGTTGGCATAGTTCACCGCGGTGTGGGGCGCCGTGTGAGCATCGAGGAGTGTCCATGAGCATGATGCGTTTTCTAATCGTTCCAGCGTTGTTCGCGGCGATCGTGCCGCTGGCACAGGCTCAGAATGTCAGCTTCAACGCCACCATCAGTGGGCCAGTGGTGCCGGGGGTCTACGGTCAGGTCGCAATCGGCAATGCGCCGCCGCCAGTGGTGTACGCGCAGCCGGTGATCGCGGCGCCCTCACCGATCGTGGTTGGCGCCGCGCCGGTCGAGCCCATCTATCTGCACGTACCGCCCGGCCACGCCAAGAATTGGCACAAGTACTGCCACCAATACCATGCGTGCGAGCGACCGGTGTACTTCGTGAAGTCCGCTGAGTATGAGCCGGGCTACCATCCCGAGCACCACGATCACGGACATCACGGCGATGGTGACGATCACGACCGAGGTCATCATCACGACGACTAACCTGCTGCTGACGCGCTCCCGCGCGTCCTGAGAAACCCGCGTGGCGCTCACTCGAGCGCCACGCGCGTTTTGTGCGCTGCTTGCGCGCGCCATTGGTGGCATCGGCGCCGATGCTCTAGGATACCCGCAGAACAACAAACGGAGCGGGACGCATGGAGCGGCGCTATCGACGCTACCTCATCGGGATCGCCATCGTCCTGGTGCTGGTGGGCGTCTACGCGGCCGCCGGCTTTCTCGCCGTGCCGTACCTCATCCGCAAGAACGCGGTGGATTTTGTGCGGACGCACTATCACCGCACCCTCGCCATCGGCGACATTCGCTTCAATCCTTTTACCCTGGCCCTCGATATGCGCCAGCTGGTGCTTCCGGACGCCGATGGCCAGACGCTGCTGTCTTTCGAGCACCTGCATGTCACGCTGCAGCTTGCCTCGCTGTGGCGGCTCGGTGCCAGCTTCGGCGACATCCTGCTCGAGCGGCCGTACGCGCGCGCGGTCGTTCGCCCCGATGGCGAGCTGAACTTTGCCGATCTCGGCAAGGGTTTTCCGCCCGCGCCGCCGGCACAGAAACCCGCACCGCCTCCGCGGTTGTTCGTCAAACGTCTGGCGGTGCTCGATGGCAGGACCGTGTTCGAGGACCGTACGCGATCGACGCCGTTTCGTGCCGAGCTCAAGCCGATCGTGTTCGAGCTGCGCGACTTCAGTACGCGCGCGACGACCGGTAACGGCTATGCGCTCGAGGCCGCCTCGTCCGAAGGCGAGCGCGTCATCTGGAATGGCACGGTGCACTTCGCGCCGCTCGCCTCGCGCGGAGTGTTCGAAGTGGCCAACCTGAAGGCGCGAACCGTCTGGAATTACCTGCGCAGCAGTCTGCCGTTCGAGATCGCTTCCGGCACCATCGGCCTGAAGGGTGCTTACGATTTCGGCGGTGCCGCAGGCCCGCGCGCACTCACCCTCGCGGTGCACAACACCACCGTCACCGGGTTCGGTGTGCGCCCGCGCGCAACGCAGCAGGACTACATCGATGTGGCGCGCATCGCCCTGGAGGAGATACGGGTCGATCTGCGGAAGCAATCGGTGAGCATCGCAAAGGTGGCGCTGTCGGGCGGCGATATCAAAGCGTGGCTGGATGAGCAGCGTCGTCTCAATCTCCTCGAGCTGCTCACTCCGCCAGCCGAGGCGGGCGCGCACGGCACCGCAGCCGCGGCAACCGAGCCAGCCCCCGCGGCAGCCTCGAGCAGCGCCGGGTCACAGCCATCGACGTGGAAGCTGTCGGCACCGGATCTCGTGGTGGAAGGCTTCAGGCTCTCGGCCGAGGATCGCGCGGTGAGCCCGGCCGCTGCGTTGACGCTCGCGCCGATGAACGTTCACGTCACCGGATTCAACAACTCGCCCGAGAATACGCTCGATATCGAGCTCGATACGGGCGTAGATCCCGGTGGCAAGATTCACGGCCAGGCGAAGGTTACTCCGCGAACCACCGCGGTGAGCGCCAACCTCCGGGTCGATGATCTCGCGCTCACCCTGCTGCAGCCCTATCTCACCCATTACACCTCGATGACGCTGCTCAAGGGCACACTGGGCGCGAAACTGGATATCGAGCGCACGGCGGACGGTGCGCTCGTGGTGGGCGGCAAGACCGGCATTCATGACCTGCGCACGATCGACAATGCACTGAAGCTCGACTTCGTCAAATGGCGTGACCTGCGGATCGCCGACATCCGTTACCGCTCGGCGCCGGCGAGTGTGCGCATCGGCGCGGTGACGGCACTCGAGCCCTACGTGCGCATGGTCATTGCGCCCGATCGCAGCACCAACATCGGGGAGGTGCTGAAGCCAGCAGGCGCCCCCCGGCCGAAACAGGCGGAGCCCTCCACCGGCACGACCGCCGACCAGCCGGCAGCCGAGGCAGCCGCACCTCCCCCGCGCACCGAGCGCGCCTCGAGAAGCCAGCGCAAGAAAACCGTGCAGGCCGCGCCTGTCCCGGCAGGTCCGCTGACGCCCTTCCCGGTGTCGATCGGCACGGTGACCCTCGCCAACGGCTCGGCCAATTATGCGGATCTGTGGATCAAGCCGAGCTTCGCTATCGGCATTCAGAGCCTTGGCGGCAAGATCACCGGACTTTCCTCCGATCCGCAGTCACGCGCCAAGGTGGAGCTCAATGGCAAGGTGGATAAATATGCGCCGTGGAAAGTTGCCGGTGCGATCAATGTGCTGTCGGCCGCGCTCTTTACCGACCTCACCATGAGCTTCCAGGATGTCGACCTGACCGTGGTCAACCCGTACTCGGGTCACTTCGTCGGCTACAAGATCGACAAGGGCAAGCTATCGGTCGACGTGCACTACCAGATCGAGCAGCGCAAGCTCACCGCCTCGCAGCACTTCGTAGTCGACCAGCTCGAGCTGGGCGAGCGGGTCGAGAGTCCCGATGCGGTGCACGTGCCGCTGAAGATTGCCGTAGCGTTGCTCAAGGACCGCAATGGCGTCATCGACCTCGACCTGCCGATGAGCGGCTCGCTCGACGATCCCAAGTTCCGCATCGGACCGATCATCTGGAAGGCGTTCGTCAACGTCCTTACCAAGGTGGCGACCGCGCCATTTGCGCTGCTCGGGCACATGTTCGGGGGCGGCAACGAGCACCTGAACATCGTCGAGTTCGCAGCGGGCAGCGCCGAACTCGAGAAGCCGGCGCAGGATCAGCTCGGCTCACTCGCCAAAGCGCTGCAGGAGCGGCCGCAACTGAAGCTCGATGTGCCCATAGTGTCTTCGGACACCATAGACCGTACGGCACTCGCCGCGGCGCGGTTGCAGAGCGCGCTGCTCGCCCGCGTCGCCGAAACGCGCGCGGGCCGCAGGCATCCTGACACCGCCGGTGAAATGGCGCTCGCCGACCCGGAGAAGCACTTCAAGCTGCTGCTCGATGAATACCAGGCGCAGCTTGGCAAGGACAAGCCCTTGCCACCGAGCGTCGTGGCGGTGCAGGAGGTGAAGCGTAAGGAGTCACCGCCCTACGATGCGGCAATCTCCGAGCTCGAGGCTGCACTGCGCGAGCACATGCAGGTGCCGGACAGCGATCTCGAGGCGCTCGGCAAAGCGCGTGCGCAGGCCATCCAGGGAGCACTGATCTCGAACGGCCAGATCGATCCGTCGCGGGTGTTCCTCGTGAACGCCGCAGCACCCAAGCCGCAGTCGGGCGACAAGGTGAAGGTCGAACTCGCTCTGAAATGACGCCGCGAATCAGCGCGCGCTCGTTGGCGCGAGCGCCGGCAGCTCGCGCGCCGCGGCCTTCGGCCGGCGCGCAGCGTCATACAGTCCCCAGTGCGCTTCTTCGGGATGTACAGCAGCTGCGGCGGGCACACCGGTCGCGTCATATTCCCGCCACGGCGCATCGTAGGCAGCGAAGTAGGCAAAGGCCCGTGAAGATGTCGCTGGCAGGCTGCGGCGCAGCTCGCGGTAGAAAGCGGCCTGACGCGCTTCACTGAACCCTGCACTCGCCGGCGCCGTCGGCACGCCGGTCTCCTTCACCAGCATCGGACCGCAGGCGTGCGGCGCAAGCTTCGCGAGCACGTTGACCACGAACTGCGCAGCGGTGCTCTGCGGTGCGTCGCGAAACCAGGGCTGAAAAATCGGGTGCACGTTGAGCAGCACGAAGTCGAGCCGGGCGAGTATCGCCGCAGCGGCCGGGTCATCGTAGATGTGGAACGGCTCGGTGGTGGAGAGCGGCACCGCAGGCGCTTGCGTGCTTACCTGGGCGATGAGCGCGAGCAGGGCGGGGGGCGCGATACGGTGCGAGAAGATCAGCTCGTTGCCGAGGGAAATTCCGGCCACCAGCTGGGGAAAGCGCCGCGCGGCGTCGAGTGCCGCCGCGAGTTGCGCGGGCTCGCGCGGATCCCACACTCCGATGATGAGCGCACGAAACTTCAACTCCGCTGCGATCGCGGGGATCACCTGTGCGCCGTGAATGGCGTCGTAGGTGATGAGCGCATCGAAACGCTCGCGCAACTGCATCAGATCCGCGCGGATGCTGGCCGCATCGGCGTCGGTGACGCGGCCGTCGGTCACCTTCAACGAAGTAGGCTCGTAAGCGATGAACCGTCCCTGCGCCATGGCACTGCGCAGGCGCACGACCGCCGGCTGCGCAGCGGCGCTGTGCACGCAAACAGGAGGCGGCGGAGATGGCGCCGGCTCGCTTGCCGCGGCGCACTGCCACGCAAGGATCAGTGCGCTCAACGGGATCGCGGTCAAGAGACGTTTTGAACACGATGCCACGGAGTTGAGCTCTGGCGCAGCGATTGTGCCACACTCGTCAGCTCTGAACGCGAGCGGCCCAAGCCACCGGGAGCGCCACCATGGATCAGCAACACGAGCAGGCTGCACGCTTTCGCAAGCTGCACGAGTCCGGCGTGTTCATCATACCCAACGTGTGGGATGGCGCATCGGCCGCGATCATGAGAGGGCTCGGCTTCGAGGCGCTCGCCACCTCGAGTGCCGCCTGCGCCGCCACGCTCGGCAAGCTCGATGGCGAGGTGACGCGCGAGGAGGCGCTGGTGCACGCGCGGCTCATCGTCTCGCTGAGCGACTGCCCGGTGGCAGCGGATCTGGAGAATGGCTTCGGCCATGCGCCCGAGACGGTCGCCGAGACCATCCGGCTTGCCGCGGACGCGGGATTGGTCGGGGGCTCGATCGAGGATGCGAGCGGCGATGCGCGAGCTCCCATCTACCAGTTCGCGCATGCGGTCGAGCGCGTCGCCGCAGCGGCCGCGGAGGCGCACGCGCAGCGCTTTCACTTCGTGCTGACGGCGCGCGCCGAGAACTTTCTCCACGGCCGGCCCGATCTCGATGACACCGTGCGGCGTCTGCAGGCCTTCGAGCAGGCCGGCGCGGACGTGTTGTTTGCGCCCGGACTGCCCGATCTCGCGGCGGTGGGCACGGTGTGCAGTGCGCTGAAGAAACCGGTGAACTTCATGGTCGGCATGCGCGGCAAGTCCTTCACCGTAGCCGAGCTGGCCGCCGCCGGGGTGCGCCGGATCAGCCTCTCGACCTCGCTCTACCGCGCCGCCATCACCGGGCTGCTCGCGGCGGCACGGGAAGTGCGCGAGCGTGGCACTTTCGGCTATGTCGAGAACCTGGTGAGTGGGGGCGAGCTCGGCAAATACCTGCGGCCGGCGTCCTGACACCGTCGCCCTGCCGGCCCTCAGCGCGGCGGCAGGTCGCCCGGCTGCGCGGCGCGCAGCCAGCTGCGGAACGCAGGCACCGCCGCATCGCCCTCGGCCGGCGCCCAAGCGGCAAACTCCACGGCGGTCGCCGGATCGTACGGTCCTTCCTTGATCTCGAGAAAAGCGCAGCCCGACGCAGAAGGTACCAGCGTGTGCCACACCCCCTTTGATGTCTCGTAGGCAAGATTGCCGGCATCCGCAGCGACACCATGCCGGGCGAGCACCTGGCCACGCTCATCGAAGAGCAGCACATCGACCCGGCCGCGCAGCAGCAGCGCCAGCTCGGCGCGGGTCTCATGCCGGTGCGGCCGGAAGTAGGAGTCGCCTTCGGCGACGACGATGAAGCGCTGCACCGGGTCGTCCTGACTCAGGTGAATGTTGTGGTGAGCGCGTAAGCGCGGACTCGCCGCGGCTTTGACGGCGAGCTC
The DNA here is from genome assembly GCA_035495655.1 of Steroidobacteraceae bacterium. Taxonomy (GTDB): domain Bacteria; phylum Pseudomonadota; class Gammaproteobacteria; order Steroidobacterales; family Steroidobacteraceae; genus 13-2-20CM-66-19. The sequence continues at coordinate 36,762 of DATJFM010000113.1, forward strand.
ATCGAGCAGGGACTGCGGCACGAGTTTCAGCATCTCAGGCACGCTGCGGGGTGCGCCGGCCGTGCAGGTCCGGCAGGAAGGCGGCGAGCAGCCCGATCACCGGCAGGAAGGCACAGATGCGGTAGATGGCGTCGACACCCACGTGATCGGCGAGCTTGCCGAGCACCGCGGCACCGACACTCCCCATGCCGAACGCCAGGCCGAAGAACAATCCCGCGACCGTGCCGGTGCGCCCCGGCAGAAGATCCTGGCCATACACCACGATCGCCGGAAAGGCCGAGGCGAGGATCAGTCCGATCGGCACCGTGAGCACTCCTGTCCAGAAGAGATTCGCATGCGGCAGCAGCAGCGTGAAGGGCAACACCCCGAGGATCGAAGCCCAGATGATGTATTTGCTGCCGAGCCGGTCACCGAGCGGGCCGCCGATCATGCCGCCGATCGCGGCCGACGCGAGAAACACGAACAGGTGCAGCTGCGAGCTGCGCACCGAGAGGTGAAAGTGCTCGATGAGGTAGAAGGTGTAATAACTGCTGATGCTCGCCAGATAGACGTACTTGGAGAACACCAGCAGCAGCAAGACTGCGAGCGCGAGCGCCACGTGGTGGCGCGGCGCGCTACGGCGCGCGCCGCCTGCGCTCGCGAGCCGCGCTACGCCGTGGATCTTGTACCAGTGTCCGACGTTCACCAACAGCAGGATGCCGAGCAACGCTGCGCCGGAGAACCAGGCGACGCTCGACTGCCCATGCGGCAGCACGATGAAAGCCGCGAGCAGCGGACCTGCGGAGGTGCCGAGATTGCCGCCGACCTGGAAGACCGACTGCGCGAATCCGTGCTTGCCGCCGCTGGCCATGCGGGCGACGCGCGAGGACTCCGGGTGGAATACCGAGGAGCCGGTGCCGATCAGCGCCGCGGCGATGAGCAGCAGCGCATAGCTCGCGGCGAAGGCGAGCAGCAGCAGTCCGAGGAGCGTGAAGCCCATGCCGATCGCGAGCGAGTAAGGTCGGGGACTGCGGTCGGCCATCGCCCCCACCAGCGGCTGCAACAGGGAAGCGGTGAACTGGAAGGTGAAGGTGAGGAGCCCGATCTGCGCAAAGGTGAGGCCGTAGGAAGCCTTGATCATGGGGTACAACGCCGGCAGCAGCGACTGCAGCATGTCGTTCAGCAGGTGGCAGAAGCTGATGGCGGCAAGAATGCCGAGGGCGGTGGTGCCGGCGGCGCCGACTTTGCCGAGCGTGGAGCTGGAGTCGTTCACAACCGAGCATTCAAGCGGATCGGGTGTTCCTTGCCTATACCTCTTAAGACACGGCTGATTGAGACACGACTCATCCGTCCAGCTGCTCAGCTCGCGGGGGCACTGCGCGCGCTGGCGCTTCCGGCCGCCACGCTGCTCTTGTGCGCGTGCACCGAATGGGCGCACGACAGGCCCGCTGAGGAGCTCTCCTACGGTCCCTTCCACGAGCTGCGCATCTATCTTCCACAACCTCCCGCGCAGCATCTGGCGCTGCTGCTCTCCGGCGACGGCGGCTGGGGCGCTCCGCTCCCTGAGATCGCCGCGCGTCTGCGTGCCGAGGGGACGCTGGTGGCCGGTGTCGATGTGCGCGATCTCTTCACCCGCTACGAACACGATGACCAGGATTGCGCCTCACCGGGCAAAGACCTCGGGCAGCTCGCGCACTACCTGCAGCAGCGCTATGCGCTCCCCAGTGCCACGCCGGTACTGATCGGCCATTCGGCCGGGGCGACACTGGCGTACATCGCGCTGGCGCAGTCCGCGCCGGGCACCTTCGCGGGCGCCCTCACGCTCTCCTTCTGCGCCGACTTCGATCTCGTGAAGCCATTGTGTGCGGCGCCGGCCCCCGGCTTTGTCCGGCGCAGCGCGGGTATACGCCTGCTGCCCGCCGCATCGGCTCTGCCGGCTCGCTGGTTCGCGCTGCATGGACTCGATGACTCGGAGTGTCCCGCGCAGGAGGCACAGGATTTTGCCGGCAGGATCCCGGGGGCGCATTTCATCGGTTTGCCGGGCATCACCCACAGCTATCACCACATGGGCCGCTGGTGGCCGGCGTTCGATGGAGCGTGGCGCCAGCTGATCGCAGCGGCCCCCGCGCGCGCGGCGCCCTGAGTTGGCCGTATTCGTCACCCTCCATTAAGGTGTGATCCATGGATGTACGCGCGGCGACCCGTGGCTACGAGACCTGGCTCGGGCGAACGCTCCCGGTGCTGCATGCCGACCTCGATCGCAAGCACCGCTTCATGGGCGGGGACCCCTTCTCATTCCTGCGTGCGACGTTCTACCGCTGGGCACAGCTTTGGCCCGGAGAATGCCCCGAGCTCGCGGATGCGCCGGAGGTGCTCGCGGTCGGCGATCTGCACGTCGAGAACTTCGGTACCTGGCGCGACGCGGAGGGCCGCCTCATCTGGGGTATCAATGATTTCGATGAGACGGTGCAGCTGCCCTACACTCAGGACCTGGTGCGTCTCGGCACGAGCGCACTGCTGGCTATCGAGGAGTCGCGCCTGCAGCTTTCTGCGCGCCGCGCCTGCGCAGCCATCCTCGAGGGCTACGCCGAGGCAATGAGCAAGGGCGGCGGCTGTGTCGTGTTGGCCGAGCGCTATCGCTGGCTGCGGGATCTCGCCGTGGCGCGGCTCAAGGATCAGCGCCCATTCTGGCAACACCTGCGCTCGCTGCGCACAGCGCAGGGACGTGTTCCCGCGCGTATCCGGCAACTGCTGCAGCGTTCCCTCCCGGCGGGCGTGACCGATGTACGGTTCGTGCATCGACAAGCCGGGCTCGGGAGCCTCGGCCGCCTGCGGCTCGTGGCGCTCGCGCACTGGCACGGAGCCATGGTCGCGCGCGAATCGAAGCCGCTCGCGCCCTCGGCCTGGCTGTGGGCGCGTGGAGCTCGCACGCGCGCGACACGCTACGGAGAGATCATCGATCGGGCACTGCGCGTGCCCGACCCCTGCCTGACTCTGCACGGTGAGTGGCTGATCAGGCGCCTGGCGCCCGACTGCAGCCGCATCGAGCTCTCGAGTCTTCCGCGCAGCCGGGACGAGGACCGGCTGCTGTGGATGATGGGTTGGGAGACGGCCAACGTGCACCTGGCGAGTTCGCGGCAGCGCAGGCGTATCCTCGCGGACCTGCGTAAGCGCACTGGCCGCGGGCTCAGCAGGGCCGCCGGCCGCATGGCGCAGGCGGTGGAGCGCGACTGGCGTAGGTGGCGCAAGGGAGCGTTGCAGAGCCGATGAAAGATCTCACACAAGGCCCGATCGGCCGCCTGCTGCTGGCGATGGCTGTGCCGATCGCCATCGGCATGCTTTTCCAGACGCTGTATCTGATCGTGGACCTCTACTTCGTCTCGCGTCTGGGCGATGCGGCCATCGCCGGGGTGAGCAGCGCAGGCACGGTGAGCTTCGTGATTCTCGCTCTGACCCAGATGCTCGGTGTGGGTACCGTCGCGCTCGTGTCCCACGCGGCAGGACGCAAGGACAAAACGCAGGCCAACCTGGTCTTCAATCAATCGGTGCTGCTGGCGGCGGTGTGCGGCGTGCTCACGCTGTGCTGGGGATTCCTCGGTGGCGGCGCCTACGTACGCTGGGTGGCCGCCGATGCGGGGGCGGCGGCTGCGGGCACGGCCTACCTCTACGGGTACACCCCGGGTCTCGCGCTGCAGTTCGCGCTCGTAACGATGGGCTCGGCGCTGCGCGGCACGGGCATCGTGAAGCCGACCATGATCGTGCAGATGTTGACCGTGATTCTGAACACCGTGCTGGCACCGATTCTCATCAGCGGCTGGGGCACGCACCATCCGTTCGGAACCGCGGGTGCGGGACTCGCGAGCAGCATTGCCATCGCCTGCGGTGTCATGTTCCTGTGGATGTACTTCGTGCGGCTCGAGCACTACGTCGCGCTCCATCCACGCGAGTGGCGGCCGCACTGGAGCCTCATGGGGCGGATGCTGAGCGTCGGGCTGCCCGCCGGGGGCGAGTTCCTGATGATGTTCGTGATACTCGGGGTGATCTACCTGGTGATCCGCCCCTTCGGGGCGGCGGCTCAGGCCGGGTTCGGGGTCGGCGGGCGCGTCATGCAGGCGCTGTTCCTGCCGGTGATGGCCATTGCATTCGGCGCGACGCCGGTCGCCGGACAAAACTTCGGCGCGGGGCGGTTCGATCGCGTGCGTGAGACCTTCCGTAAGGCGGCGATCCTGAGCAGCGTGCTCATGCTCCTCATCACGGCCATCTGCCAGTGGCACCCGGAGTGGTTCATTCACGTGTTCACGCGCGCACCGGATGTGGTGGCGGTGGGCGCACCGTACCTGCGCATCACCTCCTGGAACTTTCTGGCCACCGGACTCATCTTCACCTGCTCGGGGCTATTCCAGGCTCTCGGCAATACCTGGCCTTCGCTCCTGAGCTCGGCATCGCGCCTGCTCACCTTCGTGGTGCCTGTCTTGCTTCTCTCGAGGCAGCCGCACTTCGCTCTGGCACAGGTGTGGTACCTGTCGGTGGCTACCGTGACACTGCAGGCGTTGACGAGTCTGACGCTGCTGGGGAGGGCGTTCCGTCGCCAGTTAGGAAGGAGCGAAGAGGAAGCGTCCGCAAGCGCCACGGCGCCGGGCGTCAGCCCGGGAGCTGCACGCAGTAACTGAGTTCCGGCGCGGCTTGCCGCGCCGGAACTTCCGCCAATTTACTTAGGTTCCTGCCCGGGCTGCGGATCGGCGAGCGGGAAGCTCTGCACCGCAGAGGGGGCTGCAGGGCCGGACGGCGCCACGCCGGACACCGCCGCAGGCGCTGCGCTCGGGGCAGGGGTTCCGGGGACGGGTGTGGCTGAGGCCGTGCGTTGCGGTGTCTGCGTGCCGGTGCTGGTCGCGACCGCAGCGAGGAAGCGCCGTGCCGACTCGTCATCGGTCGTGACGTTACCGGCGATGATATCGCCGGCGGTGATGCCCGGCTTCTTGTAGAACGCCGCGTTGGCGGCATCATCGATGGTGATCACGGTGCCATCGAGCGCGAGTCCCGCGAACACGCCCTTGCTGCGCGAGTAGGAGTAGACCTCCGCCTTGAAGCCGGCGTCGGTGGCAGCCGAAGCCTGCCGGCCGACCGGCCCTGCCGCGACCGAGGCGTCGGCGCCAAGGGTCACCTTGCCGCCATTGATGCCTTCGACTCCCTTGGCAGTGGTGAATACCAGCACGATATCGCTGAGCGCCACGCCCCACTGCCAGCCGAAGCTGCCGCCGGTCATGGTGACGAACACTGGATTAGTGAAGCGGCCGTTCTTGTCGCGTACCACGAGCGCGCCATGTCCGCGGCGGCCGCCCGCGAAGAAAGCCACCTTGGTCAGATCCGGAAACACTGCAATTCCATAGGCGCGCTCGAGCAGCCGATCGGGAATCCCCTTATCGCGCTCGCCGCGGATGTCGGTGAGAACCTGCCCCGCGTAGAGCAGGCGGCCTTCTTCCCGTGCCTGCGCGTGCACGGTGGCAGCGGCCATGGTGAGAGTGAGAGAAGCCAGCAAGCTAACGACAGCAGTGCGTATGTGCATGGTGAGACATCCCCTCCATTCGTTTGCTGTCGGCGCCTGCCGACAGCGCGTGGAATGAGCCAGTCGACTGGCTGCGAAGCTTAACTCACTCGCGGGCGCTGCGCGCAGCTCAATTAACGCGCGCGTACGCTCACCGGCTGACATGCAACGGGTTGGGTTGGCGCGAGCCGCACACGATTCAGGGCAGGTTCAGCCGCGCACCAGGCCCGCGGCGCGCTCAGAACCAGATGGAGACGAAGATCTGGAAGATGTTCGCGTTCAGCTTGTAGAGCGGCTCATTGCCGGCGCCGTATTCACCCGCGAGCAACGCGTTGCGGAAGTCCTTGTAGTCGATGAACAGGTGGTCGAAGCGCACGTTGGCCGTGCTCCTGTTGATCCAGGGCGCCCCCGGCACGTTGAACTGATAGGAAGCGCCCGCGCCGATCGTCCAGTCGGTGAAGGAGGCGAGCTCGCGGTCGCGCGCCATGAAGTTCTGGTAGTTGGCGTACGGGAACAGGTCGCTGTAGAAGTCGGCGTTCGTCTGCGTGTACCAGCGCACCATGCCATCGAAAACCCACTGCCCCCACGGCTGGGTGTAATCGGCCTCGATGGTGTGACCGACGATGCCCCAGGTGTCGCGGAAGAAGCGGTACTGCCCGCTCACCGCCGCGCGCCACGGCAGGTAGTACTTCATCTCAATCGAGGCGGCGTTGCTCGTGCGCGTGTTCGGGTAGACCTGGTCGGCGAGCGTGAAGCCCTGACCCTGTCCCGGCGAGAGATAGCGGATCTTGCGGTAGGGGTTGGCGAGGTATCCCTGGTCGGTCAGCAGCTCGTAGTTGAAGTCGGCGATCAGGTTACGCGTCAGGATCTGGCTGATCGAGAGCGTGTAGCCACGATGGTCGGCCCGCTCGTGGAAGGTCGGGTCGTTGACGATCTCCCCGTCGGGCTGCTTGATGTCACGGAATATCTGGTCCCAGGCACGGCGGTAGCCGATGGTGACGGTGGTGAGATCGCCGAACATGTCCTGGCTGATCGAGTAGAAGGTCGTGTTGGCGGTGTAGTCGGGCTCCTTGCTGTGGATGTAGCCCATGGCGTAGGTGGTCTTGCCATGCAGGTACTCGATGCCGACGTTCTCCTGCTTACGGGTCTCGTGGTAGGGGCTCGCCGAGAGCTTCACATCGATCGAGGCGCTCGAGATCATGTCCTCGTAGTAGCCGGCGGAGAACGAAAAGCTGTCGCCGACCTTCTTCTGCACCAGCACCGAAGGGCCTTCGACGGTGATGTCGCCGCCGTTGTAGTTATGCCACATCACGTCAGCGCGATCCTCGGGCAGAACCCCGCCGAGCGCCGGTGCGGCGAGCACGCACAGCGCGAGCAGCGTCCGCCTGAACGGCGTGAGCAGGCCCCCTTCGCCGGCGCGCGCCGCGCGCACCTCGTCTAGCCCTTGGGCTAGTTGCATCCGCAGCCGCCGCCGACCGCGCCGGTCGCGCCGCGCGAGCCCTCGCGGCTCTCGAACACGTGGTCGAGATAGACGCTCGAGACCGGATCACGGTTGAAGGACATGATGGGATCGGCGAAGTGCTCGCGCTCGTAGGGCTTGACCCAGGGTTGCGGCGCCGTGCAGCCGGCGAGCGCGGCAGCGAGCACCGCAGCCGCGACGGCGCGGGCGAGCCCTGCGTGCATCCTGCTCATGTTCGCTGCCTCACGCTCGCACTCCTCACTCGCGGATGAGGCTCCGGATGCTATCAAGATACTCGTTTTCATCGCCCGGCTTGTAGCCCCGATGCAGCACCCGCACCTTGCCGCTGCGATCGATGATTACCGTGGAGGGCATGCCGGCAACGTCATAGAGCTTACTCACCTTGCTGTCGCGATCGTAGAGGATCGGGAAGCTCACCGGCGTCGCTTTGAGCCATTCGTTGGCGGCGTTCGAATTCGGCTCCACGTTCACCCCGAGCATGGTAAAGCCCATCTTGTTGTACTTTTTGTAGATGCTCTCGAGCAGCGGCATCTCCTGGCGGCACGGGCCGCACCAGCTCGCCCAGAAATTGAGCATCACCACCTTGCCCTTGTACTGTTCCAGGCTCACGTCCTGACCCGCGCGCGAGGCAAGCGTGAAGGCCGGCGCGGGTCCGCCGGCGGAGCCGGCGAGCGCCGGCAGCGCGACGCTCAGCGCCGCAAGGATGGCTGCGATTCGGATCCTCATGACTGCGTTCCTTTAAAAGAATACGGTCACACCGATGCGCGCTTCGAGGTTGTTAGTGATCTTGGTGGTGCCGAGGAGCGAGGTCTGGAAGACGTGGTCCTGCGCCATGATGTGCACGGCCAGCCAGTCGACCGGCACGACGCGATAGCCGGCACCAAAGTTCACCGTAAACTTCGTGTCTCCGGCGAAATCGGTACCACCGAAACCGCCGAGGAGATAGAAAGCGCTCGTCATGGCGACGCCGCGACCGAGAAAGGCCTCGCCCGGCAGGAAGTTGTAGCCGAGTGAGAGGTCGTAATACGTGAATTGCCTCTCAGAGTCGGTAAGCAGCTGAACGTTGCCGCCCAGGACCTCGAAACTGGTGCGCCCGGCCTTGGCACGGCCGGCTTCCGCCTGGAAGAAGAAATCCTCGGTGATGTGGTAGGCCAAGGTGAAGCCGCTGACCGGATGAGCGCCGAAGTCCTCGATCGAGAGCTCGCCGTAGAAGAGGCCGAGCTCGATATTGGAGCTGCGGATCTTGGGCACCTTGATCTCGCGGCGCGCCACCTCGGGCTCGACCACCCGGGGCGGGGCCTCATCCGGTGACTGGGCGACCGTAGTTGGCGCGCTCGCCGGCTTGCTGCCCCCATGGAACCAGTTGCGCATCGAGGCGCACCCGGGAAGCGTCGCGAGCAGCGCTGTCAGTAGAAGAACGCGAAGCCCAGTTTCCATTCGTCTGCTTCCTCGTTGGAGTTGCGCCTCGTGAAGATCCAGTGCGCCTTGTACTCGGCGCGCAAGAAGAAGCGCCTTGTGAGGTAGTAGCGCAGGCCGCCACCTACATACGCGGACTGCTCGGTGCGGTCGGCGGGCTGCACCAGGGTCGCCTTCGGCTCGGTATGCACCAGTCCCACACCGAGTGTCAGGAATGGCGACAGCCGGGCCTCGGGCAGCACGATGTGCGCCAGGCCGATATCGCCGGTCACGCCGTTGGTGAACTTGCCGAGGAAGTTGCCGACTGCGGCCTCGACCTGCAGCTGTGAGTTCAGCGACAGCGCGGCGTACCCCGAGATGTAGGTGGCCGCACCGTACTCGCCGGCAAAGATGCCCATCTCCCAGGTGTGCGCGCTGAAGCCGGCGCGGTCGCCGAGCGGGAAGCGGAACGGCGAGCCGTCCGCCAGCACGGTCTTCAGCAGGTCGCCCTGGCTGGCCCAGCCTTCCACGCCGCGCTCGGTGCGTACCTTGAACCAGTCGGTGCGGCGGAACAGCACATCGACACTGGCATCGCGCGGTACCACGTGGAACACCGGGTAGCCGCGCCCGGGACCGGTATGCAGCTCCAGATACGGCTCGGTGACGAACAGCTGCAGGTACTCGCGAGCGGCACTCAGCGCGGGGGCGCACACCGATGCCAGCAGCAGGAGGCCCGCGAGCGCCAGGTGCCGCGCGCGCGTGATCAATTCCGTCCTTTGCTCAATTTACCGGCACCGCCGGATCGAAGGGGTTGTTGAAGTACTGCGCGCCGATGTCGAGCCATTCGGACACGAGGCGCAGCTCATCGGCAGTCATGAAGCCCGCGTGCGAGGGTGCCATGCAACCCGCACCGGTGGTGACGCAGGCGAAGAACTGCGCCGAAGCGCCGCCGTTCGCGCTGCCCGCGTTCATGACCGGCGGATCCGGTGGTCCCGGGATGGGTCCATTGGGGCCCATGATAACGGTTGGGCGCTGGAACAGCAGCTGCTGATACGAGGTGAGCTCCTGCGGCACGGCCTGCGATGGCGTCTTGGTGAGATCGAGATTGCCCGCCGGCGTTTGCGGCTTGCCCATCGCGTCCTTCGGATTGTGGCAACCCATCTGCGTGCAGGTGTTGTCGACGCCGGCGACCGCCGGATTGGGTCGCGGCAGATCCCACAGCGGCTGGATGTGCTGGGGATAGTTGATGATGATGCGGCAGTTCGCCGACCACTGCGTCGCGCACAGCGCGCTCGTCGGGAAGGCGGTGAAGAACTGCGTGGCATCGTCGTAGCGCAGATTGATGGGCGTGCCGGGAGTCGCCTGCGCCGGGTCGGTCCATACATCGGTGTACAGCACGTTGACGCTCGGCACCATCTGCTTGCAGGGTGGCATGTCGCTCAGGCAGCTGACGCGCATGCGTGACTCGGCCATCGTCTCGCCCGCCTGGGGTATGAAGGTGGGAAGGGTGTGCGGGAAGGGGACTCCACTCGTGCTCGCCCCGGCCCAGGCGGAGGCGAACACACCTTGACGCCCGTGCGAGTGCGGATTCTGCGCGCTGGCGGGCAGGTGACAGCCATTGCAGTTGACCACCTCACCGGGCAGCACCTGCAGCCACACGCCCTGCACCGGTGTGATGCGCCGTGCATTGGCATCGAGCACGCTCATGCGGAAAGCGACATTCCCCGGCACCTCGATGCGCACCGAGCCATCGGGCTCGATCGGGGCGTAGCCGAGGATCTCGAGCATGTAATTGCTTGCGCCGAAGGCGGCGGGCGAGAGGTCCACGATGGTCCTGTCCGGAATCGATACGGCCTTTTCCAGGCGGATGAAGCGCGCCCGACGGGTATTGGGCGGGGTCTTCGCGGGGTCGGCCACCGCAGCGATGTTCGGCACCGCGGTGTCGACGCCGTCGATGTCGTAGACACTCCTTATATCTATGACGCCGACGCCGGCGTTCAGCAGATTCTCATCGAGTCCGACGCCCGGCACCTTGTCGTTGATCACACTCGGCAGCGGCCGCGGCTGCGCCACCGCGACATCGGTCACCATCGTACCTTCGATGGGCGGCATGATCGGCTGGATGGTGTTCTGCGTCGGATCGAACAACCACACGCTGTAAAGCGGCAGCGCGACTTGCACGTTGGCCTGGGCGAGCGCGCTCGAGGTGCACGGCACGATCGCCGGCGGCTGCTGCGTGTTATCGAGCAGCCGGCACTGGCTCCAGCTCACCAGGATGCGGTTGCTGCCATCGAGCAGCGGGTAGGCGGAGATGTAGCGCCCGCCGGGCGAGGGCCCGGGGATGGTGACCACGTCATTGCTGGTGGCCGGGGTCTGCGCAGGACCTGCGAGCTGGGGGTTGGCGAGCAACGGCTGGGTGTTCTCGACGTAGTGCTCGCCGTCGATGATCACCAGCGCGCCGCCGTCATCGACGTCGGTGTACTGGCGCATGATCGCCATGATGCGGCCATCGAGCATGGGGTGCGGGTGCACGAACTCGACCACCGTGTTGTTGGTACCGGTCAGGTGACTGTTGGCGCCGTAGTAGAGCTCGAGGTCGGTGCCGTCGGGGTTGGCCGAATACAGCGACATGGCGTCCTTACCCGGGGCGTTGTCCCAGCGCGTCCACAGCACGCGGCCGTTGGCGAGCACGGTGGCATCGCGGTCATGGCTCTGGTTGAAGCTGATCTGGTGCACACCGGTGCCGTCCGCGTTCATCACCTCGAGGACGAACGCCGGCTCCTGGCGCTGCTCGTCCTGCGCCGCGAACTGCGGCTTGCCCTCATCGAGCAGCACGCCCTGCGACTGCGTCTGGCGCGTGGTGGAGAAGACGATGCGGCCATCGGGCAGGTAGTGGGGCGAGACGTCGTTCACCGTGGGCGGGTCCGGATCCGATGCCGGGTTGATCACCGGGTGCAGCGTGTCGGTTGCGATCACGTACTCGTAGATGCGCCAGCTGGGTGGATCCTTGGTCTGCTGATTCATGGTGAGCGGCCCGCGCATGGCGAAGATCACGCGGGTGCCATCGGCGGAGGTGTCGACGTCCTTCACATCCCACATCTGGCCGGCGGTGATGCGCGCGGTGATGTTGGTTTCGGCCGCGTCCGGTGATGCGCTCTTGCGCATGTACAGGTCCGCCGACGGCGTCGAGGGTGTGAGCGTACGCAGAATGCGCAGATCGTCCTGCACCAGCAGGCCCGCATTGTCCACCGGTACCTGGCGCTTCACGTAGAACACCGGGTAATCGACGGTCGCCGGATCGGTCACCTGGCTGTTGCTGCCGACGTGCCAGCCGCCGCTGCAGGCCGCGAGCGCCGCCAGCAGCGCGGGGAACGCGGCGCGCAGCGCCCGCGGCGCGCTGCGCCGGCCCCATCGCTTCAGCTCACGCCAGCTCGGCGAGCTCATCCTCATCTCTCCTCGTGCCGTGCGGTCCTGCCGCATGGCTACCAATGTAACGTAATTCATGGGTCGGCCGATGACCATTGGCCTGCTATTCGTCATAGCGCCGATTGCGTCACGGCGCGCCCGGCAGCCCGCGGTTCTCATACCACCGCGCGGGTGCGAACCCGGGCGCACTACTAGGTAGTCGTTCGATCACGCCCACGCTGTGAACCGGCTCGCAGTTTGTCGTGGATTGAGCGGTCTAACACAACAACAACACAAGCTGTCGGTGGCTGGCGACGTCAGGCGGTTGAGACATTCGGGGCGGGGTTGCACGAGCCGTATAGTCCAGCTCGCGCATTCGGTCATTTGTTTGGGAGTTGACGAGCGCCATGAATGTCAGAACCAACACGGCACAGGTCGTATCGGCCCGCGGGCGTCGCGCCGCGCTGGCAGGCGCACTCTTGCTGACGGCGCTCGCGGCATCGCCCGCGCACGCCGGTCCCAACGAGCAGGCGCGTCGCATCTACGAGCGCATCGCCGGCGTGCCGCCCTCGGCGGCGGAGCTCGCCAGCATGGCCGGCACCATCAGCGGCGGCTGCGGCGGCAGCTGCGCGCCCGGTAATCCGGTACTGGCGACGGCGGCGCAAACCGCGACCAGCTCGCCCACCTTCTATAGCGTGACCCTGAAGAACATGGTCATCCCCTGGACCAACCGCGACCAGACCGTGTTCGCGCCGTTCAACGACTATGCCGCGACCGTGATCGGCATGGTGCGCGATGACGTGCCGTTCAACACCGCGCTGTCGGCCGACATCCTCTATGTGGTCAATGGCGTGTCGCCGGCGGCCTCCATCGGCGACAACAATCACTACGCCACTGCGGAAGCCAACGGCGTAGATCTGCTCGCCAATCTCAAGCAGACCAGTCAATCGGCCGCCTATGGCACTCCGAGCGCGGCCACCGCGGGACTGATCACCACGCGCGGCGCCGAGTCGTCGTTCTTCATCAACGGCACCAACCGCGCCATGTTCCGCTACACCATGATCAATCACTTCTGCAACGACATGGAGACGCTGATGGACACCTCGCGTCCCACCGACCGCGTGCGCCAGGACGTGGCGCGCTCGCCCGGCGGTGACAGCCGCGTGTTCCTCAACACCTGTGCCGGCTGCCACAGCGGCATGGATCCGATGGCGCAGGCGTTCGCCTACTACAACTTCAACGGCACGGCGGTCGGCGATGGCACCAACACCGGCACGATGCAGTACACCGCCGGCCAGGTGCAGCCGAAATACCTGATCAACTCGTACAACTTCGTCTACGGCTTCGTTACACCCGATGACAGCTGGTCGAACCGCTGGCGCGGCGGTGTGAATGCCTCGCTCGGCTGGGACCCCTCGCTCCCGGGTTACGGCAACGGTGCCAAGTCCCTCGGCGTGGAGCTCGAGTCGAGCGATGCATTCGCGCAGTGCCAGGTGGTCAAGGTGTTCACCACCGTGTGCTTCCGTGCGCCGCTGGCGAGCGACCAGTCGGCGATCAGTTCCATCAAAGCGAGCTTCAAGTCCAACGGCTACAAGCTCAAGCAGGTGTTCCAGCAAGCCGCGGCCGCCTGCCCGGGCCAGTAAGGGAGCCGAAGCCATGAACTGCGATTCTCTTGCCACCCTTACTGTGCGCGCCGCGCGTATGCTGTGCGCGCGCCGCGCCCTCAGCAGCGGCGCAGCGCTGGCGCTGCTTGCCGTGCTCAGTGCCTGCGGCGGCGGCGGCGCACCCACCGTCGTCAATGCGCCGCCTCCGACCAACTCGGCGCAACAGTACACCGGCCCGCCGCCCGCCAATGCCGACGTGCAGGCCTTCATGGTCAACCTCTGGGCGAACATCAATCCCTCCAACCGCTGCGGTGGCTGTCACCACGCCGGTGGCCAGTCGCCGATGTTCGCGCGCACGGACGATGTCAACCTCGCCTACCAGGCGGCGCTGCCGCTGGTGAATCTCTCCAACCCCTCGCAGTCGACCATGGTGCTCAAGGTCGGCGGCGGTCATAACTGCTGGGTAGCGGACCCGTCGGCCTGCGCCGCAACGCTGCTGGTGTGGATCCAGGGCTGGATCGGCGCCGGCTCATCCTCCACCACCAGCATCAAGCTCATCGCGCCGCCGGTGCGCACGCCGGGCAACAGCCTGCAGTTCCCGCTGGATCCAAGCACTGCCGGCACCAACGGCAAGAGTTACGCCAACACGGTGTATCCGCTGGTGTCGACCTACTGCGTCGGCTGCCATACCTCCAGCTCCGCCACCGCGCAGCAGCCGTACTTCGCGAGCGCCAACATTCAGGAGTCCTACCTCGCGGCGCAGCCGAAGATGAGCCTCAGCACCGCCATCGCCAATCCCGACACGGCGCCGTACCAGGACCAGTCGCGCTTCTACGAGCGCCTCGCCAATGAGTCGCACCACTGCTGGGCGAGCGTCGCCAACGGGCCGCCCGACTGCGCGGCGAGCTCCACGGCGATGCACGAGGCGATCCGCGCTTTCGCGCTCGGCATTACGCCGACGCAGGTGGACCCCTCGCTCATCGTCTCGAACGCGCTCGCATTGACCGATGGCACCATCGCCTCGGGCGGCAGCCGCTACGAGGCCAACCTGGTTGCGAAATACATGTTCGAGACCGGGCAGGGCAGCACCGCCTACGACACGAGCGGTGTCAGCCCCGAGGCCGACCTGTCGCTGTCGGGCAATGTCAGCTGGGTGGGCGGCTGGGGCATCAACATCGGTGCCGGCGGCAAGGCTCAGGCCTCCACCAGTGCGAGCGCCAAGTTTGCCAGCATGATCCAGGGCGCGGGCGAGTACAGCATCGAGGCCTGGGTGGCGCCGGCGAACGTCACGCAGACCAACGCCTGGATCGTCAGCTACTCCGGCAGCAATACCACGCGCAACATGACCCTCGGCCAGGCCGCCATGCAGTACGAGGGCTTTGCACGCAGCAGCACCACGAGCACCGCCGGCATGCCGCCGCTCATCACCACCACCACCGGTGGAGCGGCGCAGGCGGCACTGCAGCACGTAGTGCTCACCTATGACCCGATCAGCGGGCAGAAGCTCTACGTCAACGGCGTATACACCGGCGATGCCGATCCGTCCAAGGGCGGCACGCTCGCAAACTGGGACAGCACGTTCGCGCTGGTGCTCGGCAACGAGACCACCGGGCAGCGGCAGTTCCAGGGCGTCATCAAGTTCGTCGCCATCCACAACCGCGCGCTTACCGCGGCGCAGATCCAGCAGAACTTCGCCGCCGGCGTCGGCCAGAAATTCTTCCTGCTGTTCGGCGTCAGCCAGCTCACGGGCGTGAACCAGTCGTACATCCTCTTCCAGGGCAGCCAATACGACACCTACAGCTACCTGTTCGCGCAGCCGAAGTTCATCAGCCTCGACGGCAACGCGATGCCGGCCAATCTGCCGATCAGCGGCATACGCATCGGCGTCAATGGCGTGCTCGCGCCCGCCGGCCAGGCCTTCACCACGGTGAACTCCACCATCGGCGGCTCGAACTACACCGCCGCCAACGGCCAGCTGCTGTCTGCGCTCGGCACGGTGGTGCCGGCGACCCTCGGCCCGGCGAACGACCTGTTCTTCCTGTCGTTCGACCAGATCGGCACGCATGTGCACGCGTACGTCGATCCGACCCCACCGGGCACGCCGCCGACGCCGCCCTCGATACCGCAGCCGGACTTCGGCGTTGCGACCTTCGAGCGCGTCAACCACTCGCTGTCGCGCATCACCGGCGTGGCGACCACCGACAACGTGGTGAACCCGCTCTATCAGGCCTCGCAGCAGTCGATGCCGGCGGGCCCGTTGATTGCCGCCTTCGGCTCTGCGCAGCAGACGGCGATCTCGCAGCTCGCCAGCGCCTACTGCAGCGAGATGATGGCGAGCACCGCGCTGCGCGACGCCTTCTTCGGCGGCACCAGCCTGGACGCGAGCCTCAACAGCTCGGCTTCCGGCTTCTTCGGTGCCAGTGGCAGTGCGCCGCGCCAGACCGTCATCAACGCGCTGGTGAACAAGGCTGTGGGCGCCGCCAACCCGCAGACCGCGAGCGCGGTGCAGACCGAGGTGGATGGACTCATCACCAAGATCCCCTCGCTGAACCCCAGTGCCACCGTTTCGCAGGCGGCCGTGGCGGCCTGCACCGCAGTGCTCGGCAGTGCGGCCGTGACCTTGCAGTAGCTCTCAACAGGGTTTTGGAGATAAGCCGATGTTCATCTACAAAAAGCCCCCGCGATCGCATGGGCTCGGTGAGCCGCTGCGGCACGAGAATCACCCCCGCCCCAGGACGCGGCGTGAGTTCCTCGCGGCCGGTTTGATCTCGGGACAGGCCATGGTGATGGCGCCCGCCTGGCTCGGCGCGCTGCTCAAGGCGAACCGCGCCAACGCCGGCGCACCGCCGCTCGACAGCGACATCTCT
>DATJFM010000114.1:0-2048 GCA_035495655.1 Steroidobacteraceae bacterium
ATCACGGCGGCGACTCGCGCGGTGGAACTCGAGCCCAAGAAGCCGGAAGGACACTTCTGGATGGCGGCAGACATGGGTGCGATGGCCGAGGGATTCGGCCTGCGCGCCGGCATCCGCTATCGCGGCCCAATCAAGGACGCGCTCGAGACGGTCCTGCAAATCGATCGGTCATTCCAGGAAGGATCAGCCGACCGCGCGCTCGGTCGCTGGTACTTCAGGGTGCCTCGCCTGTTTGGCGGCAGCAAGGACAAGGCGATCGAACATCTCAAGCAAGCGCTCACATACGCGCCCCAGAGCACGGCGACGCATTTCTTCCTGGCTGAAACGTATCTCGACATGGAAAAGCCTGACGACGCGCGTCGCGAGGTGCAACTCGTACTAGATGCTCCTTTGGATCCCATGTGGACCCCGGAGGATCGGGAGTTCAAACAGAAGGCCGGCGAGCTGCTCAAGAAAATTCCGGCTGGACACGAATGATCTGCGGTTGAATCCCGCGAGCTTGAATCTTTCCGAAAAGCGTGAAATCGTACGCGCCCCAGGGGAGGCACCATGACTCGAGGGACACGCGCGGTAGCGTTCACGGTGTGCACGGTGATGCTGGGGCCAACGTTTGGCACGGCGCAGCAGGTCGTCGGCAAGGGAGTGGAGTACACGACGCCCGACAAGATCAAGTGGGTACGCAATGCTGCCGGCACACAGGAGACGGCGGTGCTCTTCGGTGATCCGGAGAAGCCCGGTCCCTACGTGATGCGGCTGCGATGGCTTCCCGGCAACATGAGCCGCCCGCACTACCACGCAAACGATCGCTTCGTCGTCGTCATCGAAGGCACATGGTGGCTTGGCTCCGGGGACAAGTACGATCCCGAGAGCACGGTGCCGGTCGGACCCGGGACTTACGTCTATCACAAGGCAAAGGAGATCCACTACGACGGTGCCAAGAAGGAGCCAGTGGTGATCCAGCTCTCGGGGATGGGGCCGGGCACGTCCATCCCCGCTGAGAAGAAGTGAGGGCGGGTCACTCTCGCTCACCCACTCCTGCACTATTACTCGGGTTGGTGATCACGCTGGCCACCGTGGTCACCTACTCGTGGTACATCTCCGGCCAGATCTCGGGATTGCGACGGCTGCAGACCGACCTCACCGACCGCAACCGCCGCGACTCGCTGCAACTGCTTCGCATCCAGAACGATTTGAACCAGCTCGCGCTCGCCATGCGCGACATGCTCGACGCCTCGGAACCCTACCCGCTTACCGCCTGGTCGGCGCAGTTCGATCGCATCCGGCTCGATCTGGACGATGCCTTGAAACAGCAAGGTGAGGTGGCGCTTGCCCGCCAGACACCGGAGCAGCGTGAGTACCTGGCGACGTCGCTCAGTCAGTTCTGGAACGCGGTGGAGCGCATCTTCGAACTCGCGCGCTCGGGAAACGAGGCTGAGGCGCGCACGCAGATTCAACTGTCGCTGCAGGCGAGACAGGCCGCGCTCAGTACGGCGGTCGCCCGGCTGCTGGTGCAGAACAACGAGGCCGAAGAACAGACGGCGCAACAGGTCCAGGAGATCTACCAACGCGTGCAGCGTCAGGGGTACTGGTTCCTGGCCGCAACACTGGCGGCCATCGTCGCCACCAGCCTGTATCTGATTCGATCGAACCGGCAGCTGTTCGCACGCCTGGGGTCACTGTCGGATGAGCGCCGTGAGCTGGCGCAGACGCTGATCGAAACACGCGAATCGACGCTGCGCGAGATCTCGCGCGAGCTCCATGATGAGTTCGGCCAGATTCTCACCGCGATTGGCTCCATGCTCGGGCGGGCTGGCAAGCACGCGCCCGAAGGCTCATCCCTGCGTAGCGATCTGCGTGAAATCGGCGAAGTCGCCCAGACAGCGCTCGACAACGTGCGCGGATTGTCACAAACGCTGCACCCCTCGATCCTCGAGGAGCTCGGACTCGCCAGCACCATCGATTGGTATCTCTCAACCGTCGAGAAACAGCTCGGCATTCGCGTGACGCTGGACACACGGGGCACGCCCAGCCAGGTTGATTCGACCAAG
>DATJFM010000115.1:0-31788 GCA_035495655.1 Steroidobacteraceae bacterium
GTCGCGAGGGATGACGCGCCCTTGGCCTGCGTGGTGCGCACCGCAGCCCCCTGCGGCGATAGATTACGGAGTCAGCGCAACGGCTCGCGTCCGCGCTTCTCCTTCGCGGATGCCTTCACGCGCGTACGCCAGACTTCGTAGGGATCCCAACCTGACCGCGGAGTCGCGAGTCTGTCCAGTTCGCGGCGGCCGATCTCGGGTCTGATCAGATCGCTCGCCAATCCGGTGAATTCCTCGTTGGCCGCCGGTGCCAGCTGCTGACGTGCGGGGATTCCTTCCACGCCTTTCCTTTTCATCTGCTCGCGCTCCTGCTTATGTCGACCGGATCTCTTATGTTCGCATCCTTGAGCCGGGCGCACAGTCCATAGTGCGACGCGGCTCACAGAGTTTATGTCCTCTGCGACCCAAAAGCTAACTTACGAAGTCACTGATTATGTTAAGGTTATGTCAGGCGTATTACAAGTTGTGTCAGCTGAATCCGAGGGTTAGGTCAGTTGAACCGCAGGTGAAGTCTTTCCAGGTTGGATTGAGTCAATCCGCGAAATAACGCGCGAGATACTGCGCGAACGTTCCCCTGTCAGCGGCTTCGAGCGCATGCTGCGCCGCAAGCGATTCGCGCGCCTCGCGCGAGAACTCCCCTAGCTGTTCCTCGTTAGGGGGATACAGGTCGAGGAAATAAGCCTTGTGGGTCGCGGACATGCGCAGCGCCAGATCGAAGAACGACTCGCCCGCGACCAGCTCGGACAGAAGCCGTGCCGAAGGTGTGAGCTCCACGTCCTCGATCTTCGCCGCCTGCGTGGCGAGCGCCTGCCCATAAGGCCTGGCCGGATCACCGTGGTCCAGAACTTCGCAGATTCCGGTCATGCCATCGAGAAGCTCGCGCGCCCATTCGTGCATCGGCACGCTGCGTCCCTCGCGCCAGAGCGTGAGTTCCGGCTCACGGCCGCGCCGCGCCACGGTGAGGTGATTCTCATCCAGCGTTCCCTGCTCGGCGGGTGCGATCGGCGCGCTCTCCTTCATCAAACATAGCGCGAGGAAAGCCTCGAGGAAGCGCAGCTTGTTCTGGTTGACGCCGACCGGATCGAATGCGCTCACATCGAGCGCGCGCACCTCCACGTACTCGACACCCGCACGGCGCAGTGCCTTCGTGGGGCGTTCGCCTGAGCGAGCGACGCGCTTGGGCCGGATGAAGCTGTAGTACTCGTTCTCGATCTGCAGGATGTTCGCGTTCAGTTGACGCCACTCACCCTCGACATTCACGCCGAGCGCCTCGTAGGGCGCATACGGCGTGGTGATGGCACGGGTCAGGTCGTGCACGTACTCTTCGAGATTGTTGACCGAGACCGACAGCCCCGCCTGGTTGCGGTTGCGGTAACCGACATCGCTCATGCGCAGGCTGGTGGCGTGCGGAGCGAAGGCGCTGCCCTCGCCGAAGTCTTCGAGTCCGAAGCGGCGCCCGCGCAGGAACGACTTGCACACCACCGGCGACACCCCGAACAGATACAGCACCAGCCAGCCGTAGCGGCGGTAGTTGCGCAGCAGATCGAAATAGCACGCGGACACGAATGGCTGGCCGTGTGCGGAGGCGCCGCGCGCGGCGGCCCAGGCTGCCCAGAAAGGCTGCGGAAAGGAGTAGTTGAAATGCACTCCCGAGATGGCCTGCATCATGCGTCCGTAGCGCAGACCGAGGCCGTTGCGGTACACGGTCTTCATGCGGCCGACGTGCGAGCTGCCGTATTGCGCGAGCGGGATGTCTGCATCGCCCGTGATGGCACACGGCATGCTGGTCGCCCACAGCAGCTCATCGCCGAGGTGCCGGTACACGAACTGGTGGAGGTCGAGCAGGTACTGCAGCAGCTCCCAGCTGTGGGTGAATGCCGGTGTTACCAGCTCTATCAGCGATTCGGAGTAATCGGTGGTGATGTGCTCGTTGGTGAGCGCCGAGCCGAGTGCGACCGGGTGCGGAGTGTGTGCCAGGTCCCCTGAGGGCAGCACGCGCAGCGATTCCTTCTCCACGCCCTTGTGCCCACCCTGCAGGAGTTGCGGCTCGCCGCCATTCAGCAGGGCGGCCAGGCGCCGTTCGAACACGCGGTCGATGCCGGGCCGGCTCATGGGTGGGCAACGCCGGTCGGACTACCAGTCACGGCGGCCGCTGAGCACCTCGAGAAGCAGGGTGAAGTCACCGCGCAGACTGTAGAGCGGATGGCGCAACGTGGCCGGCAAGTTGCGCTCGAACAGCACGTGCCCGATCCATGCTGGCAGGTAGCCCGCGAACGGCACCGCCAGTAACCACCGCCAGCGGCCGGTGACGACGGCGCCGATCGCCGCGGCAACAGCCAGCAGCGTGCCGCCGACATGCAGGCGGCGGGAGGTGGAGTTGGTGTGCTGCTGGAGATAATAAGGATAGAACTCGCGAAAGCTCGCAAACTGTGACGGCTGCATTGCCCGGGCATCTTGCCGTCTCGCCCCGTGTTCACGCAATCAGCTGGTTAGTCGCCTGTCCAGTCGCTGCGCCGGCGCCAGCGGGCACAAAGGGGTGGCAGCTGCCCGCATCTAGAGCGCGGCGAGAAGATCGCCGCGCCATGCCGTGCCGCGCCGGTACTCCTCCAGCCGCTCGGCCATGGTGCGCGTGTCCCAGTGCAGGCCACGGGCCGTCTGCACGGCGAGCTGTTGCTGCGCGGCGGCGTTCTTGAAGTCGCCGTTGGCCGCGTAAGCCGCCGCCACGGTCTCATACATCTGCGGGTCGAACCTGATGGCTCCCGCCGCCAGCTGCCGGGCGAGCTCGAGCGCCGCGTGCGGGTCGCGCACGGCATCGACCGGCGAGGTCGCGAGCAGCGCAACGACGTGCTTGCGGACGTAATAGCTGTCGGCGCGGGCCGCCTGCGCGAGCAGCGACCTCGCTTGTGCGGTCTGCGCAGCGCTCGGCCTTCCGGCGAGCAGATCCTGAGCGAGCACCAGTTGTGCAGCGGCGTTGCCGCCATCCGCCGCGTGGCGCAACCACACTGCACCGTCCGCGCGCGGGTGACAGGTAGCACTGGCACGCAGCTGGCTGCCGACCCAGTACTGCGCATCCGCGTTGCCCTCGCGCGCCGCGCCGAGTATCAGCTCCTTTGCGCGAGCCTTCGAGACGCCGACCGAGGAGTCGTGTAGCGCGGTGAGCCCGACCAGGTACGCCGCCGCGGGATCACCGGTCTCCGCTGCGGGACGGGCCGTGCGAATGATCTCGGCGTCGGCGAGCGGCGCAGGATCTGCGAACAGCGTCCTCGCCTGCAGGCGCGCCGGCACCGCGCTGCCGGCGCGTTGCGCGGGAGTGAAGTAGGAATTCAGCCAGGCCTCGACCGCCGCCGCCGCAAAAGGATCGTTTGGCAGCGCGAACAACACCTCCGGATCGCGTGCACGCCCGTCGGCGCCCACGGTCAATGCTGTGATTACGAGCGCCGGCTGGCGCTTCCCACGCGCCGCGACTGGTGTCTCCGCCGCGGTCGCTCCGACCGCGCTCGGCTGCGTGATGTCGGGACAGATGAACTCAGGGTTCACTACACCCTGCGCCTCGAGCACCTGAGGACCATAACGCGCCATGATGGCTGCGGCCGCGCCTGCCTCCTGCGCGGTCAGCTTCGCGGTAAGGCCCGCGAGGTGGTTGCCCACGAGGTCGCTGCAGCCGTTACCGGCGGCGGCCTGCAGCCAGCCGGCGCCGTTGCCGGGATCCCTGGCACCCCCCTCTCCGTGCAGCGCCATGGCGGCGAGGTTGAATTGCGCCGAGCAGTTGCCGAGCTCCGCGAGCGACAGGAACTGCGTACGCGCGGCATCGAAGTTGCCGGCGCGATAGTCGCGTAGCGCGCTCTGGAAGTCGGTGGATGCCGCATTCGCCGCCGTTGCGCAAGCGAGCCCGGCCGTCGTCATTACCGCCGCGATGACCGCGGCCTGCGTGCTTCGCATACTCATGTTGAGCGCTCCAAAATGGCGGTGACCCCCATGCCACCTGCCGTGCATACCGAGATCAGTCCACGTTTCGAGTTGGCATCGCCCGCGAGCAGCTTGGCCAGGGTGGCGACGATGCGCGTGCCGGTGGCGGCAAAGGGGTGCCCGAGCGCGACACTGCCGCCTTTCACGTTGAGCTTCGCACGGTCGATGCTGCCGAGCGGTTCCGCCAGTCCCAACACGTCGCGGCAATACTCCGCCGATTCCCATGCCCTGAGCGTGCACAGCACCTGTGCCGCGAACGCTTCGTGTAGCTCGTAATAATCGAAGTCCTGCAGTGTCACACCCGCATCGCGCAGCATGGCCGCCACGGCATCGGTGGGCGCCATCAACAGCCCCTCCCTGCCGCCGACGAAATCCACCGCCCATACCTTGCCGTAACTGATGTGCGCGAGCACCGGGAGGCCGCGCTGCGCGGCCCACTCGGGACTCGCGAGCAGCACCGCACTCGCGCCATCGGTGAGCGGAGTGCTGTTGCCCGCGGTGAGCGTGCCAGCGGTATCGAAGCTCGGACGCAGGCGCGCGAGCTTCTCGAGCGAGGTGTCTGCGCGCACGTTGTTGTCGGTGTTGAGGCCGAGGTAAGGCACGACCAGATCATCATAGAAGCCCGTGTGCCACGCACTCGCGGCCTTCACGTGACTGTCGTAGGCGAGCTGATCCTGCTCGGCACGCGTCACTTGCCAGCGCTTGGCCATGAGCTCGGCGCTCTGTCCCATGGAGAGTCCGGTGCGCGGCTCGATCACCGCGGGCAGGACGGGCCTGAAGTGCTTCGGCCGCAGGCCGAACCACGGCGCGATGCGCTGCCAGGCAGTGCGCCCGCGGTAGCTCTGCAGCAGCAGCTGCTGATACGAGCGTGGGTACACGACCGGCGCATCGCTGATCGAGTCGGTGCCGCCGGCGATGCCAGCCTCGATCTGCCCGAGCGCGATCTTGTTGGCAATGGTGATGGTGGCTTCGAGGCTCGTACCACACGCACGCTGCATGTCGAGCCCCGGTGTGTGCGGGTCGAGGCCGCTACCGAGCACGCACTCGCGCACCAGGCTGTAGTCGCGCGAGTGCTTGATGACGGCACCGGCGGCCACATCGCCGAGCCGCTCGCCCTGGAGTCGGAAACGCTCCACCACGGTGCGGAACGCGGCGGTGAGCATGTCCTGGTTGCTGGCCGCGGCGTAAACGGAATACGAGCGCGCGAATGGAATTCGTACGCCACCGACGATGGCGACCCGCTTTGTGACGGATCCGACGAGCATGAATCCCTCCGCTGGCGCGGCGCGTTAGAATGCCACCCTATGGGCCAATTCACCACCATCATGGCGCGCGACGGCCACGAGTTTCAGGCCTGGCTCGCGCCGGCGCCGCAGCGCCCGCGCGGCGCGCTGCTGGTGATCCAGGAGATCTTCGGCATCAACAGCCATATCCGCACGGTGACCGATCAGTTTGCCGCGCAAGGGTACACGGCGATCGCTCCGGCGCTGTTCGACCGGGTGCGCCGCGGCATCGAGCTCGGCTACGCTCCGGCAGACCGGCAGCAGGGCATCGGCTATGTCAAACAGCTCGACGCGGACGCCACCAGGCGCGACCTCGCCGCGGCGCTTGCGGTGGTGAAACACTCCGGCCGCGCGGGCGCGGTGGGTTACTGCTGGGGCGGGACCCAGGCGTACCTCGCAGCGTGTGAGCTGCCGGTTGCATGCGCCGTCGTGTACTACGGAAAGGTCGTGAACTACCTGGAGAGAAGACCGCGCTGCCCGGTGATGTATCACTTCGGCACCGAAGACGAGAGCATCCCACTCGCCGACGTCGAGCGGATTCGCGCCGCCTATCCGCAGGCGCCCGTGTATACCTACGAGGGCGCCGGCCACGGCTTCAACTGCGAGCAGCGCCCGAGCTACCACCCGCAGGCGGCGGCGCTGGCGCGCGCGCGCACACTCGAGTTCTTCGAGCTTCATGTGGTGCGCGCCCGCGGCGATGCGCGTATTTCAACCGGAGAGTCCGATTCATGAAACTGCGCGATCCGGATCTGCTGCGCACCCGCGCGTTCATTGGCGGCAAGTGGCTCGACGCGGCGAGTGGCGCGACGCATGCGGTCGTCAATCCCGCGACCCGCGAGCCGCTCGGCACCGTGCCGGACATGGGCATCGCCGAGACGCGCAGCGCGATCGAAGCGGCGTCACGGGCATTTCCGCCCTGGGCCGCGCTCACCGCCAAGGAACGGGCCGCGATCCTGCGCCGCTGGTACGAGCTGCTGATGGCGCACCAGGAAGATCTCGCGACGCTCATGACGGCCGAACAGGGCAAGCCGCTCGCGGAAGCCAAGGGTGAGATCGCTTACGGCGCCGCCTTCATCGAATGGTTCGCCGAGGAGGGCAAACGCCTCTATGGCGACATCATACCCACGCATCAGGCCGACCGGCGCCTGCTCGTACTGCGACAGCCGGTCGGCGTCGTCGCCGCCATCACGCCGTGGAATTTTCCGCTGGCGATGATCACGCGCAAGGCGGCTCCGGCGCTCGCCGCCGGCTGCAGCATAGTCGTGAAGCCTGCGAGCCAGACGCCGTACTCGGCGCTCGCCGCGGCGGCGCTCGCCGCGCGTGCCGGGGTCCCGGCCGGCGTGCTCAATGTGGTCACCGGCGTCGATGCCGCGGCCATCGGCGGCGAGCTCACCGCCAACCCGGCGGTCCGCAAGGTCACCTTCACCGGCTCGACCGCCATCGGCAAGAAGCTCATGGCGCAGTGCGCCGGTACGGTGAAGAAGCTCACCATGGAGCTCGGCGGCAATGCGCCGTTCATCGTTTTCGAGGACGCGGACCTCGACGCCGCGGTCGCCGGCGCCATCGCCAGCAAGTACCGCAACAGCGGCCAAACCTGCGTGTGCGCCAATCGCCTGCTGGTCCAGGCTCCGGTGTACGAAGCCTTCTCGCGCAAGCTCGTGCACGCGGTCGCGCAGCTGCGCGTGGGTGACGGACTCAAGGGACCCACCGATCAGGGGCCACTCATCGATGCGGCTGCCCTCGCCAAGGTGGAGGAGCACATTGCCGACGCCCTCGCCATGGGCGCACGTGTTGCGCTCGGCGGGCGCCGTCACGCGCTAGGCGGAACCTTCTTCGAGCCCACCGTGGTGACCGAGGTGACGCCGGCGATGCGCATGGCTCGCGAGGAGACCTTCGGACCGATCGCGCCGCTGTTCCGCTTCGAGACCGAGCAGGACGCCATCCGCATGGCCAACGACACGGAGTTCGGCCTGGCTGCCTACTTCTACACGCGCGATCTGGCGCGCTCGTGGCGAGTCGCGGAGGCGCTCGAGTACGGCATGATCGGCCTCAACACCGGAATCTTCTCGACCGAGGTCGCACCTTTTGGCGGCGTCAAGGAGTCTGGTATCGGCCGCGAAGGCTCAAAATACGGCATCCTCGACTACACGGAGCTGAAATTCGTGTGCGTCGGCCTGGCTTGAGCACCGAACGCATCGGCATCCTGCTGGTCAACTCCGGCACGCCGGAGGCGCCGGAGCCTGCAGCGGTGCGCGCATTCCTCGCGCGCTTTCTCGCGGACCGGCGCGTGGTGGAGCTACCGCGAGCGTTGTGGTTGCCACTGCTGTATGGCGTGATCCTTCCCTTCCGTCCACGCCGCATCGCACGCAAGTACCGGCGTATCTGGACACAGGCCGGATCGCCGCTGCGCGAGCTCACTTTGAGATTGCGCGTCGAGCTCGCCGGCGTGTTGGCGCAGCGCATGCTCGCGCCGCTGCAGGTCGAGGTGGGCATGCTCTACAGCAGCCCGCACATCGCCGCCGCGCTCGAGCGACTGCGTGAAGGCGGTGCACAGCGGCTGCTGGTACTGCCGCTGTTTCCGCAATACTGTGGCGCGACCACCGGAGCGGCCTTCGACCAGGTGAGTGCCGCGTTGCGCCGCCTGCGCTGGCTGCCCGACCTGCAGCTGGTCGCCGACTATCACGATCATCCGGGTTACATCGAGGCGCTGCGCGCGAGCATCGTGGCGCACTGGAAGGCGCACGGCCGTACGCCACACCTGCTGATGTCGTTTCACGGCATACCAGAGCGCTACGCGCGGCGGGGCGATCCCTATCACAAGCGCTGCCACGCGAGTGCGCGGTTACTCGCTGACGAGCTGCTCCTGCAGGAAGGTGAGTGGAGCGTGAGCTTTCAGTCGCGCTTTGGACCTGCGCAATGGCTCAGGCCCTATACGCAGACCACGCTCGCCGCCATGCCCGCGCGCGGTGTGCACGAAGTCACCGTGGTATGTCCAGGGTTCGCCGTCGATTGCCTGGAGACTCTCGAAGAGATCGCCATCGAGAACCGCGCTCTCTTCATGCAGGCCGGCGGCCAGCGCTTCGAGTACGTTCCGGCACTCAACGCCGGCACGCCTCACGCTCACTGCCTGGCGGATCTGGTTGCGCAGCGTTGCCAGAGCTGGACGCAGGGACTGCGTTCACACCTGCCGGGCACCGCGCACGGCGCGCCTGCGTGATGTCGCACGCTGCGCTGCCGCTCGCGGGAACCTTCCACGAGTTCAGCGTCGCGGTAGCCGAGGTGCGCAGCGCCGTCGAGTTCTACGAGCGCCTCGGATTCAGCCAGGCGACGACCACCGACACCTTCACCCATTCTTACGGGGTGCTCACCGACGGGCGCCTGTTCATCGGGCTGCATCAACGTGTTGGGGCATCGCCCATCCTGACCTTCGTACGCCCCGGGGTCGCCGGCACCGTCGCCACCTTCGCCGCCGCCGGCGTCCATCTGTCCCGCTGCCACACGGGCGAGGAAGTTTTCAACGAGATCGGGTTCAGCGACCCCTGCGGGCAGGAGGTTGCCATACTCGAGGCGCGTACCTACTCGCCGGTGGCGCGTGGCCCGACCGAGGTCTCGCTCTGTGGAGACTTCGCCGAACTCAGCCTGCCGGCGGCGGATTTCCCGGTCGCTCAGGCCTTTTGGGAGCCGCTCGGATTCGTCGCGGCGGAGGAGGCGCAGTCGCCCTACCCGCACCTGACACTCACCAGCGACCACCTCGACCTGGCTTTCCACTCACCCCAGGTGTGCGCCAGAGCGATGCTGGTGTTCCACGCCGCGGATATGCCGGCGCGTCTCGACCGTCTGCGTGCGCGCGGCTTCGAGCTCGCCGCTGCACCGGCGCGAGTGCAGGCGGCGGGCGGCAGTGCGCTGCTCGAAGCCCCGGGAAGTACCCCGCTGCTGCTGTTGGAAGCTGCCGACTGAAGCCTGTAGCGGCAGCCTCTAGGGAGAGCCCGCGGGTGCAGCGGCGCGCGGCGCCGCCTGCGCAACGATGTGAAAGCTCACTCGCATCTCGTCCTGCACCTGCAGCGCACCGAGCATGGCGCTGAAGGGCGTCAGGCCGAGATCAGTCTGACGCAGCGCAAGTTCGCCCGAGGCTTCCACCTTCCCGTTCCCGGTGAGCCGGTAACGCACCGGCACCGTGAAGGTGCGCAGCTGCCCGCGCACCGAACTCTGCACGTGCGCCAGCACCGCGCTGGAATCTGCCGTGCCGCCGGAGGGCGTCAGCTGCAGCGACTGCAGCACGATCTCCGGGTTGTGCTGCGCATCGAGCAGCGCTTCACCGAGCATGTTGTGACGTGTCCCCTGCTTCGCTCCGTCCGGGACGTCCGCAGGAAACTCGGCGGCGGGTTGCTGCGCGCGCAGCGCGGCCTCATCGACCGTGAGCGTGGCCACGGGGATGTGAATCTCAAAGCTGCTCTGCATGATCTGCTGTGGCACGTAGATCGTGCCGCTCAGATCGTGCGAGGCGATGACATGGTTGTGACCGGCGCTCGCCAGGGCGCCAGCGCGGTAGACGAGCACGGTGAGCAGTGACTGCTGCGGCAGGATCTCGTGAGGTGTTCCCAGGTGCGGCGCTGGCACCGCTGGAACGCCCGGTGCGGCAGTGCCTGGGGCCACGGTTTGCGGCGCAGGCGGCACATTCCGTTCGGGACGCGGACAACCGCTGAGCATCGCCAGAAACAGCGCCGCGGCGAGCGGGAGTTTCCAAGGTGAACTCAGCCGCATAAGCTTGCCGGCATGCCACTGCGCAACACCAGACATCGCTGGGGCGTGCTGTCCCAGCTGTTCCACTGGCTCATCGTCGCCCTGGTCATCGTACAGGTGACGCTCGCGAGCCTGGCGGATGATTTGCCACCGGGCGCAAAGAAGCTCGCGCTGCTGGCGCGGCATAAATCCGTCGGCATCACTATCCTCATGCTGGTTATCCTGCGACTGTTGTGGCGCTCACTCAATCTGACGCCGCTCCTGCCGACGACACTCAAGCCGTACGAGCGCCTGCTCGCACGCTTCACGCACGCGGCGTTGTACGTGCTGCTGTTCGCCATGCCGCTCTCCGGCTGGACGATGTCGTCCGCACGTGGGTTCCCGGTGAGCTGGTTCGGGTTCTTCACGCTGCCGGATCTGGTGCCCAAGAACAAATCCCTGTATGCGGCGCTGTTGACCACGCACGAGGCACTGGCCTGGGTATTGGCGGCGGTCGTCGCGCTGCATGTGGTAGCCGCGCTCAAGCATCACTTCATGCTTCGCGATGATGTATTGCGCCGCATGCTGCCTTTCACCACTACGCGTCAAGGACCGAAGGCATGATCGTCACCAGCAGCGTGCGCGCCCCGTTGCTCGCGACCGCGTTGCTCGCCGCGCGCGCGGCGGCCGCCGATGCGCCCGCTGTGACCCATTACGTGCTCGATCCCGCCAGGAGCTCGCTCGAATTCAACTTCCTGCAGGCCGGAGCGCACAACAAGGGACGCTTCAGGACCTTGCAGGTGAGCCTCGACTTTTCGTCCGACAACCTCGCGGCCAGCCGCCTGGATGTCACCATCGAGACCAATTCAGTCGACACCGGCGATCAGGAGCGCGACGATACGCTGCGCAGCGCCGATCTGCTCGCCGTGGCGAAGTTTCCGCAAGCGCACTTCGCCGCGGCCAAAATCGAGCGCACCGCTGCGGGTTACGACGCCATCGGCAAGCTCACCATCCGCGGCGTGACGCGCGATGCACACCTACCCTTCACCTTCAAGGCGGCCAGCGAGAATGGCGCACCCGCAGGCTACATGAGCGGCAAGACGAGTCTGCGGCGGCTGGACTACGGCGTGGGTCAGGGCGACTGGAAGGCGACCGATCAGGTAGGGAACGATGTGGGCGTATCGTTCGCGTTACGCCTGGCTGCTCACTGAGCGTCGCCGTTCCTGGTTTGCGGCCCCGCGGTGCGACGCAGCGCGTGCCGACCTTCCGCCGCCTGCCACAGCAGCAGCACCGGCACGCCGATCGCGACATCGCGTGCCCGCTTGAGCACCGATATGGCCAGTGCGGTATCGGTGCCGAGGCCAAAGAGCGGCGCGAGCAGGAGGTAAGCGCCTTCCTGCACTCCGAGAGCGTTGGGGATGAACGCCGCAGCGCTGCGTATGGCGTACACGATGCTCTCGATGGCGATCACGGCCGCCACATCGATGTGTGAGCCGATCAGGCGAAAGCCCAGCCAGACCGCCGCGCCGTTGCCGATCCACGCGACCAGATGCAGGGCCGCCGAAAGCGCCACCCGCACCGGCGACCGATGGATCGTCTCCAGTGCAGTGCTCAAGCCCGCGAGAGTTGTGCCCGCGCCGCGCAGCATGTTGCCGGCGAATCGCGCCGTGATCTGAACGCTGCGCCGCTGCAGCGCGATGAAGATCGCCGCCGTGAGCAGCGCCAGCACCAGTCCGAGCGCGCCGCTGCTGAGGAGTGAGGCCAATCGCTCGCTGCGCGGGACGCGCGCGGCGAGGATCAGCAGGCCGCCGGCAGCATAGGCGATTTGCGCCAGCATCTCGGTGGTGACATCGACGACCATCGAGGCCGCGGCGAGCGGCGCCGCGAGCCCCTGCAGTATCGCCGCGCGCACGCCGAGAGCGATGCCGCCGAGCTGTGACAGCGGCAGAACCTCCGCAACCGCATCGCGCACCAGTCGCGCGCGCACCAGCAGCCGCAGCGGCGGCGCCTCGGTGCCGCGCAGTAACACCCGCCAGGCCGCACCGAGCAGCACGAACAGCGCCAGTGCACACAGGCAGAAGAGCGCAAACCCGCCCCAGCCGATGGCCGCGGCCGCGTGCAGCACCGCGTGCCAGCCGACATACCTCACCAGATAGAGCGCGAGCGCCACTCCGACAGCCGCCAGAATGGCGAGGCGCAACTTCATGTCATCGCATGAGCCGCCGCGCCAGCCGCGCCAGGGCCGGCACCGCCGTCGGCCTCAACAGGCGCTCGTCGTAGACGCTCATACGCCGCTCGTTCTCGGCGAGGCACAGCCCGATCAGCTCGGCGGCGCTGATGTCTGCACTCACCGATGTGGCACCGCTCAGGGTGAAATTGTTGTCCTGCACGCCGTGGCCCACATCCCGCGCGAGCCGCATGCGCTCCCACACCAGCACGGCCCATATGCCGAGCACTTTCAGCTCGAACCATGGACGGCGCCAGAGCGGCATGGTGCGGCGGTGCCAGGCGGCCCAGTTGACGAAGAACAGGATGTGGCGCGCCTCCTCCTGCATCACCGGCTCGAAGGTGTCGACCAGCTCGGGCGGAAAGAACCCGGAACGCCGCGCCGATTCGAACAGGCCAAACGCGAAGAAGCTGTCGATGCACTCGCTGTAGCCGGTGAGCATGAAGGCCCATTCCGGGTCGCGCGGCGCCGGGTACTCGGGCTCGGGCGCGAGCGCGATGCCATAGGCCGCGACCATATTGGCGAGCACGCGCTTGTGCCGGCCCTCCTCGAACGCATTGAGCTCGACCGCCTGGCGCAGCAACGGATCGTGGATGAGCGCCGCGTAGGAAGCGACGTTCAGCCGCGCGCGCCCTTCGGTCTGCACCGCAATGTCCCAGATCGGCAGGCTCACGAGCCGCAGGCGCGCGTCGCTCTCGAGCTGCGGCCAGTCGATCACCGCGGGCTTGTAGGGATTGTGGGTATCGAGCAGCGTGCGGCAGAAGAGCGCTTTGTGAGCCTCGCTCCCGCGCCGCAGGGATGCGGCGCGACTCGATGCGTCGACGGAGCTCATGCTCTCATGCGCGGCCGGCATGTCTCGCGCTCGTGGCCTGCCAGGCGCACAGCCGGCGAGTCGGCAGCTGCAAAATCGCCGTAACCACCGAGCCGCACCGAGGGGTTGCGGCAGGCGGCGATGACCTCCGCTGCGGTGAGCGCCTCTAGCTCCTCCGTGTAGCGATAGCCGCGCGCCGCGCCGGGATACGGGCCCGTGGCCGGATGAAGATAGATCTCGCTGATCCCCTCGGGAAGGTGGCGCACGATGCCGGCGAGCCGCGCACGCGTCATCTGCCCCGACCAGCGCAGCCCGAAGGTCCGCTCCGCAACCAGCAGGTTCGCGGCAACGAGCCGCCGCCGCAGTGCCAGTGCAAAAGGTAGCGTGAGTGCGGCCGATGCGTGCCATGCGGACGGCTCGATGTTGCGCAGCACGTCGCGGGGCTCGAGCGGCACGCGCACCGCACGCAGGCCGAAGGCGGCGCCGATCGTCACGATCAATTCGGCGACCAGCGGGTGCAGATGGAAATGCAGGTGCGCATTGCAGTGATCGAGTGTCAGTCCGCTGTCGGCGAAGGCGGCGAACTGCGCCCGGATTTCGGTGGCCAGTTGCCGTCGCGCGTTGCGGCTCACGCACAGGCGCATGCCGAGCGCGGCCGGACTGGAGAAAAAAGTCCCCTGCGCATTCAGCAGCTGGGCCACCGCCGCCATGGGCGACGACGGTCGCCCCTCGAGCAGCGTCAGATGCAGGCCGACGCGCAGCGCAGGCAGGCGCCGCGCGCGCGCGATGGCATCGCGAGCGCACGGAGCTGCGATCATGAGGCTCGCCGCGCTCAGCACGCCATCGCGATGGGCTGCTTCGACTGCCTCGTTGACTTCGAGCGCGGCGCCGAAATCATCGGCGGTTACGATCAAGTGCCTCACACCGCATCCCGGCGTGAGCGCAGGAAGTGGAAGAACTCCACGCCCTCGCTCAGACGGCGCTTCATGATCTCCGGGCTGGTGAACATCTCGGCCACGATGGAGGCGATCTTCGAGGGGCGGAAGTAGAACTTGCGGTAGAAGTCCTCCACCGCCTCGAAGATCTCGCCGTGACTCAGGTGGGGGTAGTTGAGCGCCGCGATCTGCGTGCCGTGTTGCGTCAGCAGCTCGCTCTCCTCCTGATACAGCCAGCCATTCTCCTTGGCCTGCCGGTAGAGGAAGGTGCCCGGGTAGGGGGCAGCGAGCGACACCTGGATGGTGTGTGGATTGATCTCCTTGGCGAACTCGAGCGTCTCGCGAATCGTCTCGCGCGTCTCCCCGGGCAGCCCGAGGATGAAGGTGCCGTGGATCAGGATGCCGAGCTCGTGGCAGTCGCGCGTGAAACGGCGCGCAAACTCGACGCGCATGCCTTTCTTGATATTGAACAGGATCTGCTGATTGCCGGACTCGTAACCGACCAGAAACAGACGCAGTCCATTGTCCTTCATGACCTCGAGCGTCTTGCGCGGCACGTTGGCCTTGGCGTTGCAGGACCAGGTGACACCGAGCTTGCCGAGCTCCACGGCGAGCGCTTCCACGCGCGGCAGATTGTCGGTGAGCGTGTCGTCATCGAAGAAAAACTCGCGCACCTGCGGAAATGCCGCCTTGGCCCACTTCATCTCCGCGACCACATCCTCGACCGAGCGCACCCGGTAGCGGTGGCCGGCGATGGTTTGCGGCCACAGGCAGAAGGTACAGCGCGATTTGCAGCCTCGGCCCGTGTAGAACGAGACGTACGGATGCTTGAGATAGCCGCTGAAGTAATTCTCGACCTTGAGATCGCGCTTGTAGACCGGGGTTACCCACGGCAGCTGGTCCATGTCCGCGAGCGGCTCACGCGGCTCGTTGTGCACGATGGTGCCCGCGGGATTGCGCCACGACAGTCCCTTGATCTGCCCGAAGGGCCGGTCCTCGGCGACCTCCTTGATGGTGAAGTCGAAATCGTTGCGGGCCACGAAGTCGACCGCCGGCGCGGCCTCCAGACTCTTCGCCGGCTCGACCGCGACGTGCGCACCGATGAGGCCGATGCGTATGTGTGGATTCACCTCCTTGATCTTCGCCGCCGTGCGCGCGTCGGCCCTGAACGAAGGCGTGGAGGTATGCATCACCACCAGCTCGCGGCGGCTGATCTCGGGGACGATGTCCTCGAAACTGAGCCGGTCCGGCGGCGCGTCGATCAGTTTCGAGTCCTCCACCAGCGCCGCCGGTTGCGCGAGCCAGGTCGGGTACCAGAACGAGCGCACCTCGCGCGTCATCTGGTAGCGCGCACCGGCGCCGCCGTCGAAGCCGTCGAAAGAGGGTGGGTGCAGGAAAAGTGTTCTCACGGCCGTCTACTCAGTGGGGTATGGGGTGAATGCTGCCATCGCGAGCGAGCTGATAACTGCCATCGCGCCAATGCACGCGACGGGTCGCGAAACTCCAGCACCACAGGACGAGGCCGAGCAGATCGTTGATCGCGACCAGCCCCAGCTGCCCCGGGAGCGAATACGAGCTGCGAGGCGCAGAATTTACCATGAGACGCGCAGCCGCCGTGATCGCGACCAGTACCAGCGTGGTTGCGCTGCCGCCCGCCAGGATGCTGCCGGCGAGCGCTACCGGCACCGCGAAGGTAATGCCTGCCAGCGCGTAACCGAGGGGCCGCACCGTGCGCACCGTGCGCAGCCAGCGCAGCTCGTGGCGCAGCAGCCCGCTCAGGCTCGCTTCATCCACGCAGGTCTCGACCTCCAGTCCCGATAACACCGTACGCAGGCCCAGGCGGCGGGTGAGCTCGCCCAGGCGGTAATCGTCGGGCAGCTGATCGGCGATCGCCGCGAAGCCGCCGATCTGCAGCAGCGTCGCACGGCGCAATGCGATGGTGGCGCCGAAGGCGAAGGCACGCGAGCCGAGAGCAGCTGCGACGCGCACCGAAGGCATGAACCATTCGTTGATGAACATCGAGCCGAGCAGCGACCACAGACCCGGCCGCGGCCGTCCCCGGTACGGACAGGTAACGATGCCGACTCTCTCGTCCAGTAGAGGAGTTATCACCCGTTCGAGGTAGTCGGCCTGCACGCTGACATCGCTGTCGGTGATAACCAGGTAATCGTGACGCGCCAGTGGCATCATGTTGATCAGGTTGCTGACCTTGCTGCTGGTACCGTGCTGCGTCGGGTCAATGGCAACCTGCAGATCGAGGTGTGGAAACTCGCTGCGCAGTCTGCGCACGGCATCGAGCGCGCGGTCTTGCGGGTCGCGTACTCCGAAAACAACCTGCCAGCGGGGATAGCTCTGCAGGCAGAAGGAGCGCAGGTGCTCGTACAGCGCAGACTCCGCACCGCACAGGGGCTTGAGCAGGGTTACCGGCGGTAGGGCTGGCGAATGCTGCGCTGGCGCAGCACCGCCAACACGCCTGGCGAGCGCGGCGGCGATGGCATAGGCCATTGCCAACGCAGCCAGCGCGGTGCCGAGTGCGCTGAGCCAGAGCTGGGCGGCGTTCATCCGTGCAACGACTCTGTGTTGGCTGTCCTGTGAAGGTATCATCGTAGCGCACTTACATGTGCGCTTGGCTCGTGCGGAGTGACTTGTTTGACGGATCAGGTTCGGCCGGCGCCAACAGGCGCAGCCAACATCGCGCTCGATTCCGAAGCGCTCATACTCGTGGACGAAGCGGACCGCGAGATCGGCCATTTGGACCGGGCCAACTGCCACGCCGGCATTGGTGTTCTGCACCGCGCCTTCTCGCTGCTGATATTCAACGGCAACGGTGAGCTGCTGTTGCAGCAGCGCGCCGCGAGCAAGCGGCTCTGGCCGTTGTACTGGTCGAACAGCTGCTGCAGTCATCCGCGGCGCACCGAGAGCATGGAAGCAGCCGTTCACCGCCGCCTGATGGAGGAGCTCGGATTCGATTGCCCGCTGCACTTCCTGTTCAAGTTCCAGTACCAGGCGCAGTTCGATGCCGCCGGGGCCGAGCGCGAGCTGTGCTCGGTTTTCATCGGTCGCTGCAGCGGCCGTGTCACAGCGAACCCCGCCGAGGTTCACGCCTGGCGCTGGATCAGTACTGCCGCGCTCCAGTCAGAGATGCACGCCCCCGGGGGCGCCCGGTTTACCCCCTGGTTCAGGATCGAATGGGACAGAATCTGGCGCGAGCACCGCGCAGCCGTGTTGGCGCTGCAATAATGTTACCTTGCCACTGAGGAGGGTGTGTTTGGCCATTCCCCTGCTGCAAATGTACCGTGTCGGCCGCTACGTGCTCACCCGCAAGCTGCGGGGCGAGAAGCGTTATCCGCTGGTACTGATGCTCGAGCCTCTGTTCCAGTGCAATCTTGCCTGCGCCGGCTGCGGCAAGATCGACTATCCGAAGGAAGTGCTGCAGCAGCGCATGAGCGTTGCCGATGCGCTGCGGGCTGTCGATGAATGCGGCGCGCCGGTCGTGTCCATCGCCGGCGGTGAGCCGCTCATTCACCACGAGCTGCCGCAGATCGTTGCCGGCATCGTGGCGCGCAAGAAATTCGTCTACCTGTGCACCAACGCCATTCTGTTGCCGCGGCACATCGATGAGTATCGCCCTTCGCCTTACCTGACTCTGTCGCTGCACCTCGATGGCGATCGCGAGCGCCACGACGAGTCCGTGTGCCAGCCAGGAGTGTTCGACAAGGTGATCGCAGCCATCCGGCTCGCGCGCAGCAAAGGTTTCCGCGTGACCGTCAACTGCACCCTGTTCAACAACGCCGACCCGCAGGGGGTGACGGACTTCTTCGACACCGCCATGCAGCAGGGGATCGAGGGCATCACCGTTTCGCCGGGCTACAGCTACAGTCACGCGCCGCGGCAGGATGTGTTCCTCGGCCGCACCGCGAGCAAATCGCTGTTCCGCGAGGTCTTCCGCCGCGGCCGCCAACGCGCCGCCGGACGGCGCTGGTCATTCAATCATTCGGCGCTGTATCTCGACTTCCTGGCGGGCAATCAGGCTTACCAGTGCACGCCCTGGAGCAACCCTACCTACAACGTGTTCGGCTGGCAGCGCCCGTGCTACCTGCTCAGCGATGAGGGCAGTGCCCCGAGCTATCGCGCCCTCATGGAGGAGACCGATTGGCAGCGCTACGGTGTTGGACGCAATCCGCGCTGCGACAACTGCATGGCGCACTGCGGTTACGAAGGCACTGCCGTAACGGATGCTCTGGCACATCCATTGAAAGCGCTCACGGTGGCACTGCGCGGGCCACGGCTGAGCGGTGCCATGGCGCCCGACTTACCCGTTCTGTACGGCGAGCATGAGCGCATCGGCGGCACTGTCGTGGTGCCGCTCAGCGCCGTGAAGCGTGCCCGCGACGAGACGCCGCGAGCTGCGGAGCTGCAGTGATCGAGGTCGTGGGGTCTCCGCTGCGTGTGCAGGCGTGGCAGGCGCGCATGGAGCGGGCGCTCGCGCAGCGGCTGCCGTCGAGCGACGCAGAGCCAACGCGCTTGCACGCAGCCATGCGCTACTGCGTGTTGAACGGCGGCGAGCGCGTGCGGCCCGCGCTGCTGTTTGGCACCGCGCGCGCTCTCGGGTTGACGGAAGCCGAGGTGGAAGCCGCAGCTTGCGCGATCGAGTTGATCCATGCCTACTCCCTGGTGCACGAGGACCTGCCCGCTCTGGAGGATGACGAGGAGCGTCGCGGCCGGCCGGCCTGTCACAAGGCCTACGACGAGGGGACCGCCGTGCTCGTCGGCGATGCACTGCAGTCGCTCGCCTTCCAGGTCCTGGCAGCCGATACGGCATTGCCGGCCTCGCCGGACGTGCGTCTGCGGCTCATCGCGCTGCTCGCCGAGGCAATCGGAGCCAGCGGCCTGACCGGGGGGCAGTCGCTCGATGTCGCGGCACACGGTCAGCGCCTCGCGGTCTCCGACCTCGAGTCCATGTACGCCCGGCGCACCGGATCACTGATCCGCGCCAGTGTGCTCATGGCCGCCGCCTGCGTCCCGCAAGCGACTTCCCGGTTGCAGGAGTCGCTGGCGGAATTCGCCTCGACACTGGCGCTCGCTTTCCAGATGCGCTCCGATCTGCTGCAGGCTCCCGGCGCTGCGGAATCGGCCAGACCAAGCTATCCGGTGGCCATCGGAGCCGAGGCAACGCGCGAACGGCTCGAGCGGCTGTATGCGCAGGCGCTCGAGGTGTTGCGCCCGCTCGGTCCCTCCGCTGAGTCGTTGCGGGAGTTGGCGCAGTGGCTGCTCTCGGACCGCCCGAGGGAATCACGCCTCACCTGAGTCAGCTCGGCGCCACCGGCGACCCGCGTAACCGGCACCGCCAGCGACTACGGTGTCCTCCCGATGACGAGCCGCCACGCGGCCGCCAACATCAGTTTGCAGTCGGCAATGATGGCGAAGACATGGTGCCCCAAGAGTCCGTCGCGCAACGCTTGCCTTGAACTGCATCGTTGCGCAGACTGCGCTGGTGCGAGGCGTTTTTGACGCGATCGCGATGCGAGCCTCCAGATGGATACCGGAAATCCCGCCGCCGAATTTCAGCACCGCATACTGCCCCACGTCTCGCGCACTTTTGCGTTGACGATCCCGCAGTTGGCGATGCCTTTGCGCATGGCCGTGACCAACGCCTATCTGCTGTGCCGCATCGCCGACACGATCGAGGATGAACCGGCGCTGCCGGCCGCGGAAACCCGGCTTTTCCTGCAGCGTTTCACCGCGGTGGTGCGCGGCTCCGAGCCGGCGGCGCCGCTGGCGCGCGAGCTCGTGCGCCGGCTATCCGAACGCACACTACCGGCGGAACGGGAGTTGGTGAATGGCATGGAGCAGGTCATCGCCGTCACCGCGAGCCTCGGTGAGCAGCGTCCAGCCATCGAGCGTTGCATCGAGATCATGTGCCTCGGCATGCATCACTTTCAGCAGACGGCGAGCCTCGCCGGCCTCGCCCGCTCCAGCGACCTCGACAGCTACTGTTACTACGTGGCCGGAGTCGTGGGCGAGATGCTCACGGAGCTGTTCTGCTGCCACTCACCCACCATCGCAACGCAGCGCGCGGCGCTGCAGGAGCTGTCCACCTCGTTCGGCGAGGGCCTGCAGCTCACCAACATCATCAAGGATTTCTGGGAGGATCGCAGCCGCGGGGCGTGCTGGTTTCCGCGCGAAGTCTTCGCGCGCCATGGGGTCGAGCTCGGTGAGCTCACGCCGCAGCGCTCGGACGAGCATTTCCAGGCGGGAGTGCGCGAGCTGGTAGCGGTGGCGCACGGACATCTGCGCAATGCGCTCGCGTATGCGCTGCTGCTGCCGCCGCAGGAGAAGGGGGTGCGCCTCTTCTGCCTGTGGGCCATCGGACTTGCCGTGCTGACACTACGCAGGATCAACGCGCATCCCGGCTACACCCGCGGCGAACAGGTGAAGGTCTCGCACTCGGCGGTGCTGCTCGTGAGGCTGTCTACCAGCGCGGCGGCGCGCAACGATCGCCTGCTGCGGCGCATGTTCGATTACGCGGCCCGCGGGCTGCCGCTCGCGCCGCCGCTGGCGGTACGCCGCGCAGCGGGCCGCGCAGCGCTCACGGCACGCACGTTGTGCGAGGAGCAGGCACCGGTGGCGCGCGCCGAGCGCCGCTCGGAGCTCAGCGAAAGCCGCGCACGGTGAGCCGGTCCGAGCCCGCACCGGAGCTGCTCATGCCCTCCGTCACCGCTCTCGAGGAGAGACCTGCCACGCGCGCCGCCATTGATGCCACCCGCAGAGCGCGGCTCGATGGTGCGATCGAGGCGGCCCGCGACGCACTGATCGCGCGGCAGTCGGCGCAGGGGTGCTGGCAGTTCCAGCTCGAGGCCGACTGCACGATCCCCGCCGAGTACATCATGATGATGCACTTCTTCGGCGAGATCGATGCGCGGCTCGAGCAGAAAATAGCCGTGTATCTGCGCGCCCATCAGCAGGAGCACGGCGGCTGGCCGCTGTATCACAACGGCGCGTTCAACATCAGCTGCAGCGTCAAGGCCTATTTCGCGCTGAAGCTCGCCGGCGACAGCCCCCAGGCTGCGCACATGCAACGGGCGCGTGCCGCGATCCTCGAGCGTGGCGGCGCGGCCGCCAGCAATGTATTCACGCGTATTGCGCTGGCGCTTTTCGGGCAGCTGCCCTGGCGCGGTGTGCCGTACATTCCGGTTGAGATCGTGCTGCTGCCGCGCTGGTTTCCGTTCAACCTCTACCGCGTGTCGTACTGGTCGCGTACCGTGATGGTACCGCTCACCATGCTGTGCACACTCAAGCCGCGGGCCAGCAATCCGCGCGGGGTGCAGATCGCTGAGTTGTTCACCGTACCGCCGGAGGAGGAGCGCGACTACTTCCGCCGGCCGCTGGGGCGCACCACGCTCCTGACCCGGCTGTTCCTGATCCTCGACCGGCTCGGCCGCCTCATCGACCCACTGATCCCGCGTGCGCTGCGCGCGCACGCGCTGCGGCGTGCGGAAGCCTGGATGCTCGAGCGGCTCAATGGCGAAGACGGCCTGGGCGGCATTTTCCCCGCGATGGTGAACGCGCTCGAGGTGCTCACCCTGCGCGGATACCCGCGTGAAGATCCGCGCCTGCGCGCCGCACGCAGCGCCCTCGAGCAGCTGCTGGTGCTCGAGGAAGCGAGCGCATATTGCCAGCCCTGCTTCTCGCCGGTGTGGGATACGGCGCTGGCGAGCGTGGCATTGCTCGAGGAGCGCGGCGCGAATGCACTCGCGGCGGCCGTGCGCGGGCTCGACTGGTTGCTGCCTCGTCAGCTGCTCGAGGCGCCGGGGGACTGGAGGCTGCGCCGTCCGCGCCTCGCCGGCGGCGGCTGGGCCTTCCAGCGTGCCAACCCCCACTATCCCGACCTCGACGATACCGCGGTGGTGGCGTGGGCGATGCACCTTGCCGATCGCGAGCGTTATGCCTACTCCGTGGGTCGGGCGCTCGACTGGCTCGTCGGCATGCAGAGCAGCAACGGCGGCTTCGCGGCGTTCGATGTAGATAACACCGACTATTACCTCAACGAGATTCCCTTCGCCGATCACGGCGCGTTGCTCGATCCACCGACCAGCGATGTAACGGCGCGCGTGGTCACCGCCCTCGCACTCGTCGGCCGCCCGCAGGATGGCGCGCCGCTCGCCCGGGCGCTCGCTTTCCTGCGCAAGGAGCAGGAGACCGATGGCTCGTGGTTCGGCCGCTGGGGCACGAACTACGTGTACGGCACCTGGTCGGTGCTGACCGCACTCGCGCAGGCGCGCGTACGCCCAGATGACCCCGCAGTGCGGCGCGCAGTGGGCTGGCTGATCTCACGACAGCACGCCGACGGCGGCTGGGGCGAGAGCAACGACAGCTACGCTCCTGAGCGCCGCGGCGAGGGCGCGCCGAGCACTCCGTACCAGACCGCCTGGGCGTTGCTCGGACTCCTCGCGGCCGGCGAGAGTGAATCGGATGCGGTACGGCGCGGCGCGGCCTATCTGCTGCATACGCAGCAGCCGGATGGGCTGTGGAGCGATGCGAGCTTCACAGCCCCCGGATTTCCGCGGGTGTTTTATCTGCGATATCACGGCTACTGCGCCTATTTCCCGCTCTGGGCTCTCGCCGCTTGCCGTGCGCGTGCGCGGCTCGGAACCCTGCATTGAATGGGCTGGGAATCGTCGCCGCACTCGCTGCCGAATCCCGCCCGCTCGGTGCAGCGCCTCGCGGGTATGAGCACCCCGCCCCGCTCGCCGACGGCACGCTGCTGATCCTCGCCGGCATGGGACCGGCGGCGGCGACCGAGGGCGCGCGCCGCCTCGCCGCCGCGGGTGTAAGAGCGCTGCTCAGTTGGGGAATGGCCGGGGGCCTGGACCCGCTCCTCGCGCCCGGCACACTGGTGCTGCCCGTGGAGGTCATGTCGCCCGAGGGGCGCCTGTTCGCGACCGCGCGCGAATGGCGCGAACGCGTGAGCTGCGCCATCGCGGCGCATCACCCGGTCTGCTCCGGCAGACTTCTCACCTGCCATGAGGCGCTCGCCTCGCCTGCGGCCAAGTCGCTCGCCTTCCGGCGCACCGCGGCCATCGCCGTCGACATGGAGAGCTCCGCCGTGGCGGAGGTCGCGGCCGCGGCGCGACTGCCGTTCCTCGCGGTGCGCGCCATCGTGGACACCGCCGCGGATGAGGTGCCGCGAGCCGCCCTCGCGGCGCTGACGGTCGGGACCGGTGGACTGAGCGTCGGTCGATTGTTGGGTGCTCTCGCGCTTGCCCCAGGCGAGCTGCCGGGCCTCCTGCGTCTCGGCAGTCGTTACCGCAGCGCGCGGCGCGCGCTTTTTGCCGTGGCCCGCAGCGGCGCCCTCGCGCCCACCGGCCTCCGGGCCGCCGCGGGCAGCGCAATGTCATGAAAGCGCTGGTGACCGGAGCGACAGGCTTCGTCGGTTCCGCAGTGGTGCGCGCGTTGTGTCAGCGGGGCTGTCAGGTCCGGGCGCTGGTGCGCAGCGGCTCCGATCGGAGCAATCTGCGCGATCTTCCCGTCGAGCTCAGCGTCGGTAATCTCGGCGACCCTCCATCCCTGTCGCGCGCGCTCATCGGTTGCCAGGCGCTCTTTCACGTCGCGGCCGACTACCGGCTCGGAGTCGCCGACCCGCGTCCGCTCTATCGGAGCAACGTCGAGGGAACCCGCAACGTGCTCGAGGCCGCACAGCGCGCCGCCGTGACGCGCATCGTCTATACGAGCAGCGTCGCCACGATCGGCTTGCCCGCCGATGGCTCACCCGGCAACGAAGACACTCCCGTTGCGCTCACCGACATGATCGGTCACTACAAGCGCTCCAAGTTTCTGGCCGAAGAGGTGGCGCGCGAGTTCGCCCGCTCCGGTGCGCCCATCGTCGTCGTCAACCCATCCACCCCCATCGGGCCCGGCGACATCAAGCCGACACCGACCGGACAGATGGTGATCGATGCCGCCTCGGGACGCACCCCGGCGTATGTCGATACGGGCCTCAACGTCGTCCACGTGGACGATGTGGCCGCGGGTCACCTGCAAGCGCTCGATCGAGGACGCATCGGCGAGCGGTACATCCTCGGCGGCGAGAACATGACGCTGCACACCATCCTCATCGAGATCTGCCGTCTCGCGGGCCGCTCACCACCGCGTATCCGCCTGCCGCACGCGGCGCTGGTGCCGGTCGCCTACGCAGCCGAGGCTTTCTCCCGGCTCACCGGCAGCAGCACGCGCGTGACGGTCGAAGCGGTGCGCCTCGCCCGCAAGCACATGTACTTCTCGAGCGAGAAGGCCGTGCACGAG
Organism: Steroidobacteraceae bacterium; assembly: GCA_035495655.1. Classification (GTDB taxonomy): domain Bacteria; phylum Pseudomonadota; class Gammaproteobacteria; order Steroidobacterales; family Steroidobacteraceae; genus 13-2-20CM-66-19. The sequence continues at coordinate 24,244 of DATJFM010000115.1, forward strand.
CTCGGTTACCGCTGGCGGCCTCCTGCGAGCGCTTTCGAGGACGCGCTCTGCTGGTTCCGCGAGCAGCGCAAGGTGCCGCCCGCCCGCGCAGGCGCGCGCTGAGCCGGCTCGTGCGCTAGAACGGCGTGCCGTCGCGGCGGGTGAACCGCCCGGGTGCGTGCGGCGGACTCCAGGCCAGATCGACTTCCGGATCGCTGTAGTGCGCCCCATCCGCGCGGTCGCGATTGCTGATCTCGAGATACACCGCGTCGCGGTCGCTGCGATTGATGAGATGATGGCCATCCTCGCTGCCTGCCGGGAAGCCTGCGCACATGCCGGCCGTGAGACGTTGCTCGCCACTTCCCGTGCGCAGCACAAGCTCGCCCTCGACCACGAACACGAACTCGTCCTCGTGCGTGTGCCAATGCCGCATGGAGGATTCCTTTCCGGGAGGCAGTAGCGTGTAGTTGATACCGATGCGGGTGAGCCCGAGTGCCTCCCCGATACGGCGTTTCGCTCGCGGTAACACCCGGGAGCGGTAGGGCTCGGGGTAACCGCTGGCGATCACCGCTTCGACGGTGCGTGGATCGAGCGCCGGTTTGCGCAGTGACATGGCTGACTCCTGGCGTTTCACGGGTTGACGGACACCGCAGCGCTCGGGGAGCATGCCACACGCTGCATGCCCGAGATATTCGCTGACGTCGGCCACTGCGTCGATGCCGTGCTGCGCCGTGTGGGGCCGCGGGTCGTGCTCGCACTGCCGCTCGGCATCGGCAAGCCGAACCCGCTCGCGAACGAGTTCTACCGGCGTGCGCGCAGCGATCCGGGCCTCGAACTCACCGTGCTCACCGCGCTCTCGCTGCTCAAGCCGCGGGCACGCTCGACGCTCGAGGCGCGGCTGCTGGATCCGCTCAGCGCGCGGGTGTTCGGCAGTTACGTGGAGCCGGACTACGCGCGCGACCTGCGTGCCGACCGGCTGCCCGGCAACGTTCGCATAATCGAGTTCTACCTGGCGCCGGGCGCTTTGCTGCACTCCGGGCATGCGCAGCGCCACTACCTGAGCGCCAACTACACCCACGTAGCCCGCGACGCACTCGCGCGCGGCGTCAATGTGATCGCGCAGCTGGTCGCGCGCCGCGTCGTGGATGGCGAGCTGCAGTTGAGCTTCGGCTCGAACCCGGATGTGAGCGCCGATCTGCTGCCGCTGCTCGCGCCAGCGCGGCGCGCCGGTCACGAGATCGTGGTCGTGGGCGAGACACACGCGCAGATGCCGTTCATGACCGGGCACGCGCAGGTCGATCCCAGGCAGTTCGACTTCCTGATCGACGATCCGCGCTACGACTATGACCTGTTCGGTCCGCCGCACGCGGCGATCGGCTCCGTCGAGCACGCCATTGGCCTGCAGGTGAGCGGCCTGGTGCGCGATGGCGGCACGCTGCAGGTCGGCATCGGCGAGCTTGGAGCGGCGGTAGTGTATGCGCTGCTGCTGCGCCATCAGCAGAACGGCAGCTGGCGCGGCGCGCGCGCCGCGCTCACCGCGCCGGACAAGCTCCTCGAGGAAGAAGGCGGCGCCGAACCCTTCGCGGCCGGCCTGTTCGCCTCTTCCGAGATGTTCGTCGACTATCTGCTCGAGCTGTACCGCGTCGGCATCCTGCGCCGGGAGGTGTACGACTGCCTGCCTCTCGAGCGGCTGCTCGCCGCCGGCAGCATCGACGCGCGTTTCGATGAGCGCTTTCTCGAGCGTCTTGCCGCAGCCGGTGCGGGCCCGAGCCTCGACGCGCGCGAGTTCGCCATGCTGCAGCACTACGGTGTGTTTCGCGAGGAGGTGCAGTTCGATGCCGGGCGGGTGCGCACACCGGGCGGTGAGTGGCTGGCGGCCGATCTCGGCGATGCGGGGCGCCGGACACGGCTCGCCGCATGCCTGGGCCGTGGCCTGCGCAACGGACAAGTGCTGCACGCCGGATTCTTTCTCGGGCCGCGTGGCTTCTACGCAGCGCTGCGCCAGCTGCCGGAGAACGAACGCGCGCGCTTCGGCATGCGCGGTGTCGGCTTCGTCAATCAGCTCTACGGCGAGGACCAGGAGCTGCGCATGCTGCAGCGACGCGCGGCGCGCTTCGTCAATACCAGCATGATGGTGACGCTGCTCGGCGCGGCGGTGTCCGATACGCTCGCGGACGGCCGCGTGGTGAGCGGGGTCGGCGGCCAATATAACTTCGTCGCCATGGCGCACGCGCTGCCGGGCGCGCGCTCCATCCTGTGCGTGCGAGCGACGCGTACCCACCGCGGTCGCACTGCATCAAATATCGTCTGGAGCGCGGGTAACGAGACGATTCCGCGCCACCTGCGCGACATCGTGGTGACCGAATACGGCGTCGCCGACCTGCGCGGCCGCACCGATGAGGAGTGCATCGCTGCGCTATTGAACATCAGCGACTCGCGTTTTCAGGAGCCGCTGCTGGCCCGCGCCCGCGCCGCCGGCAAGCTCGGCGCCGGACACCGTATCCCGGAAGCCTTCCGCGACAACACTCCCGCGCGGCTCGAGCGTGCGCTCGCGCCCCACCGCGCGAACGGATACTTCACCGACTATCCCTTCGGCACCGATCTCACCGGCGAGGAGATCCTGCTCGCGCGCGCGCTGTCCTTTCTGCAGAGCCATGCCGGCAATGCGGGCGCCCGCCTGCTCACCGTTGCGCGCGCTGTCGCGCTCGGCTCCGCGGCGCCGCGGCACCAGGCGGCACTCGAGCGCATGGGCCTCGCGCAGCCGCGCACTGCCGGCGAATGGCTGCAGCAGCGCCTGGTGACCCTGGCGCTGGATGCTACGGCCTGAGCGCTCTCAGCGCCGACGGCCTTTCGAGCGGCGAGCCGGCCGGCTGCGCCGCACACTGCGGCTCAGCGTCTTTTTCGCCCGCTTGACGCGGGTCCGCGCACGGGCGGCTCCGGCCACCACGCGCTTCTTGCTCGCCGTGCCGCGCTTTCGGCTCGCGGTACCGCTGCGGCGCCCGCTGGCGCTGCGGCTCGCTGCGGCGCTGCGCCTCGCTGCGGCGCTGCGGCTGGCCGTGGTACTGCGGCGCACCCGCCGGCCGGCGCTGCTTCTGCCCCTGCGCACCGCCACGACCGCCGCCGCCATCGCGGCGACCTTCGCCGGGCGAGACGTGCTTCCGGCGACTTCGGTTCCACGCAGCTGTTCGAGAATGGCGGGATTCTCAAGCGTCGAGACGTCCTGTGTGATCTCCTCGCCGCGTGCGATGGTCTTCAGCAGCCGGCGCATGATCTTCCCCGAGCGGGTCTTGGGCAGATTGTCGGCGAAGCGGATCTCATCCGGCTTGGCAATGGGGCCGAGCTGCTGACCGACCCAATCGCGCAATTCTTTGGTGAGCGTGGTCATATCCCCAGTTGGCCGTTGGCCGCGCGTCACGACGTAGGCGAATACCGCCTCGCCCTTGATATCGTGCGGCTTGCCGACCACCGCGGCCTCGGCGACCCGCGGATGTGCAACCAGAGCCGACTCGATCTCCATGGTTCCGAGGCGGTGCCCGGCGACGTTCAACACATCGTCGATGCGTCCCATGATCCAGAAGTAGCCGTCCTTGTCACGGTGCGCGCTGTCGCCTGCGACGTAGAAGCGGTTGTCGAATTTCTCCCAGTAGCCGGCGATGTAGCGGTCGTTGTTGCGCCAGATGGTGCGCAGCATGGAGGGCCATGGCTTGCGGACTACCAGATATCCACCCGCATCCGCACGCTTCACCGGGTGGCCGTGGTCGTCGACGATTTCGGCCTCGATGCCCGGCAGCGGCTGAGTGCACGAGCCGGGCTTGGTGGAGGTCACACCGGGCAAAGGCGAGATGAGGATGGCGCCGGTCTCCGTCTGCCACCAGGTGTCGACGATAGGGCAGCGGCCATTGCCGATCACGCGCTGGTACCAGATCCAGGCTTCGGGGTTGATCGGCTCCCCGACACTCCCGAGCAGACGCAGCCGCGTCAGATCGTATTTGCGCGGCAGCTCCTCGCCGAGCTTCATCAGCGCGCGGATGGCGGTGGGCGCGGTGTAGAAAACGGTGACGCCATGGTTCTGGCAGATCTTCCAGAAGCGCCCGCCATCCGGGACCGTCGGGGTCCCCTCGTATACGACGACGGTCGCTCCCATGGCGAGCGGGCCGTAGGCGACGTAGCTGTGACCGGTGACCCAGCCGACGTCGGCCGTGCACCAGAAGACATCGTCATCGCGCAGATCAAACACCCATTGAGTCGTGAGCTTCGTCTGCAGCAGGTAGCCGCCGGTGGCGTGCTGCACGCCCTTGGGCTTGCCGGTGGAGCCGGAGGTGTAGAGCACGAACAACGGATGCTCGGCATCCACCCATTCGGGTGCGCACTCCGCCGGGTGTCCCTCGATCGCCTCGTGCCACCAGAGGTCCCGCCCGGTTCGCATGGCGACCGGTTTGCCCGTGCGGCGGAGCACGATGACGCGCTCGACACTGGGACAGCCGGCACTCAGCGCCTTATCCGCGGCCGCCTTCAGCTCGATGGCCTGGCCGCCACGCCAGCCACCGTCCGCGGTGATTACCACCCGTGCCTCGGTGTCCTCGATGCGGTCGCGCAGCGCCGGCGCCGAGAACCCGCCGAACACCACCGAGTGGATCGCGCCGATGCGGTTGCAGGCGTGCATCGCTACGACGATCTCGGGGACGAGCGGCATGTAGATGATGACGCGGTCGCCGCGGCCGACGCCCTGCGCCTTGAGGGCGTTCGCGAAACGGCACACTTCCGCATGCAGCTCACGGAAGCTCAAGCGCCGCACATCGCCCGGCTCGCCTTCGAAGATGACCGCGGTCTTGTTACCGCGCTCCTGCAGATGAATGTCCAGGCAGTTGACGGAGGCGTTCAGCTGTCCATCACAAAACCAACGGTAGTTGGGGGCATCGCTGTCGTCGAAGGCCTCGGTGAACGGCTTGTGCCAGGCGAGTTCGCTGGCGGCGAGCTCCGCCCAGAAGCCGACGTGATCCTCCCGCGCACGGCGGCGGAGATGGTCGGCATCCGCCGGCTTGATGCGCGCGCGTGCCACGAACTCCGGCGGTGGTGGGAAAGTGCGCTCCTCGAGGAGAACCGACTTGATGTTTTTGTCCGCCATGGGTGTCTCCTGTGCGTGTCGCGGGAGCATAGCCGAACGCGCGGCTCGAGGTCTTCAACCAACCTCGGCGAGCAGCCGATCGATGATCGCGCGCGCCTGAGATGCGTAGCCGCCACCGAACAGATTCGCGTGGTTCAGCACGTGGTAGAGGTTGTACAGCTCCGCACGCAGCGCAGCGCCTGCGGGCAACGGAGCGGCCTCGTCGTAGGCGCGATAGAACGCCGTGCCAAAGCCACCGAAGAGGTGAGTCATCGCTAGATCGGCCTCGCGGTCGCCGTAGTAGACGGCCGGATCGATGAGTACGGGTTCGCCCGTCGCGCTCGCCAGCCAGTTGCCACCCCACAGGTCTCCGTGCAGCAGCGAGCAACGCGGCGAGTGACCGGCGAGCAGGGCCGGCAGCGCCGCGAGCAGCCGCTCGCCACGCGCGGCGAGAAGGCGTGCAAAGCCGTTGCGTGTCGCGAGCATCAGCTGCGGTCGTAACCGCCGCTCGCGGAAGAATTCCACCCAATCCGTACTCCAGGCATTCGCCTGGGGCGTGCGCCCGATGGTGTTGTCCCGGCACCAGCCGAAACGCGACGCGCTCGTGCTATGCAGCGCAGCGAGCCCGGCGCCAAGCCTGCGCTCGCAGGCCGGGTCGGCCATACCCGGCTCGATCCACTCGAGTGCCAGGAACGCCGCCGCGTCCACGATCCCGGTTGCGAGGACCGCTGGGACCCGCAGTGTCCGCGTCGCGCCGAGCTCGCGTAAGCCCTCGGCTTCAGCTGTGAACGCGGCCTGCTCCGAGCGGGTACCGATCTTGACGAACATCGGGCCGCAAGCGGCGCGCCAGCGGTAGTAGTGGTTGATACTGCCGCCGCCCATGCTCTGCTCGGGCGCATCGGCGCAGACGCTGCCGGTGAGCGCGGCCAGCTCCTGCCCGATAGCCGCGAAGGATTCCATGCCTCACGCCGCGGATTGCGTCGTCTGCGCCTCCGGCAGCTGGGCAAGCCGTTCGCCCTGCCGGCGCAGAAACGGCCCGAAGCCCAGCCGGTCGTAGAGCTCCGCGAGCGCCACGAGGTCGGGTATGCGCCGCCGCAGAGTGCCTGCATTGGCACCGAGCGATAGATCGCAGGCGATACGCGTCAGCTGGCGCGCGAGGTATACCGACTCCTTGTGCGCAGCGAGGCGCGCGCCGAGTGTGCCCGCGCCGCGCAGCGGCAGCTGTGCCACGCGAGCGAGGTTCGCGTAGAGCTCATCGAGCGAGCCAAACGCCTTCATGAGAATGGCGGCAGTGCGCTGTCCGATTCCGGGCACACCGGGAATGTTGTCGCTGGTATCGCCCGTGAGCGCCAGATAGTCGGCGAAGCGCTCGGGTGCGACCCCGAAATGCCGCTCGATGTCGTGGTAGCCGAACTGCCCGCGCGCGCCGAAGTCCCAGAACAGGTCGCCATCGCGCATCAGCTGCGCGAGATCCTTGTCGCGGCTGATGAACCCAGCGCGCACCCCCTGTGCGCGCATCAGCTGCGCGAGCGTACCGATGAGATCGTCCGCCTCGTAATCGGGATCGACGAATACGGCAACGCCGAGGTGCCGGCACAGCTCGCGGCACCACTCGGCCTGCGCGACCAGATCCGCGGGTGCGCGCTCGCGGTTGGCCTTGTAGGCCGGATAGATGCGGTTGCGATAGGAGCCCGCGCGGCGTTGATCGAAAGCCACTGCCATGTACGCGGGGCGCACACGCTCGATCAGATCACCGATAAAGCGGGCGAAGCCGAACACCGCGTGCACCGGATTGCCGTCGCGGTCCCGCATGTCCGGCAGAATGGAGTGATAGGCGCGGAAGATGTAGACCGAAGCGTCGACCAGGAAGATCACGCGGCGTCGCTCCCCTGAGAACCGCGCTCCACTCTAGCGCCGCGCGTGGCCAGCGTCACCGGCGCGGGTTTACGACAGCCAGCGCTGGATGCGGTCGTGCAGCGGACTCGAGCGCGGAAAATGCGCCACCAGATACTCCATCTGGTCCGCGAGCACCCGCCGGCCCTTGAGAAAAATGTATTCCGCGTAGGTGGGGGTGAACGGTACGGCGATCAGCTGCATACGCGCCTGCTCGGGAGTGCGCGAGGCCTTCCGGTTGTTACAGCGCCGGCAGGCCGTCACCACGTTGGTCCAGATGTCGGTGCCGCCCTGGCTGAATGGACGGATGTGATCGCGCGACAGCTCGCGCGAGGGAAAGCGCTCGGCGCAGTACATGCAGAGATACGCATCGCGGCGGAACAGCGTCTGATTGTTCAGCGGCGGCACGTAGTCGTGGCGCGTGTTGCCCGGATTGCCGGTATGGCCGACGGTGGCGACGATGGAGTTGACTTCGAGCACCGTGCGCCGTCCGGTGCGGGCATTGGTGCCGCCGTACAGCTCATAGAGAAGCGAGCCGCACGTGTAAGCCACCTGCTCCTGATGATAAA
>DATJFM010000116.1:0-5107 GCA_035495655.1 Steroidobacteraceae bacterium
GGCGGGTGGCGTATGACGCCCTCGACCCGCAGCGCCGACTTGGCCGCCACCTGGCGCTTCGCCGCTTCCTGATCGAAGCGCAGGTGGTGCAGGCAGCCCGGGCAGATGCTCAGGCTCTCGAGAATCGTCGCCTTGCAATGCGGACAGGTGCGCGTCTTACCCGCTACCACCGCCCGTGGGGCGACATTCATGCGCTGCCGAAGCCTTTGGTCTCGCCCTTGGCCCGCGTCTCGCCCTCGTAGCCGAACTCGACCTGGCCGCGCATGCGCGAGCCGGCGGCGACCGTGAGCGAGCCGGCCTTGACGTCGCCGTTGATCACCCCGGTCTCGAGCAGCTCGACCCGCTTGGCATTCTCGATATTGCCGATGAGCTCCCCGCCTACGCTCACCACGTTTGCCTTGACGTGCCCCTCGAGGCGCGCGCCGGCTTCGAGGCTGACGTTGCCATCGACCTGCACGTCACCCTTGAAGCGCCCGGCGATACGGATGTGGCCCGACCCGACGATCTTTCCCTCGATGGTCAGATCGGCGGCGATGTGCGATTCGCGATGCTCCTGACGTGCCGCTGGTGCCGGTGCCGGCGCTGGCGCCGGGCGACGCGGGGCTTCGGGGGTCAGCGAGGCTACATTGGTCTTCTCGGGCTCGCGGTGATGGTGAGGCGCGGGGGTCATCCCGGGAGGGCTGGTCGCGGCGGGGCTGGTTCCAGTGGGGGAGTCTTTCCAAAGCGCCATGGGTTATCCCTGCTGTAATTGGACGGTGGAAGGTACCTGTCGGTCCGATACCCGGCCAGTGTCTCCGTGTGCAGACAAGCCGTCCCCGAACCGAAGAGCCAGCCCAAGTGTAGTCCGATATTCGGGCGCCGGGGCATGTCGGGCATCTCACTCCGCGAGATCGCTTGGCTTCGCGCCGGGGGGCCCCTGCCCTACCCCTGGGCGTCGATGAGCTGCAGCAGCTCCGCGGTCTTCTCCCGCATCAACGGCTCGCTACGGCGCGATTCCACGTTCAGCCGCACCAGGGGCTCGGTATTCGAGCCGCGCAGGTTGAAGCGCCACTCGGAGAATTCCATCGACAGGCCGTCGGTGAAGTCGATGGTTTGCGCCTGCCCCGCGTACCGTGCTCGCACACGTTCCAGGATCGCGCGGGCATCGCTCGCCAGGTGCCGGTTGATCTCACCGCTCGCGGGAAAGAGCCGCATGCGTTCGCCGACCAGCGCGGACAGGGGTTGCCCGCGCTCGCTGATCACCGCTAGCACCAGCAGCCAGGGGATCATGCCGCTGTCGCAGTAGGAGAAGCGGCGGAAATAGTGGTGGGCACTCATTTCCCCGCCGTAGACCGCGTCCGCCTCACGCATCTTCTGCTTGATGAAAGCGTGGCCCGACTTGCACAGCACGGCGGTGCCACCCGCGCGGCGCACGATGTCGAGGGTGTTCCAGGTGAGCCGCGGGTCGTGCACGATGCGCGCCGCCGGCTCCTGCCTGAGGAAAGTCTCCGCGAGGAGCCCGACCAGATAATAGCCCTCGATGAACTGCCCGGTCTCATCGAAGAAGAAGCAACGATCGTAGTCGCCGTCCCAGGCGAGGCCGACATCCGCGCTGCTCGCTCGCACTGCGGCCGCGGTGGCAGCACGGTTTTGCTCCAGCATCGGATTCGGGACTCCATGCGGAAAGGTGCCATCGGGTTCGTGGTTCAGCTTGATGAACTCGAAGGGCAGATGTGGAGCGAGTGCATCGACGATGAGCCCGGCGCCGCCGTTGCCGGCATTGACCACCACCTTGAGCGGGCGCAGGCGCGCGGCGTCCACGTAACCGAGGAGGTGCCCGAGATACGCCTGGCGGATGTCGAGCGCCCGCTCGCTGCCGGCGCGCGGCGCCTTCGCCGGTAATCGCCCGCTCTCGATGAGCGCGCGCATCTCCTTGAGGCCGGTGTCGGCGCTTATCGGGCGTGCCTGCTCGCGCACGAACTTCATGCCGTTGTAGTCGGGCGGGTTGTGGCTCGCGGTCACCATGATGCCGCCGTCGAGCTTTTCGGCGAAGGTCGCGAAGTACGCGCCTTCGGTACCGGAGAGGCCGATATCGAGCACATCGCTGCCGCACGCGCGCAGGCCGCTGCGCACGGCGGCGGCCAGCGCCGGACTCGAGAGACGGATGTCGTAGCCGACCGCGACCCGCCGCGGATTTACGAACGCGGCGTAGGCGCGGCCGATGTCGTAGGCGAGTGACTCATCGATCTCATCGGGAATGCGGCCGCGGACATCGTACGCTTTGAAGGAATCGAGACTGCGCATGTCGCGTGCTTCAGCTCGTCGTTCCCTTGCGGCCGTACACGTCCTCGAAGCGCACGATGTCGTCCTCACCGAGGTAGGAGCCTGACTGCACCTCGATGATCTCGAGCGGGATCATGCCGGGGTTCTCGATGCGATGCTTGACGCCGATCGGGATGTAGGTCGACTGGTTCTCCTCGAGCAGAAACACCTCATCGCCGCGCGTGATGCGTGCGGTCCCCGCCACCACCACCCAGTGCTCGGCGCGATGGTGGTGCATCTGCAGCGAGAGCGCTGCCCGCGGCTTCACCTTCAGACGCTTCACCTGGAAGCGACCGCCTGACTCGATGCTGTCGTAGCTGCCCCACGGGCGGAAGACTTCGCGGTGCAGCGAGTGTTCGTAGCGGCCGCGCTCCTTCAGCAGCTGCACCAGTTTCTTCACGTCCTGCACCCGATTCTTGGGCGCCACCAGCACCGCATCCTTGGTCTCGACCACCACGTGGTCGCGCACACCGACCGCCGTCACCAGACGGCTCTCCGAATACAGGTAGCTCCCCTGCGTATCTTCCAGGACCACATCGCCGTGGAGCACGTTGCCATGGGCGTCGGCCTCGCTGGCCGCGTGGAGCGATGACCACGAGCCGACATCGCTCCAGCCGGCATCGAGCGGCACCACGACCGCCTCCGCGGTCTTCTCCATCACGGCGTAATCGATCGAGTCCGCCGGGCATGCCTCGAAGGCGGCCGGCGCGATACGCGTGAAATCGAGATCCGCCTGCGCGCTGCGGAAGGCGCTTTCACAAATGCGTGCCATCTCCGCCTGGAAACGCTGCAGCTCCTGCAGATAACGCCGGGCGCGGAACACGAACATTCCGCTGTTCCAATAGTAATCTCCCGACTGCACGAACTCACGCGCCCGCTCCGAGTTGGGTTTCTCGATGAACCGCGCGATGCGAAATGCGGCACCACTCGGCGCACCGCGCTGGATGTAGCCGTAGGCGGTCTCCGGGGAGTTTGCCACCACTCCGAAGGTCGCGAGCTGCCCGGCCTCGGCGGCGGTGAGCGCCACGCGTACCGCACTCTGGAACGCGGCCACATCGCGGATCACATGATCGGCGGGTAGCACCAGCAGCACCGGATCGACGGCGTTGGCATCGCTGCCGACGCCCTTGAGCGCGGCGTGAGCCGCGAGCGCGATCGCCGGCGCGGTGTTGCGTCCGAAGGGCTCGAGCACCGTGGCGCGCGGTGTGATGTGCAGTTGCCGCAACTGCTCGGCGACGAGGAACCGGTGCGCCTCGTTGCACACCACTACCGGCGCTGCCGAGGTGAGACCTTCGAGGCGCAGCGCCGTCTGTTGCAGCATGGTACGCGCGCCGGTGAGCGGCAGCAGCTGCTTGGGATAGAGCTCGCGCGACAGCGGCCATAACCGCGTGCCCGCGCCGCCTGAAAGTATGACTGGAGTGAGCACTTGAAAGAACCTCGGAGCGCCCCTCAGGCCGCCGTCAGCAGCTTGCCGCGGCCGATGGCGTAATAGGTGAGGCCGAAGCGGCTCACCATGGCCGGGTCATAGAGATTGCGGCCATCGAAGATGACCGGCGCCGTCAGCAGCTCGCGCAGCCGCTCGAAATCCGGGCTGCGGAACTCCTGCCATTCGGTGACGATGGCGAGCGCATCCGCGCCGCGCGCGGCGTCGTACGCGCTGTTGGCGAGCGTGAATCCCTCGACCCCGGCATATAGATGCTGCGCCTCGGGACCTGCCACCGGGTCGTAGGCCTGGACGCGCGCACCCGCTTCGAGAAGCAGCTCGATGAGCCTGCGCGCCGGCGCCTCGCGCATGTCGTCGGTGTTCGGCTTGAACGCGAGACCCCACAGCGCGAACGTGCGCCCTTTGAGGGCCGAGCCGAAGTGGCGCTGCATTTTGCGGAACAGCACCTCCTTCTGCCGCGCGTTGACCGACTCGACGGCGTTCAGCACCTGTGGCTCGTGTCCCGCCTCGTGCGACGAGCGAATGAGCGCCCGAACGTCCTTCGGGAAGCAGGAGCCCCCATAGCCGGTGCCCGGGTAGATGAAGCTGTAGCCGATGCGCGGATCCGAGCCGATGCCGATACGCACCTTCTCGATGTCGGCGCCGACCCGCTCGGCGATGTTGGCCAGCTCGTTCATGAAGCTGATCTTGGTAGCGAGCATGGCGTTGGCGGCGTACTTGGTGAGCTCGGCGGAGCGAATGTCCATCACGATCAGCCGGTCGTGGTTGCGCGTGAACGGCTCGTACAGCGCGCGCATCAACTCGGTCGTACGCGGGTTGTCCGTGCCGATCACTACGCGGTCCGGTTTCATGAAGTCGGTGATCGCAGCGCCCTCTTTGAGGAATTCCGGATTGGAGACGACATCGAACTCAGCCTTGGCGCCGCGCGCCGCGAGCGTACGGTCGATCTCAGCGTGCACCTTGTCCGCGGTACCGACCGGCACCGTGGATTTGGTGATTACGATGCAGTAGCGGCTCATGTGCGTGCCGATGGTACGTGCGACTGCGAGCACGTGGCGGAGATCCGCCGCTCCGTCTTCGCCGGGGGGCGTGCCAACTGCGATCAGTTGGAACAGCCCATGGTCCACCGCCAGAGCAGTGTCCGTCGTGAACTCGAGTCGCCCTGCCTCGGCATTGTGCTTGATGAGTGCCTCCAGCCCCGGCTCATGGATCGGGACCTCGCCGCGCTTGAGCCGCTCGATCTTTCCGGCATCGATGTCCACGCAGAGCACGTGGTTGCCGGCATCGGCCAGGCACGCCCCGCTCACCAGACCTACGTAGCCGGAGCCGAAGATCGTGACGCGCATGAGTTAAGTTCTTGAG
>DATJFM010000117.1:0-16249 GCA_035495655.1 Steroidobacteraceae bacterium
GTGACGCCCGGCGGGGGCGGATACATGCCCTTACGCTGCAGCACATCGGGCCGATTGACCCCCGCGGCAGCAACCTGAATCAGCACCTCCCCGTGCGCTGGTTGCGGCACCGGACGTTGCACGGCGCGCAGTACCTGGGGCGGTCCCGGCTCGCGGATCTCGACCGCGGTCATGGTCTCGGGAATCATGGCCGGCGGAGCGTGCCGCGTGGCCCCGGCGGACGTCAACCCCAAGCCGCTCGAGGATGAACGGGCGACAGTGCCGTCCACGGCCGCGATCGAGCCGCACCCTCAGGTGCTGTGTGGGGGTGACACGGGGTCTTCGGGAGGAAGGTTGCGATGTCCGCAGCGCCCCTGAAAGCGCTCGCGCAGCTGCGCCCGCTCCTCGGGTGTCATGTTCTCCCAGCGCTCGCGCCACATACGCTGCCGCCAGTGTCCGTGCCAGCCGCGACCGCGCAGGCCACCGAAGAGGATTCGACTCAACAACAGCAGCCCGAGCGCCTGCCAGTACTGCAGCGTCGGTCCATGAAACAGCTGCGGCACGAGCGCGTTCCACAGCAGCATCACCGCAAGCGACAGCAACGCCACGACCGCAATCACGGCCGCGAGCACCGCAATCCCCTTCACCGACCAGCGAACTGCACCTCTCACATTAATCTCCTCATCTCATGAGCCAGTCATCCCATACCGTGCGCAGCCGCGCGCGCAGGAAGCGCACCGCATAGCGCTTGCGTGACAGCAGGGTGTTGATACTCACCCCGAGACGCTGGGCGAGCTCCCGAAAGCTGATGCCCTCGAGCTCCTGCGCGATGAAAACCTCGCGCTGCTCGGGCGGCAGCCGCGCAAGCGCCGTCTCGATCTCGGCGAGCAGCAGCGCGCGCATCGCGGCCGCCTCCGGTCCAGCGTCCGCCGCGGGCAGCAAGTCTGCGAGCGCGCCATCGGCGGCGTCGCTGTCCCCGGCACGCTGCTCCAGGCGGTGCTCCCGGGCACCGCGGCGCCGAAAACGATCGATGATCCTGTTGCGGGCGACGCGTACGAGCCAGGCTCCGGCTTGCTCGACCGGCTGTATCATTCGATGCGCCAGCACCAGCTCGTACAGCGATTCCTGCAGAATGTCCTCGGCTTCCGCCGCGTCGGCAATCCAACGGCGGATATAAGCGAGCAGCCGCGCGCGCTCGGTACGCACCGTGGCGGAAATCTCGCGGTCCTGCTGCGACAGGGTCAGGGGCTCGCTGAGCGCGGCTTGCATCTGCCTGGTAAGACGCTCGAGCACGGCAAATATTGTGAGCGGCGCGGCAGGCGCCGCGGTGCTTCAGCGCGTAGCGACCGCGATGGCTGCCCCCGCCATGACGGCGCCCGTGCCCCGCTGCACCCAGCGCACGGTTCCGGGACGGGAAAGGCGCGCACGCGCCCGAGCTGCGAACAGCGTGTAGGTGCCGAGTACCGCCGGCAGCACGCAGGCGATCACCAGCGCCATGGCCAGAAAACCAGCGGGCGTGAGGCGGTTGAGCTCGACGACAGTCGGCAGCACGGCCAGAAAGAACACCATGGTCTTGGGATTGCCGAGGGTGAGTGCCAGCGATCCCAACAGGAGCTGCAGTCGCCGCTCCCGTGCTGGGGCTTGGGCAGACTCGAGTGTCGCCGGCGGCGCGCGCCACAGACGCCAGGCAAGGTATAGCAGGTAAGCCGCCCCGAGATAACGGATGACGAGAAACACGGTGTGGGCGCTGTGCGCGAGCACCGCAAGCCCCGCGGCCGCGAGCGCGAACCAGACGAGGTCGCCGATCAGAAATCCGGCAATGTAGGCCGGGGCGCCGCTCACACCGCGCCCGAGAGCGCGCGCCACCACCGAAGCCACCCCGGGGCCGGGGGAGGCCACGGCGAGTGCATACACCAGCGCGAAGGCAGTCAGGCCATAAAGGGACATGTGATCAGTGTAACGCGGGCCCCTGCGTCGCGAGCGTTCCCGAACGGCCCGGCACGGTGCCCGCAAGAATGCGGCATCGCGGAAGACTCGACGCATCGAGCGTGGCGGCGTAGGAGGCGAGATCGGTGAGCTGTGCGCCGCGCTGCTGCCACTCGCGCAGCAGTCGTTCAAAGGATCGCAGGTATTTGCCGCCTTCGAGCTCGGCGTGCAGCGTAAACACCTGCGCGCGCGTGCCGGACGCACCGGCCACGCTCAGCAGATGGTCCACCGGATCGACCGCGCCGAGATCCTCGCGCCCGATGAGCTCATCGAAGGTAGGGAGCGTCGTCGGCAGCTGCGGCACCGTACCGCTGCCGTTCTCGAGCCATGGAAGAAACGGTCCGTGTCCCCGGGTGTCGGAGGCGTAACGGAAGCCGAGCGCCTCCAGCAGCGCCGGCACGTAGCGATTCATCTGCCACCCGGCCGCGCCGTGTACCAGGGGCGCATGTCCGAAGATCTGCGTAAACTCATCGCGCGCCAGTGTCAGCTCGCGCCGCGTCCACTCTTCGCTCGCCCTGGCGACACGGTCCTGCCAGCGCGTGTGATCCCACGTATGCACCCCCACCTCGTACCCACGTCGTGCGATCGCCTGCATCTCACCGCGGGCACGGCGGCCGATGTGCGGCCCGGGAAGCAGCACCCCATAGAGAAGGGTCCGCAGCCCGTAGTGCTCGAGCACGGAGGTCCGCTTCACCTTGCCGAGAAACCCGGGACGGAAGGCGCGCCGGATGGCGCGCCCCGTGTGATCAGGTCCGACGCTGAAGAGAAAGGTCGCCCGCACCCCGAGCCGTTCGAGCAGATCCGCGAGGCGCAGCGCGCCCTCGCGCGTGCCGCGGTAGGTGTCGATGTCCACCTTGAGCGCGATCAGCGCCACGGTGTTAGGTGAGCGGCAAGGGCTGCCGCGCTACGCGCCGGGCAAGCGCAGCGAGATCGACGGGTCCGCGCGGGTCGCGTGCCCCGAGCAGCCGCAGCGCCACGCCATCCCCACAGGCGAGGTAACACTGCTGCGCCCTGGCGAACAGCCACGCACCGTGCGGTGCGGGGATCTCCGCAGCCAACCGCGTGCGATCAATCTGCCAGCGCTCGCCGCCGACATCGCCGAACGCGCCGGGAAACGGCGGGGCGACGGCCCGCACGAGATTGTGGATCTCCAGCGCGCTGCGCGACCACTCGATATGGCCATCCTCGGGACGCCGGCGGCCGAAGTACTGCCCCGCCACGATAGGTTGCGGTCTGCGCTGCGCCGTGCCGGCAATCAGGTTCGGAAGTGAGCGCGCCAGCACGGTTTCCGCTGCGACCGTCACCTTGGCGAACACTTCGCGCGCATCGTCATCGAGCAGAATGGGCACCGCCTGGCTGTCGACGATGTCACCGGCATCGGCACGCTCAACCATGTAGTGCAGCGTCGCACCCGACTCGCGCTCACCGCGCAGGATGGCCCAGTTCACCGGCGCGCGGCCCCGATACTTCGGCAGCAGCGAGCCGTGCATGTTGAGCGCGCCGCGGCGGGCCGCACGCAACAGGGGCGCGGCGAGCATGGCGCGGTAATAGAAGGAGAACAGGAAATCCGGCTGCAGATCGGCAATGCGGCGTGCCAGCTCCGTCGTGTTGGCATCAGCGGGCGCCACCACATCGAGGCCGTACTCGGCGGCCGTGTCGGCGACGCTCGCGAACCAGCGCGTCTCGGCCGGGTCGTCGCGCACCGTGACCACGAGCGGCACCGCGACCTCAGCCGAGAGCAGTGCCTTCAGGCAACGGACTCCGACATCGTGGTACGCGAAGACGACGGCCCGCGCGCGGCTCACTCCGCCGTCCCCCGCACACGCTCCACAGGTGCGAGTTGCGAGGGCAGCCCTGGTGATGCCGGCAGATGCGCAAGCTGCGCGGCCGCCTTGTCCGCGTCCTGCTCGAGCACCGCGGCCACGGTGTAACGCGGACGCTGGCGTACCTGCTCGTAGATGCGCCCGACGTACTCGCCCACCACCCCGAGTCCGATCAGCGCCACGCCGATCAGGAAAAAGGCGATGCCGAACAGCGTGAACAGCCCTTCCGCCTCCGGGCCCACGATCAGACGCCGGACGGCGAGATAGATCACGAACAGGATCGACAGCAGCGCGATGACGATGCCGCTCATCGAGAAAAACTGCAGTGGCGCCACCGAGAAGCCGGTCATGAGATCGAAGTTCAGCCGAATCAGCCGGAACAGCGAGTACTTCGACTGCCCGACAATACGTTCCGCGTGCGCCACCTCGATCTCGACCGGATGCCGGGCGAAGGTATAGGCAAGCGCCGGCACGTAGGTGCTCACCTCGGTGCAGCGGTTGACCGCATCGATCACGCTCCGGTCGTAACCGCGCAGCATGCACCCCTGATCGGTGATGTGGATCGAGGTCGTGCCCTCGCGCACACGATTGAGGAAGCGCGATGCTGCCTTGCGCCACAGCACATCCTGGCGGCGCACACGGATGGTGCCGACGTAGTCGGCGCCGGCATCCATGGTCGCGACGATGCGCGTGATCTCTTCGGGAGGATTCTGCAGGTCCGCATCGAGGGTGATGACATAGCGCCCGCGGGTCTGCTGGAAGGCGGCGAGGATCGCCAGGTGTTGCCCGGCATTGCGTGCAAGCACTACCACCCGGGTGACGTCGGGACGCCGCTGGAACTGCTCGCGTAGCTCCGCGACCGAGCGGTCGCGGCTGCCATCGTCGACGAACACAACCTCATACGGTCGGCCGAGCCCATCGAGCACCGGATACAGCCGCTCGAAAAGAAACGGCAACCCCTCCTCTTCGTTATAGACGGGGATGACGATCGAGACGTCAGGCTTCGCGGCGGGGCTCACCGTCGCGCTCCCCGCACGATGCCATCGACCGCCTGCACCACCCGCTCTACATCACCCGGCTGCATGGCGGGAAAGAGTGGCAGCGTGACCGTCTCGCGCCCGATGCGTTCGGCATTCGGGAACTGCCCCGCACGGTAACCGAGCGCACGATAGGCGCTGAAAAGATGAATCGCCGGATAGTGCACCCCGGTGCCGATTCCCTGAGCCTTCATCGCCTCCATGAACTGCGCGCGCGAGATTTTGAGTTGCGCGAGCGGCAGGAGCGGTGTGAACACATGCCAGCTGTGACCCTCATCTCCGCGCTCGGGCAGGCGCACCGGTGCATCCTGCGCCCACGCCTCGTAGTAGCGCGCGACCAGCGCGCGCCGCCGCGCGTTGAACTCCTCCAGGCGCCTGAGCTGCCCGAGCCCCACCGCTGCCGCCACGTCGGAGAGGTTGTATTTGCCGCCCGCGAGCAGCGTGTCGAAGCCATCGAATCCGGATTTCACCTGACCATGCCAGCGATGCAACTCGATGGCTTTGAGCTCCTCGGGCGAGCCGCCGGAGATTGCGCCGCCCTCGATGGTGGTCATGTTCTTGTTGGGATGGAAGCTGAAGCACACCAGGTCGCCGAAGCTACCGATGCGCCGCCCGCGCCAGGACGAGCCGATGGCGTGCGCTGCATCCTCGATGACGCGCAGTCGATGCCGCCGGGCGATGTCGTACAGGCCCTCCATGTCCACCGGGTGTCCGGCGAAGTGCACCGGCAGGATGGCGCGCGTGCGGGAGGTGATTGCGGCCTCCGCCTGTGCGAGGTCGATGTTGCGTGAATCGAGTCCGACATCGACGAATACCGGCCGCGCGCCCACGCGCACGATGACGTTCGCCGTGGCAACGAAGCTCAGAGCCGGCGTGATGACCTCATCGCCTGCGCCGATGCCGCAGGCGAGCAGCGCCATCTCGAGTCCTGCGGTGGCCGAGGTTTGAGTGCGCACCGGGCGCCCGCCGAGATAGGCCGAGAGCTCCGCCTCGAGTTGCGCCACCTTCGGCCCGCTCGCCAGCCAGCCCGAACGCAGCACCTCGGCTACCGCAGCGATGGTCTCCTCGTCGATGCTCGGACGGGTGAAAGGCAGTACAGGCTGCACGGGTCGGTTCGAATCGTTCATAGGCGGAGTCAGGAGCGCGTTACCAGCACGACACCCACTACGATAACGCCGATGCCGGCGACGCGCTGCACGTTGGGTACCTCACCGAGCAGCCACCAGGCGAGCCCGATGTTGATCACATAACCGAGGGACAGCAACGGGTACGCCTGGCTCACCGGCACGCGCGACAGGCCGACCAGCCAGACGATGAGACTCAGGCCGTAGGCGAAAATCGCATACCAGAGCGAGGGCACGACGAGCAGGTTGAGTGCCCGCTGCCACATCCCGGCGTCTCCCGCGACCAGCGGGCCGCTGACACGCGTCGCGGCTTTCAGGCCGAGCTGCGCAAATGCGTTGAGCAGCACCCCGCAGAACAGGATCGAGAAGTCACTCAGTCTCACAAACGACTCACCGCTACGGTGTAGTTATCGGCGGCCAGAACCCGCCCCGGCAGGCCGCGCCGCCGCAGGAGATCCCAGACACCCGGATCGAAGAATGCCACGGCGGGGCCCGGCGCGCTCCAGCGTACGGCAAACTGCTCGACGCTCATCCGTCGTGCGGGCTCCTCGTCCAACCCGAAGTGCAGCTCCCCTTCGTAGCCGGCGAGCTGAAGGGTGCGGCCGAGGTACGGCGAGATGGTCTCGCGGTACTGCCCGACACTGTACAGGGGCGTGTGCGGATCGAGGAACGGCCGGACCTCGTGCACGAGAGCACGCGCCGAGCGTGCTGGCGGAATGCACGTGTACTCGCACAGCAGGGACTGCCACGCAAGGCTCGCTCCGAGCATCGCGATCACCACCGTGGTGAGCGGGCGGAGCGAAAGCCGCAAGCTCGCGACAGCCGCGACCAGCGCCGCAGCCACAGCGGCCAGTGCCCACATAACGGCCTCGTGAGGTACGTAGTTGTTGCGTCGTGCACTGTAGATAAGGAACCCCGCCGCCACGAGGATGATCAGGGGCGCAGCGGCACGCGCCGCGTGCCGCGCCAGGCGGCCGGGGTCGCGCGCCTCGATACCCGTGAGCGCGGCTAGCACCGGCACCATCGGCAGGATATACGGGGCGAGCTTCGATCCGGATGCCGAGAAGAATACGAGCGTCAGCGCGCTATAAATGAGCAGAAAGCGCCGCGGCCTGAAGCCCGACGCGTGCGCTGCTTCCAACCCGGGATCCACCGCAGGCCTGTCTGCCCATGCGCCACGCAGCGCGCGAGTGCATGGTACGAGCCACGGCAACACCGCCGCGAGCAGCAGCGGCAGGAAGAACCACCAGGGCTCGACGCGCTGGTGCACGGTAGTGAGAAAGCGCGCGAAATGCTCGTGCACGAAGAAAAAGCCGGGGAAGCTCGGATTGCGCACGCTGACCAGTACGAACCATGGCGCAGCGATGAGCAGAAACAGCGCCAACCCCGCGCCAACGTGCAGGCGCCGCCAGGGACGCACATCGCGCTCGATCAGCGAGTAGAGCACGAGCGCGCCGCCTGCCAGCACCCCGACCACGATGCCTTTGGAAAGCACGGCGAGCGCGGCGAGGCCCCATGCGCAGAGCATCCAGCGCCGCTCGGCTTCACTGCCGGGAAGCTCGCTCTGGGCCACGGTGAAGGCGAGCACCCCGGCGGTAAGCCAGAAGGTGAAGGCGGGATCGAGCAGATTCAGGTGTCCGATCGCGAGGAAGTATGGGCTCACTCCGAGGGCTGCGAGGGCTGCGAGCGCGGCGTCAGGCCCATAGCCACGCCGCACCCAGGCATACACCAGCGCCAGACACGCGAGGGCGAGCCCCACCGACCAGATGCGCGAGCTCCATTCGCTGAGCCCGAATACCGCATAGACCGCGGCAGTCGCCCAGTATTGCAGCGGCGGCTTCTCGAAATATTTCAGATCGTTGAAGCGCGGAGTGACGAAGTCGCGCTGCGCCAGCATCTCGCGCGGAATCTCGGCGTAGCGGCCCTCGTCGGGATCGAGCATGGGACGCACCTGGATGGTCGCGAACCAACCGACGGCGATCAGCGCCCACGGCAGCCAGCGCGCCGCCGGGGCGCCTGCCGCGCGCGCCCCGGTTAAGGCCATCGCGCCCGCGGCAACACGCGGCTCAGATGGCCGCGAAAGCCGCGACGCGGCTGCCGAAGCCTTCCTGCCTCACGTAGAAATCGATGGTGCGCCGGATGGCGGTATCCATGTCGGTGGTAGGCGTCCAGCCGAGATCGCGCCGTGCCGCCTCGATGTTGGGCACGCGCACCTGGATGTCCTGGTAATACTTGCCGTAATACTCGCCGGCCGACACCTCGAGGATCTCGGTGGCGCGCGCGTTCTCGCGCAGCACCGGGAACTCCTGGGCGATGCGGATGGTGCGCTGCGCCAGATCGCGTATCGAGATGCAGTTGCCGGGATTGCCGATGTTGAAGATACGCCGGCTCGCGCGCCCGTCCTCGTTCTCTATGATGCTCAGCAGGCATTCGATGGCGTCGTCGATGTAGGTGAAGGAGCGCTTCTGGTTGCCGCCGTCGACCAGCTTGATGGGGCGGCGGTAGAGGACGTTGGAAAGGAACTGCGTGAACACGCGCGAGCTGCCTTCCTTGGGCTCTTCCGGGTTGTCGAGATTGGGGCCGATGAAGTTGAAAGGCCGGAATAGCGTGTAATCGAGGTTGTCGCGCACCCCATAGGCATAGATCACGCGATCGAGCAGCTGCTTGCAGGCGGCGTAGATCCAGCGTTGCTTGTTGATCGGCCCGTAGACCAGTGGACTCGTCTCCTCATCGAGCACCGCATCGGCCGACATGCCGTAGATCTCGGAGGTCGAGGGAAACAGCAGCCGCTTGCCGTACTTGACGCAGTAACGCACCACATCGATGTTCGCCTCGAAGTCGAGCTCGAACACGCGCAGCGGATGAGTCACGTACTGCGCCGGGTTGGCGATCGCCACGAGCGGCACCACCACGTCGCACTTCTTGACGTGATATTCGACCCACTCCTTGTTGATGGTGATATCGCCCTCGACGAAGTGAAAGCGATCCTTCTGCGGCAGATCGCCGAGCTTGTTGTCCGACAGATCGATGCCGTAGACCTCCCAGGGCCGCTTCTCCAGGATGGCGTCGGTGAGCGCGCTGCCGATGAAGCCATTCGCCCCCAGGATCATTATCTTCAGTGCCATGTCGCTACCTCCAGCGGCATCCTGCCCCGCGCGGCCGAGGCCCCGGGTGGAAAAGGCGGCGATGTTAGCACCTTCGCCGACGCCCGAGACAGCGCGCGGCCTGCACGGGTGCCGCGTGAGCCGCAGTCAGTGTCCGGCGAGCGCCGGCGCCGCCAGCTGGCTCGGCTGATAGGGGGATTCGGAGCTCGAGCGCACCGGAAGTCCCCGCAGTCTTCTGACGGCGACGCGCCCCATGTCGAGGATCACGAGCCAGAGGATGGCGGTGAACAGCAGCGTCAGTGCTGCGTCGAGTCGCTGGTTGAAGATCAGCTGTGGTGCGACCGCGGCGCGCTCGGCACTCAGCGTGCCGGCGGCACGCTTCGCGGCCAGATCGGCGGCTGCGGCCATGAAGCCGATGTGCACGTCGGGACTCGCGATCTTCTGCCATGCGGCGCTCGTGGTCACGATCGCGAGCCAGGTGAGTGGCATCAGTGTCACGAGGGCATAGCGGGCGCGTCCGGACTTGATGAGGATCCCGCTCGCCACCGAGAGTGCGATGGCCGCCAGCATCTGATTGGCGATGCCGAACAGCGGCCAGAGGATATTCACCCCGCCGTTGGGATCGATTACCCCGACGTAGAGGAAATAACCCCATGCCGCGACCAGCACGGTGCTGGCGAAGAGCACGGAGGGGTACCAGGAGGTGCGGCCGAGCGGCGACCACAGCTGTCCGAGCAGATCCTGCAGCATGAACCGGCCGACGCGTGTGCCCGCATCGAGTGTGGTGAGGATGAACACCACCTCGAACATGATGGCGAAGTGATACCACAGCGCCGCGAGCCCACGCCCGAAGCTGCTGCCGAAGATGCTCGCCATGCCGACTGCCAGCGATGGTGCGCCGCCGGTGCGCGCGAACAGCGTGTGCTCCCCCATGGACTGCGCGAGCGCCTGCATCTGCTCAGCGGTTACCGGGAAGCCCCAGCCGCTGATGGTGTGCACGGCGACCTCCGGGCTCGCGCCGACGACACCCGCGCCGGAGTTGATCGCGAAATACACCCCCGGATCGAGCAGCGTTGCGGCGATCATCGCCATGATGGCGACGAAGGACTCGAGCGCCATGCTGCCGTAACCGACCAACCGCACGTCCGCTTCGTTGCCGATGAGCTTGGGCGTCGTGCCGCTGGCAACCAGCGCGTGGAAGCCCGAGACCGCGCCGCATGCCACGGTGATGAAGACGAATGGAAACAGCGTGCCGCCGAACAGCGGCCCGCTGCCGTCGATGAACTGTGTTACCGCGGGCATCTTCAGTTGCGGGTGCGTGAGCACGATGGCCACCGCCAGCAGCGCCACCGTGCCGAGCTTGAGGAACGTCGACAGGTAGTCACGCGGCGCAAGCAGCAGCCACACCGGGAGAGTCGCCGCGACCCAGGCGTAGACGACCACGGCTGCGGCGAGCGTCAGCGAGCCATAATCGAACCAGGCTCGCAGGTGGGACTGCTGGTCGAGCCAGCCGCCGGCAAACACCGCCCCGAGAACGAGCGTCACGCCGATCACCGACGCCTCGAGCACCCTGCCCGGCCGCCACGAGCGCAGATAGAGACCGATGAGAATCGCCACCGGAATGGTTGCCGCGACGGTGGAGGTGGCCCAGGGACTGTGCTTCATCGCGTTGACGATGACGAGTCCAAGCACCGCCGAGAGCACGACCAGAATGAGGAGCGTACCGATGAGTGCAGCGAAACCTCCGAGCGGCCCGAGCTCATCGCGCGCCATCTGACCGAGGCTGCGGCCGTCGCGCCGGGTCGAGAGCAGCAGTACGGTCATATCCTGCACGCAGCCACCGAGCACCGCGCCGACCAGTATCCACAAGGTTCCCGGCAGGTAACCAAACTGTGCCGCAAGCGTCGGACCGACGAGCGGACCTGGGCCGGCAATCGCGGCGAAGTGATGGCCGAAGACGATCGCCCGATGTGTTGGCACGAAATCACGTCCATTGTTTAGGCGCTCAGCCGGCGTGGCGCGAGAGGCATCGACCCGCAGCACCCGGCTCGCAATCCAGGCCGCGTAGAAGCGATAGCCGAGCAGATAGATACATATCGCTGCGGTGATGATCCACAAGGCATTGATCGGTTCGTGCCGGTGGAGGGCGATGCCCGCCATGGCGATGCCGCCGACGAGCGCCAGCACGACCCCGGAGATCTTGCGCATCACCTGTACACCCCCTGCAAAAACCTCATGCGCGCAGCTTGTGCAGCGCCCGCGCGTAGCCTGCGGTGAGCGCATCGCGAGCGCGGTGGCGGCCATCCGTCACGAGCCGCTCACCCGCTCGGAAGACGCAATCGATCAGCTCGCGCCCGCCGGCAAAGACCCAGCTGTCGAGAATTTCATCGCCGTGTCGCTCGAGCAGAACCGGATGGTCGTTGCGCAGCGTGACCACATCGAGTGAGGCACCGGTGGCGAGGCCCGCGGGGTTTCCCACCGGCCCGGCCTCCAGGGCCTGCCGGCCGCCGCGCAGCGTCATATCGAACAGCGTGCGCCCGGTCGAGGCGTCCGCGCCTGTGGCGAGCACGTTGCGCGCGCGCTGCGCGAGGCGTTGCGAGTACTCGAGCGTGCGCAGCTCCTGCGCGGCATCGAGCAGGATGTTGGAGTCGCTGCCGATGCCGAGGCGTCCACCCTGCTCGCAGAAGTCTGCGGCCGGGAAGATGCCATCCCCGAGGCTCGACTCGGTGATGGGACACAGACCCACGACGGCGCCGGCGGCGGCGATGCCGGCAAGCTCCGTGGCCGTAGCATGCGTCGCGTGCACCAGGCACCAGCGCTCATCGAGCGGCTGGGACCCGAGCAGCCACTCGATCGGGCGCCGACCGCTCCAGGCACGGCATTCCTCGACCTCGCGCACCTGCTCCGCAATATGAATGTGTACCACGCCGGTGTGCGCCAGGTGCACGATCGCCGAGAGCTCCTGCGGAGTTACCGCCCGCAGGCTGTGTGGCGCGACACCGACGCTCGCTCCGGCCAGCGGTCGCACGGCGCGCCGGCATGACTCGAGGATGCGCGCAAAGCCATCGACATCGCTCACGAAGCGCCTCTGGCGAGCGGTCGGCGCTGCACCCCCGAAGCCGCCGTGGGCATAGAAGACCGGCAGCAGGGTGAGGCCGATCCCGGTGCGCGCGGCCGCGGCCACGACGCGGCCGGCGAGCTCGCCCGGGTCCGCAAAGGGTACGCCGTCACCCTCGTTGTGCAGGTAATGAAACTCACCGACCCGGGTGAATCCCGCCTCGAGCATCTCGGCGAAGCACAGCGCGCTGATCGCCTCGAGCTCCTCGGGACCTATGCGCTCGAGGAATCGGTACATGAGCTCGCGCCAGCTCCAGAAACTGTCCTCGCCCCGCGCACGCCGCTCGGTGAGTCCGGCAAGTCCCCGTTGAAATGCGTGGCTGTGTACGTTAGGCAGTCCGGGAACAGCGATCGCGTGACGCTCATCGCCGGACTGTGGCCGCGTACCGACGCTGACCCGCTCGATACGCCCGCCAGTCGCGGTAAGCCGCACGCCCTGCGCCCAACCGGACGGCAGCAGCGCGGACTCGAACCAGAGGCTGGTCATGCCTACATTATTTATTATCGGACGCCATGACGTCAGCTTTGGAGAGGACCGGATGACCGCTGCCGACCACGCACCCTGGCTCTTGCTGCGGCAGGGATCCGCGCCGCTGCTGCTGTGCATGCCGCACACCGGCACCGACATCCCGCCGGACATCGAGGGGCGGCTCGTATCGCCCTGGCTCGCACGCAAAGACACCGACTGGTGGATCGAGCGGCTGTATGCCTTCGCCGGGGAGCTCGGAGCGAGCCTCGTGCGCACCTCGATGTCGCGCACCGTGATCGACTGCAATCGCGACCCCTCCGGCGCCTCGTTGTACCCCGGCCGGGCGACGACCGAGTTGTGCCCAACGACCACCTTCGATGGGGAGCTGCTCTATCGCACGGGAGCTGCGCCGCATGACCCGGAAATTGCCGTGCGCCGGCGGGAGTACTTCGATCCATACCATCGCGCCATCGAACAGGAGATCGCGCGGCTGCGGGCACTGCACCCGTGCATCGTGCTGTACGACTGCCATTCGATCCGTTCGGCGATTCCGCGACTCTTCACCGGGACACTTCCGCATTTCAACATCGGCACCTTCGCGGGCGCGAGCTGCGCGCCGGAGTTGACGGCACGTATCGAGCGCCTGTGCGATGGCGGCCCGTTCTCGCGCGTGACCAACGGTCGCTTCAAGGGGGGCTACACCACGCGCCATTACGGCGCACCAGGCGAAAGCGTGCACGCGGTCCAGATGGAGCTCGCCTGCCGCGGCTACCTGCGCGAGCCGGCCGGTGAGGTCGATGAGTCCAACTGGCCGTGCCCGTGGGATGAGGCAGTCGCCGGGCCGCTGCGCACACAGCTGCAGCAGGTGCTCTCCGCCTGCCTGGCTTTCGCCTCGGAGGCGCGTCGCTAGCGCGCGCGACGCAGCCTGCGCCGCACGCCGGCCCGGATCTCGTGCACCTCGCCGATGCCGAGCGCACTCGCGCACAGGAAAAAGGCGGCGACGCCGATGACGATGACCAGCGTGAGGCTCGCGCACTTCGGCCAGAAGGGCTGCACTGCCCAGTCCGCGAGCAACAGATGATTGCCGCCCCAGCAGATTGCAAACAGCGCCGCGGATGCCAACGCGACCTTCGCAAGCAGCGTGACCATGAGGCGCGATTCGAGGCGCCCGAGCTGGTTGCGCATGAGGAAATACAGGATGAGGAAGTTGCTGCTCGCCACGCAGGCAGTCGAGAAAGCAAGTCCCCGGTGCCCCCAGCCGAGCTCTCGGGTAAAAATCCAGTTGAGCACCAGGTTGAGTACCACGGCGATGAAGCTGACCATCATCGGCGTCTTGCGCCGATCGAGCGCGTAGAAGGCGTTCACGAGCACCTTGAGTGCGGCATAACCGCAAAGGCCAATCGCATAGAAGCGCAGCGCGCCGGCAGACTCCGCGGTCTCGTGGGCGCCGAACCGGCCGTGCTGGTACAGCACGGAGATGATCGGCTCGGCGAGCACCATCAGTCCAATGCTCGCCGGGATGGTCATGAGCAAGGCAAGCCGCATGCCGCGCGCCAGCTCGCTGCGGAAGGCCACCGTGTTGCCGGTCGCAGCCATGCGCGCGAGCAACGGCAGCGCTACCGTGCCGAGCGCCACCCCGAAGATGCCGAGCGGCAGCTGCATGAGACGAAAGGCCACCGTGAGCCAGAAGGTCGGTCCATCACCGAGCTCGGAGGCGAATACTGAATTGACGAGCACATTCACCTGCGTGGTGCTTGCCGCCACCACCGAGGGGCCCATCAGCCGCAGGATGGCGCGCACGCCGGGATCACGCCAGCGCACATCCGGGCGAAAACGATAGCCCTCGCGAGCGAGCGCCGGCAGTTGCACGAGCAGCTGCAGTCCGCCACCGATGAGCGTACCGATCGCCAGTCCCAGGATGGCGCGTGGTCCAAAGTGCGGATCGAGCCAATAGCCGACCGCGACGCCGGCGACGATCGAGCCCAGATTGAAGAAGCTCGAGGCCATCGCCGGGATGCCGAATACGTTGCGCGCATTCAACATGCCCATGACGAGCGCGGCCAGCGATACCAGCAGAATGAACGGCCACATGATGCGCGTCAGCGTCACGGTGAGTGCCGCCTTGGCGGGATCGAAGCCCGGGGCGAGCAGTCCGACCAGCCAGGGAGCAATGATGATCCCAAGCAGCGTGATGGTGCTCAGGGTCACCACGGCGAGCGTTGCCACCTTGTTGGCGAGCCGCCATTCGGCACCGCTGTCCTCCAGCGTCGCGGTGCGGGTAAAGACCGTGACGAACGCGGTGGACAACGCCCCTTCGGCGAACAGATCGCGCAGCAGGTTCGGAATGCGGAACGCGATGGTGAACGCATCCATCACGCGTCCGCCACCGAACAGCGCAGCGAAGATCTGCTCCCGTGCGAGGCCGAGCACGCGGCTGCAAAGCACGGCGAGTCCGACGACTCCGGCGGCCCTGGTGTTCAGCTTGTCAGCGCGGGACTGCGCCCCCGGCCGCGCGGGTGCCGGTGTGTTGCCTTCAGGCATGCTCCGGCACGGTATCATCGTTGCCGCGTGATGCGCACCCCGGCTCGGATACAATGTGATCCGAGGATACCAAACATGAGCGCCACTCCTGAGCCGGTCCGACGGGACCCCGGCTATCTCGGACTCACGACGCCGGTCGCAACGCTGCCTGCTGCGTATTACTTCGATCCTGTGCAGTACCAGCGGGAGCTGACCCAGGTGTGGTACCGCAACTGGATCTACGTGTGCCGCTCGAGCGAGCTGGACGAAACGCGCAGCTTTCGAACTCTCGAGCTCGGTGACCAGTCGATCCTGCTGGTGCGTGGTGAGGATCGTGTGCTGCGTGCCTTCCATAACACCTGCCGCCACCGAGGCTCGGCCCTGTGCCGCAGCCCCGCGGGCCGCTTTCCTGCCGCCGGCATCGTCTGCCCCTATCACGCCTGGAGATACAACCTGCGCGGCGAGCTGCTGCAAGCCAGCTCGCGCCAACCTGGCGATGGCTTCGAGCTACGCGACTTCTCCCTCTACCGGCTGCCGGCCATGGAGTGGAACGGCTTCATCTTCGCGACGCTCACCGCCGACCCCCCACCCTTCGCTGCCACCCTCGACCTGGCGCCCGAGCGACTCGACAACTGGGAGCTCGACAAGCTCGTCATCGGACACCGCATGTCGAAGACCATCGAGTGCAACTGGAAGGTTTTCTGGGAGAACTACAACGAATGCCTGCACTGCCCCGGCGTCCATCCTCGGCTCTCGCAGCTGGTGCCGATATTCGGACGGGCACTCATGGAGCAGCGCGAGGACCCCAGCTGGCGTGATCATGCCGACGGGAACGACCCTCGATACATCGGCGGACTGCGCCGCGGCGCGCAGTCCTGGACCATGGACGGCAGGCCGGTGGGGGTGTTATTTCCGAAGCTCTCCGACGAGGAGCGCAAGGCCGGGCACACCTACCTCACTGCGCTCCCCTCGATGTTCCTTGCGGCGCACATCGACTATGTGCGGGTGGTGCGCCTGCTGCCCGTCGGACCCGAGCGCACGGAGATGAGTATCGAGTTCCTCTTCCTGCCCGAGACGCTCGCGGATCCCG
>DATJFM010000118.1:0-30161 GCA_035495655.1 Steroidobacteraceae bacterium
CGCGAGTAGCGCTCGCGAAGGCACTCCTCAATGCGCCCGATCTGTTGCTGCTCGATGAGCCGACCGCCTCGCTCGATCCTGCCGCCGCGCAGAGCGTCCGGCGTCACATCCAGAGCCTGGCCCGGCAGCGCGACTGCGGAACTTTCTCAACCTGTTCGCCACGCCGCTGCGCATCTCCGAATACGTCACCGGGCTCGTGTTGACGAGTCTCGCCGCGAGCACCGTCGGGCTGATCACCATGCTGGTGCTGGCGACCGCGTTTTTCGGGCTGTCCTATCTTGCGTTGGGATCGCTGCTGCTCGTGCTGCTGCTGGTGCTCAGTTGCTTCGGTATCGCACTCGGCATCCTCGCGAGCGCACTGGTACTGCGCCTCGGCCCGGCCTCGGAATGGCTGGTGTGGCCCCTGCCCGCGTTGCTGTCCCCGTTCGCCTGCGTGTTCTACCCGCTGTCCGTGCTGCCGCACTGGATGCGGGCCGTTGCATACGCTCTGCCCCCCGCCTATGTTTTCGAGGGCATGCGCTCAGTGCTCGCCGGAAGTGCACCGGCCATCGCCCCACTGGCGGGCGCGGTCGGGCTGTCACTCGGTTACATAGCGGTCTCGGGATACCTCTTCGGCCGCGTTTATCGGTACGCAGTGCGCACTGGACTGCTGGCGCGCTACAGCGCCGAGACCGTCAGCTGACTGCGCGGGCGCCGCTGCGCGCCATGTCTGGTATGGGCTGATCTTGGCTTACAGAAAGGCAGGTCCGATATGACCATCGACCCACCCGCTACCGCTGCATCCGCTGCGAATCGCGCGCAGCCCGTGAAAGCGAGCCTCTGGGCCGAGATCCGGCGCATGGCCTCGATCATCATGCGCTCACGCGAACGCAATCATTTCTTCCTGCTGGCAGCGGGACTGATCGTGGTCGTTGCCGCGACCGCCTATATGCAGATCCAGCTGAACGCGTGGAATCAGCCGTTCTACGATGCGCTCACCCGCAAGGACCTGGCGGCCTTTCTCCGGCAGCTGACCGTATTCGCTGGGCTCGCCGCCATATTGCTGGTACTGAACGTGACTCAGATGAGGCTCAACCAGAGCACCAGGGTCATGCTGCGGCAGGGTCTAGTACACGATCTGTTGGATGAATGGCTCAAGCCGATGCGAGCGCTGCGCCTGGCGAATGCCGGCCCCATCGGGGAAAATCCTGACCAGCGTCTGCATGCAGACACGCAGCATCTCACCGACCTGGTGACCGACCTCGGGATCGGTCTGCTGTCCGCAACATTGCTGTTGCTGTCGTTCGTTGGTGTGCTGTGGGCGCTCTCCGCGCACATGACGCTACCGATCGGCGGCCGTCACGTGTACGTTCCCGGCTACATGGTGTGGTGTGCGCTGTTCTACTCGGCTACCGCGTCCTTGATCAGCTGGCACGTGGGTCGACCACTGATTGCCCTCAACGCCGAGCGTTATGCGCGCGAGGCAGAGCTGCGCTATGCCCTGGTGCGAGTCAATGAGGAGATCGAAGGCATCACGATGTACGGCGGCGAAGGTGACGAGAAGCGGCTTCTCGAGGGGACATTCGACACCGTCCTCGAAGTCTCCTGGCGCATCGTACGTGCTCTCACCCGGCTGACCTGGGTCACCGCCGGCTACGGCTGGTTCACGATCGTCGCCCCCATCCTGGTGGCGGCGCCGAGCTATCTGTCGGGGGACATGAGCTTCGGTGAGCTGATGATGATAGTCGGCGCATTCAATCAGGTGCAGAGCTCGCTGCGATGGTTCGTGGATAACTTCCCCGGCCTGGCGGACTGGCGGGCCACGCGCCGGCGCGTTGCAAGCTTCCAC
The DNA here is from genome assembly GCA_035495655.1 of Steroidobacteraceae bacterium. GTDB lineage: Bacteria > Pseudomonadota > Gammaproteobacteria > Steroidobacterales > Steroidobacteraceae > 13-2-20CM-66-19. The sequence continues at coordinate 1,829 of DATJFM010000118.1, forward strand.
CGTGCGGCGGCCTCCATGGAAGTCCTCGGTGAGTCGGTCGATCGCATCGAGCTGCAGGAGACGGACGACGGCTGCCTGCGCATCGAAGATCTATGCGTTGCAGCCCCCGAAGGTGGCGTCAGCTTGAGTGAGGCGCACGTGGAGTTCAAACCTTCTGAGCGCGCACTCATCGTGGCCGAGGACGCTGCGGGCAGCGCGCTGCTGCTGCAGGCACTCATAGGGATCTGGCCCTGGGGACATGGGCGGATCACGCGGCCGGCGCGGCAATCGATGATGTTCCTGCCTCGGCGAACATACCTGCCGCCAGGAACACTGCGTTACGCGCTCGCGTACCCGCATGGGGCCGATGAGTATGAGCCGGCAGCCTTCGACAGCGCGCTCTCGACCGCGGGACTGAAACATCTGCTGCCGCATCTCGATACCGCCGAGCGGTGGGACCGGCGATTGAGCGAAGGCGAGAAACAAAATCTCACCTTCGCACGCGTACTGCTGCAGCGCCCGCAATGGCTGGTGGTCAATGGCGCGCTCGATGAGCTCGAACCGCTCGCACGCGAGCGGATGGAGGCACTGCTGGCCGAGCACACCGCCGCGGGTGTGGTCAACATTGGACAGGATAGTGCTCAACATGGCTTTTTCACCCGCAAACTGCGGCTGGTCCTGGATCCACACGGGCCCACCTTCAAGCCGTCTGACGATCCCGTGATCCTCTCGGCATAGATAAAAAGAGAGAAGAGAATACACACGTGACCCCCACACGCTTGCTCGCATCCATCATCGGCACAGTGCTGCTCACGAGCCCGGCTGCGTACGCGGCCGGGTTCACCCTGGAGCAGATCCTCAGCGCTCCGTTCGCCTCCGACATCGTTGCCGCGCCATCGGGTCGCGCGTTCGCGTGGGTGAGTTATGCGCGCGGACGCCGCAACGTCTGGCTCGCCGCGGCGCGCGCGAGCGACGGACGTTTCGAGTCGCATCCGCTTACCCGCTACACGACCGACGATGGCCTGGAGATCGCCGACATTGCTTTCCTCCCGAGGCACGATGAGCTGCTGTACGTACTCGGAGGAGATATCGAGTATCCGGACAAACCGGCGCCCAATCCGGCACAGCTGCCAACCGAGGTGGTGCAGCAGCTCTACCTGGTCGACTTCCGCGGCCATGCGCCGGTGAGGCTTGCCGAGGGGCATGCGCCCATCGCCTCGCCCGATGGCGAGCGCGTCGTCTTTCTCCACCAGGGCAAGGTATTCACCATCGCGCCGCGCAAGGGCGCGAAGCCCGAGCAGCTCTTCAGCACGCGCGGGGTCATCGACTCACTGCGTTTCTCCCCCGATGGCAAGCAGCTGGCGTTCGTGTGTACGCGCGTCGACCACAGCTTCGTCGGCGTGTATGCATTCGCGGATCATTCGCTGCGCTGGATCGATGCGAGTTTCTCCTTCGATGTCGAGCCGCGCTGGTCGCCGGAGGGCACGCGCGTTGCCTTCCTGCGCATCCCCTCGACCCACGACGAGGTCGGCCTCATTGCACACCGCAACGGATTTCCCTGGTCGATTCGGGTGGCGAGCCTCGCGGACGCCGCGGTCAGCGAGATCTACCGCGCACCCGAGGGCGCCGGCAGCGTGTTCCATCCCATGAGCTCCGATCAACAACTGTTCTGGGCCGGGAAAGACCAGCTCATCTTTCCCGCGGAGAACGATGGCTGGTTGCACTTCTACGCGGTACCGGCGCGGGGTGGCCCGGCACGGCTCCTCACTCCGGGCGGCTTCGAGATCGAATATGCATCCGCGAGTGCCGATGGCAGCCGCATCGTCTACGCGGCCAACGCGGGTGACATCGATCGTCGCCATCTGTGGCGTCTCGAGATCTCCACGGGACGCATCGAGCCGCTGACTCCTGGAGTTGGCATCGAGACCCAGCCGGTGCTGCTGGCTGATGGCACAACGATCGCCTTTCTGCGTGCCGATGCGCGCGTGCCGGCGCATGCGGCGGTCCTCGCTCCCGGCACCCCGAGCGTCGATCTAACTGCCGAAGGAGTGCCGCCGGAGTTCCCGGCGGCCGAGCTGGTCGAGCCGCACGCCGTCGATCTGCCACCGCGCGCCGGGGTATCCGCGCACGGGGTGCTGTTCCTGCCCGCCGCGCAGGGTGCGAACGACAGACATGCGGCGGTCATTTTCATGCACGGCGGTCCCATCCGGCAGATGCTCGTCGGTTGGCATTACATGGACTACTACAGCAACGCCTACGCGTTCAATCAGTACCTCGCGAGCCGCGGCTATGTGGTGCTCGCGCTGAATTACCGCGCGGGCATCGGCTATGGGCTGGACTTTCGCGAGGCGGATAACATCGGAGCCAACGGCGCGAGCGAGTACAACGATCTGCTGGCGGCCGCTGACTGGCTGCGGGCGCGCGCGGATGTGGATCCGGCGCGCCTCGGCCTCTGGGGCGGCAGCTACGGCGGCTACATGACCGCGCTCGGACTGGCGCGCAATTCCGATCTATTCAGGGCCGGCGTCGACCTGCACGGCGTGCACGACTGGCACCACTGGACACTCTCGACGGTTCGCAACAACGAGCCGCTTTACGATCTCGACGCTTCCCCCGCGGTGCTGAGCCGCGCGCTCGCGGCCTCGCCCATCAGCTCGGTGGCAAGCTGGCGCTCTCCGGTGCTGATCGTGCACGGGGACGACGATCACAATGTCGCCTTCTCCGAGTCGGTGCGTCTTGCCGAAGCGCTGCGCAAGCATGGCGTCGAGTACCAGGAGCTGGTACTGCCGGATGAGATCCACGGCTTCCTCCGACACGCGTCCTGGCTGCGGGTTTACGGCAGAACCGCAGATTTTCTCGATGCCAAGGTCCGCGCAAGCGCGCCGCCACCACCCTGAATGCGACCTGGAACGGCATTCAGCGCAGAATGAACCCCGACTTCAGAGGGTCCTCCGGGTCGAAGAAGAACTCGCTCCTGCCGATGATGTGAGCCGTTCCGCCGACCTCGGGCACCACCGCATCGAAAGGACCGAACCGGGTCTCCTCGACCGCGCGCACCGTCATGGTGCTACCAATGAGACTTTCGATCGTGATCTGCCTGTCGAGCGCCAACTCGCCCCTGGCGTAATGCAGCGCCGCGCGTGCACTCACCCCCGAGCCCGTAGCCGATCGGTCGACCTCCCCGTCGGCGAAGACGCAGACGTTGCGGCTGTGTGACCCGGGCTGTTGCGCAGGGCCGGTGAAAATCGTTCCGTAGAGGAAGCTCAGCTGCGCCTCGAATGGGTGAGCAATCGTGACTGTGCCCATCACGGCTCGCTTGATGCGCCGTCCGTAGTCAATGAGCCGATTGAGCTCCTCTGGATTGAACCCGAGACCCAGCGAGGCCGCGTCCACGACCGCATAGAACGCTCCGCCGTAGGCCACATCGAATTGCACCCGGCCGATGTGCGGGACCTGAACATACTGATCCCGGGCGTAGAGGAACGATGCGACATTGCGGAAGCGCACATCGCACACCTTGCCGTCCCGGATCGCAGCGCGTGCATGGATGACACCCGCCGGAACGGAAAAACTCAGCTGCACCTCTCGATCGGCCGCGGCCTTGCGGATGCTCGCATCGAACGGGGCGGGCCCAGCCTCGAGCACGAGCGTCGTGAGGGCAATGATGGCGTGACCGCACATCGTGCTGTAGCCCTCGTTGTGCAGGAAGAACACATCGAAGTCCGCATCCTCCGAGGGCGTGATCACTGCGCCATACATGTCCGCATGCCCACGGGGTTCCCACATCAACCCAGTGCGCAGATGATCGAGGTGCTCGCGGAAATAACGACGCTTCTCGAGCACGGTCCGGCCTGGAAGCGGTGGCAGGCCGCCCGTGATCACCCGCAGCGGTTCGCCGCCGGTGTGCAGGTCGATGGCCGCAATTCTGCTCGCGTTTGGTAACAGAGGCCATTTCCACTCGATGCTGGAGCTCATCTGCTTCATGGCACAACTTCAATGCTGCAGCCGAGCAGCCCGTCCGCCTGCGCGCTCAGTCCTGCGTAGATCTCGAAGCGGCCGGGCTCCACGACCGCCTCGAGATCAGCACCGAGGAAGGCCAGCGACGAGACGGGCAACTGCCAGCTCACATTTCCACGCTCCCCGGAAGCGAGCGCAATCCGCCGCACACCTTTGAGCTCGAGCAGCGGTCGCGAGATGCTGGCGATCGGATCGTGCACGAAAAGAAACACCGTCGCTTCCCCGTGCAGCTCGCTGTCATTGTGCAACGACACGGTGACCTCGACGGCTCCGGTCGCTTTGACGCTGTGCGGCTTACACCTGAGCTCGTGCAGCCTGAAGCTGCTGTAGGAAAGGCCGTGCGCAAAAGGAAATTGCGGGGTGGGCGCAAGGTCGAGATATGAGCTGCTGAGCCGCTCGCCGGCCTTCGCCGGCCGGCCAGTAGGCCGCTGGCCGTAAAAAATTGGCACCTGCCCGACGTGGCGCGGCCAGGTCACCGGCAATTTTCCGGTGGGATTGAATTTTCCTGTCAGCACGTCGGCGATCGCGTTGCCGGCTTCGCTTCCGAGAAACCACGTCACGAGCACCGCGTCCGCACGCTCGAAAAGCCACGGAGCGGTGAGCGGCCGTCCGCAGGTCAAGAGCACGATGAGGGGCTTGCCGAGCCCGAGCGCCGCCTCCGCGAGTGCGCGCTGATCCTCCGGCAGGCTCAGATCAGCGCGACTGCCACCTTCACCGCTCATGGAGGCCGGCTCCCCCAGACACAGAATCGTGAGCTCCGCCGCCCGGCTGCACTCGAGCGCTGCGGGGATGCCACGTTGATCAGGTCGATCGATGTCGATACCTGTAACACTTTCGATGCGGCAGCGAGGCAAGGCGCTCCTCAGTCCTTCGAGAATGCTCACCGCCTCCTCGGGACGGCCGTCGCCAGCCCAGGGACCCAACATTTCCTTTTGCGACCATGCCAGTGGACCGATGACAGCGATGTGCCGCAGCTGCGCAGCAAGCGGCAGCACGGCACGGCGGTGGGTCAGAAGGACGATGGCCCGCCGCGCGGCATCGCGCGCCAATGCGCGCGTCGCATCCGCCGGACTTGGCGCTGGCGTGCCCGGGTAGGGCTCATCGAAGAGTCCGAGCCGCTCCTTCAGCCGCAACACGCGCACTACGCTGGCATCGAGTTGCGCCGCGCTGATGAGGCCACGTTCGAGTGCATCGGGCAAACCCCGCGCATAGCTGTCACTCGCCATGTCAATGTCGATTCCCGCCCTCAGGGCGAGTGCTGCGGCCTCGGCGGCGTCGGCGGCCACACCGTGGTTGCACAGCTCTGCGATGGCGTTGTAGTCGCTGATGAGGGGGCCATCGAACGCCTGGCCGCCACGCAGCCATCCTTGCAGCAGCGGCGCATTGGCAGTCATCGGCACCCCAGCGATATCGATGAAGGCGGGCATGATTGCGGCGGTGCCCGCTGCCACCGCTGCGGCAAAAGGCGGCAGATAGACCTCGTGCAAGGTGCGCTCGGCGACATCGACCGAGGCATACTCCCGGCCTGCGGTCACCGCACCGTACCCGCACAGATGCTTCGCAGTCGCCGCAATGCTGGACGCATCGCGCAGCTCACTGCCCTGGAAGCCACGCGTCTTCGCCGCCGCGAACGCGCACGCTACCCAGCTGTCCTCGCCGGGACCTTCCACTATCCGCCCCCAGCGCGGATCGCGCGCTACATCCAGCATCGGTGCAAACGTCAGGCTGACGCCATCGGCGGCAGCCTCCACGGCGGCTGCGCGTGCAGTCCGCTCCCATAGGTCAGGGTCGAACGCACCGGCTTCTGCCAGCGGCACCGGAAAGATCGTGCGGTGGCCGTGCACGACGTCCAAACCGAAGAGCAGCGGGATGCCGAGCCGTGAATGCTCTACCGCCACGCGCTGCAGAGCGTGCACCTGCTCTCTACCCCACAGGTTGAGCACATTACCTACGCGGCCGCTGCGAATGCCCTCCTCCAGATCGCGCCGCGTGCCGGGCCCGGTGACCGCGCGGAACGATGCCGCCATGTTGAGCTGCCCGATCTTCTCCGCGAGCGTCATCGCGGCGAGCAATCCTTCGATACGTCCCATGCTGTTGCCTTGCGCTAAGCTGAGCTGAATGGCGAAACGGAACGGATCGATACGATGACGCAACCCCCGAGCGAATCCCCCTCCGCGAGCGGCGGCGCGGGCGTGCCCGCCCCGCAACCGCAGACCGTAGATTCCCTTGCCGCAGCCGCCCTCAGCAAGGATAGCCTGTTCGGCCAGATCACGCGGCTGTCAGGTGCCTTCTGGGGCTCACGCGAGCGCAACGAGCTGCTGATGCTGGCCGCGGGACTCGTACTGGTGGTCGCAGCGACCGCGTACCTGCAGATCCGTCTCAACGCCTGGAATCAGCCCTTCTATGACGCTCTGACGCACAAGGACATCCCCGCCTTCATCAAACAGCTGGGCGTGTTCGCGGAGCTGGCCGCCGTATTGCTGGTGCTGAATGTCGGTCAGGTGTGGCTCAACCAGACCTCGCGTGTCGTGCTGCGTCAGGGCCTGGTCCACGACCTGCTCAATGAGTGGCTCCAGCCGCTGCGTGCGTTCCGTCTCTCGAATGCCGGTGTCATCGGCCAGAATCCCGACCAGCGCCTGCATGCGGACGCGCAGCATCTGACCGAGCTCATGACGGACCTCGGGATAGGATTGCTGCAGTCGACCTTACTGCTGCTGTCGTTTATCGGCGTCCTGTGGATGCGCTCGCAGCACATGTTCCTGCCGCTACCCGGACATCGCCTGTATGTGCCCGGCTACATGGTGTGGTGTGCGCTGTTCTACGCGGGCACCGCCTCGTTCCTCAGCTGGCTCATCGGTCGTCCACTCGTCTCACTCGACGCCGAGCGTTATGCCCGCGAGGCGGATCTGCGTTTTGCGCTGGTGCGCGCCAACGAGGAAATCGAAGGCATTACCATCTACGGTGGTGAAGCCGATGAGCGGCGGCACCTCAATCGGGTATTCGACACCGTGCTGGAGGTATCGCGACGCATCGTCACGGCGACCACGCGGCTCACCTGGATCACCTCGGGCTACGGCTGGTTCACGCTCGTGGCGCCGATCCTGGTCGCCGCACCGACTTACCTCACCGGCGGGATGAGCTTCGGTGAGCTGATGCTGGTGGTTGGCGCCTTCAACCAGGTACAGACCTCGCTGCGCTGGTTCGTGGACAATTTCTCCAGCATTGCGGACTGGCGCGCTACCTTGTTGCGCGTGGCCAGCTTCCGCGGTGCGGTGACGACCATGGATAAGCTGGGTGAGAGCACGAGCCACATCGAGCTCGAGGAGAGCGAAGATCCCGCGATACGCCTCGATGAAGTGCAGGTCGCAGCTCCCACAGGTGCCATACACCTGAACGAGCAGCACGTCGAATTGGCACCCGCTGAGCGGGTCCTGATCAACGCCGAGCGCGGCGCGGCGCGGACGCTGCTGTTCCGGGCGATGATCGGACTGTGGCCCTGGGGCAGAGGCCACATCACACGCCCCGCGCGCGCGTCGGTGATGTTCCTGCCGGGACGTGCGTACGTTCCGCCTGGGAGCCTGCGCGGCGCGCTCTGTTACCCGTGCACCAGCGACGAGTTCGATGAGGCTGCCACGGCGCGCGCGCTGGCAGCGGTTGGCCTCGAATGGCTGCAGCCGTTGCTCGATCGGACCGAGCGTTGGGACCAGCGCCTGAACGACGATGAGAAGCAGTGTCTGGCCATTGCCCGCGTCATACTGCAACGACCAAAGTGGGTCGTACTGGATGGAGCCCTGGAGCTGCTCGATGGCGCATCGCGGCAGCGCGTCAAGGCTCTCTTCAGCCGCGAGCTTACCGATATCGGTCTCATCAACATCGCCACGAACGGCCATTCCGAAGAGTTCTTCACGCGGCAAATGCAGCTCGAGGTGGACCCGCAGGGACCGACTTTCAGCCCGAGCGACCGCGTCGCAACCCTCATGACGTAGGCCCAACTGCCATGCCGAATCCGAAAGCCACATCGCACTCCGCCCTCGAGAAGGCGTCCGATCCGCTGTCGGACGAGCAGCTGCTCGACCTGGTCCAGCGCCAGACCTTCCGCTACTTCTGGGAAGGCGCACATCCGGTGAGCGGTCTGGCCCTCGATCGCTGTCACCGGCGCGCCGACCAGCCGGACGCCCCGGTCTCCATCGGTGGCAGCGGTTTCGGCATCATGGCGCTCATCGTCGCGTGCGAGCGGGCCTGGGTGAGCCGGGAGCAGGCGCTGTCGCGCCTCACGCTCATGCTGGATTGCCTCGAGAAGGCCACCTGTTACCACGGCACCTATCCGCACTTCGTGCGCGGCGACAGCGGCGCCACCGTGCCCTTCAGCCGCAAGGACGACGGTGCCGATCTGGTAGAGACTTCCCTGCTCTTTCAGGGACTGCTGTGCGCGCGTGCTTACTTCGATGCCGAGGACCCGCACGAGCAGCGCGTGCGCGAGCGCATCGGCTGGTTGTGGCGCGAGACGGAATGGGACTGGTACACCCAGGGTGGACGCAAGGTGCTCACCTGGCACTGGAGCCCGAATAACGGGTTCTCACTGAACAACGAGATCCGCGGCTGGAACGAATGCCTCATCACCTATTTGCTCGCCGTCAGTGCGCCGCGCTACCGCGTGCCGGTCGAGCTCTATCACGAGGGCTGGGCGATGAGCCGGGACTTCATCAACCGGCGCACGTTCGAGGGCATCGAGCTGCCGCTCGGGCCGCCCTGGGGTGGGCCGCTCTTTCTCGCGCATTTTTCCTTCTGCGGCCTCGATCCTCGTGGCCTGAGCGACCGGTACGCCGATTACTGGCAGCAGAACGTCAATCACACGCGCATCAACTACAACTACTGCCTGCGCAATCCGCATGGCTACCGCGGATACGGACCTGACTGCTGGGGCCTGAGCGCCGGTGATACCCCCGGCGGCTATGCCGCGCATGCACCCGACAACGACCTGGGCGTCATCAATCCTTCGGCGGCGCTGTCGAGCTTCCCCTATGCACCGCGCGAGGCCATGAGTGCGTTGCGCCACTTCTACCAGGATCTGGGCGATCGGATCTGGGGACGTTATGGCTTCGTCGACGGCTTCAGCGAGCAGCAGGGGTGGTATGCGGACACATTCCTCGCGATCAGCCAGGGTCCGATCGTGGTAATGATCGAGAATTACCGCAGTGGGCTGCTGTGGAAGCTGTTCATGGGCATCGCGGAGATCCAGGCGGGGCTGAAGAAACTCGGGTTCCGCAGTCCGCACGTGTCGTGAGCCATGGCCGGGCTCGAGGAGTGGATCGCCGCTCAGGCGCGCTACGCTGCCACCACCATGACGCGCGCCATCTCGGCGACCGCGCTCGTCATGGAGCGCAGCGCATTCCGGCAACGGGTCATTCCACATCCGGGATCGGTGCTGGCATCGCCGGTGCCCGGCCACTATGACCCCGACCCGGATTACTTCTTCCATTGGTTCCGCGACTCCGCGATCGTCATCGACGCGCTGCGTGTCGCGATCGCTGCCGGCTACATCGAACGTTCGGCCACTGACCGATTCCGCGAGTTCGTGCAGTTCAGCCTCGCGCTGCAATCGATCGACGGACGGGAATTTCTGCGGCACGGTGACTTCCGCGCCGCGGTAGCGCCTGCATTCCGCCAGTACCTGCGCTCCGACGAGGACCTGAGCGCACTCAACGGAGACACTGTACGGGCGGACACGCGTGTGAACGCCGATGGCACGCTCGATTTCACTCGCTGGTCGCGCCCGCAGACCGATGGACCGGCGCTGCGCAGCATCGCGCTGCTGCGCTGGAGACGGCAGCTCATGGAAGAGGACTCAGATGCGGAGCTCGATGCGGCGCTCACTGAGCTATTGAGCGCCGACCTTGCCTTCACTCTCGCCTACATTCGGCGACCGAGTGGCGATGTGTGGGAGGAACGAGAGGGTTATCACTACTACACTCAACTGCTGCAGGCGCAGGCGCTGCAGTGCGGCGCGCAGTGGCGTGAGAGCGCACAGCTCAACCGCGACGGGAGCTGGAATCGTGCCGCAGAGGACACCCTGGCGCGGCTCGATGGTTTCTGGGATCCGGCTGCGCGCCATTACCGCGCGCGAGCCCTCACCGAGCCTTGTGACCCTGAAAGAGAGCTCGACGTCTCGGTGCTTCTCGGTGTGTTGCATGCCGGACGGGCTGGTATCCGGCACGGCGTGCTCGATACCAAGCTGCAGGCCACGGTGAGCGCGCTCGAAGAGCTCTTCGAGACGCGATACGCGATCAATCGCGGGCGGCCCGCCGACCGTGGACCGGCCCTGGGCCGTTACGGCGGTGATCGCTACTACGGCGGTGGCGCCTGGTACCTCGCAACCCTCGCCGCGGCGGAATTCTATTTCAGACTGGCGCAGGCCTTCGGGGACGGTGCGACCCTGGCATCGACGCCGGAGAACTCGCATTTCCGGCGACGGCTCGGAGCGGAAGGAGCGCGCGATACGCGGGAGCTCGCACGCCTCGCGCTCGCGCGCGGAGATGCCATCATGCGCACCGTGCGCGCGTTCACACCGGAGAGCGGCGAGCTCTCGGAGCAGTTCGATCAGACGACCGGTGTGCAGACCTCCGCGCGACACCTGTCCTGGAGTTACGCGGCATTCATCACTGCAGCAGCGCAGCGCAGTAAGGCCCGCCCTGCCATTGAAGCCTGACGCTTTGCAGTGAGGCCGGCAGGCAGGGACTCAACGAGCGCACGCCGAACTGCCGCCGCGCCCCGAGCGCGCGGCTGATCAGCATGTGCACGTACAGGCCGGGGCCGCTCGAATAGATGCGCCAGCCACCTTCCAGAGCGATCGTCCCCTCGCGCACCCTCGACCATTCGGCGCTCGCCTGATACCGATCGAGGAAAGCGGCATCGCTGCTGCTGAAGTAGGCGTTGCGTTGGCGGAGAGTCGCCTGCGGCAGGCGATCGGTCGAGGCAAGCGAATTGACGATCGTAAGAGCCTGCCACATCTCCTGCGCCTCGCCGAGAAGGGCCAGCATCTGCGCGTAACGCAGATGTGCATGGGTGTACATGAGTCCGATCTCGCGCCCGAAGAATGCCGACGATTCAGCCCGCTGAAAAATGACCTCTGGACCGCCGCGGTAGACGAGCGGTCGATCCATGAGACGCACGCCGTCCGGAAAACTCAGCTGGGTGCGAATCAGAGCGAGGTGATGCCGCGCCTGCTCGGGAGTAAAAAGTGAGCCGAGAATCGCCTGCGTCATCGGCAGGAGCGAATAGGTGACTCCGGTGCGGCGGTCGTGTGGATGGAGCAGCAGCTCCGGGAGCCCCCCACGTGGATTGAATTCACCGTAGCCCGCCACGGTGCCATCGCGGATCAGGTAACGGTTGAAGTCCTCGCGCACTGCCGCAGCGAGCGCACGCTCGCTCGAGCCGTCCGAGCACCCGCTGCGTCTGAGCACCTCCGCGTAACGGCACAGCTGCTCATACAACAGCGCCACCGTCCAGCTGCTCACCATCCAGTCCCGCTTGGCGGGATCGACCGGCTGCAGTGAGTCGTTCCAGTCGCCGTTGCCGTAGCGCATGAGGCTCGTGCCCGGTACGAAGCGCTGCCGTACCGTTGCGATCAGCTTGTCGATGTGTACCGCGATCGAAGCTGTCGTGTCGGTGCGCTCGAGGTTGTCCTCGCGCCGCCACGGCACCGGCTCCTCGAGCAGGGCGAAATCTCCGGTCGCCTCCAGGTAGTCGCACACCGCCTTCAGCGGCCAGACGATCACATCTCCGTGCGACTCGCGAGCCTGTATGACCGAGTAGGGCTCGAGCATGAACCACTGCGGCCAGTCGCCGCGCTCCGCGTACTGCTGGGCGAACAGGATCTTCAGGATCGCTTTGGCGATATCGTCGTGCTCGAGCGCCAGCAGCAGCTCGAGCGGGCCCTGACAGACATCGCGCGTGCCCCACGCTCCCCCGGTGTACTGCTCGAGCCCATGCGGCACGGTGAGGTGCACCATCGCATCGTGCACCAGCCACGGAAAGGTCGTGTCGAGCGCGCGCACCCCGGCATCCGGGACCTCACTCACGACACGGATATCCCGAGTCAGGCTGCGCCAGTGCGAGAGGACCCGCCCGCGCATTGCACTGTCTTCCACGCTGTTTGCGTATTTCGCGGCGAGTGCTGCCGCTTCGCCCGGCTCGGTGAGGGAGCCCACGACCGCGAACACGAGCTCATTCGTGGGCGCACTCCGTAGCACCGCATAGCCGCCGGTGCGCGCCGAGCGGTCGGCACGGTCGGCGTCAAGCAGCTCGTCACTGCCGAGCGCCTCGATACACGCCGGGGTACTCGTTACCAGGTGGTAGACGGCGGAGGGGTAGCGCTGGCCCCACAGGCTCCCAGGCTCCGGCCGGAAGCTGAAGCGCTTCCGCGGGACGTCGATCTCGAGCTGCGATGCGTTGGCGAGCTCCTGCTCTCCCAGGACGAGCTGTCCGAAAACCAGGAACCGGCAAGGTGTTCCCTCTACCGCCGCTCGCCACTGCACCGCGGCGTCCTCACCGGACACCACCGCCGATACCGTCACGGTCCGGCTACCGAGCTCATAGATCCAGCGGCAATCGGCGAGTCCCATCTCGAAAAGGGACGGCACCGTCAGCAACTGCCATCCGTCGCCGGCGTCAATCAGCATTCGCAGTCCGCTGCCGCGCGTGATGTTGTAGGGGTCCCGGGAGATGGACCAGAGCCGGTGAAACGAAGTATTGCCAAGAGTGAGCTGCGCGCCGAATACCCCGTGCATCCAGCACGTCACGCACATCGTGCGTTCATCGGGCAGCATACGCGATCCACTCACCAGCAAGGCGCCATGCCTGCGCAGCACGCTGCGCTCCTTGTCACGCAGCACGATGTGGCGGCTCTCAGTGCCCGCGCCTGTGAAGAAGGACAGCAGCTGCGTTTCGCGCCGCTCCGGATGCGTCGGCTCGGGGTAGCGCCGCGGTAACGACTGCGCGCTCGAAACGTTCGCGACTACGCAGCGCGCTTCGAGCAGAACGCTGCGTGCCGGCGCGGACGGCCGAAGTCCACCATCTGGCCCCGCCGCCAGGGCCGCCACTGCCTTCGCGATCGACGCTACCTCTGCGAGGTCCGTTTCGCCCGAGGCGTCCGGATGATCCTCGCGATAGGCACCGAAAAACGTCCAGGATGCACGGGCGCCGGGAGCGAGGCTGACGGCTCGCGACTGTAACGCAGCACAGGCGGTTTCGTGCTGCACACGCACCGAGGCGAGGCGCGTGCCGAAAGGAATGTTGAAATCGTCAGCGTCGCGCCAGGCCGGGCCCATGAGCTGGCAAAAATCCGTCGCATACCCGTGTGCGCCTTCGAGGCAGCCGTGCGCCACCCATGGATAGCGGCCGCTCTGCGCCAGATTCTGTCGTCCCATGAGTACCGCGCCGAGCTGCGGATGCTGCCCGACGTAGTGGTCGAGGTACTGGCTCGCATAGGCCTCGTTGTTCATGAGGAAACCGGGATCTCCCAGCCCCAGGTCCTGGATGAGAACGGCGTCGCAAGCGAGGCCGCCTCCGGTGTCGTTGCGCACTGCCACGCGCCAGAGCCAGAGATGTCGATCGGGATGCAGACGCAATGTCACCTCGTGCACGACTCCATTGCGCTCTCCCTGCCACAGGAAGTGCTCCGCCGTGCTCGCGGTAAAGCAGCGCGAGGGCGCGCCGGCAACGGGGACTACCGGGGCCCCGGGACCACCGCAGCGCACATACAGCCGGCCCATGCTGCCGGCGATCGATGAGCCAAAGCAGCGGTTGACCATCACGCGGCGGCTTTCAGCCACATGCTCGATGGAGAAAACTGCGCCATTGGGAAGGAGGCTGATCTGAAAACCGCACCGGTTGCGCAGCGGCCTGAGCCCGAGGTCGTCCACGCGCGGAGTGCTGAGAATTCGTGTCTCGGATTCGGCCACGGCCTTACTGCACGCTCGTTATCGACCAGATACTAACGCGCTTCGGCTGCCGCTCGTGACGTTCGGCGATTGAGCGGGTCGGACTGGAGGGCTCCTTGTGTGCGAGCCTTCCCACCGAGGTGGACGGCTTGGCCTTGAGCGCATCGGGCCACTCTACGGAGCATGGTACTTTCGGCCAGTGCTCAGCACGGGGCAGAAGCGATATGTTTGCGATTTTGCCGGGAACGAGTGGCACACGCGGCGGGGTTTGGCGCGCGCTCGCCGCCGAGTTCCAGAACAGCTTGCGGAGCCTGAGCATGGCAGACCCAAACAATGGCGCGCGCCTGATCGCGGCTGGGGCGATCCGCAGGCCCCTGCTGCGCGCCGATGAGCTGCTCGAGTCCGCGCTGAGGAGAGGTAAGCGAAGCGACTTCGCCGACCGCTCGTTCATCCGTCACTTCGAGCTTCTGCTCAAGGCCTGCAACGAAGAGGCGGATCTCAGCTCCTTCGGTAGACACGCGTTGAGAATCGACGTATTGCGCTGCTTGCGGAATCTGCTGCACTTCGATCGGATGGAGGCCAACTGCCCCGCCGTGCTGTCGCGTCCCATTTACGCCCCGGTGTTCATAACCGGCATGCCGCGCAGTGGAACCACCTTCCTCCACCGCCTGATCCTGCAGGATCCGGGGACCATCGCCCCGCGGCTGTTTCAGCTGGTGTATCCCTATGCCTCGCGGGCTGGTTTCGGCACCGCGCTACGCAAGCGTTGGGTCAGCCTGCAGCTGGCCCTGTTTCGCATGATCGCCCCGGAGCTCAACACGCTCCACCCGGTGGCGGTCGAGTCCCCGGAGGAGTGCACCGACATCACCGCGCAGGTGTTTCAGAGCCTGCGGTTCGATGCCATGTACCGGGTGCCCTCCTACAACAGCTGGCTGGAGCGTAATGGCTTCCTCGACGCCTATCGCTTTCATCGCCGCTTTCTGCAGCATCTGGATGCGCAGCTGCCGGGAGGAAGATGGATCCTCAAGTCTCCCGATCATCTGTTCGCTCTCGATGACATCCGCAGGGTATACCCCGATGCGCATCTGGTGCTCGTCCATCGCGATCCGGTGCGCGTGCTCGCTTCGGTCGCGAAACTCACCGAGGTGCTGCGCCGCCCGTTCGCGCGCAGCATCGATCGCATGGAGATCGGGCGCGAGGTGAGCGCTTCCTGGATCGAGGGCGCACGCCGCATGGGCGCACTGGCGGATGACGCTTCGGTATTGCATCTGAACTATCGCCATATCGTGGCGCAACCTCTCGACTCGGTCCGGGCCGTATACCGGCACTGCGGTCTGCCGCTGAGCAAGGAAGCCGAAGAGCGCATGCGCAGCTGGCTGCGCGCCGCAGCCAACGTCACGCGACCCTGGCGCGATTACCGGCTGGCCGAATTCGGACTCGACGCGCGATTGTTGCGCGAGCGCTTTGCCACCTACACCGCCACCTTCGGTATCGAGACAGAGCACTTCGCCACGGAGTCATTGGGCGGCGTGCCGGCCTGACGTGCGGCGACGCACCGTTATCGCACTGCTCGTCGGTATCGCCGCGGTAGCGGCCAGCGTCCTCTATGCCGGAGCCGGAGCGGTCGTGCATGCGATCGCGAGCCTGCGCCTGAGCGGACTCCTGCTCCTCATGCTCGTGCACCTGCCGGCCGTGGTGCTGATGGGCTTCGCGTGGTGGCTGGCTTCCGGTAGCGATCCCCCGGCCGCGCCGTCGAGATTCATCTGGGCGCGGTGCGTACGCGATGCAGCCGGAGAGCTTTTGCCCTTTCTGCAGCTTGGTGGCGTTCTTTTCGGCGTGCGCGCGCTCGGCCGCGGCCGGGCGATCACCGTCGGTGCAGTCTCCGCCAGCATCGATGGAATCATCGAGCTCATCGCAAAGGTGCCTTATGCGCTCGCTGCACTGCTCGCCCTGCTGGTGCTGGCACCGCAGTCCAGGCTGACGCGTCCGTTGTCGCTCGCGCTCGCGGCCACCGGCATCTTCGTGGTGGTCGTGCTGTTCGCACGTCGCTCACTGACCGCATCCCTCGAAGCTCTGGTGCGCGCCATCAGCGCACGCTGGCCGGAGGTTTTTTCGGCCACCGACGGCCCGCCGGATCGCGAGATACGCAGCAGCTTCGAGCGGATCCTGCGCGAGCGCAGTCAGTTGTGGTCGGCGTTCACGCTGCATCTGGTCTGCTGGTTTCTGGGTGCGGCAGAGGTGTGGATCACCTTCCGGCTGCTCGGCATCGACCTGACACCGTATCAGGCGCTGGCCATCGACGGCACGGTCGCGGGGCTGCGTACCTTTGGCTGGGTGGTGCCGGCTGCGGCCGGGATACAGGAGGCGAGCTACCTGCTCTCCGTGGCGGTTTTCGGCATACCGCCCGCCGCAGGGATCGCGGCATCCTTCGCACGACGCGCTCGTGATCTGCTGCTGGGTGTGGTGACCGGTGTCATCGCCGTCGCCGGGGATGCGAATCTCGCTCCCACGACGCTCGCCTCACTGCGGCCACGGCAGCCGCCGCCGACGCGCCCGCGGATCGGCGAGTGAGCGAACCCGAATCATCCGCGGCGCTGCGGCGGGAATCTTCCCTCACCGGTCGTCTGGTTGGTTGGTCGGTCGCGCGCGCGTGGATGCTGGTCGCTGTGGTCACGGTTCTGTGTTTGGCAATGGGTTACTACGTCAGCGGCAACTTTGCGATGACCACTAACACGAACGCGCTGCTATCGACGAAGCTTCCCTGGCGCGTTCGACAGGACGCCTTCAACGCGGCCTTTCCCCAGGGAAACCCGGACATCGTCGTGGTGGTCGACGGGCGCACGCCGGAACTGAGTGAGATGGGCGCGAACGCGCTCGCTGCGAGTATCGGCGCTGACACGACACTGTTTCGCTCCGTGCAGCAGCTGGACAGCGGACCTTTCTGGGCACGCAACCGCTTGCTGTTCGCGTCGACCGAGAATGTGAAGAAGGCCCTGGCTCAGATCGTAAAGGTTCAGCCATTCCTCGGCTCCATGGCTTCCGATCCGTCCTTACGCGGTCTCGCCAATACTCTTGCGCTGACAACCAAGGGTATAAACGATGGGCAGACCTCGGTGCAGGATTTGCGCACTCCGCTGCGCACCCTGGCGGATGCGCTCGAGGGCCTGACGGCAGGGCACCGGCCGTTCTTCTCATGGCGCACTTTGATCACAGGTAACGCGCCCGAGGAACGCGAGCTGCGGCACATCATCCTCGTCGATCCAAGCCTCGATTTCACTCACCTGCAGCCCGGGAAGCTGCCCATCGATGGGATCCACGCCATGGCGCAGCGATTGCAGCTCGACCCCGCACACGGCGTGCGGGTGCGCCTCACCGGTCCCGTGCCCCTGCAGGACGAGGAATTCGCAACGCTCGCGCAACGCGTAGGGCTGATCGCGACGCTCGCCAGCGCAGCCATCATTCTGATGCTTTGGTTTGCGGTGCGCTCGGCACGACTGATCGCGGCGATACTGGCGACGACATTGGTGGGCCTGTTGACGGCAACGGCGCTCGGCCTCGCGCTGTTTCAGCGGTTCAATGTCATCTCCGTCGCCTTCATTCCCTTGTTCGTGGGAATGGGCATGGATCTCGGCATTCAGTTCAGCGTGCGTTATCGAACCCAGCGCGCCTCAGGAGCAGAACGGGCTGCCGCTCTGGTGACCACCGGACGCACCATGGGCAAATCACTTGCCCTGGCAGCTGCTGCAATCGGCGCAGGCTTTCTCGCTTTTACGCCGACCGCATACTACGGGGTGTCGCAACTGGGCGTGATAGCCGGGCTGGGGCTGTTGACGGCCCTTGGCTTGAATCTCACGCTGCTGCCGGCGCTGATCGCGCTCACCCGCTCGCCCGGCGTGCCGCTGCAACCCGGGACACGCCTGGCGATGATCGATGACTATGTGCTCGGCCACCGCGCGCTGGTGGTCGGGACCGGCGCGGCCGCGGCCTTGGTCTGTACCGCACTGCTGCCACTGGTTAGCTTCGACTACAATCCAATCCACCTGCGCAGCGCTACGGTCGAGTCGGTTTCCACGCTGGTCGATCTGATGCGCGACCCGGATCGCTCACCCAATAGAGTGGAAGTCATTCGGCCCAACCTCGCTGCGGCCGATGAGCTGGCAGTGGCCTTCCGCAGTAACCCGACGGTCCACAGCGCGCTCACCCTTTCGAGCTTCATTCCCGGGGATCAAGCGCAGAAGATCGCACTCATCGCCGACACCGCCAACCTCGTCGACCTCACATTGAATCCGCTCGAGGTTGCGGCGCCACCCACCGATGCGGAGCTCAGCGACAGCCTGGCGCGGGCGGCCGCGAAGCTGCGGGACATTTCCACACAAGACGCAGCGCTGCGGGCCGACTCGCACCGGCTCGCCGCGGCGCTCGACGCGCTCGCGCACGGCACTCCGGCAGCACGCGCAGAGGCGGCGCAAATGCTCATTCCGGGGTTCATGACGACACTCGAGCAGATACGCAGCTTTCTGCAGCCGCAGCCGGTCAGCATCGCCACGCTACCGCCGGTGACCGTGCGCGACTGGCAGACCGTCGATGGGCGCGCACGCGTCTCGGTATTACCGAAGGGCGACTCGAACGACGATGCGGTTTTGCGCCGCTTCACGGCCGCCGCTCTCCGGATAGCGCCGGACGCCACCGGTGCAGCGATCTACGTGCAGGCCTACGCGCGGGCGGTGGTTGATGCCTTCATCGAGGCCGGCGTGCTGTCATTCGTGGCGATCAGCGGCCTGCTGCTGCTTGCGCTCAAGCGGGTGCGCGATGTGGCGATCACCATGGCGCCCATCGTTCTGACCGGTCTTTTGACCCTGGGTACCTGCGTTCTGATCGGCCAGCCGCTGAATTTCGCCAACATCATCGCCCTGCCCCTGCTGTTCGGCATCGGAGTGGCGTTCCACATCTACTTCGTCATGGCGTGGCGGTCGGGCGGAGCACATCTGCTGACTTCGAGTCTTGCGCGCGGGGTATTTTTCAGCGCTCTCGCCACTGCGACCGGCTTCGGAAGCCTGTGGGCCTCGAGCCATCCGGGTACCGCCAGCATGGGGAAGCTTCTCATGATCTCCCTCGTCTGGACGCTCGCATCGGCGTTGCTGTTCCAGCCTGCGCTCATGGGTCCGGCACGCCCGGGCAGCGAGGGACTGCGCGTCACTTCATGAGGCCATCGCTGGCCTTGTTCAGGTGTGCAATCAGGACGGGCGCGCCACCGGCACCGAGTGCGGCGGCGAAGTCCGCACGGCGCAGGGCGAGCTCACTCACACCGTTGGAATACACATCGATGATCTTCCACGCGCCGTCCTCCTCGTGCATCCGGTAGAGCAGGCTCACCGGCACGTCATGAGCGGGAATGATGCGTGAACGCACGATCTTGTCCGTACCTCGCGTGACCACGTTATCGTCGATCTCGAATTTCAGACCGTCGTAGTCGCGGAAATTGTGCGCATAGTTCGCGACCGTGAAGCGGGTGAAGGCGGCGATTACCGCCTTCTGGTCGTCCGCGGAGAAACTGGCCCAATCAGGGCCTACCGCGAGCCGCGTCACCGTGGGTAGCGCGAACACCTGCTCGATCACCGGCTCGAGCGCCCGGTAACGCTCAGGCATGGACTCCTTCGACCCGGCGCGCATGGATTTGAGCAGCGCATCGGTGAGCGTCTGCACCTGAATCGCGGCAGGATCGGTGACGGCCGCACGCGCGGGATGAGCGGGCAGCAAGGCAAGCATCGCGCCCAGCAGCATCACAAATCTCGCAGTCACGGCATTGACCTCATAGCTTCCATGATGCCCTCCCGCTGAATGGGAATCGCGTGCGAAGCGCCGCCCCAATTGGCGGCCTTGTGCAGGAACGTTGCCGTAATCACTGCGTCACGCCCGCGCAACAATTGACACCTAAAAGCATCCGGGCAGGTCGGCGGCCACGCGGCGTCGCGTTCGAACCGGAAGACTTAAGGAGCGGGTCTATGTCACAGCCAAGCAGCATCGTTACTTGCGTTCACGCCGTGGTCTGGGCAGCGCTCCGCGCCACGTGCGTAGTGGATAATGCCATCGCCGATGAGAAACGCGCGCACCAACACACCGACCAAGCACATAGTGGCAATCTTTCAGGAGAACGTTTCCTTTGACCACTACTTTGGCACCTACCCAGATGCCGTGGCGAACCAGGACGGCATCCGCATGAGCATTGGAGTTAGACTGTTTCCAGGTGTCGAGAGGAGGCTTGCTGATATGCGTCCTCTCATTGCGGCGCCGTCATCTGCGTGCATCCCTCAGTCCCCGTCAAGGAGTCGGGTCGCCGATGCGCAAGGCATGGAGCTCATCTCGACTAAGCCGTTGGACCCGGGTAAGCGCTGGAGTCATTACCGGATTGCTCCCGAGCTGTCCCTCGAGTTCCGATACGATGCCCTCAGCTCCGCCGTTGCCGTGATGACGGTGCAGTCGCCCCACTATCCCTAGACGATTTCCGAAAAAACCGGCGACCACACCGTCGTGCGCATGGACCGCGTACCCGCGAAGGGGGAATCGATGACTCGCACCCCCACTCTCACGATCATGTGCCAGGAGCTTCAGCGGGATTGAATTGCCGGACTTTCAGGGAATTAGGGCACGAAATCCCGCGAGGCGCACAGTTAGCCGCCGCATCTCATCGAGATGAAGTGCCAGACTCAGCTCAAGCACGCGGCAGAGGCGCGCGACCACCCAGAGACCCAGGCCGAGTCCCGAAGTCTCCGCCCCGCTGCCCGGTATCCCGCGCCAGAAGCGATCCGTAAGATGCGCCAGATCCTCACGCTCCAGCTCCGGCGCCGCGTTGCGCACTTGCAGGGCACCGCTTGCGCCGCTGCTTTCCAGTAGCCAGTCGATCTCGATCGGCGTTCGCCGTTCGCCGTGCTGGATGGCGTTCGTCAACAGATTGAGCAGCATCGCATCGAAGAGGCGCGGCTCGGAATGGATCCATAGACCCTGCGGGACGCGTGCCACGATCCGTGCGCAGTCATCGGGTGCCGTGATGCTCAGGCGCTCAAGGCGGGCACGCACCGCTGCATCCACTGACATCGGCTCGAGAGCCTGCTGCACGACCGCGCGATCGGCACGCGCCACGGCCAGTAGGGACTCGATCACGCTCTGCATGCCGATGGCGGCAGCCGCCGTCTGCCTGAGAAAGTCTTGGAGGCCGGCCACATCGTGGCGCGCGAGGCCAGCCTCGCCGAGGGTGCGGATCTCGGCGAGCGGTGTTCGCAGCTCGTGTGCGAGGTCAGCAGAGAAACGGCGCTCGTGCTCGAGCGCCTCCGTCAAGCGCTCAATGAGCTGATTAAAGCGATCGCAGAGGGGCTGAATCTCAGCCGGCACCCCGCTGAGCGGCAGCGCGTGCACAGGCTGATCGACGGAGATCTCCCGCGCGGCGCTCGCCACCCGCTCGAGCGGCTTCAATCCCCGGCGGACGGAGAGTACCGTGGCGAGCGCGCAGACGCCGAGCACCGTTACAACACCTCCGAGCAGGATGAAATCGACCTCGCGCAGCAGCCGATCACGCTGCGCCAAATCGACTGATGGGCCATTGAAGCTGCGCTCGATGTAGCGATCGACGAGCCGATCGACGACGATCTGAAAGGCTGCCAGGCTCAATCCCACGCCGACCAGCAGCGAGACCAGCAGCCGCCGCTGAAGCGATTGGCGAGCCCACTCACGGAACACGATAACCAAACCCTCGACGGCTTTCGATGAGTTCGTTGATTCCGGCGCTTGCGAGCTTAGTCCGTAGCGTGCTCACAATGACTAGGACGACGGCGTCGGATGCATCACTCAGACCGTCATAGAGCTGCTCGAAAAGAGCCACACGTGTGAACGTCTTGCCACGGTTCCGCAAGAGTGTCTCCAGCAATGCGTACTCCTTGGGAGCCAGAGGCAGGGCTGATCCCCGCACAGTCGCCACGCGCGCATTCGTGTCAAGGGTCAGCTCGCCATGTGAGAGCACACCGGAGGTCTCCCCATACCGGCGGCGCAGGAGCGCAAGCGTGCGCGCCTTGAGCTCGCTGAGATCGAACGGCTTCACCAGGTAGTCGTCGGCGCCGAGGTTGAGGGCCGTGACTCGGTCCTCGATTTGGTCGCGGGCGGAAAGAACGAGTACGCGCGTAGGGGCCTGTGACGCTCGCAGCTCGCGCAACACCTCGAGCCCGGAGACCCGTGGCAACATCAGATCGAGAATCATCACGTCGTACTCGTGTGCCTCGAGCTGCCGCAGGGCGGCCAGTCCGTCTTCGGCGTGGTCGACGGCGAATCCTTCACGGCAAAAGTCGGACATGAGCGCCGCCGCGAGCCGTGTGGAGTCCTCGACCAGCAACAGTTTCATGGTACCGCAGTGTAACTCGACCGTCGCCGTATTAACCGAAACCAAAGGTACCTCGGGTAGGATAAAACGCATGCGCGCCGTTCATAGGGATGCGCGTAGGGCCTGCGACTGCTGGCCGGCCTCGGCGCTCTGGTTTGCCTTGCTCGTGTGCGGCTGCACTACGGAGGGCCCGCCGCAGTCGCCACATATCGCACCCGGCGCATTCGACTACGCTACCGCAGCTCCGGGCGCGTCATGGCCCACACAGGACTGGTATCGGGGATTTGGCAGCGAGGAGCTCGATGAGCTCGTCGATCGCGCGGTCCACGACAACACGGATCTGACGGTTGCGCGCGAACGTGTCGCCCAGGCGGACGCGCGCTCGCGACAAGCCGGCGCAGCAATCCTGCCGAAGGTAAGCGCCGATGGGAACGCAACCTATCTTGCGGGACATTCACAGCAGGGAAGCGGTCACGAGCTCGACTGGTTCGCGATGCTCTCCGCCAGCTATGAGGTTGACTTCTGGGGGAAGAATCGCTCGACTGCGAACGCAGCACGATTTCAGGCCGGCGCCTTCCGCGCGGAGCGCGACACGGTCGCACTCACTCTTCTTGGCGGCGTGGCTGGCCAGTATTTTCAGGTGCTGGCCCTGCGGGAGCGTCTTTCGATCGCGCGAGCCAACCGGGACGTGGCGCAGAAGATTCTAGCTGCCGTTCAGGCACGCTACGACGCCGGGGTCGCGAGTCCCACTGAGCTCGCCTCACAGAAGGCGGCCTGGTACGCAGCGCAAATCGTCATATCAGACCTCGAGCAGCTGGAGATGGAGGCGCGCGCCACGCTCGCGTTGCTTCTTGGACGTCCTCCAGAGAACCTGCAGGTTCGGGCAGAAAATCTCGATTCCTTGCGGGAGCCCGTCGTCGCGGCAGGACTGCCGTCTGAGCTCCTGACTCGTCGGCCCGATGTGGCGATGGCCGAAGCGAATCTCCGCGCCGCACATGCGAACCTCGCGGCGGCACGCGCTTCGATGTTCCCGAATCTGACCCTTACCGCCGCCGCCGGTGTGCAGAATCCGGCGCTACCGGCGACAGTCCTGACCATCCCAGGCGTTGGTCCTTCGTATTCAGCCATCGCCAGCCTGACGCAGCCGATCTTCGAGCACGGGCGGCTGGCGGCGCAGCGAGACGAAGCGCTCGCCAAAGAGCAGGAGCTCCTCGCGACCTATCGCGCAGCGATCATCGCCTCGCTGGTCGATGTCGAGAAGGCACTGGCTGCTGTGCAACACCTGGACGCGGTACGCGAATTCCAACAAGGCAGCGTGGCGGAGAGCGCGCGCGCCCTCGAGGGGGCGCAGTTGCGCTATCAGCGGGGATCCGGTGACTTTCTCACGCTGCTGGAATCGCAGCGCACTCTGTATGCGGCCCGTGACCGATTCGCGCAGTACCGGCTGGCGCGCCTGCAGGCGCTGGTGACGCTGTGTAAAGCGCTCGGTGGCGGCTGGAGTGTCTCGGTTGCCGCGACGCAAACCCCTGCGGGCGGGGCTGTGGCTCGGGCACGCGATGCTGCCCCCTCCTAGAGCCACCAGCAGCTCCCCTACCTCATGAAGGTCCAGCGATGATTCTGCGCCGAGGTGGCCAGCCCACGGTCCGCGCGCGGACTTCCCTGCCGGGAATGGCGACGATCCTGTTGCTCGTCGCGGCGTGGATCGCCGCCCTTCTCCTCGGGGGCTGCCGGCAGAGTCCCTCGGCGGCCGAAGGCCCGCCGACAGAGGCGAAGGACAAGCATGCACCCGCAGCGGATGGCGTCACGCTGAAGCCCGAGGAGATTGAAAAGGCAGGCATCAAGACGGCCACGCTTATACCCGTAGATCACACGCCCGAGAGCACAGGTTACGCGGTCGTGATGACGCGTGAGACGATCGCACAGGCGCTCGCGGACCTCACCAGTGCTGCCGCGGTCGAGCGGCAGAGTCGCTTGGCGCTCACTCGTGCACGCAGTCTGGCCGGGACCCCGGGTGCAATGCCCATCGAAGCGCAGGAGGCCGCCGAGCGCCAGGCGGCTGTCGACCATGCGGCGTTCGTGCTAGCCGAGCGGCGTCTGTCGGCAACCTATGGTCAGAATGCCCCGTGGAAGGAGAACTACACAAGTCAGCTCCTGGCATCCCTCGCTCGCGGCGACACCAAGCTGGCACGGGTAACCTTTCCCTTGGGGGCGCTCGGCTCCGCGGTGCCTGCCAGGCTGCGCATCACGCGCATCGGTGCTGGTCCGGGCTCGAAGAGCATCGAAACGCTCAGCGTGTGGAGCGGGCCGGCCGACGCCACCATTCCCGGGAGGAGCTTCTTCGCCATACTCAACGGCGGCGACGCCAGCGAAGGAGAGCGCCTCCTCGCGCACGCCGCTGTCGGTGCCCCCGAAAATGGCGTCGTGGTGCCCTACTCTGCGACCGTCATCAGCGCCGGCAAGTACTGGTGCTACGTCGAGCAGAAACCCGGCCTGTTCGTACGAGCCGAGGTCGACCCCGGCATGCCGACCGACGACGGTTATTTCGTGAGGGAGCGTCTCGCGGCGGGTGCGCACGTGGTCACCACCTCGGCTGGACTGCTGCTGGCGCGCGAAACCAACCCCAGCTCCGAGGTTGATTGACCCATGATGCGCGCACTGGTCGCGCTCTGCCTGCGGCATTTCGGCACGGTAACGGCGCTGACCCTGGTGGCGCTGGTACTGGGCTCATGGAGCGCGCTGCGCTCGCCGCTCGATGTATTCCCAGAGTTTGTACCTACCCAGGTCACCATCCAGACCGAAGTACCGGGCTTCGCTCCGCAACAGGTCGAGGAGCTGGTCACTAAGCCCATAGAGAACGCTGTGAACGGCGCCGCGGGGCTCGCCACCCTTCGCTCCGAGTCAATCCCAGGGCTTTCAGTGCTACACATCACCTTCACCCGCGATGTCGATGTGCACATCGCGCGCCAGGGCATTTCGGAGCGCCTGTCGGAGCTCGGCAGCACACTCCCCGCTGGCGTCGGCACGCCGAAGCTCTCGCCGTTGGTGTCCTCGACGATGGATCTGCTCAAGATCGGCCTGCTGTCCGACAAGGTCGATGCCTTCACGTTGCGTGACACCGCGGACTGGGTGATCAAGCCACGGCTGCTGGCGGTGCCCGGCGTCGCGCATGTCATCGTGTTTGGCGGCCAGGTTCGGCAGATTCAGATCCTGCCGGATACCCGCAAGCTCGCGAGCTACAACATCACCATGAGCGAGGTGGCGGATGCTGCGCGCACCGCTCTCAGCTTGCGTGGCGCGGGCTTCATCGATCTCGCGGCGCAGCGTGTCCTGATCAAATCTCCCACACCCGAACCTGACATCGCGGCGCTCGGCGAGGCAGTGATCGCGGTCCGCAACGACACGCCGGTGCTGCTGCGCGATGTAGCATCTGTGGCACAGGCGCCGGCGTTGCGCTTCGGCGACGCGCTCGTCATGGGGAAACCCGGAGTATTCCTGTCCCTTGCCAGCCAATACGGAGCCAACACGCTCAGCGTGACGCTCGCGGTCGAGCGTGCCCTCGGCGCGCTCGAGCCGTCACTCAAGGCCCGGGGCATCACTGTCTATCCGGCACTGCATCGCCCTGCCAATTTCATCGAGCGCGCGCTCGGCAATCTCAAGCAATCGCTAGCACTCGCGGCGGTGCTCATTCTCGCGGTGCTGTACCTCTTTCTGAGCGATTGGCGCGCGTCGCTCATCGCCTTCACGGCGATCCCACTATCCCTGCTCGCCGCGCTGGTGGTGCTTAACCACATGGGCATCACCCTCAATACGATGACTCTCGGCGGTTTTGCGGTCGCGCTCGGGGTGCTCGTCGATGACGCCATCATCGGCATCGAGAACATCATGCGGCGCCTGCGCGAGAACCCTCGCCCGGAAACCCTGAGTGCACGCCTCGAGATCATTCGCGATGCCTCGCTCGAAGTGCGCGCCCCAGTCATATACGCCACCGCGGTGGTGATCGTGGTCTTTCTGCCGGTGCTGTTCACCTCGAGCGTGCAGGGACGTTTCGTGGGTCCGCTCGCGCTTTCGTTTATCTGCGCGGTCGTGGCCTCGCTCGTCGTCGCGCTCACATCGACGCCGGCGCTGTGCGCTCTGCTGCTGCGCCGCCATGATGAACGCTCGGACGCACGCTGGTTGCAAACCCTCAAGGTAGGGCAGCGCCGCTCGGTGCAGCGTATTAGCGCACATGTGAAGCTCACCATGCTGGCGCTGAGCGGACTTGCAGTGATCGCGGCGGCGGCGCTGCCGTTTCTCGGCGGCACGTTCATGCCGGATTTTCGTGAGGGACATTTTGTCCTGCAGGTTTCCAGCTCGATCCCCGGCACCTCGCTCGATGAGATGCTCGCGCTCGGTCGGCGCATCAGTGCCGAGGTGCTGGCGTTGCCTTATGTGAAGACCATCAATCAGCAGGTCGGGCGCGCCGAGCTGGGCGAAGATACGTGGGGACCGCACCGTAGCGAGTTTCATGTCGAGCTGAAACCCGACGCAAAGGTCGATCAGGAAGCTGCACAGGAGGCGTTGCGCGCCATTCTCGGGCATTACCCGGGCACGCAAAGCGAGGTGGTCACTTTCCTCGGTGATCGCATCAGCGAGAGCCTGAGCGGTGAGACGGCCCAGGTCGCCATCAAGGTGTTCGGCGATGACCTGGACGCGCTCGATGCGGCCGGCGCCGACGTGGTAGCGGCCCTCGGTAAGATCAAGGGCATCGTCGATCTGCAATTCAAGCGACAGAGCGGCACTCCCGCGCTCGCAATCCAGCTCTCCCCGCAGGCACTCGCCGCAACGGGCCTCAAAGTCCAGGACGTTCTCGACACCATCGAAACCGCGTATGCGGGTGCGCGCGTGGGACAGACATTCCGCAGTACCCGCACCATCGATGTGGATGTGCTGCTGCCGCCAGCCGCGCGCCATCAGCCCGCCGAGCTCGCACGCCTGATGATCGCGAGCCCCTTAGGTCCCGTACCGCTGTCACAAGTGGCGCGCATCGACGTCAGCGAGGATCGCTACAGCATCGAGCACGACGGCGGTCAGCGTCGCATCAGCGTGACCTTCAACGTCCGCGGCGCCCCGCTCCGGAGCGTGGTAAAGGAAGCCCAACGCGTCATTGCCAGCTCAGTCAAGCTGCCGGCGGGTGTGTATCTGGAATTTACAGGGGCGGCGGCGGCGGAGCAGCAGACCCGTAACGAGCTGATATTGTATTTCGCGCTGGCACTGGCGCTGATCCTGGTCATCCTGTTCGCCTCATTCCACTGGCGGATTAACGTCTGGCTGGTGTTGGCGAATCTGCCCTTCAGTCTGATCGGCAGTGTGCTCGCGATCGCAGTGACCGGTCTGGGCATTTCGCTCGGCACAGTCGTCGGCCTCGTCACGGTCTTCGGTGTCAGCGCCCGTAACTCGATACTGCAGCTCGCACACTACGAGCACCTGGTCGAAGCCGAAGGCGAAACCTGGACGCCAGAGCTCGTCCTGCGCGGCGCCAACGAGCGGCTGATCCCCATCCTCATGACCGCCGCAGTCACTGCGCTTGGTCTCGCGCCGCTCGCTTTCGGCCTCAATCGACCTGGTCAGGAGATCGAGGGACCGATGGCAGTCACCGTGCTCGGCGGGCTGATCTCGTCAACGCTGTTGAACCTCCTGGTGCTGCCGGCGCTGGCGCAACGCTACGTGCGCGTTGCGCCAGCGCGCGTTGCCTCGCCCGCCTGAGCCAGCGTTTGAAATGCCAAGCCTCGCCGCGTACCCCAGTCAAATTAGGGAGCCGATAGACGTCGCAAGACAGTCATGAATAAAAATATGCCGAATTTTTGCGGAGTTATGCGCAATTTTCGACCCAGCAGGGACTGGGTCGTACACCGTGAGACAGAGAGTTGGAGGCTAGGGTCGGAATCGAACCGGCGTAGACGGCTTTGCAGGCCGCTGCATGACCACTCTGCCACCTAGCCACGGGTGAGCATCGCCACCCAATCCGGACCGCAGCCATCCCAGTGCGGCGGGAAAA
>DATJFM010000119.1:0-29526 GCA_035495655.1 Steroidobacteraceae bacterium
GTTATAGCCGTCGCGCTCCAGCCGGGCTTGGGCCTCGTCCTGGCTCAGGCCGGTCATCACAACGCCAGATAAGGCATTCTCACTCACGTGCAGGTTACAGAGGATCTCAACAAGGACATGACATGGCCAGGTCGATGCGCCTAATCATTCGTTAAGTGACCTTCAGGTAGTCTTGCCGCTAGCAGTCATATCGGAGCCGAGGCGCCGTGCCGAAATCATCCTTGCGCCCCGCACTTGCCGCCGAAGTGCCTTCCTCTTCTTAGCAGAGCGCTGCGCGCCATGAGGAGCGGTGACAAATCCGCCCACGGATTGTGTCTTGATGGCGGCGCGGACGGCGCGCCTGCGCGGCACTACCGAGCCGCACAGCAAGTGGATACCAACGCCGGAAAACTCCCGGCGGGATCCCGACAGCCTCGGCGGCCCGCATTTCGACCGTTGCGACGCAGCAGGCGCGCAGCAGGTCGATAACCAGGGGCTGTCAGGGTCTTACTGAAGTTGCGAGAGAAAGCGAATGGAAGCGAACAGGTGCGAACGAGTGGGCACCGGGTTGACTCTACATCGTGTGAGTGGCTTTGTCGCCCGACAGGGCGCCCGCGAGGTAGGTCTCGATCTTCTTCTGCGTTTGCCCGCGATCCTGCTCGGAGAACTGCACGCCGATGCCGGCCGTGCGCTTGCCCTGATTGCCTTGCGCGCCTTTCGGCGTCACCCAGATGACGCGGCCGGCGACCGGCAGCTTCTCGTCCTCGCCCATGAGGTTCAGCAGCATGAACACTTCATCGCCCAGGCGGTAGTTGCTGTTGGTGGGGATGAACAAGCCGCCGTTCTTCACGAACGGCATGTACGCGAGATAAAGCGCACTCTTGTCCTTGATGGTGAGGGTTAGCAGACCCGGCTTGTTTCCACCCGCTCTCAAGTTTCGGTCCCCATCCAGCTGTTCCGGCCGCGCGTTCATCCCTGTACCCCGTTGCGCACCCCGCCCGCGGGTACGATTCGTCTGAAAAGAGCTTCGAGCGCCACTCCCCTGTTCAGCGGCACGTCCAGCGTCGCGCGCAGGTCGCGTACCTCGTCCACCAGCCCGAACAGCTCGCGTATATTCAAGAACGCCGGCGCCTCTGACAAGTAGGGGGCAGGCCGCAGTTCCGCCAAAAGTGCGCCGCTGCGCTCGCCGCTCCGAATGCGTTCTGTGAGCCAATTCTCAAAACACAGCAGCCGCAGCGGCAGCTGCGTGCGTGCCCAGCGCTCGGCCGCGGCGACGGGATCGGTCCGCCCGGCGGCGAGCGCATCGAGCGTACTGCGGGTGTCTGCCCCCACCGCGGCGAGCTCGACCGGATCGGTCTGCGCGAGCTGCATCGGTGCTTCCCCGAGCGTATCGAGGGCCGCGTCCCAATCGGCTTTGCCGCGTACGGCGGTGAGCCAGGCAACGGACTCCGCGCGCGCGGGGGCGCGGATCCTTACCCGTTGACAGCGGCTCAGCACGGTCGGCGGCAGCCGCGAGGGCTCACTCGCCACCAGGATCAGCAGAGTGCGGGGCGGTGGCTCCTCGAGGGTCTTCAGCAGTGCATTGGCGGCGAAGCGGTTGAGCGCATCCGCAGGCGCGATGACGCCTACCTTGTACCCGCCGCCGTGACTGGTGAGCGCGAGTTCCGCCGAGAGCTCGCGCACCTGCTCGATGCGGATCTGCCGCGAATCCTCCAGCGGCCGCAGCCACAGCACATCCGGATGCGTGCCAGCGGCCACGCGACGACAGGCGGTGCACGACCCGCACGGAGCCGCCTTGCCACGCTCACAGAGCACGAGCGCGGCTGTCCAGGTGGCAAGCCATTCGCCGCCCGTGCCGGGGGACTCATGGATGAGCAGCGCATGCGGCATCCTTCCCGCCCCATGGGCGCTGCCGAGCGCGGCGGTCTGGGCCGCCAGCCATACGGGTGTGGCGCTCGGGATCGACACGCTCATGAGGTGAGTCTCGAGAGGCTGGCAGCCGCTCGCTGCTGCACTTCGGCTAACGGCGCGCTGGCGTCGATCAGCTGGATGCGCTCGGGCTCGCGTGCGGCCAGCGCGAGATAGCCTGCGCGCACCCGCTCGAAGAAGCCGACGGTCTCCGCCTCGAACCGGTCAGTGCGTGCACCGCCGCCGCGCCCACGGGCGCGCGCAAGGCCTTCCGCAACCGGTAGATCGAGCAGCAGCGTGCAGTCGGGCGTGAGTTGCGGATGCACCGCGCTCGCCAGCGCATCGATGAGTGCACCGTCCACACCACGTCCGCTTCCCTGGTAGGCGCGCGTCGCATCGGTAAACCGATCGCAAACCACCCATTGCCCCGCACGCAACGCCGGGCCAATCACGTTCTCCACGTGCAGCGTGCGCGCGGCAAACATGAGCAGCGTCTCGGTCACCGGCGACAGCGTTTCCGTACCCCGCTCGAGCACGATGTGACGCAGCCGTTCGGCAAGCGGCGTCCCTCCGGGCTCGCGGGTGAGCCGCACGGGGATCCCCCGCTCGGTGAGCCAGTCGACGATGTACCGCGCGATGGTGGACTTGCCTGCCCCTTCGATGCCTTCGAGTGTGATGAAGCGCCCAGCGCTCACGGTTGATGGGCTCCCTCGCTGCCGCTTGCGACGGGAGCACTTTGAGACGATTTGGTGGTGGCAGCGGCGCGCGCGCTCGCGCGCAGCCGCTCGAGATAGGTCTGCACCGCCGCATTATGCTCCTGCATACTGCTGGAGAAGTGATGTGCGCCATCGCCGAGGCCGGTGGCGACGAAGTACAGCGCCGCCGTCGGTGCCGGCTGCACCGCAGCCTGGAGCGATTCCCGTCCGGGCAGCGCAATCGGTGTGGGTGGCAGCCCCTCGCGCGTGTAGGTGTTGTAGGGGTTGTCGCGCAGCAGGTCGCGCGTGTGAATCGTGCCGTCATAGTTCTCGCCGAGGCCATAGACCACGGTGGGATCGGACTGTAACCGCATTCCTTTGCGCAGCCGGTTTATGAACACACCGGCAATCAACGGCCGTTCACTCTCCAGCGCCGCCTCTTTTTCGATGACGGAGGCGAGAATCAAAGCCTGATAAGGCGTCTCGAGGGGGAGTCCGGAGCTACGCGACCGCCACGCGGCCGCAAGCGCGCGCTGCATGCTCTCGTAGCCGAGAGTAAGGATGGCGGCATCGGTGGTATTCGCGGCGAAGCGATAGGTGTCGGGGAAGAACTCGCCCTCGGGGGCGAGCCCCGGATGCCCGAGCGCCGCCATGATCTCGGCCGGACTCTTGCCGTGCAGGGTGTGCGCAATGCGCGGATGCTCCTCCAATGCGCCGAGGAAGTCGGCGAAGGTTGCACCCTCGACCACTGTGACCTGCTCGAGGATCACCTTGCCCTCCTCGAAGAGCGCCAGAATCTGCGCCGGACTCGAGTGCGCGGGGAGCTCGTACGCGCCGCTTTGCATGCGCGGCCTGAATCCATGCACACGCAGGTACCACTCCACCGCGCGCGCATGGCGCAGGTTGCCGCTGCTCTCGAGCCGCACGAGCACGGTGCGCACACTCGTGCCGGGCTCGACCTCGATGCGCGTCGCGGCAGCGGCGGGGCCCGGCGCACGAAACTCGTGCTCCACCCAAGCCCAAGCCGCACCGGCGGTTGCGGCGACTACGCCCACCACGGTGACGAGCAGCACGGCAACTCGCACCCTGCCCCAGACTCTGGCGCGCACCAGCGACTCAGCCACCTGCGTCTCCCGCCTGCACCTGCGCGGCAAAGTATGCGGCGAGCCCTTCCTGCAAAAGCCTCGTCACGGGGCCGCGGGCCCTGCTGACTCCCGCGAGCTCGCGCACCGGCCGAATGCCGTTGACAGCATTAGTCAGAAAGAGCTCCTCCGCCGTTTCGAGCTCCGCCACATCGAGTCGGCGTTCCTGCGCTGAGATACCGGTGGCGGACGCGATCTCCAGCACCAGTCCGCGCATGACCCCCGCGACGCCACAGCGATCGATGAGCGGCGTCAGGAGCTTCGACCCCTGAACCAGGAACACATTGCTCATGGTGCCTGAGACGAGTGCCCCCGAGCTGCTGAAGAGCAGTGCCTCGGCGATCGTCGGGTCGGTCCACTCGCGGCGCGCCAACACCTGCTCCAGGCGGTTGCAGTGCTTGATGCCAGCGAGCGCGGGATTCTCACCGAGCCGCAGCTTTGCAAGGCGCACGCGCACGCCCTCCACCTGCGCCGTGGAATCCTCGCGCGGCCATGCGTAGCGCAGGGCGATGCGTCTCGGGCGCTCGCCACCTGCGAGCGCATAGCCACGGGCGAGTGCCACACCCCGTGTCAGCAGCAGCTTGATGACCGAGCGCGAGGTACCACGGGCCAGATCCGCCAACTCGCTCGCAAGCAGCCCAGCCGCAGGTGCTTCGAGCCCGAGCCGTTCGCAGCCCAGCGCCAATCGGCGCAGATGGCGCTCGAGAAGACGCGGTCGGCCCTCGAGACACGCCATGGTCTCGAACAGCGCATCGCCGTAGTGCAGCGCACGCTCGAGCACCGGCAGGCCGGCGGTGGAGGGATCGATGCGTTGCCCATCGATGAGGACCGCCTGGAGATCGCCCATCAGGCGGGCTCCTCGAGCGCGGCGAGGAGCCCGCGCGCTTTGGCACGCGTCTCTTCGAGCTCCCGCTCCGGATCGGAGTCCGCGACGATTCCGGCGCCCGCCCGAAAACAGAGCGCACGGCCGTGCAGCGTCATGGTGCGGATCAGGATGTTCAGATCGAGACGACCATCCCGTGTCAGGTAGCCGAGTGAGCCAGTGTACGCACCGCGCCCCTCGCCCTCGAGCTCGGCAATGATCTGCATGCAGCGGAACTTCGGACAGCCGGTGATCGTGCCGCCGGGGAAGACCGCGCGGATCGCCCCGACCGGTGTGACCCCAGGCCTCAGAACTCCGCTTACGTTCGAGACGATGTGATGCACGTGCTGGTAGGACTCAATGGTCATGAACTCATCGACCCGTACGCTGCCCGCCTCGCAAACGCGCCCGAGGTCGTTGCGCTCCAGGTCGATAAGCATGATGTGCTCGGCGCGCTCCTTGGGATGCGCGGCGAGCTCGCTCATCTCGCGCGACTCGCGCGCCGGGTCGCGGCTGCGCGGGCGCGTGCCGGCAATCGGTCGAGTGTCCACCTGCCGCTCAGCGACGCGCACCAGCCGCTCGGGCGAAGAGCTGAGAATGGAGATGCCCTGCCACTGCGCGAGTGCCGCGAAGGGAGCCGGATTGGCGGCGCACAACCGGTCATAGAGCGTGGCGGCGAGACCGGAGCGCGAGTGGTGTGCGTCATGCCCTGTAGCTTCACGCGCGTGCATGAGCACATCCCACGGACGGGAAAGGTTCGCCTGGTAGATGTCGCCCGCGCGCACGTACTCCTTGGCACGCAGCACACGCGAGAGATAGGCGTCGGGGTCCTCTTCGCGCACGCTCTCGATGCGCAGCGACGGCTCCTCGCCCGGCTCCCGCGCCGCCTCCAGCGCGTCGGCAACCAGGTGCGCGAGAGTCGCGGCATCCTCGGCGACCGCGCGGATGCGTCCGGTTTGCAGATCGAGCTCGATCGCACCGTGGGTGCGCAAGGCAAACGCCTGCCAGGGAAGCGGCGCTGCCGGTAGCGCGAGATTCGGCTCGATCTCGCCAGCGAGCTCGTAGCCGAGGAACACCGCCCACGCGCCCGCGATGGGCGCCGCTGCACCTTCACCGCCTGCGGCCGGCGCACGCTCGCTGCGCCACCAGTTCTCGAGCGCGGTGAGAAATCCCGCGCCCTCCGGTGTCATTCCCGCCGATTGCAGCGTACCTGCACGATCGAGCCACAGTGCCGCAGAGGGCGCTGCGAGCAGCAGGCTCGTCCGGCTGAGAGGTCCAAGCGCCGCACTGTCGAGCAGCAGCGGATAGTGCTGCGGGTGATGCGCTGCGAGTCGCCGCAGCACCTCAGGTGCAACCTCGAGATCGCGAACGAACGGAGCGCGCGTGGCAGGATCCCCGGGCTTGGATCGTTCAGGCGTCGAAACGCCGGAAGATGAGTGACCCGTTAGTACCACCGAAACCGAAGGAATTCGAGAGGCTCACGTCGATCTTCGTCTGCCGCGCGCTGTTCGGTACGTAGTCGAGGTCGCACTCGGGATCGGGGGTACGGTAGTTGATAGTCGGCGGCGCCACGTTGTCGCGGATCGCGAGGATCGAGAAGATCGCCTCCACCACCCCCGCGGCGCCGAGCAGATGCCCGGTCATGGATTTGGTGGAGCTGACTGCCATCCGGTAGGCGTGCTCGCCGAAGGCGCGTTTGATCGCCAGCGTCTCGGCCGCATCACCGAGCGGCGTCGAGGTCGCATGTGCATTGACGTACTGCACATCGCCCGCATCGAGCCGGGCATCGCGCAGCGCATTGACCATGGCGATGCGGGCGCCCTCGCCGTCCTCTGGCGGGGCGGTAATGTGGTGCGCATCGCCGCTCATGCCAAAGCCGAGCGCCTCTGCATAGATCCGCGCGCCGCGCGCGCGTGCGTGGTCGAGCTCCTCCAGCAGTACCGCACCGCCGCCATCGCTCAGCACGAAGCCGTCGCGATCCTTGTCCCAGGGCCGGCTGGCTTCCTTGGGCGCGTCATTGCGCGTCGACAGCGCCTTGGCCTGCCCGAAACTGCCGAGGCCGATGCGGGTGGTGGCCATCTCGCCGCCGCCCGCGATGATGATGTCCGCATCACCAAACTGGATGGTGCGCATGGCGAGTCCGATGGCATGTGTCGAGGTCGTACAGGCGGTGACGACGCCTAGGTTGGGACCTTTCAGGCCAAAGCGGATCGAGAGGTGGCCGGCGATCATGTTGATGATGGTCGCCGGCACGAAGAATGGCGAGATCTTGCGCGGATTCATGGTCTTCAGGTACGCCTCGAAGTCCTCCTCGATCGTCCACAGTCCGCCGATGCCCGAGCCACACACCGCGCCCGCGCGCGTGGGATCGGTTTTGGAGAAATCAATGCCGCTGTCGGTGACAGCCTGCACTCCGGCAGCGACGCCGTAGTGCATGAACTCGTCCATGCGGCGCGCTTCTTTCGGCGAAATGTATTGCGCGACATCGAAGTCGCGTACGGCTCCGCCGAAGCGGGCTGGGAAAGCGGAGACATCGAAGCGCGTCACCGGAGCGATGCCGCTCTCTCCCCGCAGAATGGCATCCCATGCCGATTGGACGGTGCTCCCGACCGGGGACACCACTCCAAGACCCGTTACGACGACCCGCCGCTTGCTCACGCGCTTCCTGCAGAAACCTGATTGCGATCAGGACTTGCTGCGACGCTCGTTGATGTAGTCGATGGCCTGATGGACGGTGGTTATCTTCTCGGCGTCCTCGTCCGGAATCTCGATCTCGAATTCCTCTTCCAGAGCCATGACGAGCTCGACCGTGTCGAGCGAGTCAGCTCCCAGATCGTCCACGAACGATGCATCGTCCGTGACCTGCTCCTGTTTGACGCCCAGCTGTTCGGCAACGATGGCTTTGACCTGCTGCTCAACTGTGCTCATTAGCGGTTGGTCCTTATATAGATAGATAGAGACAAAACTGCCGCGGCGCTCGCCCTCACGGGGTACGGCGGGCGCGGTATTGTAGGGGAACACCCCCGGGGGTGCCACTCGGGCATACACCCGCGAGTGATTGTTTTTGCTGGTGAAACTCGCACTCTTGGGTGTTCCTGCGCGAGAGTGTCGGCAGCGCCTGTGGCGCAGCGCCAACGCGCGCGCGGTTCATGGCATGTACATGCCGCCATTTACGTGCAGCGTGTCGCCGGTGATGTAGGCGGCCTGCGGCGAGACCAGAAACAGGACCGCGGCAGCGACTTCGGCCGCTGTGCCGAGCCGCCCGGCCGGTATCTGCTGCAGCAGCGCAGCGCGCTGCTCCTCGGAGAGTGCGCGCGTCATGTCGGTATCAATGAACCCTGGCGCTACGGCGTTCACCGTGATGCCGCGCGAACCGATCTCGCGCGCGAGCGACTTGGTGAATCCGAGCAACCCTGCCTTGGCGGCCGCGTAATTAGCCTGCCCGGGATTACCCGTGAGTCCGACGACCGAGGTGAGGTTGACGATCCGGCCGCGCCGCTCCTTCATCATGTGGCGTAAGCAAGCCTTGCAGAGCCGGTACACGGCGGTGAGATTCGTGGCGATCACCGCATCCCAGTCCTCCGGCTTCATGCGCAGCAGCAGCGTGTCGCGGGTGATAGCGGCATTGTTGATGAGGATCGTGGGCAGCTCGGAGCTCTGCTCGAGCTGCGCTATCAGGGCGTCGATCGACGCCGGGTCGGCGGCGTCGAGCACCGCTCCGCGCCCGTTGTATCCGTGCGACGCGAGCGTCTCGCCGATGCGCTTGGCGCCCTCCGCGCTCGTCGCCGTGCCGATAATCCTGGCGCCCGCCCCCCCAAGCGCGAGCGCGATGGCACTGCCGATACCACGGGAGGCGCCGGTGACGAGTGCGACCTGATTTTCGAGCATGGGTCTACCCTGCTGTGGCGGTGAGCGCGGCGTCGAGGGCGGCAGGATCATCGAGCGGCGGGAAGCTCAGGTCCGCGCGCCGCTCGATGCGGCGATTGAGCCCCGTGAGCACTCTGCCGGGTCCGCACTCGATGATCTGTGACACCCCGCTACGCGAAAGCGTACGCACCGCATCGGTCCAGCGCACCGGGCTCGAGATCTGGCGCACGAGCAGCTCGCGGATATCTGCAGGCTCGGAATGCTGACGTGCATCGACCGCGCTGACGTACGAGATCGTGGGCTTGCGCACGTTGAGCGCCTCGAGCCGTGTCCGCAGCCGCTCGCCCGCGGCGCCCATCAGGCTGCTGTGCGCTGGCACGCTGACCGGCAGCACCAGGGCACGCTTCGCTCCCTTGCTCTTCGCGTCCTCGATCGCCCGTTGCACGGCTGCAGCATCGCCCGCGATCACGATCTGACCGGGCGAGTTGAAATTGACTGCCTCGACTACCGCGCCCTGCGCGGCCTCGCGGCACACGGACACCACGACCTCATCCTCGAGGCCAAGGATGGCGGCCATCGCGCCGCTGCCCGCCGGTACCGCTTCCTGCATCGCCTGGCCACGGAAGCGCACCAGCTCGATGGCTTCCGGAAACTCGAACGCTCCCGCACACACGAGCGCAGTGAATTCCCCGAGGCTGTGGCCGGAGACCAGCGCCGGCACTCCTCCGTCACGCGCTCGCCAGACGCGCCACACGGCCACTCCCGCGGCGAGCATCGCCGGCTGGGTGCGCTCGGTGGTATTGAGCGCTTCCTCGGGCCCGGTGCTCACCAGCTGCCACAGGTCGTAGCCGAGCACCTGCGAGGCCTCCGCGAAGGTCTCGCGCACGGCCGGCTCTGCGGCGGCGAGCGATGCGAGCATGCCGACCGACTGCGAGCCCTGACCGGGGAAGACGAACGCGAACGCCATGAGCCCTTCCGTCGTCGCAAAAGCTGGCGATTATAGCGGCAGGCGGCGCGGCTTCAGGAACGCGGCGACCGCCGCTCCTCCGAGCACTCCGTAGAGGTGCGCGTCCACGACCACCGGGTCCCGCCCCGAGAAAGGGAGTGCTCCGACCGTCTGCTCGTACAGGAGCTTCGCGGCCAGCAGCGCCGCGAGCACCCAGCCATCGCGCTCACCGTGGCGAATGTGCGCCAGGGCGCCTGCCGCCATGGCGCCGTGCAGCGCGCCAGAGGAACCCACGTACCACTGCACGGTCGAATCGCCGAGCCACAGGCCCGCATCGATGGCGGCGATGGTCCCCAGCAGGATGGCAAGCCATGCCTTCGGCGAGTAATCCCGGGCGAACAGCGCCCACACGAGAGCGAGGCCGGCCGCATTGAGCAGCGCATGCCGCAGGTCGAGGTGAACGAGGTGTGCGCTGAGCAGCCGCCAGAATTGCCCCTGGCTGAGCGCGCCGCGCTCGTAACGCAGCAGACCCTGGCCGGCATCGCCGCCGAGGGCCGTCAACAGCAGCAGCAGCAGGCAAATGCAGAGCAGCGCCAAGCCGCGGCGGCCGTCGCAATTGACCGACCTGAGCGCCAGGTGCACGTGGTTCACGAAGCCGGAGATCCCCATTTGTTATCATCCCGAGCCGTTTTTGGGCCAAATCGCCAGTCCGGCCGGGACATGCAGCTCATGAGCCACACATTTCAGGTTAGCAGACCGCCCGCCGGCCAGACCGATCGCCTCCTCACGAGAGCCTGGCGAGCCCGATCTCACGGGGTGAACCGCGCCCGCGGATTCACCCTCATCGAGATCATGGTGGTGGTGATCATCATCGGTCTGCTGGCGGCAGTCATCGTGCCGCAGATCATGAGCCGTGTGGATGAGGCGCGCGTCACCAAGGCGAAGCAGGACATCAAGAGTCTCGAGACCGCGCTCACCATGTTCCGGCTCGACAACTCGAAATACCCGACCACCGAGCAGGGCCTGTCGGCATTGACGGCGCAGCCGACCGATCCTTCGATCAAGCACTGGCGGCCCGGCGGCTACCTGCAGCGCATCAGCAAGGACCCCTGGGGCAATGACTATCAGTATGTCTTCCCCGGCTCGCACGGCCAGGAGTACGACCTGTACAGCCTCGGAGCCGATGGCGCTCCGGGCGGTGATGGCATCAATGCCGATATCGGCAACTGGAACATCACCGACTAGCGCTACCTCCCGGCGCGGGCGCACGCCGGGCGCTCGCCGCGCACCGCGCGGGTTCACCCTCATCGAGGTGCTGGTCGTCGTGGTGATCATCGGCGTCATCACGGCCGGAATCGTGCTGTCGGTCAACATCACCGGCCGCGATCGCGAGCTCGAGAAGGAAAGCGACCGGCTACTTGCACTGTTCACCTACGCGCGCGAGCAGGCGGAGCTCCAGACCCGTGAGTACGGCGTGATGTTCCAGGACGATGGCTACGAGTTCCTCACCTACGATGCGCGTCGCGCCGGCTGGCGCAGCGTATTCGAGGACGATGCGCTCGGCGCGCGCCGTCTTCCCGATGGGCTCGGCTTCAAGCTGAGCGTCGAAGCACGCCCCGTGGTGCTGGCACGGCCGAAGGATTCGAAAGACAAGACCCCGCAGGTGATGATCTTCTCCAACGGCGATCTCACCACCTTCGCAGCGACGCTCGAGCGCGAGGGCGGGCTGCGCAGCGTCACCCTCACGGAGGATGCGAAGGGCCAGGTGGTCCTGCAGCCGCTGGTGGAGCGCAAGCCGTGAGGCGCTGTCGGGGCTTCACTCTGATCGAGGTGTTGGTAGCTCTCGCCATCGTGGTGATCGGCATGGCAGCGGTGCTCGGTGCGCTCACCTCCTCCGCCAACACCGTCTCGTATCTGCGCGATAAGACCTTTGCGCAGTGGGTCGGGCTCAACCAGATCGCAACGCTGCGACTCTCCGGTCAGATGACTGCGACCGGCAACAGCGATGGGGACACCGAGTTCGCGGGCCGCCACTGGCACTGGCGTCGCGAGGTGACCACGACGCAGGTCCCGGGCGTGGTGCGGATCGACGTCAAGGTCCGCCCGGCCGAGATTAAGGCGGACGAGGACAAGGGCTGGTTCACGACCGTGAGCGGCATCCAGGGCGACGCGGTCGGTGTGCCCAATACGGTGGTGCCGGACTGGGGCGCGCAGCTGCTTCCGGGGTTTCAGGGCCAGAATTCCGGCGGACTCGGCAGTCAGGGCGTCGGTACGCCGGGCGGTGTTGGCTCTCCCGTTCCCATCGGGCCAGGTGGCATCGGAGGGCAAGGGGGCATAGGGGTGCAAGGCGGCATCGGCGTCCAGGGTGGCCTCGGGACACCGCCCGCGCCGAACCCGCCACCGCCACCCCAGCCGCCGAGCGATTCAGACCCGGACTCCGACTGATGCGAGCGCGTGGCTTCACCCTGATCGAGCTGCTCGTGGCGATGTTCATCGCCGCGATCATGTTCGCCATGGGCTATGGCGCGATCAGACAGGCGCTCAACAGTCACGAGGCGCTGAAGGAGCAGCAGGCGCATCTGCTCGAGCTGCAGAACGCGATCCGTATCCTCGAGCAGGACTTCGTGCAGCTCGCGCCGCGGCCGGTGCGCCAGGCGGTCGGCAACGAGCCGGCGCAGCCGGCCATCGCGGGCGGGGTGACCGGCACCCAGGGCGCGCTCTCCACGGGCTCGAGCTCAGGTGCGCTGCCGATCGTGGCCTTCACACGGACCGGCTGGGCGAATCCCGTCGGACTGCAACGGGCGGGACTGCAGCGTGTGGCCTACTTTCTCGAGAACGGCACGCTGCGGCGTGAGTTCTGGAGCGTGCTCGACCCGACGCTCGCCAGCACGACCACACAGCGAGAGCTGCTGACGCACGTGAAGGCGGTCACCATCCGCTACATGGATGTGAATCGGCAATGGGACGAGCAGTGGCCCCCGGCCACCAACACGGTTCTCATCGGCCAGACGCAGGAGCTGAGCTTGCGGCAGCGGCCGCTCGCGGTGGAGATCACGCTCGATACCGAGGACTGGGGCAAGATCGTGCGCATCGTTGAGATTGCCGGATGAAGCGCGTGCCGAATCGTTCGCGTGCACCGCGCCGGCCCGCCTCGCCTTCGCGCCATGCGCAGCGCGGCGTGGCGCTGATCGTCGCGATCCTGCTCGTGGCGCTCGGCACCATTCTGGCGTCTGCCATCGCGTACGAGAATGCCATGACCGCGCGGCGCGGCACCGGCACGTATGCCTTCGATGAATCGATCCTGATCGCTCAGGGCGCCGAGGCGCTCGCCGCTTACGGTATCCGCCAGTTCTTCCAGAGCGACCCGAGCCATACCTACATCGGACAGGGTTGGGACAAGCCCGTCGGACCGATGGAAGTGGTGCCGGGGGTGATGCTGGAGGCTTCGCTCGAGGACATGCAGGGGCGGCTCAATCTCAACAACCTGGTCAAGAACGACGGCACGCCCGACCAGGTGTACGTCGCCGCGTTCACGAAGCTCCTGGAGATGCTGGGACTCGAGACCAAGTGGGCGCCGATGATGGTGGACTGGATCGACGCCGACATCGTGCCGCAGAGCATCGATGGCGCGGAGGACAGCGTCTACATGGGACAGGCGCCGCCCTACCGCACACCGAACCGCTACATCACGAGTGCGAGCGAGCTGCTTGCGCTGCCCGGCTTCGGCCGCGACCGCTACCTGACACTCGCACCTTACGTGACGGCGCTGCCGTGGAAGACGCAGATCAACGTCTGCACGGCGAAGGACAAGGTACTCGATGCGTTTCTCGGCTCGGGTCAGACCGATTTCAGCTCGACCGGGGGCCAACTCGACAAGAACCGCGCACAGGGCTCCACGGGTTGCTTCCCGACGCTCGCCAACTATCAGGCGGCTTTCAGCGACCCCAAGCAGTGGAGCGCCGTGCGGAGCAAGTTCAACCAGACCTCGGCCTACTTCCGCCTGACCAGCTTCATCACCATCGGCGGTGCGGAATTCAATTTGTACAGTCTGCTGTACCGGGACGCGACCGGCGCCGTGCGCCCGATTCAGCGCAGCTTTACCCCCGATTGAGCCCGTGCGAGCTCTCTCCACAGTGACGCAATCGACAAGCGCGAATGCACGAATGATGACACTATCCGCCCATGGCTGACTGGCTGCTGCTGCGCCTGCCGCGCGAGGAGACCGGGCTCGCGACCTGGCTCGTGGTTGACTCCCGCGGCACGCCCTCGAGCCCGCCGCAGAGCGGGCCGCTGGCGCTCGCGGCGGCCCGCAGCCCCGGCCGACGGGTCTGCGTGCTCATCTCTGGCGCGGATGTCCTGCTGGCGGAGCCCGACGTACCGGTCAGGGCCGGAGCCAAGCTGCAGCAGCTCGTTCCCTATGCCCTCGAGGAGCAGCTGGCGGAGGACATCGAGGAGCTGCACTTCGCCCTCGGCAAACGCTCGGGTGAATCCTCGCGCGTGCCGGTTGCGGTGGTAGCGAAGGCCCTGCTCGATCAGTGGCTCACCGACCTGCGCGGCGCGGGCATCGAGCCCGACGCGGTGTACGCCGACAGTGAGCTACTGCCGCACAATCCAGGCCAGGCGGTCGCGCTGCTCGAGGCGGACACGGTGGCGGTGCGCCCGCCGGGCGGAACCCCGGTCACCTTGCCCGCCGATGCACTCGGTGAGGCGCTCGAGATAGCGCGTACCGGTGCAGACGCGAGCGCGACCGGAGGCCGCGGCCTGATCCTGTATACCGGGGCGCCGGAGTGGCATCAGCACGCGGCTCAGGTCGAGGCGGCGCGGCCGCATTTCGATGGCATCAAGGTTCAGCTGCTCGCCGGCGGCCCGCTTGGGCTCTATGCCCAGCAGCTGCCCTCGACGACCGCCATCAACTTGTTACAGGGCACCTATGCGCCGGTGTCTTCGCGGGGAGTCGGCCTCAAGGCGTGGCGCCTGGCGGCGATGCTCCTGGCAGCGCTCGTGGGCCTGCACATCATCGGCAAGACGGTCGAGCTGCAATTGTTGAAACGCCACGAGCGGCAACTCGATGCTTCCATCCGCGACACCTTCCGCAGCTCCATGCATACCGAGGCGAGCGCGTCCGAAGCCCGGCGGCTGATGGAAAGGCGCCTCGTTGGCGTGCGCGGTGCCGGCGAGGGGTTGCTGCCCGCTCTGCAGGCGCTGGCACAGGCGCGCGACAGTGCACCCGGCACCAGCGTGCAATCACTGAATTTCCATACCGGAACGCTCGAAATGAAGCTCTCGGCTCCGGATGCCACGAGTCTCGACCACTTGAGCCAAGCGCTGCGCAGCAGTGGCTGGCATGCGGACCTCACCGGCGGATCCAACTCCGGCTCTGCCTACGAGGGGCGCATTCAGATGCGCTCGGGGGCCTGAGGGAGCGCCATGAAGCTGTCGCTCAACTCATTCTCGCTCGGATCGCTCTCGTTGCGGTCGCTCTCGCCGGAGGCGATCGCGGCGCTCTCGCCGCGCGAGCGGCGGCTGCTGCTCATTGGCGCGATCGCGGCGGTCCTGATCCTGATTTTCGGCATACTGGTACCACTCGATCGCGGCGTTGCGCATGCGCAGGAGCGCCTCACCAAGAAGCGCGCAGACCTCAGCTGGATGCAGTCGGTGGCGCCGCAGATCGCTCTGATGCCGGCGCCCTCCTCGAACGGTGAGTCGCTGCTCGTGATCATCGACCGCTCGGCGCGCGAATCGGGTCTGGCGAGCGCGCTCTCCGGCAGTGAGCCCGGCAGCGGGGGCAATCTCTCAGTGCGTCTGGAGAAGGCTCCCTTCGATGTGCTCGTCGGTTGGCTCGCCCGGCTGGCGCAGCAGAACGGCGTGACGGTGGACTCGGCCATCATCGAGAAATCCGGCACCCCCGGACTCGTGAACGCCAACATCGTGTTGCACACCGGCTGAAGTGAAGCGACCTTTCTGGATCGCACTCCTCGCTGCGATCGCCTTCCTCGCCATCGTTCTCGTCCGCATGCCCGCCGCCTGGGTGCTCCCCACGCGTGGTGCGCAGTGGTCGTGCGCGAGCATCGAGGGGTCACTCTGGAGCGGGGGCTGCGGGGGGCTCACCGTGAGCGGTACGGCGCTCGGAGATCTCAACTGGGACCTGCATCCGATGCGTCTGCTGCTCGGGCGTGCGGCAGCGCATCTGACTCTCGGTCACGGGCCCGCCGATGCAGCGGCGGATGTCGAGGCGAGCTTCGGCGGACGCGTGACGGCGCGCAACGTGATGGCCGACCTGCCGCTCGATCCGGCAATCGTCTCGGCGCTGCCCGCGAATGTGCACGGACGAGCGCACTGCGAGCTCGCGCTCGTGCAGCTGCAGCGCGGCGTCATCCGGCAGCTGCAGGGCCGCATCGAGGCCCGCAATCTCGAGGAGCGTAGCGGCAACAACACGGCGCTCGGCAGTTATGCGGTGACCTTCCCGGGGGGAAGCGGCGATCCGGTAGGCACGTTGCGCGACCTCGGGGGTCCGCTCGCC
Source organism: Steroidobacteraceae bacterium (assembly GCA_035495655.1). Lineage (GTDB taxonomy): Bacteria > Pseudomonadota > Gammaproteobacteria > Steroidobacterales > Steroidobacteraceae > 13-2-20CM-66-19. The sequence continues at coordinate 15,920 of DATJFM010000119.1, forward strand.
CTCGAGGGGACGCTGCGGCTCACCCCGGCGCCGGGGTTCGAGCTCGAAGGAGTCATCGCGGCTCGCAGCGGCGCACCACCGGAGCTCGTGAACAGCCTGCGCTTCCTCGGTTCTCCGGACGCAACCGGGCGGCGTCCGTTCTCGCTCTCGGGAACGTTCTGACGGCCCTGGCGCGGGCCGGCCCGGTTGAGGCCTGGCGACGGGCCCATGCTCGAGGCTCTTTCCGTCGATAGTTAACCCTTTGCTCCAGTGTTCCTGCGGGACAGCTGCGGTATCAACATGTTGATCTCAGGGCGCTTCGCGAAATGCCCCGAGCAGCGGGAAATAAAGCGCCGCGCGCACCGGCTCCTCTCCCACGGCCCGTGCGAGCTCGACATACGCGGCGAGCTGCGGACGATAGCGTTCCACTTCCCGTGCGAGGAATCCCTGCAGATCGGCGCCCTCGTGCGAGCTGATCTTGTAGTCGATCACCCAGCGGGTGCCGGACGCGTCGATGAAGCTGCGGTCGATTCGCACGTTGCGCAGCTGCCCGGCGCTCACTCCGCTCAGCTCCCACTCGCTGCGGGCAGCCCGATGAGCGCTGCTCAGGATCCAGCGTCCGCGCTCGTCGCTCACCATCTGCCGCAGCGCGCGCAGTATCACCTCGGCGGCGCGCATCTGCTCGTGCTGCGGCACACCGAGGCGCTCGAGCTGCGCGAGCACCGTGGCCCGCTGCTGCTCCAGCTCCGCAGCTGCAGGCACCTGTGCCGCTCGCGCCAGCTGCAGCAGCCACGCGTGAACCACGGTGCCGATGTGCCGCTGGGTCTCGCGCACCCAGCTGAACTCGATCGGCTCGGTGGCAAGGTAAGCCGCGGGAAGATGCGTGACGGGCACCGCCGCGGGAAGTGCCGGCGGCTGCCAGTCCCCCTTGAGGCGCTCGAGCGGTGCGACGGTCACCGCCGCCGCCTCGCGCGTCGCGCCCTCGACCGTCTCGAAACGCCGCGCGAGCGCCGGCCACAGGAGCGCCAGCATGCTGCGCCGGTCGGTCTTGATGCTGCCATCGGCCGCCTTCGCCGGCGCCGCCGATAGCCACAGCGTGCGCCGCGCGCGCGTCGCGGCGACATACATGAGCCGGCACCGCTCATGCACATCGCGCTCGCGGATCAGGTCCTTGATGTAGACGTTGAGATCACTCTCTTCTGCCGCGCCGATCGGCGGCGAGGGCGAGATGAGCAGATCGCTCTCACCCGCCTCGCCCGGAAGATCGATCCAACGCAGCAGGCGCCGCTCGGCCCCGCGCGTTGCCCGCTCCAGTGCCGGAACGATCACGTGATCGAACTCGAGCCCCTTTGCCCGATGGATGGTCATGATCTGAACCGGGTTGTCGCCGCTGCGCGCGGTGCTGCAGAGATGCTCGAGGAGCGTCGCGAAGTCCGCGGGGCTCCGCCACTCGAGCGTAGCGGAGCGCGCGGCGAGTGCCGTGAAGAAGCTGTGCGCATCCTCGAGCTCATGCGCCTCGTAGGCGTCGCTGCCGCCGAGCCGCAGCCACGTACGCTCCAGCCAGTCGGCGATTTGCGCCTCGCCGCGTTCGGTGAGTGCGGCGGCGAGAATCGCGCGCACCCGCTCGAGCCTACCTAAGTCTTCCGGCGCACAGCGTGCCAGGCGCTCGGCATTGCCGAGCGCTTCGAATACGAGCTCGCGGTCATTCGCGCCCGAGAGCGCGGTCAACGTCCGCAAGCGCGCCCCGCACCAGGGGGCACGCAGCACCGCGAGCCAGGCAGCGCGATCGGAAAGGTCGAAAAGCGCGCGCGTGAGCTGCACCAGGTCACGCACGATGAGTCGCTCGCGCAGTGGCACGAGGTCGACTGCGCTGCAGGGTACTCCGCGTGCGCTCAGGGCTTCGACGATGGGCACGGCGTGGGCGTGTGCGACTACCAGAACCGCAACGCTGCCTTCCGGAGCGCGCTGCCGCAGCTGCGCGGCGTGGTCCGCAATCGCTCTGGCTTCACCGAGCGGATGCTGCGGAAAAATCTTGAGGGATACCGGGGGCAAGAACGCGGGTGCGCTGCCACTTGATGCGAGGCTCGGCCGGTAGCTCACCGCGCCGCTGCGTGGCTCATCCGTCGGCGGGAAAACCTGTGCGAAGACTTCGTTGGTGAATTCCACCAGCTCCGGCACTGCGCGGAAGTTACGCAGCAGACGCAGCGGCCGCAGCTTCAGCTGTCCGATTCCGGCGCTGCGCGCCTGCAGGAACAGTCCCACCTCTGCTTCGCGGAAGCGGTAAATCGACTGCATCGCGTCGCCGACGACGAAAAGCGTACGCCCATCGCCCTCCTCCCAGCCGACGGTGAGCGCCTGGAGCAGCTGCAGCTGCGCGAGCGAGGTGTCCTGGAACTCATCGACCAGGATGTGCCGCAGCGCGAGCCCCGCACGCAGCGCGAGATCGGTCGGCTCGCCGCCCTCGGTGAGTGCCTGGCGAGCGGCGCCCGTGACGTAGGTGTAATCGACGCGTTGCGCCTGGGCAAACTCCGCATGCAGCTCCGCGGCCGCGCGCGACAGGAGGCGCGCCAGCGCGCCGATGGCCGCGACGTCGTCCTCGCCGAGCTCCGCGGCGGGCGCTTTTCTTACCGCAAGCAGCGCTTCGCGCGCGCCCGCGCGTCCGCGCAGCTCATCGATCAGGTCGCGGAGCTCGTGACGCAGCCCGGCATCCGAGAAGGCGGGACCGAGGCGATGCGCGATCAGTTGCTTGCGCCAGTCGTCCTTCGTGAGAAGAAGATGCGCGAGCTGCTTCCAGCGTGCGAGATCTTCCGGCTGGCAGCCGAGCGGGGCGCAGCCCGGGAGGCGTTGCGCGCGCTGGCGCACGCCTGGCGGCAAAAGCGCGCACAGTGACGCGAGCTGCGCGGCGGTGAGGTGGGCGAGAGTTTCGTTGACCCGGTGACACAGCGCCTGCGGTTCCTGACGCGTCACGAAGGGCAGCCAGTGAGCGCGCTCGTGCAGCATCTGCGCGATGAGCCGCTCGAGGTACATCCAGTGGTTGTCGGTGCGCTCGAAGAGCAGGCGCGCGTCCGGTGCGAGAGCCGGCTCGATCTCCGCGGCGAGAAGTGTCCGGCGCGCCGCGCGCCCGTACAGCTCGCCCGCGCTCTCGGTGACAGTCAGCACCCCGCCGGCATGTGAGGCGACCGGCAGCTGACTCGCCAGCCAGTAGTTGAAGGCGTCGATCGTCTGGATGCGCAGACTCTGCGGTTGCGTGTCCAGGCTCCAGCCGCGGGGCGCGCCGTGCGCGAGCGCCGCCTCGGCGAGCGCGCCGAGCTCGGTTGCCTCCGGATCATCGGCATCGAACTCACCACGCAGTGCGCGGATCACGCGACCCTGCATCTCGGCGGCGGCCTTGCGGGTAAAGGTGATCGCGAGGATCTCGCCGGGATCCGCGACGGTCGTGAGCAGCTTGAGGAACCGCCGGGTGAGCACCGAGGTCTTGCCCGAGCCCGCTGGAGCCTCGAGCAGTACCGATCCGCAGGGATCGATGGCCGCAGCCCTCGCCGCCGCATCGAGCCGTGCGGGCGACTCACTCATCGCTGTCATCCGCGTGTCCCGCGGTTTCCGGCGCCGAATGCGCTTCGATGCGGCAGATGTCGATGATGTGGCAGTAGTCGCAGGCACCGGGCGCGGGATCCACTCGCGCGTCTCCGGCGAGAAAGGCACGGACGAGACGCTCGATGAGCCCATGCCAGCTGCGCTGCTGCGCGCTCCAGTCACCCGCAACTCCGGAGGGGTCGGTGACCGCCCTGACGCGCGGCAGCAGATCGGCGTTCGCTGCCACGCCCGTGAAGCGCACCTCACGGGCCGTGAGGTTCACGGTGGCCAGCGCGATCACATCCAAGCCCAAAGCGGTGAGGTAGGCGAGCAGCTGCGGATGCGTGGGGCGCTCGCCGTACCAGTCGGGACTTCCCGGCCGTCCGCTCTTGTAGTCGAGCACCGCACGCCCCGCGGCGAGACGGTCCACGCGGTCGAGCCGCACGCGAAGGCGGCCGCCGCCGAGGGTGAGCTCCGTGAGGTGCTCGATGGCTTCCACCGTAAATGGGGCGCGTGTCTTCTCGAGCGTGCACAGCCGCCGTATCAGGACGCGCGCCCGCCGGCATTCGCGCTCGAGCGCCGGCGGAAGCTCGGTGAACAGGTCGAACTGCGCATCGGAAATGCGCCGTGTGCGGCGGCGCCGGCTGCCGATCTCGGCCTGCAAGGCGCGCGCCGCCTGAGCCACACAGTCGCCGATCAGAGCATCGAGAGCATGCTCATCGAGCGCAGCGAGCCGTCCGGAGTCGTGCAGCTCTTCCCAGAGCATCTGCAGCGCGCCGTGCAACAGCAGGCCGCGCTGGGTCATCGGCACTCCGGGCTCGGGTTCCTCCGGAGGTGAGGCCCCGAGACGCAGCTCGGCATACGCGCGGAACGGACATGCATTCTGTAACGTCAGTGAGCGGGTTCCATGAGGTAACGGTGTCAGTGCGTTGAAGGCCGTGCCTTTCGTATCGACGATCCGCTCGATGGCGCCCTGCCGATGCAACCGCAACGGCAGCCACAGGTTCTGCTCTCTGTGCTCCTCGAGAGCGAGGCCCGCGAGGCACGGGCTCGGCAGGAGCTCACGGTCCTCCTCCTGCGCCGGCACCGACAACACGAGCTCATCCGCGCTGCGCCGCCACGCCGCGAGCAGCGCCGCAGCCTGCGCGCGGCGCCCGCCGGCACTCGCCTCGGGCAGCCCCGCCGCGAGCTGAGCGTGCATGGGCAGAAACGGATCCGGTGAGATCGGTTGGGGCAGCTGATCGGCGCTGAGCGAGCCGACCCAGATCCCGTCGTAGATCACCACGGGGTCGGCGAGCACCGGAGACAGGGTGACGGGCGCCCCTTCACCTTCGGGCCGCCAGGCGGTACGCGCCGCCAGCGCGCGCAGCAGCTCGAGCGCAGATCGCAGCTCGAGGCTGCCAACACTGAGTGCGAGCTCACCGAACTCCTCGAGCAGCTCACGCCAGCGCAAACTGGCTCGATGCGCCGTACCTTCGGGCCGAAGATCGCCAGGCCATCCGAGAGCGGCAAGCGCAGACTCGAAGCGCTCGGACCAGCGCGGAGGCGCCGCGCTGCCCTCGCCCAAGCGGCCCGCCGCCTGACGCAGCTTTGCATCGAGCTCGCGCGCGGCCGCTTTGAGCTCCCGCGGCGCGAGCTGCAGCGCGCCGCGAAACTCGCGCAGCTGCACGCTGGAGGGACCACGTTCACGCAACCGTTGCGCAAGCTGGGCGCGGGCCGCGGGCTCTGGACTGATCCAGTAGAGCGAGGTCAGCCAGCGGCTGATCAGCTCCATCTCGAGAGCTTCACCCGCAAGGAGACGGAGCGAGAGCAGTGCCTGCGAGGGCAAGGCGAGCGAGGCGAAGGAGTGCCCGCCTTCGATACTTACCAGCTCGCGTGCGGTCTGCGCAGGAGCCAGGCGCGCCGCCGGATCGAGCGCATCGCGAATGAGCTGTCCGAGCCGCTCGAGCAGGCCGGAGGCTCCCGGGAGCACGACGAGTAGCCGCGCGTCGGGGTGCGCGTCGAGACGCTCGCGACACCAGTGCGCGATCGCCTCCATCTGCGCGCGACCATCGCGCGTGCGCACGCCGCGGACACTCGCGCTGCGCGACTCCACCTGCGCGTCGGCGCACGAGTGAGTGAGCCGTGCCAACCAGGGCGCAATCGCAGCGAAGCCGCGCACCAGAAGGTTGCGCGTAGCGTCGCTGGTGCCGATGCGGGGTATGAGAGTCGCGACGCTTGCGGCGCGCAGTGCCTGGCAGCGCGCATCGAAGCCACGCTGCGCCTCGAGCAGAAGGGCCGCCTCGCTATCCGCCGCGGCCGCAGGCAGTGTCATGCCGTACTCGGCGGCCCGCTCGCTCGAGAGCTGGAGAAGCTCTGCAAGCTGACCGGTGTCGAGGAACGGATAGCCACGGGCGGCTTCCTGAGTGGCTTCGCGCCACAAGAGCCACTCCTCGGTCGGGCCCAGCAGTCGGGGCCAGTCCGCAGCCGCTTCTGCGGCGAGGCGCTCGCATTCCCGCCGCGCCCAGCGCGGGGGCGTGAGCACATCCACGCTGGCCCACACCCGTCGGGCGCTGGAGATCTCGGCCGCCGCGTGTGCGAGCTGCACTGCGCGCACTCGCTGACTCGTCGGAACCAGCAGTGTGCCGCCGTGCCGGAGATGAAGGGAAATATCGCTAGAAAGTCTAAACAAAACCGGTAATTACTGCTTTCTCATCGAGATTACTTGAACCTGGAGGCCGATCCCATGATGTTGCGCGCCACGGCCCGACGGGCACCGAGTTGATGCGAGCGTGTGGCGTAGCCCGCGAGGAGCTCCTCGATCCGTCCGAACACCTCGCGCAAGGTCGCCGCATCGGGAAGCGTGGTGATGCGGAAGTGATTGCGATACGGGACATTGAAGCTTACGCCTGGAGCGATGAGCACGTGCTTCTGCTCGAGCAGATCGAGCGCGAAACGCTGGTCATCGAAGTCGGTCAGAACCATCGGGTTCACGCCAACGAATGCATACATCGAGCCCTGAGGAGGGGCGAGCGTCAGGAAACGGCTGCGCTGCACGGCCGCGAGAACGGCGGCGCGCGACTCGTACAGACGCCCGCCAGCGCAGACCAGCTCACGCACACTCTGGTGGCCACCGAGCGCGGTCTGCACCGCCCACTGCGCGGTCACGTTGCTGCACAGGCGCAGCGACGCGAGCAGCTCGAGCGCCTGGAGATAATCCGCGGCCAGCTGCGTGCGGCCGGAGAACACGGCCCAGCCGACCCGGTAGCCGCACGCACGGTACACCTTGGACAAGCCGGAAAGCGTCGCGCACAGCGTATCGTGCACCAGCGTCGCCATCGGCACGAATTGCGTCCCGTCGTAGGTCACCTGATCGTAGATCTCATCGGCAAACACCACGAGGCCGCGCTGCTCCGCGAGCCGCGCGATCGCTTCGAGGACGTTGCGCGGATACACCGCACCGGTGGGATTGTTGGGATTGATGATGATGAGGGCACGCGTGCGCGGTGTGAGCAGGGTCTCGAGCTCTTCCGGATCCGGGATGAATCGGTTCTCCGGCCGGCACGGATAGTGCACGGCGCGGCCGCGATTCAAGGTCACCGCGGCGGTCCATAGCGGATAGTCGGGACTCGGCACCAGTACTTCGTCGTCTTCGTTGAGCAGCGCCCGTAAGCTCAAGTCGATGAGCTCGCTCACTCCGTTGCCGATGAACACTTCCTCGGCAGTGACTCCGCGGACGCCGCGCTCCTGCTGCTGCATCACCACCGCTTCGCGCGCCGGAAATATGCCTTTCTGGTGACAGTAGCCTTCCGCCTCGGCGAGGTTCTCGATCATTGCGAGGCGCATGCTTTCGGGGGTACGCAGGCCGAAGGCTCGTGGGTTGCCGATATTGAGGGAGATGATCTCGTAGCCCTGGCGCTCGAGTTCGTGTGCACGGTGCGCCAGCCGTCCACGGATGTCGTAACGGATGCTCTTCAGGCCCTCACTCGGGCGGATGCTGGAATCGCTCTTCATGCCGGGAAGAATAACCCAACCGGCCCGCGCGCCCGGGGCCATGGCGCGAATTGTGACGGCCGGCGGGTCCTATGAGATCGCACGCCTCATTCACGCGAGCTCGCGCCAGCGATGACAGGCGATGCCCTGCCCCGCCTGCTCCTCCCACACGGGGACACGCTCTGCGCACACTGGCACTGCGAACTCGCAGCGCGTGCGGTACACGCAGCCGCTCGGGGGCGCAAGTGCCGATGGCGGCTCTCCGGGGCGCACGTGTGTGAGCCGCGCAGCCTGCACTTGCGGGTCGGCGACGGGGATGGCGGCGAGCAGCTCACGGCTGTAGGGGTGGCGGGGTGCCGCGAACAGCTGCGAAGCGGAGGCGAGCTCCATAGTACGTCCCAGATACAGCACCAGCACACGCTCGCACAGCGCGCGCACGAGCGCGAGGTTGTGGCTGATGAAAAGGAGCGACAGCCCGCTCGCGCGGCGCAGCTCCGCGAGCAATGCGAGGAGCTGCTGCTGCGTCGGCGCATCGAGTGCGCTCAGGGGCTCATCGCAGATCAGCAGCCGCGGTGCGAGCACCATGGCGCGCGCGATCCCAACGCGCTGGCACTGTCCGCCGGAGAGCTCGTGCGGGTAACGTGCGGCCAGCGCGGCCGGTAGTGCCACCCGGCCGAGCATTGCGTGCACCGCGGCTTCCTGCGCCGCGCGATCGAGCGCGCGCTCGTGCACGCGCAGAGGCTCCGCCACGATCTCGCCCACCGTCATGCGCGGGTCGAGACTATCGAGGGGATCCTGGAAGATGATCTGCAGGTCGCGGCGCAGCGCACGCAGCTGCGCGCGCGGCAGCGTCGCCAGCTCGCGCCCGAGCCACACCACGCGTCCGCCTGCAGCCGGAAGCAGCTGCAGCAGCGCCCGCGCGAGTGTCGACTTGCCGCTGCCGGACTCACCGACGATGCCGAGGGCGTCCCCCGGGCGCAGCTCGAGACTCACCTCGCTGAGCGCCGCGAGTGTCTGCTCTGCGCGCCAGCCACTGCGGCTGTGAACCCGATACTGCACCTTGAGGTCGCGCACCGTGAGCGCTGCGGCCTGCGCCGATTCGTGCGCTGTCATCGCGCGCGCAAAGTTCTCATCCGCCCGCACATCTCCCTGCTGCAGCAGCGCGCGAGTGTAGGGGTCGCGCGGCGATCTCAGCACCTCAGCCGCCGCGCCGCTCTCGACCAGTCGACCCTGCCGCATGACCGCGATGCGATCGGCCACGCCGGCGAGCGCCGCAATGTCATGAGTGATGAGCACGAGTCCCAGCGCGTGCGTGCGCTTGAGCTGCGCGAGCAGAGCGAGAATCTGTGCCTGAATGGTGACATCGAGCGCGGTGGTCGGCTCATCGGCGATCAGCAGTTGCGGCTCGCAGGCCAGTGCGATCGCGATCATCACGCGCTGGCGCATCCCACCCGAGAGCGCCTGCGGGTATTCATCGAGACGACGCTGCGGATCGCTCACCTGCACCAGCTCGAGCAGCTGCTGCGCACGCGCATGCGCTGCGCGGCGCGTGAGTCCCCGATGCCGGCGCAGCACCTCGCTCAGCTGCGCGCCGACTGTGAGGTGCGGAGTGAGCGAGGTCATCGGGTCCTGGAACACCATCCCGATCCTGGCTCCGCGTACCCGATCGAGCGCAGCTGCAGGAAGTCCGATGAGCTCGGTGTCAGCGAGCCGCGCGCTGCCACTCGCCCGGCCGTTGGCGGCGAGCAGTCCCATCACAGCGAGGAACAGCTGGCTCTTGCCGGAGCCCGACTCCCCGACGACGCCCAGACACTCTCCGCTTGCGACCGAGAGCGTGACTTCCTGCACCGCCCGCAGCGCACCTTGCACGGTATCGAAGCTGACGCTGAGGCCGCGCAGAGTCAGCAGCGGCGCAGCCTCAGCGGATGAGCTGTCAACGCTCGCGGGGATCGAAGGCATCTCGCAGGCCATCGCCGAGCACATTGAGGCACAGCAGCAGCAGCACCAGCGCACTCGCCGGAACGAGCAGCATCCAGGGCGCCGACTCCATCTCCTGTGCCCCGACGAAGATGAGGTTGCCGAGGCTCGCCTGCGGTTCCTGCACCCCGAGCCCGAGAAAGGACAGGAAGCTCTCGAAGAGGATCATCTGCGGAACGATCAAGGTCGCATAGACCGCTACCTGGCCCGCCACGTTCGGCACGATGTGCCGCCACAAAATACCCGCCGGCGGCACGCCGGTGGCGCGCGCCGCCTCGATGAACGCGCGGTGCCGCAGTGCGAGCGTCTGCGCGCGCACGATGCGCGCGGTCGTGAGCCAGCCGACGGCAGCGAGAGCGAGCGCCAGCGTGGCCAGGCTGCCGCGCGGGAACAGAGTGGTGAGAATGATCACTACGAAAAGGTACGGCAGTGAATACAACACGTCGACGAAGCGCATCATGGCCCCATCGATGCGTCCACCGGCGAGGCCCGCCACCGCGCCCCATAGCACCCCGATCAGCAGGCTCACGGCACTCGCGAGCAGAGCGAGCAGCAGCGACAGCCGCAGGCCGTACAGCGTTCTGACCAGCAGATCGCGCCCGAGCCGGTCGGTGCCGAGCCAATGTGCAGCGGCCGCGCCGGGGGGCGCGGCGAGGTGTTGCCAGTCGAGGCTGTCGTACCGCCACGGGCTGAGCGCTGGAGCGACGATGGCCGCAAGCGTCAGGAAGGCGAGCAGCGCGAGCGCGATGTTGACGGCGCGCGTTCCACGCAGACGCCGGTGCGCCTCACTCCAAAGCCCAACCCTGGCGGCGGCGTCACTCATGCCGTGTGCCCGGATCGAGCCAGCTGCAGGCGAGATCGGCGAGCAGATTGAGGAGCAGAGTGAGCACTCCGTAGACGATCACCATTCCCATCACGAGCGGGTAGTCACGGTCGATGGCGCCCTGCACCAGGTAGCGCCCGCTCCCCGGCAGACCGAACACCGCCTCGACGACGAGCGAGCCGGTGATTACGAACGCGATGGCGGGTCCCAGGTAGCTCGCGACCGGCAGCAGTGCCGGGCGCAGCGCGTGGCGCCACAACACCCGCGTGCCGCCGAGACCGCGCGCGCGTGCGCTGCGTACGAAGGGAGCGCGCAGCACTTCGAGGAGACTCGCACGCGTCAATCGGGCGAGCGCCAAAGCGAGCGGCAATGCCAGCGTCACTACCGGCAGCAGCAGGTAACGCGCCGCGCCCGGCTGCCAGCCCGCCACCGGCAACCAGCGCAGGTAAATACCGAAGATGAGCGCGAGGACCGGCCCGATGACGAAGCTCGGTAGCGCCACGGCGAGCGCGCCGATCGTAGCGATAGCGAGGTCGGCACCTGCTCCGCGCCACAGCGCCGCGGCGATGCCGGCTGGAATCCCGGTAAGAAGCGCTACGGCAATGGCGCACAACCCGAGCGCCGCACTCAGCGGCAGACCCTGGCGAATGAGCTCGCTCACCGTGAAGTCACGCTGCCGCAGCGAGGGCCCGAAGTCACCATGCGCCAGCGCACGCAGATAGCGCCAATACTGCAGCGGCAGGGGCGCATCGAGGCCGTAGAGCCGCTCGAGATTGGCCCGCACTGCGGGGCTGATGCCCTGCTCCGCATCGAATGGGCCGCCCGGGGCAAGGCGGATGATGGCGAAGGAGACGGTGACGATGAGGAGCAGTGTGGGAATGAGCGCAGCGATGCGACGCAACGCGAGCTTCAGCATGCGGGGACTCTAGCACGTCGCGGCGGGCACGATTTCCCGAGTCCCCGGCGGTGCGCAATCCGTCAACGCTGCGGCACGTCCCGTCAACATCGGGTCCGACCTGCCGCTATACTGCCGTTTCCGCCCGTCTGCCGGGTGCATGAAGAGCCAAGTAATGAAGCGCATCCTGGTTGGCATCAAGCGCGTCGTGGACGCCAACGTGCGCATCCGCGTGAAGCCCGATGGGAGCGGGGTCGTCACCGATGGGGTGAAGATGGCCATCAACCCCTTCGACGAGATCGCGCTGGAGGAGGCGTTGCGCATTAAAGAGCGCGGTGCCGCCGAGGAGATCGTCGTCGCCACAGTAGGGCCGGCCGATTGCCAGCAGCAGCTGCGTACCGCGCTCGCCATGGGGGCGGACCGTGCGCTGCACGTGCAGGCGGATGGGGTGATCGAGCCACTCACGGTGGCGCGGGCGCTGCTGAAGCTCATCGAGCGCGAGCAGCCGTTTCTGGTCATCCTCGGCAAGCAGGCCATCGATGACGATAACGGTCAGACCGGGCAGGTGCTCGCGGCGCTGTGGAACCGGCCGCAGGCGACCTATGCCTCGAAGCTCGAGCTCTCGGGCGAGACCGCGCGCGTCACGCGCGAGGTCGATGCCGGGCTCGAGACCATCGAGGTGGACCTGCCGGCGGTGATCACCACCGACCTGCGGTTGAACGAGCCGCGCTACGTGAAGCTTCCCGACATCATGAAGGCGAAGAAGAAGCCGCTCGATGTCGTGACTTTCGCGGCGCTCGCGCTGGAGCCGCGTCAGCAGCTGAAGCTCGTGCGCTTCGAGCCGCCGCCACAACGGCAAAAGGGCGTGCGCGTCAAGGATGCCGCCGAGCTGGTTGAGGCTCTACGAAAGAAGGGACTGCTGTGAGCGCCAAGATATTGATCGTTGCCGAGCACGACGGCGGAAAGCTGAACGCCAGCACCGCCAAGTGCGTCACCTGTGCGCACGCGCTGGCAGGAGCGGAGATCACCGTGGCCGTGTTAGGCGCAGAAGTCGCGCCCGTTGCGGCGCAGGCGGCGCAGCTCAGCGGTGTGAATCGGGTGCTCACGGTCGAGAACCCCGCCAACCTGCACCCGCTCGCGGCGGTGTTCGCTCCGCAGGTCGTGGCGCTCGCCGGTCCCTTCGATCTGCTGCTCGGGCCGTCCACAACCTATGGCAAGGACCTGATGGCGCGCGTCGCGGGACTGCTCGATGCACCGCAGGTGAGCGACATCATGGCGATCGAGAGCGCGACACGCTTCCGTCGTCCCGTCTATGCCGGCAACGCCATCCTCACGGTCGAGTCGAGCGGCGCAGGCAAGATTATCGGCACGGTGCGCAGCGCCTCCTTCGAGGCTGCCGCGAGTGGTGGCGCCTCCGCGCCGATCGAGATGGCCACGGTGAGTGTGACGCTACCGACGCATACGCGCTTCATCTCGGTGTCCGCCGCCAAGAGCGACCGTCCGGACCTGCAGACTGCAGCGCGCGTGGTGTCCGGTGGCCGGGCGCTCGGCAGCGCGGACGGTTTCAAGATCCTCTATAGCCTCGCGGATCGCATGGGCGCGGCGGTCGGTGCCTCGCGTGCCGCGGTCGATGCCGGCTACGCGCCGAACGAGATGCAGGTCGGTCAGACCGGAAAGATCATCGCGCCGGAGCTGTATGTCGCGGTGGGCATCTCCGGCGCAATTCAGCACCTCACCGGCATCAAGGATGCGCGCACAATCGTCGCCATCAACAAGGATGGGGAAGCGCCGATATTCGAGGTGGCCGATCTCGGCCTGGTCGGTGATCTGTTCCAGATCATTCCGGAGATCGAGCGGCTGATCGGTTGAGGCGCCGGCGCGGCGTGCGACTGAAACAGCCCCGCGTAGGGTGCACGCCGAGGCAACAGTGGACAGAAAGGTTCACTATCCTCAGAAGGGACTCTAACATCGCGCCCGCCGCCGCACGCTGGGCTAAGGCGCGCTGCGACGCCGCTAGAGCTGCGAAAGAATCGACTCGGCCGCCGACACCTTGAACTGGCCCGCCTGCTCCACCTCGACGCGGGTGGCGACTCCATCGCGCGCCACGATGGCGAAACGCTGGCCACGCGTTCCCATGCCGAAGCCACTCGCATCGAGCTCGAGTCCAAGCGCCTTGGCATATTCACCGTTGCCATCGGCCAGCATCAGAACTTTGTCGCCGACGCCCTGTGCCTTGCCCCAGGCGTTCATCACGAACACGTCGTTGACGGCCATGCACGCGATGGTGTCGACGCCCTTGGCGCGGATCTGATCGGCGAGCTGCACGAAGCCCGGCAGATGCTTGGCATCGCAGGTGGGCGTGAACGCGCCCGGCACGGAGAACAGTAC
>DATJFM010000120.1:0-2478 GCA_035495655.1 Steroidobacteraceae bacterium
GAGAAACAGGTTGAGAAAGCGTCGTGCCCGGCTGGCCTTGCCTGGGTCGCGCGCGATTTCGGCGAGGATATCGCGGCCGGCCGCGGTGATTCGCGCGAGGCGGCTGCGAAATTCGGGGACCGCAATCGCGTTCGCCGCGGCGTCGATACGTCGCAGGCGCAGATGGGCCTGCTCCAGCTGATCGGCGATGCTGGCGACGTCCAGGCCATCCACCGGTGTGACGGTCACACGACGCACGCGCATATCCAACCCGTAGAAACAGAGGTGGCCGACGCCGCCAAGAGTGGCGAACGTCGCCGCACCAACCACGCTGTGGTTCGCGGTAAGAGCCGCTAGTGCCGCACCGCCAGCCGTGAGTAGGGCGCCCATGAACTTGCGAGGGATGCGATCGAGGTCGATTCGTTCGCCGAGGACGTAACCCATCTCGCTGGCCAAACCGCGCCACGTCAAGACCCCGGCCATCCAGAAAGATGCAAGAGCGCTTCCGGCCAGAGTGAGCCGCTCGATATCGTCGGCAATAAGTGCACTGGCAATGACGATCATCAGGGGCAGCGGAAGCAGGAACAGCGCCGCGGACGTGGCCATGGTCAGGCGCGCTCGGAGCCTCGCCAGCGATGCTTTCGCAGCCGCCACAGCGCCAATACGAACGTTCACACCGCCAACACGTCTGGGGTCACCGATCATGCTGGAACGACTCGGGGCTCAGCTGCTGCGGCGTATTCTTCGATGGTCCCCCCTGGAATACGGCCTGACAACTCGCGGCAGAGATGGCGAACGTCAGGAGCAACAACCCGAATAGTCGAACGAGGAACCTGGCCATCGCATCAGTAATGGCGAATGCTGGGCGGTGTGCATGTGCGCGCCGCCCCCTGTAAGGAGGAACGAAATTCCGGCCTATACGGTTCCACCTCATGTGCGATGGAGCCGCTCGGCCGCCTACACTGCAGTGCGGTGAGGCCGGCGCGGCGTGTCGTGAGATCGGCGCGTGAAGCCTGCTCCCGCCTTGCGGCCGGAATTACGACGCGCCCAGCCGGGCACGAACTCGCGGCGTGTGCTCTTCTGGCGAGGCCCGCGCGGCTGCATCAGGTGCGCTCGTGTGTCGCTCACCTCGAAGCCCTCGACCACCGCGTGCTCGAGCCGGGCAGACAGCAACTTCTGGATGTCGTGCAGCAACGGAGTCTCGTCGGCGGTCACGAGTGAGATCGCGTTCCCGGGCACACCCGCGCGGCCCGTGCGTCCGACACGATGGACGTAGTCTTCCGCAACGAGCGGCAGGTCGTAGTTGACGACAAGCGGAAGCTGAACGACGTCGAGACCTCGTGCGGCAATGTCGGTGGCCACGAGCACCCGGACACGGCCCGCTTTGAAGTCGGCGAGGCAACGGGTGCGCTGCGACTGGCTCTTCCTCCCGTGGATCACCGCCGTCTTCACGTTCGTGTGTTCGAGCAGGTCCCCGATCCGATCGGCGCCGTGCTTGGTCTTGCAGAAGACGAGCGCCTGGCTTCCCGGCGCCTGGGTCAGCACGTGGACGAGCAGCGCGCGTTTCCGCGAGTGATCGACAGGGTGAATGCGATGCCTGATCGTTGGCGCGACCGTCTGTTCGTTCGAGACGTCGACACGCGTCGGTTCGCGCGTGAAGTCCGCGGCGAGATGTGCGACGGCGTCGGACAGCGTTGCCGAAAACAACAGCGTCTGGCGTGTGGCCGGCAGCGCCGGCAGCACACGGCGAAGCGCCGGCATGAATCCCATGTCGAGCATGCGATCGGCTTCGTCGAGGACCAGGATCTCGATGGCCGACAGGTCCACCGTCCGGCGCTGGAGGTGGTCGATGAGCCGGCCCGGCGTGGCCACGACGATGTCGACGCCGTTGCGCAAGGCCTTGATCTGGGGCGCCATCCCTACGCCGCCAAAGATCGGCGTCACGCGAAGACGCACGGCCGCTCCATAGGTGGCGAGCGCACGTTGCACTTGCGTGGCAAGCTCGCGCGTCGGCACGAGCACGAGTCCCAGCGGCGCGCGCGTCTTCGCGCCGCGCTCTCGCAGGAGAGCGCCACGCTCTCGCAGGAGCAGGCGTTCGATCATGGGAAGCGCAAATGCTGCGGTCTTGCCCGTTCCAGTCTGCGCGCGTGCCAGCAGATCTGCCCCGGTCAGGATGATGGGAATCGAGGCCGATTGGACAGGCGTCGGTTGCGTGTAGCCCATCTTCGCGAGGGGTGTACACAGAGAGGGCGTGAGCCCGAGTTTCGTAAACGGCATGCTTGCTCCTGAATTGCCGCGAGCGTGTGCGCTCGAAGCCTGACGATCACCGCGCGGGACGCGTCATGCGTCCGCTTTGCGGACGGAGCACATGCTCCGCGCGGATTTCGATTCGTGGCTAAGGACTTGAGGAGGAGCGGGCTTATGAGGGCCCGAATCGCCTACAGGAAGCAGAGCGCGAGGAGATCCGACCCTTGTATGGTAACACACCGTTCTTGCAAC
>DATJFM010000121.1:0-4938 GCA_035495655.1 Steroidobacteraceae bacterium
TGAAAGAGCAGCGGCCGCACCAGGGTATTCGAGCGCATGGCGAGCCGCGACACCGCAAACGGGGCGACCGGACCTGACGATTGGCCGAAATTAACCAGCGTGCCGAGATAGGCGAGACAGTCGAGCGAGCCCGCGAAGGTATCCGCCCCCACCCCATCGTAGGCGACCTCGACCCCTTCACCATCGGTAAGGTGGCGGACGCGCGCTACGAAATCCTCCTCGCGGTAGAGGATCACCTCATCCGCGCCGCACCCGGCTGCGACGCTGGCCTTCTCGGCCGAGCCGACCGTAGCAATCACGGTGGCGCCGAGCTCCTTTGCCCAGCGAACCAGCAGCTGCCCCACGGCGCCCGCGGCGGCATGCACCAGAACCTTCTCGCCTGGCTGCACCGCATGCACGCGCCGCAGCAGCATGCAGGCGGTCAGGCCCTTTACCGTGAGCGCCGCGGCCGCCTCATCGCTCAGCCAGTCCGGGATCTTCAGCGCCAGGCGCGCGGGCAGCAGTCGTGCTTCGGCATATCCGCCATAGCGCTCGTTGATGTAGCTGATGCGGTCACCGACGGCGAACCCCGCTACTCCTGGGCCTGCCTGCTCCACGACCCCTGCGGCCTCGACACCGGGAATCCCGGGAAGCGGCAGCGTGCGGTAGGAGCCGCTGCGTACGTAGGTATCGTGGAAGTTGACGCCGATCGCCGTGTGGCGAATGCGCAGCTCGCCCTCACCGGGCTTGCCGACCTCGACGCTCTCCCAGCGGAGCTTCTCCGGACCGCCCGTCTCGTGCAGGACGATCGCGTGCGTCACGCGAGCTCGCGTATCCAGCCGAAGGGGTCCGGTGCGCGGCGCTCCTGGATCGCGAGGAGTGCATCGCGCAGCCGCGCGGCGACCTCGCCGGTGCGCGCCGGGCGGTAGGCGCGCTCGTCGGGCTCGGCGAGCGCAGCGATCGGCATGACGATGGCGGCGGTACCGCAGGCGAAGAGCTCGCTGCAATGCCCGCTCGAGATCTGCGCCAGGAGCTCATCGAGCTCCATCTGCCGCTGGTGGACGACGTAGCCGAGACGCGGGGCGAGCGCCAGTAACGAATCGCGGGTGATGCCGGGAAGGATCGCGCCATCGAGCTCAGGGGTATGCAGCTCGCCGTCGATCACCGCGAAAAAGTTCATCCCGGAGAGTTCCTGGATGTAGCGATGCTCCACCGCATCGAGCCACAGTGCCACCGTGTGGCCGCGGGCGAGGGCGTTGCTCGAGGCGCGCAGCGACGCGGCGTAGTTGGCCGCTGCCTTGGCCGCGCCGATCCCGCCGAGCGCGGCGCGCACCTCGCGGCGCTCGATCGCGATGGTCGGTGAGCCAGTGGCGTACGCCTCGACTGGGTTGGCGATCACCATGAAGCGGAAGCTGAGCGAGTTGCGCAGCAGATAACCGCTTTCCGTTCCGAAGAGGAAGGGCCGCAGGTACAGCGACTGGCCGCTGTGGCCGGGGATGAAAGGAGCACAGGCGCGCGTGACCGCCTCGATGCCCTGGAAGAACAGGGCCTCCGGCACCACGGGCATGGCGAGGCGCTGCGACGAGCGCTCCATGCGCCGGCAGTTGTCGTGCGCACGGAAGAAGTTGGGGTGCGGCTGAGCAACCTTGTAGGCCTTGAGACCCTCGAACACGAGCTCCGCATACTGCAGCGCCCGCGAGCCCGGCCACAGCTCGATCGGGCCGTACGGCAGCAGTGTGCCGCGCTGCCACGCGCCCTCGCACCACTCGGCGCTGAACATCACCGGCGCATTCACCGCGCCAAAGCCGAGCTTCTCCGGCAGCCCAAAGCGCTCGAGCGCCGCCGCGACCCCGGGGGCGATGTCGTAGGCGCTCATTCAGCGCCGCAGGTAGGCGTCGGTGCCGGACAGCCAGTCCTCGCGCGGCGGGCAGAACACGTCCACATCGAGGGTGTCCTCGAGTGCGAGCGCGCGGTGCGGGAGGTGAGAGGGGATCACGATGACTTCTCCGGCCCGCACGGTCAGCTCCTGTGCGCCATCTTCGCCGAACCAGAAATGCAGCGCACCGTGCACTACGTAGGTGATCTGCTCGTTCTCGTGCGAGTGGCGCGGCACCTCGTCGTCCTTCTTCAGATAGACGTGCGCGATCATCATGCGCTCGCCGGTGATGACCCGCCGTGTGATCGTGCCCTTGAGCGGCTCGAGTCGCACCTCATCCCAGCGGTAGTGCGGCACTGGAGTGGATTCTGATTTCATGCGTACCTCCTGCAACCTGCGGCTCAGCCCTTTCAGGGCGCGATGGCGACTACCCGTGCGGGGAAGCCGCTCCCCTGGGCGGGCTTAGGGAAGCTCACCATCACCAGCGCACCGTACTCGGGCACCTTGTCGAGATCCGCCAGCATCTCGATCTGATAGTGGTTGGTCCCGAGGACATACGATTCCATGGAGTAGTCGTCCTTGGTGGCATTGATCCCACCGTCGGTATCGGTGGTCTCGTGGCCGGAAGCGGCGATGTGGCGCTGCTCGTACAGAAGCTTGAGGACCGGCATGCTCCAGCCAGGGTAGTGCGCGATACCCTTTGCGTCGCGATTCTGCATGGCCGCGTCATTCGGCCAGCGCTTCGACCAGTCGGTGCGCATGGCGACGAAAGCATGCTCAGGAATGCGCCCATGGCGCGTTTCCCAGTCCTGCACGTCCTCGAGCGTGAGCAGGTAATCGGGATTGCGGGCAACTTTTTCGTGCACGTCCAGGACGATGAGCGGCAGCAGCATGTCCTTAGGATCGATCTGGTCGACCGTTTTCTTGCCTTCGTGGAAGTGTGCGGGTGGATCGACATGCGTTCCCCACTGCCCGACGTGGCAGAACTCATCTACGTGAAAGCCGTCCTTGGAGATGGTGTAGAGCGTGCGCACCTTCATCTCACCGAACCCCTTCCAGTGGGGCGTGTCCGGGCCGAACGAGTGGGTGAGGTCGACGAAGCGGTGGCTGGCGAGCGTGGCGTACACGGCGAGCAACTCCGAGCCGGGCCGCGCGCTGTGGCCTCCGCCGTGGCGCGCGGTGTGCGCGGCGGGCGCATCGACCTCCTGAAGTGCATCTATTGCGCCGGCCGGCAGCGCCAGGCCCAAGGTGAGGGCGGCGACGGTCAGCGTCGCCAGATCGGGAAAGCTTGCGCGAATCCACATAGGGGACACTCCTGCAAACCGCGGGAAACTGACCCGGAGCACGGGATGCTCGGTCAGCTGGCGCTGTGGTCTTTGTTGTTGCCCGATTATTTCGGCAGCCGGTGCCTTTGCCAACTCCTTTTTTGTAAGCCCGCTCGGGTCTCACCGCTGCGGGACGGCCGGGCCCTGGCGTACGATGTGGCCATTCTTCATGACGAAGTCGATCCGGCGCAGGCTCTCGGTGTCCGCCAGCGGATCGGCCGGCATGGCGACCAGGTCCGCCGCAAGGCCGACCGCGAGACGGCCGCGTTCGCCCTCGACACGCAACAGCTTCGCCGCTTCGCTGGTCATCGCCTTCAGGAGCTCTGCCGCCGGTACACCCGCTTCGCGCCAGACGGCGAGGTAGTCGAACATCAGGTCGGCGCGCGAGCGGCCCGCCACATCCATCACGGTATCGCTGCCGAACACCAGCCGTACCCCGAGGCGATGAGCGCGCCGCAGTCGATCGATGATCTTCGGCGCCAGCACCTCAGGCGGCGGAAGGATGCCACCGGAGGTGCCGATGACATCCAGGTGCGCGCGTGGAAAGTCGGTGCTCACCAGCACGATGCCCTTGTCGTGCAACCGCTTCAACTGCGCGTCGGTGAGAAAGAAGCCATGCTCGATCGAATCGACGCCCGCTTCGATCGCGTTGTCGGCCGCCTCGCCGCCGAAGACGTGTACCGACACCGGCACCCCTGCGTGATGCGCTTCCTCGACCGCAACCCGTATTTCATCGACCGAGTAATGGTAGCGGTTGTTGTCCAGCACCAGCTTTATGACACCCGCGCCCTGATAGAGATTCGCGCGCACCGCCTTGCGCATCTCGTCCGGACTGTCGGCATCGAGGTACTCGTATTTCCAGAAACGACCCTGCTCCGGGGGAATACCGTGCGATTGACCGCCGTACGGCGCGATGATCTTGCCGCTCGTGATGATGGTTGGCCCGGTATACCATCCGCCATCGATCGCGCGCCGCACGTCGTCCATGGCGTAATCGGCCGCGTTGCCGACATCGCGCACGGTCGTGAACCCAGCGCCGAGCACGTCCATAGCATTGTGCAGGCCACGAAGCGCGCGATACGCGGTGCTCTCGAGGATGTAGAAGGATTCGAACGGTGCGGATCCGCCGACGACCTCGGTCAAGGTCAGGTGGGTATGCGCATCCATGAGTCCGGGCATCAGCCACTCTTTCGACAGGTCGATCGGGGTCGCTCCGGCGGGAGCCGCCACCTGCGGGCCCATCGCGGTGATACGCCCGTCGGTGACCACCACGGTCTGGCCACGGTCCACCGTGCCGCGGGCGGGGTCGATGACCGCTCCGGCATGAATGGCATAGATCTGCGCCGCCAGAGGCTCCGCGAGCGCAACGCAGGCAAGTGCAACCACGACTCTCATGGCGATCCCCCAGCACACCGCGCGCCGACATTAGCGGTTTGACCCAACAGCCGCAAAGGCCGGCACCGCCGTGCCCGCGCAGCCTTGTATCGCCGCGACACGCGCGGCTGCCGCCCGGCTGGTTCCCTCCGCGCGGCTGGCGCGATAAAGTGCCAGGGAGCGCCCCGCAGCGATCGAGCGGCCAACAACCAACAACAGGTCCGCGGGGAGTCGTGGCTGGTACGTGCCGAGTGGGGAGGAGCAGATCATGCAGCCTGCAAGCGTCCGGGGTTTCCGCGTTCCTGTCGGCTTTCTCGGCGTCACCGCACTGGTATTTCTCGCCGGCGCCGGCGGGGCGCACGCCCAGCAGCAGGGCGGGGCGAT
>DATJFM010000122.1:0-5103 GCA_035495655.1 Steroidobacteraceae bacterium
GCCGTTGGGCCCGAACACCGGCAGGTCCAGCCACGAGAACCCGGGATGGAACCCCGTACACCAGACGATGTTTTTGACGTCGAGTACGCGTCCGTCCTCGAGCACCGGAAGTCCACGTCGAACGCCGGCCACACGTGCAACACGTTCGACGCCGGCGGCGGCCAGATCCCTGGGCTTGGTGCGCACGAGCGGTCCGCCGACGTGCAGCACCTTCGGGCGCGCGGCGCGGCCGAGCGGAGTGGCGACCGTCAGGATTCGATGAAAGAGCAGACGCAACACGACACGCAGGAGAAACAGGCGCGCCAGAAAACCATCGATGTGGAACGGCACATGACCGACATCGCGACCGGCCATCCACGTCTTGTGCGTGCGTGACGTCTCGAGAGCAATCTCTGCTCCGGAGTTACCGGCGCCGACAACGAGGACAGCTCCCGCTTTGAGCTGCGAAGTGTTGCGATAGTCAAACGAATGCAGCTGCACGATGTCGGGACTCAGCTCAGTGGCAAAGTGAGGTCTGTGAGGACGCTGGAAGTTCGCCATGGCGACGATGACGTTCTGCACTTCGAATCGTTGCTCGCCGGCGATGACGAGAAAGCCGTTGCCGTGTCGCGACACCCGCTCGACACGGGTCGCAGACTGCACCGGCAATCCGAACGTGCGTGCATAGGTCTCGAGGAAGTCCGCCATCTCGTCTTTGGTCGGGAAGTAGTGCGGCGGCGCCGGAAACGCCATGCCGTCGAGACCCGCGAAGCGTGCCGGCGTAAAGAGGCGAAGGGAATCCCAGCGATGCCGCCACTGGTCTCCCACTCGTGCTTCCGCGTCGAGGATGAGGAACGGTACGCCGCGTTGCTTGAGGTGATAGCCGACCGACAATCCCGCCTGCCCGGCGCCGATGACGATCGTATTGACTTGCTCCGTTTGACGGTTGCCTCGCATGGTCTCCTCCGTGACTGGGACGTGCTCACATCGCATGGACAAACGTAGAACGTTTGCTTGTTGCTGCGCATCGGCCGAAATGCCCAGCGCGGCGGCGATCGGCTATGGGTATTTCTACCCAGTCGCGGTCCCCCAAAAACCCGATGCTTTTGGGAGTTGGCAGTTGGTATTTGGGCGTTGCGATGTTTTTGGCGCCGGTTAGAGCAGTTTGTGCTCGTACGCGTAAGCGGTGGCCGCCGCGCGGGATGGCAGGTCGAGCTTGGTAAAAATATTGCTCAAGTGACGGGCGACGGTTTTCTCGCTGATGTCCAGCGCGTGCGCGATCGCACGATTGGTTTTTCCGGTTGCGACCAGTCGCAGCACTTCAACTTCGCGGCCCGTAATTCCATCGGATTTCCGCGCTCCCGAGGCGAGCGCAAGGGCGGCAACGCGAGCAGCATCTGGAGTGGCGCTAAGTCGATCGAACGTGTCCTGCGCGGCATCGAACTCCATCTGCGCCCCGTCCTCATCGCCGAGCTCACGGTAGGCGCGGCCAATCAGTTCTCTGGCCCGGCCCACGTCGTAGGGCGCGCGCAGTTCCTGCCAGGCTGCCCAGGCTGTCCGGAGCGGCTCGAGTGAGCCCGCGGCATCCCCGGCGGCCAGTGCGATAGCGCCAGCAGCGTAGGCCGCCGCGGCATGGAGCAAGACGGAGTCGTAGCCGCGAGCAATATGCGACAGCTCCTCGGCCGCAGCGCGAGCCGATGGTAAATCGTGCTCCGCGATCATGATCTCGACTGCGGCGCCCAGGACGCGGGCGCGGCCGCGCGCTTCGCGTGTCTCTTCCAGCATTCGACGCACGGCCGTACCGGCGGCATCGACGTTTCCCTGCGCGAGGCGCAGCAGCGCGAGGCCGGGGTGCGGCTTGCGTCCAGCCTGGCTGGCTCGCCGGTACGACTCCTCTGCGCGGGTCAGGTCACCGCGAAGACGATAGAGCTCACCCTGCTGATAATGTGCCGGGCCGGCATCCGGCTCGGCCGCCGTACGCGCGAGCCACGTGGTCGCACGCTCGGCTTCCGCCAGCGCCTCCTCCCATGCGCCGTGCAACTGCATCAGCTCCGAACGCCGGACGAGACACTGGCCGCGGAAAGGCACGACATCGGGATGCGTGGTGCACCAGCTGCTGAGCGCCTCGGTCCACTCGTGCGCGCGGCGTGAATCGAACACGTCATGACAGGCACTGATGACGCTGCAATAGATCACGCCGGCGACCATCGGCACAACCTCGCCTCCCGTGACCGCCACCATGACTTCATCCAGCAGCGCGAACCCTTCGGTCCTTCGGTTCATTCTGAGGAGAACCCGCGCCTGCGCGTGCCGGGCGAGCGACGTCACATCCACGTTGCGGAAACGAGTGCCTATGCGCGCTGCCTGCTCGAAGTTCTCGAGTGCGGCTGCGAGGTCGTCCGCAATGAGCCTCTGGTAGCCGGAGGTGCAGAGCAGGAAGCCGTGTTCGACAGTATCCGCGCCGCACTCGTCGAGCAATCGCCGAGCGCGGGCAAGCCACCCGTTCGCGTGTGCCCGTTGCGCCGGCTCGCT
Source organism: Steroidobacteraceae bacterium (assembly GCA_035495655.1). GTDB lineage: Bacteria > Pseudomonadota > Gammaproteobacteria > Steroidobacterales > Steroidobacteraceae > 13-2-20CM-66-19. The sequence goes on from DATJFM010000122.1 coordinate 2,512, forward strand.
GATGAGTGCGTAGCCCAGCCAGAATGCGCTGCGCGCTGCCCGGATCAGCTCACCTCTTTCGACAAAGCTTGCGTGGGCACGAGCGCGTGCCTCCGCGCTGACCGCCTCTTCACCGACCAGGTAAGCCGCAGTCGCGAGACGGTCGAGATCCTCGGGCTCGAGAACGATCTCGCGGCCCGCGAGCGTGAGTTCACGAAACGCTTCGGCCCACGCCTGACGCTCACAGGCCGCCCGGCCGCGTGCCACCGCCTCCGACCCGGTCATACGATGGTTTAGCCTAACATCACCGCCAGCGTGTGTTAGGAGGCTGAGTGGCGCACAATGAACACCGGCATCTCGCGTTGCGTGCGCTGTAGATTGAGCGCCAACTGTTTCAGGACCGCCTCGCGTAGCTCGTCGAATCCTTGCATCTCACCTTGCAACTCGATGTCGTGCGTGCCGGTCAGACCGGTTTCATCGAACACGGGATGACCGACGACCTCTCCCAGCCAGCGTGCGAAGTCCTGGATCGTGGTTGCGGTCATTGAAATCGGTCCCACGGTATGGAGACGATCGCGCCAGTCAGGACCATCCATCGACAGTCGTTCCGGCCCGGCATCAAAGGCGGCCGTGCTGAAAGCCGCGTACATCGCGGCCGCGCCGCCACCAGTTCGTTCCTCGGAATGAGGGCGGCGCCCAGGGCTCGGTCCGTCCGATGCAGTGAGGACGAAAGCGTCCACGCGCCGCGTCTCGCGAGCGACCGTGATCCCGAAATGCGAGTTGATTCCGTCCTGGATGAGGCGATCGATCGCGGGCCAGCCTTGAGGGGCTGGCACGTCCAGCGTCGCATGGTGGCGCTCGCGAGTATCAAATCCGGGAGGAAGCTCCACATCTCGGACGTCGGCGCGATAGGCCCACGCGATCAGTTCCTTCAGCGTGAAGCCGTCGGCGTCCACGCGCTGAGGACTGCTGATGGCAAGTGGTCCCTCGCGCGCATTACGCCGGCTGACCGACACGCGCAGGAGATGAGCTTCGCCGGAAGACTGAGGCACGCTGAATGGAAGCGAGATCGGGGAAATGGACGATGCGCCGAGCATCTCGACGATCTGATCCCGAACCGCATCGATGCGCAGACCCAGTTCGCCGAGGATCGACGCAGCCGTGCAGCGATTCTCTCGGAACAGCCCGAGGAGCAGGTGCTCGGTTCCAACGTGACCGTGCAGCAGCCGGTCGGCTTCCTGCGCGGCGTAACGCAGGGCGCGAATGGTTTCCTGGCTGAAAGGCACTTCGCTCGACTCAGACAACGGCGCAAGCTGCGACGTGCGGGCGTCCACCAGTCGACCAATGTCCTCGCGCGAGAGGCGGGCGCGCGCGAACACACGCATCGTCACCGACTGCTCGTCGCGAAACAATGCGAGCAGCACGTGCTCGGTTTCAATCTCGGGGCTGCCCCGCTGGAAGGCCTCGTATCGTGCGAAGAAGAGTGCGCGTCGCGCCTGCTCTGTGTAACGCTCGAACATGACGCTGATGATGACGAACTGTGAAGGGGTCTGACCCCTTCACAGTGTTGCACAGCTAATCGATCTTGATGCGACGCCGGAATTGCTGGTTCTCGTTGCAGACGAACTCGATCAACTCCTGATCCGCCAGGTAGCGCTGATCGATGCGAACGGTCCACGGCTTCGTGTATGCCTTGGCATCTTCGAGCGTCGTATCGATTTGCAAGTGACCGAACGCAGGCCGGCGGATGCGCTCGGTGAACTTCGCTTCCCCGCTATACGGGCTGCCATTGACGTCGAGCCATCCGTCGTAGGGACCCTCTTCGGCGCCTCGCAAGTTGTTCGTTTCGACAACGAGCGTATCGCCATCCCAGGTCCCGACCGAGTAGCCGTACCACCACGGCTGCGGCTCGCCCTGCGGCGGAAGCTTGCGGCCATCGAGATAGATATGACGAAGGCCGTAATTGGCCTCGTACTCGATCAGGATCATCTGCTTCGTCTGGATGATCTTGCGCGGCTGCGGCTGCTGATGGAATTGGAGGAAGCCCATCGGCATGCAGTTGGCGTCGGGATTGTCCTTGGCCTTGTCGACCTCGAAGCGCTGCTTGCGAATCGCTGCCGCCCACGGCGTGTAGGGCAGACCGCCCGGAATGTTGCCGCCGGCCTCGAAGAACGTCGCAACGGGTGGGCCATTCGGATCGAATGGGAAACTCTCGGTGGGCGGTTCCAGCTGGATGCCTCCTCTACCTGCGCCAAATGCGGCATTGGTGTCTCCGCCGGCACCACCTGCCGCGCCGCCCGCCCCACCTTCTCTCGCCGCAGCTCCGCCTTGCGCCTGTGCACCACCGCCCTGTCCGGCGCCCTGCGCCTGTGCACCACCGCCCTGTCCGGCGCCCTGCGCCTGCGCACCACCGCCCTGTCCCTGGCGTCCACCACGGCCGCCGCCTCTAGGCGGACCGCTGTTGGCGCGCATCCAGGTGCCCGAAAAGTCTGGCTTGCCGTCAGCCGTGCGCGGCGTCGGCGCAGTCATGATCACATTGCCCTGCGCATCGCGCGGGACGCCTGCTTCCTGATACTTGGGCCATTGCGCTCCGACCGAGATTGAACAGGCTAC
>DATJFM010000123.1:0-3144 GCA_035495655.1 Steroidobacteraceae bacterium
CCTCCCAGTAGCGCGGCTCGGCTGCCCAGGGGAAAGCGCGCGGGAAGGCGGGGTCGGCCCAGCGCGACACCACCCAGCCGGCATGGTGCAGCATGCGCAGCGCGCGCAGCGGCTCGATGACGATCACCTCGCGGAAATCAAAGTCCGCGAACTGCTGGTATCCATCGAGGAGGTCCTGCCACTGGCGCTGCTGCTCGGCCGGCGAGCCCGCGAGCATCATCCACAGGTCCTGCACACGAGGGCCCATCGCGCAGTCGTCCAGGTCGACGAAGACAGGTCCGTGTTCATCCCACAGCAGGTTGCCGAGGTGGCAGTCGCCGTGCAGGCGAATGTTCTGCAGCGGCCCGGCGGCTGCGAACGCCGCAGTCACCCGCTCGAGGAGCGCTCCGCTCACCGAGGAGTAGCGCTCGCGCAGCGCCTCGGGCAACAGCTCGCTCGCGAGCACCTGTGCGCGCGCCTCCCAGCCGAGGCGTTGCACGCCGATCGTCGGCCGCACGCTGAATGGCCGCGCCGCGCCGACCTGATGGAGCCTTGCAATGCTCCGTCCGAGGAGCTGCCGGGCGTCCGGCGCATCGAGCTCGGGTGCCCGGCCGTGCATCCAGCGGAATGCGGCGAAGCGGAAGTCCCGATAGCGCAGCAGTGATACACCGCCAATCGACAGCGGCGCGGCCACCGGCAGCTCGACGGCGGCGAGCTCGGCGCTGAACCGGTGCTCCTCGGCAATCTGCGCATCGCTCCAGCGCGCGGGACGGTAGAACTTGAGCACCAGTTGGCCCTCGCCGGCGCCCAGCTGGTACACGCGGTTCTCGTAACTATTGAGGGCAAACAGCCGGCCATCGGGGTCGAGCCCGAAGGCTGTCGCCGCATCGAGCACCATCTCCGGCGTCAAACCGGAAAAAGGTCGCAGCTCGCTGGCATGCCTTTTGTTTATCATCGCTGCCCCATGAAGCAGCCGAGCATATTAGTGACCGGGGGCGCAGGCTACATCGGCAGCCACGTGGTGCTGCTGCTGCGTGAGCGCGGCGAGCGCGTCGTGGTGCTCGATGACCTGTCGCGGGGATTCCGTCAGGCGGTGCTCGATGCCCCGCTCGTGACCGGCCACGTTGGCGACCGCGCCATGGTGAGCGCGCTTCTCAAGGAGCACGCGGTCGACACGGTGATGCACTTCGCCGCCTTCACCATCGTGCCCGAGTCGGTGCGGGATCCACTGAAATACTACGGCAACAACACCTGTGCGACCGGCGCCCTGCTCGAGTGCTGCCTGGCGGCCGGTGTGCATCACTTCGTGTTCTCGTCCACCGCCGCCGTCTATGGCATTCCAGCCTCCGGGGTCGCGGCGGAGGATACGCCAACACTGCCCATCAACCCCTACGGCACCTCGAAGTTGATGACGGAGTGGATGCTGGCGAGCGTCGCCCAGGCCTCGGCGCTGAGATATGCCGCGCTGCGCTATTTCAACGTCGCCGGCTCCGATACCGCCGGCCGCATCGGCCAGGCGACGCCGAACGCGACGTTACTCGTCAAGGTCGCCTGCGAGGTCGCAGCCGGCAAACGCGAGCAGCTCGACATTTTCGGCACCGATTACCCCACCCCGGATGGCACCGGCGTGCGCGACTACATCCACGTGGAGGACCTCGCGGCGGCGCACCTCGATGCGCTCAGCTGGCTACGGCGCGGGGGCGACTCGACCACACTCAACGTTGGCTACGGCCATGGCTATAGCGTGCGGGAGGTGCTCGCGAGCGTCGAGCGCATCACGGGCCGTAAGCTCAAAGTGCGTGAATCCCCGCGCCGCGCCGGGGACCCCCCAATGCTGATCGCGCGTGCCGACCGCATCCGCGCGCAGCTCGGTTGGCAACCGCGCCTGGACGAGCTCGACACCATCGTGCGCACCGCCTGGAACTGGGAGCAGAAGCTGCTGCGCGAGCCATGGTGAGCCGCGGGTAGAATGGGCGAACACATGCGGTGGGCGCGCCCCAAATCATTGAGCGGATTGATGCTGTTCGGCCTGGCCGTGATTGCCGTGCCGCTGCTCGCCGCCGTGCTGACCGCAGTCCTGCAGATCCGTGACCTCTCGGATACCGGCCAGAAGATCGTCATCCAGGGGGTCACCGGCGCACGTGCCAGCCAGGCGCTCTTTGCCCAGATCGCCTCGCTCGAGCGCACCGCGCGGCTGCACGGGGTGTTGAAGGACCCGAAGCTCCTCGAGCTCTACCGCACCCAGGATCAGCGCCTGAGCAGCACGCGCGAGCAGCTGCACACCCTCGCAAGCGGTGAGGCGCGCGCTACGCTCGAGGAGCTGGGCGCGCTCCAGGAGAGTGTCCGCGCAGCGGTGATGACCACTCCCTCCGGCGACACCAACGACGGTCCGGATCTCTCGGCGCGCTTCGTGCAGCTCTCGGAAGTCGCCGAGCGTGTCGCGCAGCAGAGCAACGCGCAGGTTGATGAGGAGGTCGCTGCACTCGAGGCGCGCACCCTGCAGGCGCGCCAGCGGCTGCTGTGGGAGGCGGCATTACTGCTGCCGCTCGCGATCGTCGCGGTATTCGTGCTCACCGTCGGGGTCGGCCGGCCGCTGCGGCACCTCGACCGCGCGATCAGCGAGCTTGGCGAGGGTACTTTCACCAATCCGATCGAGGTTTCCGGTCCGCACGATCTCGAGCGGCTCGGCGGACAGCTCGAGTGGCTGCGCCAGCGCCTGCTCGACCTGGCGCACGAGCGCAACCGCTTCCTGCGCCACATGTCGCATGAACTGAAGACACCACTCGCCAACATTCGCGAGGGCACCGAGCTGCTGATGGACGGCGCGGTCGGTGAGCTTGACTCCAACCAGCGTGAGGTTGCGGCCATCCTGCGCGAGAACGGCATCAAGCTGCAGCGCATGATCGAGAACCTGTTGTCCTTCAGCGCCTGGCAGACTTCCAGCGTCGGCCTCGAGGCGACCGAGTTCCGGCTACGACCGCTCGTCAAGCAGGTGCTCGAGAACCAGCAGCTCACGCTGCTGTCGCAGCGTGTGCGGCTCGATGTGCGCGTCGATGATGTGACCATGGTGGCCGACCGCGGCAAGATCCGACTCATTCTGGAGAATCTGGTCTCCAACGCAGTCAAATATTCGCCCAAGGGAGGCACCATACACCTGCAGGCCCG
>DATJFM010000124.1:0-23347 GCA_035495655.1 Steroidobacteraceae bacterium
CAGCCACCGTCCGGCGTCCGATAAAAGTGTAGGCTGCCGACGGCATCGGACAACCCGCAGACCCTCCAACCCCCGATTTCCGGTAGCCACTCCGGCAGGTGCGTGGGTAGCTCATAGGAAGATCCGCAACGTCATCGTCACCGGTGCTTGCGGCCGCAGTGCGCTTGGAGCGAAAGCTCGGCACACTGGACGTTTGGATAAATGATGCGATGAAGAAGGTGTTCTCGACCGTCGCCGACATCTCCCCACGGGAATTTCGGCGTGTCACTGAGGTCACCTACCTCGGATGCGTGTACGGCACGATGGCGGCTCTGAAGTCGATGCGACGTCGTGGTCGCGGCCGGATCGTTCATATAGGTTCGGCGCTTGCATACCGGGGGATTCCGCTGCAGTCGGCCTATTGCGGCGCAAAGCATGCGCTGCGGGGATTTACCGCCTCGCTGCGCACCGAGCTGCTGCATGAAGGTTGGGCTATCCGCGTCAGCATCGTGGAGTTGCCGGCGGTCAACACACCGCAGTTTGATTGGGCTCGCGTTCACCTCAAACGGCCGCTCACGGCTCTGCATCGCACCCGCGGATCGTTCAGCGCGGAAGCCAAGTCGCGAGTGCATCTGTTTCCGGGAGAGATTGCGCGAGTCGGTGCGTTAGTCGCCGGTGCCCTGTTGGTCTTCGGCCTGGGAGCGGGCTTGGGGTGGTGGCGGCGCGCCAGGTGGTAACGTCCTGCACCTGGCCGTTTGAATCCTGCTACCCCGCCGGATACCCCCCGCCGAGGGCTCATGCTCCGTCGCGCTCTCGATGCGCATCAGTCCGGGCGAGCTCTCGACCGCCTATCCGTGTGCGGTTTTGGCGAGCCGCGGCATTTTCGGGCAACGGGCCGAGAACTAGCGTACTGTACCGGCGGTTCTTGGTTTTCGGCTTGCGTGCTCTGGCGCTGACTGAGCTGCGTCGCATGCAGCAGCGGGTGTCGAGGTCCACGAATCGGGAGACAGAGTTCAACTGCTGTCATTTTCAAAAATTCTCCTGTGGGTAATGTGCAGTGACCAAACTTTACGTGGGAAATCTCCCTTTCACCGCAACTGAAGAAGGCGTGCGCGCTCTGTTCTCCGCGCATGGAACGGTCGAGAAGGTGTCTTTGATCACCGATCGAGATACCGGGCGTCCGCGCGGTTTCGGCTTTGTCGAAATGTCGAATGCGGATGCATCCAGGGCTATGCAGGCGCTGAACGGCAAGGAGTTCGAAGGTCGCGCTCTCAAGGTCAACGAGGCTCAGGATCGCGATCGATCCGGCGGAGGACACCGGGGCGGTCCGCGCCGCTACTGAAGCTCGTCCAATCGATTACAGGTCCCCGGCAGCACAAGCGGACGGGGGTGGGATGTTTTGCCCTGCGGACCCGTTTGGCCCAGAGATTTCGGTCACTGCCGGCTGTCGGCTGTCGGGGGCAACTGGCCTGCCTCCCAGGGCGGAAAGTCGGCCGGCACCCCTGGAACTCGTGTAGGCTGTAGCCAAGCTTGTAGTCGTTTGTGCTTGTCTATCTTGACTCGCGTGCTTAGGACACGTTTCTGCAATAGTTGACCGAATGGTGAACTATCGCGATAGACACCCTGCAACCGCGCCCTCAGAGACCCCGTCGCACACTGAAACCCATATACATATGACGCTGCCCCGTACCGGCGACCTCGGCAAGATGCCCGCCGAGCGCCTCGCGCATGAAGAATATGAGCGCGCCGAAAAGAGACGCCAGGAGTTGGCCGAGCAGCGTTCCGACCTCAATCCGCCTGACGTTCGCATTCGAATGTGGGAAAAGCTCCACCAGTTGCGCTTGCCGTCAGACCCAGCGCATCCGATCCTCGATGTAATCGCGATCAGCACGCGACTGACGCTCGCAGAGGTGCGGGAGGAGCAGCGGATTCGCGCGGCACGAGCGACGAGCGGTAATCGGGGCCCATGAGGTTTTCTCCTTCAGCAGCCACTCGCCAGGAACGAATGGATCAGTTGCGTCGTGATCGCGCGACTGCGTCCGCTCTGCGAGCAGCATTCCCCGAGGTCCAACACCTGCGTATCGAGTTGAAGTTCGAGGGACCGGGTTCCAGCGTGCCGACACCGCAGTCACACTTGCTATATCCGCCGGCGCGAGCGTTTTTCGAATACCCCTGTCCGTATTCGGACTGCGACGGGCAGTTCGACCTTGCTGACGCCGTCAAGGTGGCATTGGCGCACGCAGCGCACCGTGCAGAAGGGGTGCTCGTATGTTGCGGCTCACGCGCTCATGAGCGCAGCTCAAGACGGCCTTGCCAGTTGCAACTCATTTACCAGATCACCGCGACCTGTCAGTAGAACGTCTGCCTCGAAGTAGAATCGAGGGATTCCGCGCTTAGGACGGAAACGTAGCACCCGCGCCGCCCTGCCCGAGCACGCCCATGATTCGCAGCAGGATATCCTCGCGGATGCCGAGAAACTCCACCCAGTCTCGGGTCGTCACATACGCGAACACCTCGATGTCGAGCGAACTCTTCCCGAAGGCCACGAAGCGCACACGCACCGAATCGGGGTCGACACGGGGGTGGGCGCGGAGGAGCTCGCGCAGCTTGACGAGGTTGTGGCGCAGCTGTTCGCGTGTCGTCTCGCTAGGCAGAGTGATAGTGCTCTGGATCAGTTGCCGATCGCGCTGTGTGAGGTTCACGATAGGCATTTTGGCAAGCACCGAGTTCGGAACTGTCGTCAGCGTCCGGTCGGCCCCCCGGATCCGGGTCGAGCGAATGCCGATAACTTCCACTGTTCCGACCGCGTCGCCGTATTTGCACACATCGCCTACCCGGATGGGCTTGTCCGCGAACAGGTTCAGTCCGCCGATCAGATTCTCGATGGTCGGCTGGGCAGCCAGCGCAATCGCAAGCCCACCGACTCCCAGTCCGGCGACGATTCCATAGACGGGGATCCCCAGCTGGTTGGCGCCCAGTGCGAGAAAGGCCGCGGCACCGAGCATCCCAAGCAGGCGGGCGCTGAGGCGGATGAGATGGGCGTCGACGCTCTCGGAACCTATTCTTGGCGAAGCGATGATCGCCTCGGCGAGCACCGGTGCGAGCCGCCACCACAGCCATCCGGCGGCGAGAAACGTGATCACGGTTGCCGAGAGGTTAACCGTGACACCCACCGCGTCGGTGAGATTGAGTTGCCTGAGTGCCAGGTAGGCAGCCACCGGCGTCGCCGCAAGAACCGATGCGGGCAGCGCGAGCTGAGCCAGCGCCTGCCGGAACGGACTCTGGTCGCGCCGCCGCTGAGGGAGGCGATACGCCATCCATAGGATCAGCACGAATAAGGCGAGCATGAGCGCTAAGCCGATCCACTTCCAAAGCGCCTGATCGGCCAGTGGGGTGCGCAGCGCCGCGGGCATCGCCCGGATCCAGGCATATGGAATCATCCAGCCCCCGCCGCTGACAATGAGGTCCTTAAGTCCCGCGATCGGAACAGGTCGCCGATACGGCAGGTGGCGCACGCGCTCGTAGAAGAGTTCAGCTCTGGCGACCGTATCGGCGCTGAACAGAAACTCTCCGCTGCGCGGCCCGCTGGGTACGCGGACGAGGGCGATCTCGGTATCCGGAATCACCCAGCGCGCCTCGCCGCCAGGAGCCACCCCGAGCTGGCTGGAATCGGGGATCCGCTCTAAGGGCGGGAGTTCGATGCGGTTCAAGACCTCATATAGCGACCAAGCAGCGGCTCTGCCCCCCTTCTGGCGCGCCGCAGGCGACAGCGCGCTCACATCGAGGCCCTCGACGGGAATGGCGCTCAGCTCGATGATGCGCGCGAACTTCGTGCGCGAGGGGGACGGCAGGTACTCGCGGGCGATGAACGCCGAAACGGCGTCAGTGGAGTCGAGGAACGTCGCTAGCGCGGCGCGCGGGCTAGACCGGTCGGGCGGCTTGAGCGGATGTACCGGTGACTGTGACCACGCGATTGCTGCCGCCAACGACAATAGCAGCGCGGCGCCCAGTCGGCGCGTAGCGTTAAGCACGTGGAGTCACCTTCAGCCCGCCTTTCGCGTCGAGCGACCGCAGAAGAGATACAGCTGGCCGATGACCGCCACCGTCAGAGCGATTGCGGTGTGGGCTTCTGCATGTTCTAGAGCGCGGGCTCGACGTACCATCGGACGTTGGTCGTATCGGCGTGCCTCAGGGAAGCCTCAACGGTAACACCGTCACGTGTCGCGCGCACGGCTGAAGTATGCGTCACCACCGGCCGTCTCACTCTCAATCCGGAGACCGGGCGCCTCAAATCCGGTCGAGATCGTCGGTGGCAAGATCATGGTGGCGATCCAGAAATACATACTGAGGAGCGCGGCACTGCAATACACCTGGTGGACACATCGAAGTGAAGTGCCTGTTTGATTCAAATGTGCTGCATGACTTCTCGCAGCACACATCTCTCCACGTGGGGCAGCTCCGATCTCAAGCACCGTTTCGCAGACGCGGCTGCGCGTCAGGGCCTTTCCGAATCGGCTTTCCTCAAGCGCCTGGTCGAACGGGCGCTCGCCGGAACTGACAGCGTAAGCGCATCAGTGCTACCGAGCGCGTGGCGCTCCAGGAATTCCAAATTCGGCGAGCGTTGGAGTGCCCTGATGGACACGTGTGAGCGAGGATGGATCTTCGAGCACAATCTCGCGGTGCCGGGCCCAGCTCACTGCGGCGGACCGGTGAGAGAACGTTTTGGCTTCAGTATGGAGGATCGCCTTTCCCCTGCGAATACGGACGTACGCGGTGTAACGCGTCGAGGCCGTTGGCTTGCCGTCTCGCTCGTATCGTTGCCATGCGTACCTCAGAGGTGACAAGCTATTCTTGTCAGCTATATATGTCACCTCTGCAACCGATAAACTCGCCTGCGCACGCAGAAATGCCGCAGAGACGCGCCGCATGGAAAGCACTGGGAAAATAGGCATTTTCGTCGAGCAAACGCCCGAAAAACTCGATCGGCGCATCTCGGTCGCACCCATGATGGACTGGACCGACCGCCACTGCCGCTTCTTCCTGCGCGGCTTCTCGCCCGATGCGCTGCTGTACACGGAAATGATCAACGCCCGCGCGATCCTGCACGGCAAGCGCGCCCGGCTGATGGCGTTCGACCCCGAAGAGCATCCGCTCGCACTCCAGTTGGGTGGCAGTGATCCGGCGGAGCTCGCCGCGGCGGCACGTGCCGGAGAGGAGGCGGGCTACGATGAGATCAACCTCAACTGCGGGTGCCCGAGCGAGCGCGTGGCGAGCGGCGCCTTCGGCGCCTGCCTGATGCGCGAGCCGGAGCTCGTGGCCGAGTGCGTGGCGGCGATGCGCGCGGTGGTGCGTGTGCCGGTCACCGTGAAGATGCGCATCGGCGTGGTAACTGCCGAATCGCGCACGGCCGCCGGCCCGGTGGCGCAGTTCGATGAGCGCGACTTCGAGTCGCTGTGCCGATTCACCGCCGCGGTGCGCGACGCCGGCTGCGCGCTCGCCATCGTGCACGCCCGCAAGGCCGTGCTCGGTGGACTCTCGCCGCGCGAGAATCGCGAGATTCCACCGCTACGCTACGATGTCGTGCGGCGCGTGCAGCAGGTCTTTCCATCACTGCCGGTGGTCGTCAACGGTGGGCTAAGCGATGCGCGCTCGGTGGTGGCGGCGCTCGAGTGGTGCGCTGGCGTCATGCTCGGACGCGAGGCATACCATCGCCCGTTCGTGCTCGCGGAGCTGCAACAGGCTCTGTGGGGCAATACGCCGCCGACGCGCCTCGCGCTGATCGAGCGCATGCAGCGCTACGCGGCACGCGAGCTCGCGGCCGGCGAGCGTCTCGCCCCGATAGTGCGCCATATGCTCGGGCTGTACGCCGGCGAGCCCGGTGCGCGCGAGTACCGGCGCACGTTGAGCGAGGGTGCGCGCGCGAGCAATGCGGACGCGGGGCTGTTGCGTCGTGCTGTGCCCGCCGGTGTGCAGCAGCAAGCCTGATACGCGGACAGGATTGGCGTCACAGCCGCGGTTCTCGCAGTCTTGCGGCCCGTGCGTATAATCAGATGCGCTCATGGGCAAAGACATCGAACTCGCGATCCTGTTCGCCGACGTCGTCGGCTCGACGCGGCTGTACGACATCATGGGCGATGTGCGCGCGCGCGATATGGTGGCGATCTGCATCGAGGTGATGCGCAACGCCACGGAGCAGCGGCAGGGCACGGTGATCAAGACCATGGGCGATGAGGTCATGGCGACCTTCCCCAGCGCCGACGCCGCCCTCAACGCGGCGGCGCAGATGCAGCAGCAGATATCCAGTCACGCGCAGCTGAAGGTCGAGGGCCAGCCGGTTGCCATTCGCATCGGTTGCCACTTTGGACCGGTGATGCTCGAGAACCGCGACGTGTTCGGCGCGGCGGTGCACACCGCCAATCGCATGACCAGTCAGGCGAAGGCCGGTCAGATCGTGACCACCGCGGCGATGGTCGAGCGGCTGTCGCCGGAATGGCGCGCTGCGTGCCGTCAGATCGACATCGCTACGCTCAAGGGCCAGGGCAATGAAGTGGTGCTCTATGAGGTACTGTGGCAGACGGAGGACGTGACCAGCATGGTGCCCGGCATCGCCACCGAGTCGCGGCCCGCGCGTGTCATGCGTCTGCGATTACGCTGCGATGACCGCGAGCTGTTGGTCGATGACCGCCATTCGAGCATCACCATCGGCCGTGCCGAGGACAATGACGTCGTCGTCAAGGGCAACCTCATCTCGCGGCTGCACGCACGCATAGAGATCAGCCGCAACAAGTTCGTGCTTATCGACCAGAGTACCAACGGTACCTTCGTACAGAGCTCGGACGGCGAGGAGTCTTTCGTGCGCCGTGACAGTCTGCAGATCAGGGGCCAGGGCATGATCGGGCTGGGGCGCCTGCCCGAGCAGGGCTCGCCGCAGACTATCCGCTTCACCTGCGAAGAGGGTTAAACAGCACCCGCACGCCGTTGCGATCAGCCGAGCCGCTCCTCGGTCGTCCGCAACTCGGCGAGCAGCGCACCCGGAAGGCGTTCGCCGTACTTGCCCAGGTAGGAGCGCAGCTCGGCGATCTCCTTGCGCCACAGTGCCGGATCTACCGCGAGCAGCGCCGCAAGTGCCTGCGGACCGAGGTCGAGACCGCGCAGGTCCAGGTCCTCCGGTCGCGGCAGGCGGCCGATCGCGGATTCATTTGCGCCGGCGCGCCCCGCGCACCGTTCCAGCATCCAGGCGAGCACACGCAGATTTTCGCCGAAGCCCGGCCAGAGGAACTTGCCGTTGGCGTCGCGACGGAACCAGTTGACGTGGTAGATGCTCGGCGGCCGCGCCAGCCGCGCGCCGACCTTGAGCCAGTGCTGCCAGTAATCGCCGAAGTTGTATCCGCAGAAGGGCTGCATCGCCATCGGGTCGCGGCGCGTGACGCCGACCTGTCCGACGGCGGCCGCGGTGGTCTCCGAGGCGAGCGACGCGCCGACCAGCACTCCGTGCTGCCAGTCGCGCGCCTCGTAGACCAGCGGCGCCACTTCGCGCCGGCGTCCGCCGAACACCAGGGCGGATATCGGCACCCCGCGCGCATCCTCCGCATGGGGTGAATAACTCGGATTGCGCCGCGCCGAGACCGTGAAGCGCGAGTTCGGATGCGCCGCCGGGCCCCGTGCTGGATCGTACGGACGACCCTGCCAGTCGAGCACCGGGGTGCCACTCGGCAGCCCCTCCCACCAGGGCTGTTTGTCCGCAGTGATCGCGACGTTGGTGAACAGCGTGTCGCGGCGGATCATTTCGTAGGCGTTGCGGTTGGTCTGCGGATTGGTGCCTGGGACGACACCGAAGTAACCGGACTCGGGATTGATGGCCCACAGCCGCCCATCGGCGCCCGGATGCAGCCAGGCGATGTCGTCGCCCACGGTGAACACGCGCCAGCCCGGCAACGAGGCCGGCGGAATCAGCATGGCGAGGTTGGTCTTGCCGCAGGCGGACGGAAAAGCACAGGCCAGGTAGTGGGTTTCGCCGCGCGGATTCTGCAGCCCGACGATCAGCATGTGCTCGGCGAGCCAACCCTCGCTGCGCGCCTGCCAGCTGGCGATGCGCAGCGCGTGGCACTTCTTGCCGAGCAGCGCGTTGCCGCCGTACCCGGAGCCATAGCTTTCGATCGCAAGCTCTTCGGGAAAGTGCATGATGAAACGCCGCTCGGGATCGAGCTCGCCGATCGAATGGAGCCCGCGCACGAAGCTTTGCTCGCGCGCAATGCGCTCGAGAGCCGGGCGGCCGGCACGCGTCATGATCAGCATGTTGAGCACGACATAGGGGCTGTCGGTGATCTCCACTCCGCAACGCGACAGCGGCGAATCGATCGGCCCCATGCAATAGGGAATCACGTACAAAGTGCGCTCGCGCATGCAGCCGCTAAACAACTCGCGCAGCCGCGCGTGTGCCTGTTGCGGGTCCATCCAGTGGTTGTTGGGTCCGGCATCGTCGCGCGAGCGGGTGCAGATGTAGGTGAGATGCTCTACCCGCGCCACATCGTTCGGCGCCGAGCGGTACAGATAGCAGTCCGGAAATTGCGTGGGGTTGAGCGCCGTGAGCTCCGCGCTCGAGAGCAATTGCGCGGTGATCTCGCGCGCCTCGGCCTCGCTCCCCTCGCACCAGTGGATCGCGCGCGGCTGAGTGAGCTCGCGCACCGAGTCAACCCACGCGCTCACGGCGGGGCTGAGGCGGGGTAGGGGGCGCAGCCTGTCTGCTGCAGTGGCCATCGCGCGTTCCTTTTGTCCGGTGGTGCCTGGTGAAACCGGTAATTATATCGCGGGTGCTAGCCTTGCCCTGATAGAGTAACCGTGCTGACGACTACGCACCAGTTTGCTGGAAATTCATGAAGATATGTCGCTCGACATGCAGGCGGCTGGCGCGCCAGTATCAGACGCAGCCTTGGCGGTGAGCCGCGCACGACATGTTGGATCTCGAGGACATATTCGGTTACACGGGTCCGCTTGCGCGAGCGTTGCCGGACTTCAGGGTGCGGCGCGAGCAGCTGCGCATGGCGCAGAGCGTGAGCGACGCGTTGGCATCACAGGCATCGCTCGTGGTCGAAGCGGGTACCGGCACGGGCAAGACCTTCGCCTATCTGGTACCGGCCCTGCTCTCGGGTGCGCGCATTCTGATCTCCACCGGTACGCGCACGCTGCAGGACCAGTTGTTCGCCAAGGACCTGCCCCTCGTGAGCGCAGCGCTTGGGCGTCCAGCGCGCGTGGCGCTGCTCAAGGGCCGCGGCAACTACCTGTGCCGTTATCGCCTCGGGCGTGCCGAAGCCGCTGGTGAGCAGCTGTCGCTCGTCGATGCACCTGGTGCGCGCCCGCCCGCGCTGCTGACGCGGATTCAGCGCTGGGCGCGCACCACACGGCGTGGCGATCTCGCCGAGGTGCGCGGTCTTTCCGATTCTCATCCGGTGTGGGCGCAGGTGACTTCAACGCGCGAGAGCTGCCTCGGCACGCGTTGCCCGGAGATCGCCCACTGCCACGTGGTGGCGGCACGGCGCGAGGCCCTCGAGGCAGACATCGTGATCGTCAACCATCACCTGCTGCTCGCGGACCTGACCTTGAAGGAGGATGGGTTCGGTGACCTGCTCGGCAGCGCCGACGCCGTGATTCTCGATGAGGCTCACCAGATTCCCGATCTGGCCACGCAGTTCTTCGGCGCCCATGTGAGCAGTCGGCAGATCGAGTCACTGCTAAAGGACGTTCGGGTCGAATTGGCCGACAGTGCGCCGCAGCCATCCGCGTCGCAGACTTGCGCCGCCGCGCTGGCGGCGCTCGAAGAGTCCCTGGCAACGCTGCGTGCCGCGCTTCCCGCGGCAGCCGGTCGTGTGGCGTGGTCGACGAGCGTCGCGGCAACTCATCCGCTGCACTCACTCATCGAGGCACTGGAGAGCCTCGCAGCCGTGCTGAGTACGTGCGCGGAGCAAACGGCGCTGGCTCAGCTCGCCGAGCGCGCCGCCGAGATGGCGCTGAATCTCGCCCGCATCGTCACCTTCGATGAGCTCGATGGTGCGCGCACGCTCGAGTCGGGCGCGCGCGGCTTCACCCTGAGTCTCGTGCCATTCGATATTTCCGCACGGTTTCGCGCGCTCCTGTCCGCGCGGCGCGGATCGTGGATTTTCACCTCGGCAACGCTCTCGGTGGGCGAGGAGTTCGCGCACTTCACCGGGCGGCTGGGCCTTGCCGAGGCGGCCACACTGCGTATCGAGAGTCCTTTCGATCATGAGCGGCAGGCGCTCCTTTATCTTCCGGCCGGTTTGCCGCAACCGTCCTCGCCCGGATATGTTGCCGCAGTCATCGACACCGCGCGGCCCCTGATCGAGGCGGCTGGCGGCGGTGCCTTCGTGCTGTTCACGAGCCACCGCGCACTGACGCAGGGAGCGGCGCTGCTGCGCGCGCAGTGGGGCGCCGAGCCTCCGTATCGCCTGTTCGTGCAGGGTGAGGCACCACGCGAACGGCTGTTGCAGGAGTTTCGCGCGGACGGCAATGGCGTGCTGCTCGGTACCGCAAGCTTCTGGGAAGGCGTGGATGTGAAGGGCGAGGCGTTGCGGCTGGTGGTGATCGAGAAACTGCCGTTTGCCCCGCCGGATGATCCGATGGTGCGTGCGCGCATCGAGCACCTGACCGCCATCGGTGGCAACGCGTTCCGCGACTACCAGTTACCCGAGGCTGCGCTGGCTCTCAAGCAGGGTGCCGGTCGCCTGATTCGCAGTGAAGACGACTACGGTGTCGTCGCGATCTGCGATCCGCGTGTGTTAGCTCGTGGCTACGGTCAGGTGTTCATCGCGGCGCTGCCGCCCATGACGGTGACTTCCGATGCCGCCGAGGTGCGTCGTTTCCTCGTGCGCCATGCGCCACGTGCACCAGCCGCGCACGCTGTCGCGGCGCCGTGAACATTCTCGCCCTCGATACCGCCACTGAGAGCTGCTCAGCGGCGTTGCTGCTCGATGGACGGCTGCTGCAGCGCGAGCAGCGCCTCGAGCGCGGCCACGCGGACGCCATCTTGCCCATGGTGGATGCGCTGCTCGGCGAAGGAGGCATCGCTCTGAGCGCTCTCGATGCCATCGCCTTCGGACGTGGGCCCGGTGCATTCACCGGAGTGCGCCTTGCGGCCAGTGTGACCCAGGGTCTCGCGTTCGGTGCGCGGCTGCCGGTGGTCCCGGTGTCCAACCTGCAGGCGCTCGCGCAGCGATCTCTGGATGAGGACCGGGCGATCGGCCGTGTACTCGTGTGCGCGGATGCCCGCATGCGGGAGGTCTACTGGGCGTGCTTCGAGCGCTCGAGCGAAAGCACCGCCACGGCACATGGTGAAGAGCGGGTCGGCCCGCCTTCCGCGGTGCGGCTGCCTGCGGACTGGGGAGCGCAGGGATCGCCGGCTTCCCGCCCTTTGCCGTCTGGGCACCTGGCCGGTGTCGGATCGGGCTTCGCCGCGTACCCTGAGCTGTGCACCGAGCTGGTCCTCGATGCGGTGCGGGCGGATCTGCTCCCGAGAGCTGCAGAGATTGCCCGCCTCGCCTTGCCGGCAGTCGCCGCCGGTCGATTTGTTGCGCCGGAACAAGCACTTCCCGTCTACTTGCGCGATGATGTCACACGTGTGACGCCCCGCTCGTCATTAAACTGACACCGTTCGCGGGTTTGTCATCTAACTGCAACACAGTGGCCCTGTAATAAACGGTTCTCCTGCCCGGTGCAGGCCTGGACACGATGCCCGCCAAACAGGTTCTGATCGTTGAAGACGAGCGCCCGATCCGCGAAATGATCGCCTTCGGTCTCAAGCGCGCCGGTTTCGAGGTGCGCGAGGCCGAGGACTGCCGCAGTGCACGCGCCGCACTCGCCGACACGCGCCCTGACCTCGTGCTGGTCGACTGGATGCTGCCGGACATGAGTGGCCTGGAGTTGACGCGAGCGCTCAAGCGCGACCGCGAAACGCGCGAGTTGCCGGTGATCATGCTCACCGCGCGTGCCGAGGAAGGCGACAAGGTGGCCGGGCTCGAGGGCGGCGCGGATGACTACGTCACGAAACCCTTTTCACCGCGCGAGCTGCTCGCGCGTATCAACGCCGTCCTGCGCCGCGGGGGCGCTAATGGTGTCGATGAGCGCATCGAATTCGAGGGCCTGGTCCTCGACCAGGGCAGTCACCGCGTCATGGTGGGCGAGCGCACCGTAGCCCTCGGACCGACCGAGTACCGGATGCTGGAGTTCTTCATGACGCACCCCGAGCGCGTCTACACGCGCGATCAGCTGCTCGATCGGATCTGGGGCGGCAACGTCTACGTCGAAGAGCGAACCATCGACGTGCACATCCGCCGGCTGCGCAAGGCGCTCGAGGATTACGGCTTCGATCGCTTCGTGCAGACGGTGCGCGGCTCGGGTTATCGTTTCTCGGCGCGTACCGTATAGCGCACCTGCGATCGGCACGAGTACGATCGCCGTTATATAGAAGAGACGCCAGGATCGATGGAACCCGCCACACAGGCATGGTGGTTCGCGGCGGGCCGCCTGCTCGGCACCGTGGCGATCGGCTGCGGCGTCGGCTGGCTGCTCGGCAACGTCTGGGGTGGGCTTGCCTGCGCGCTCGCGCTGCATCTCGGCTGGGTACTCGCCAATCTCTTCCGCCTGGAGTGGTGGCTGCGCCACCGCAGCTACGCCGATCCTCCGGATGTGGGCGGCGTGTGGGGCGAGATCATCGCGCAGATCGTGCGGCTGCACCGTCGCAAGCGCTTTCACAAGCAACGCTTCGTGCAGCTCATGCGCCAGCTGCAGCGCTCGACCGCAGCACTGCCGAATGGCGTGGTCATCCTCAATGCGCAGCGCGAGATCGTCTGGTTCAACCGCATGGCGGCGCGGCTGCTCAACCTGCGCCGCACCGCCGACCTCGGCATGCGCATCGAGCATCTCATGCGCGAGCCGGAGTTCGTGCGCTACCTCGGCGGTGGGGACTATACGAACCCGGTCATCATCCGCACCACCACCGGGGAGGAGTGTTACCTGTCGATGCAGGTCGCACCTTACGGCGATGGGCAGTTGCTGTTGCTGGTGAGCGATGTCTCCCGGCAGATGCGCCTCGAGGCAGTGCGGCGCGACTTCGTCGCCAACTCCTCGCACGAGCTGCGCTCGCCGCTGACGGTGATATCGGGGTATCTCGAGACGCTCGCCCAGGACAGCGCCCTCGATCCCGATCTGCAGGGTCCGATCGCGGAGATGCGTCGCCAGGCCGAACGCATGACCGCGATCATCCGCGACCTGCTCGAGCTCTCGCGCCTCGAGGAGAGCGACGTATTCGTCGGTGGTGAGCCGATCGACATCGCAGCGCTCATGGCGTTGCTGCGCAAGGATGTGCTCGCTCGAGCGGTGCATCCGCGCGAGGTGCGGGTGCGCGTCGACTCCCCCGCGCAGCTCCACGGCGATGAGCCCGAGATTCACTCTGCTTTCTCCAACCTGGTCGACAACGCCGCCAAGTACACTCCGGCGGAGGGGTCGCTCGAGATGCGCTGGTGGGTGGATGAGGACGGCGGGCACTTCGCGGTGACGGACACGGGGATGGGGATTCCGCCCGAGCACATTCCGCGCCTCACCGAGCGCTTCTATCGTGTCGATCCCGGACGCTCACGCTCGACGGGCGGCTCGGGTCTGGGGCTTGCCATCGTGAAGCACGTGCTGCAGCGTCATGGCGCGACGCTCGAGGTGCAGAGCACACTCGGCGCGGGCAGCACTTTCAGCTGTCACTTCCCCGCAGAGCGGGTGGTCATGGCACGGCTGCAGAACGCCGCACTGGCTTAAGATTCGCACGCAAGCCGCTAATTTGTAAGAAAGACTTCGCTACAATGTCACGCAACGGACACATGCGCGACCGACGCTACGCGTGCCACTCCTGGAAAGAGGTCGAGCTTCTGCATGGCGAGCGGCAGCCCACTGCGGGGGGGCACCATCAGCGCGCGCACGCTGTTCCTTTCTGATATTCATCTCGGCTTTCGGCACGCGCGGGCGAACGAGCTCAACGAGTTCCTGCACGGTATCGACGCGCAATGCATCGTGCTGGTCGGGGACATCGTCGATGCGCTCAGCCTCGCGCGGCGCGCCTTCTGGACGAGCGCTCACACACAGGTCCTGCGCACGCTGCTCGCACGTCAGCGCGCGGGAACGCGTTTGGTGTACATCCCGGGCAATCATGACGAAAGCCTCGGGATGCTCGCGCAGATGCTGCGCGGGCAGTTCGAAGTCCATCGTGAATGGGTGCACCGCACCGCCCGTGGCGAACGGCTGTTGGTGCTGCACGGTGATCAGTTCGATGAGGCGATGGTGTGTCCGCGTTGGATGAGCCGCCTCGGTGACGTGTTGCACGGCGTCATGTTGGGCGTGAACCATCGGGTAAACAATCTGCGCCGCGCGCTCGGCCGGCCCTACTGGCCGCTGGCGGAGCACCTGAAGCTGAGCATCGGCACGAGCCTGCGCTACATCGAGCAGTTCGAGCAGCTCGCCGCCCGGCACGCTGCGCGCTTCGGATACGATGGCATCGTCTGCGGGCACATTCATCGCGCCAACGTGCGGCAGATCTCCGGCACTCTCTACTGCAACTCCGGCGACTGGGTCGAATCGTGCACGGCGCTGATCGAGGGCGCTGGCGGGGAGCTCGAGCTGCTGCGCTGGCCGCGCGCGTGCGCCGCGCCCGTGCGCTCTGCAGGCGCGCGCTGGGCTGACGCGGCGTGAGCGTCAGCCCCAGTTCCGCTATGATCGGCCGCATTGCCGCGCGCCGACAGGCGAGCGGGGCCGGAGACGCTGATGGAAACCGCTGATCTCAGTCACCATATCTCACGCCGCTTCAACGAGGACCTCGAGCGCGTGCGCGGCAAGGTGCTCGGCATGGGCGGCTTCGTCGAGCAGCAGCTGCAGAAGGCCATCACCGCGCTGGTCGAAGGGGACAGTGTGCTCGGCGAGCAGGTGGCCCTGGATGACTACCAGGTGAACAACATGGAGGTGGCGATCGATGATGAGTGCTGCCGCATACTCGCCACGCGTGCACCGGCCGCGGGAGATTTGCGGGTAATCGTAGCCATTATCAAAACGATAACCGACCTCGAGCGCATCGGCGATGAAGGCGAGAAGATCGGTTACATTGCCTCGCGCCTCGCCACCATGGAACGCCCGGCCGACAAGTACCGCGAGATCAAGCATCTCGGCCGCGTGGTCTCGGACATGGTGCACGCAGCGCTCGACGCGTTCGCGCGCATGGACGTCGAGTCTGCACTGCGTGTCGCCCGCCAGGATCGCCTGGTGGACGAGGAGTACGAGGCCATCCAGCGTCAGAGCATCACCTTCATGATGGAGGATCCGCGCACCATCCGCCGGGCACTCGATGTGATGTGGGTGGTAAGGGCTCTCGAGCGCATCGGGGACCACGCCAAGAACATCAGCGAGTACGTCATCTACATGGTCCACGGCAAGGACATACGCCACACCTCGCTCGATGACGTCGAACGCGAGCTGCGTGGCGGCACCGCCGCCGCCGATACCACCGCACCGCCCGCCTCGGTGTGAGCCTGCAAAGCTTCTCTGCAACGCCCACGGTGCCGCGGGTGTCCACCCGGCTCGCCAATTTCGCCGGCTTCGCGCTGTGCGCAGCGCTGATCGGCTACGCGCTGTACTCACAAGCGCACCTTGGCGTCGAGCCTTGCCCGCTGTGCATTTTTCAGCGCATCGGCATCGCGCTGCTCGGCCTGGTGTTCCTTGCGGCGGCAGTGCACGACTCGCGAGGTTGGGGACGCTACCTGTACGCCATCGCCATCGCGCTGACCGCACTGGCAACGCTCCTCGTCGCGGCACGCCACGTGTACGTGCAGAGTCTGCCACCGGGGTCATTGCCTTCCTGCGGAGCGCCCCTCGCGGTGCTACTGAAGTTCACGCCCGTGTGGGAGGTCGTGCGCAAGGTGCTCACCGGCAGTGGCGAGTGCAGTGAAGTGAATTGGCGCTTTCTCGGGCTCACCATGCCCGCGTGGGTGCTGTTGTGGGCGCTGGCGCTCGGCAGCGCCGGAGCAATCGTCAACCTGCGAGGCCGACCCGCGAAACTCCGCACGTTCCGGCGGTGAGCCGTGCTTCGTTCCCGCGGACCGGCTCTATGCCAACAGCCGCCGCAGCAGGTTGCAGTACATGCGATGCAGCGCATCGATATCCGCGACCCGCACGCACTCATTCACCTTGTGTATCGTGGCGTTGACCACGCCGAGTTCCACCACCTGCGCACCGAGCGGTGCGATGAAGCGGCCGTCGGAGGTGCCACCCGAGGTCGAGAGCTTGGGCGCCGCTCCGGTGACCTCGGCGACCGCGGTGGCCACGGCGCGCGAGAGAGTCCCCGGTGGGGTGTAGAACGGCTCGCCCGAGAGGTGCCAGTCGAGCGTATAGCGCACTCCGTGGCGACGCAGGATGTCCTCGACGGTCTGCTTGAGTCCCTCGAGCGTCTGCGCCGGCGAATAGCGCAGATTGAAGCGCGCCTTGAGCTCTCCCGGGATTACGTTCGGTGCGCCGGTACCGGCATTCAGGTTGGACACCTGGAAGCTCGTGGATTGGAACTGCTCCGTGCCTTCGTCCCAGCTGCGGCCGACGAGCTCTGCCAGTGCGGGCGCAAGCGCGTGCACCGGGTTCGAGGCGAGCTGCGGGTAGGCGATGTGCCCCTGCACCCCGTGAACCGTCAGCCGGCCGCTGAGTGATCCACGCCGACCGACCTTGACCGTGTCGCCGATGGAGACTTCGCTCGAAGGCTCGCCCATCAGGCACCAGTCGATTTGCTCGCCGCGCAAGCGCAGCAGCTCCGCGACGCGGCGCGTGCCATCGATCGAGGGCCCCTCCTCATCGCTCGTAATCAAGAAACCGATTGAGCCCGAGTGCTCGGGATGAGCACCGACGAACTCCTCGGTCGCCGTGACCATGGCGGCCAGCCCGCTTTTCATGTCGGCCGCTCCGCGGCCATAGAGCATGCCATCGCGGATTTCCGGCACGAACGGGTCGCTGTGCCACTGATCGAGTGGGCCCGTCGGCACGACGTCGGTATGTCCGGCAAAGCAGAAGAGCGGGGGCGTCGCCGAGCGCCGTGCCCAGAGATTAGTGACCTCTCCGAAGCGCAGCGCCTCGATGCGAAAGCCGATCCGGGCGAGCCGCTGCGAAAGCACGGACTGGCACCCCTCGTCAGCGGGGGTCAGGGAACGGCGCGAGATCAGATCTTTAGTGAGTTCAAGGGCTTGAGACATGAGCTCGGGGTTATACGGCCTCACCTGCAGCGCGGCAAGCGCCGGTGGCGTCACGCCACTGTAAAGAGTCGCGGCAAGACTATGTATGCCACAGGGATGTGGCTCTACTGCTCAGCTCGGGCCAGCGCCCGGGCTGTCATGAGAGCGTCATATTTTCGTCATTTAATGCGCATCAAACCTGATGCATTTCAACAAATCCGGACGATAACGATCCGGGACTGCAGGAGTGAGACATGAGCCTACTGGATGTGAAGCGCCTGTCAGTGGCGGCCGTTGCTCTGATGGTGTTCGCCGGCACGCAGGCGGCCGACATTTCCGGAGCCGGCGCTACGTTCCCTTACCCCATTTATTCCAAATGGGCCGATGCCTACAAGCAGCAGACTGGCGTTGGCCTGAACTACCAGTCGATCGGCTCCGGCGGAGGCATCAAGCAGATCAAGGCCAAGACCGTGACCTTCGGTGCTTCCGACATGCCACTCGAGGAGAAAGAGCTGCAGGAGGCGGGCCTGGTGCAGTTCCCGATGATCATCGGTGGGGTGGTGCCGGTGCTGAACGTAAAGGGCGTGCAGGGCGGACAGATGGTGCTCGATGGGCCGACCGTGGCGGAGATTTATCTCGGCGACATCACCAAGTGGAACGATGCCCGAATCAAGAAGCTCAATCCTACGCTTGCGCTCCCTGCCACGGCGATCGCGCCGATCTATCGCTCCGACGGTTCTGGGACCAACTTCCTGTTTTCCAACTATCTTTCCAGTGCGCTGCCGAAATTCAAGGAGACGATCGGCGCCAACACCTCGGTGCAGTGGCCGATGGGGATCGGCGCCAAGGGCAACGAGGGCGTCGCCAACATGACGGCCCAGACTGATGGTGCCATCGGCTATGTCGAGTACGCCTATGCCAAGCAGAACAAGATGGCGTATGTGGACCTCATCAACTCCGCCGGCAAGAAGGTCGCCCCTGAGGCGGTATCTTTCCAGGCGGCGGCCGCCAATGCCGACTGGAGCCATGCGCCCGGCTACCACCTTATTCTGACGAACCAGCCGGGGGAGAAAAGCTGGCCCATCAGCGGTGCGAGTTTCATTCTGGTATACAGCACTCCGCCGGATCCGGCCGCGACCGGCGCCGCGTTGAAATTCTTCGACTGGGCGTTCAAGAACGGTGCCAAGATGGCCGCCGATCTGGACTACGTGCCGCTGCCCGACAGCCTGGTCGCTCAGATCCGGAACACCTGGAAGACTGAAATCAAGGGTGTCCCCGCCATCTGAGCCGGACGGCGCAGTGCGCCCGCGGTGCGAGCCGCAGGCGCCTGCGAGTCTGCGCCTGTTGGAGCGGCGGTCGACCGCGTCAGACCCGGGCGAGTAGACCGGGTTGGGGAAGAGCAGGCGTGACAGGTTACCGGCGGCAATGAACACGGTGGCTGCGATCGAGCCCGCGCACGCCTCGGGGCAGCGTCTGCGCGAGCGCGCTTTCCGCGGCGCCACCTTCGCAGCGGCGTTGCTCGTGCTGGCGTTGCTCGGCGGTGTCGCCGTGTCTCTGCTCGTCGGGGCATGGCCCGCGCTCGCGCACTTCAAGCTCGACTTCCTCACGCATGAGATCTGGAATCCGGTCACGGACAAGTTCGGTGCGCTCGCTCCGATCTACGGCACGCTGGTCACTTCTTTCCTCGCGCTGCTGCTCGCCATTCCGGTGAGCTTCGGTATCGCGATCTTTCTTACCGAGCTGGCGCCCGTGTGGCTCAAGCGACCGGTGGGGGTCGCGATCGAGCTGCTCGCTGCCGTACCCAGCATCATTTATGGGGTCTGGGGTCTGTTTGTGCTGGCACCGGTCCTGCAGCGCCACGTACAGCCCTGGCTCATCGACTGGCTCGGACCGCTGCCGCTCATCGGGCGGCTATTCCAGGGACCGCCGTACGGCATCGGAGTGCTGACCGCAAGCTTCGTGCTTGCCATCATGGTGATTCCGTTCATCTCTGCAGTGATGCGCGACGTGTTCGAGACGGTGCCGGACGTGCTCAAGGAGTCCGGTTACGGCCTCGGTGCGACCACCTGGGAAGTGATCTGGCAGGTGGTCGTACCCTACGCCCGCACCGGGATCATCGGCGGCGTCATGCTCGGGCTCGGCCGCGCGCTCGGCGAGACGATGGCGGTGACCTTCGTCATCGGTAATGCCCATCGCATCGGTTCATCGCTGCTCGCCCCCGGGACTACTATCTCGGCCTCGATCGCCAATGAATTCGCCGAGGCGGTCGGCGATCTCTACAGCTCGTCGCTGGTTGCACTCGGGGCCCTGTTGTTCCTCATTACCTTCACGGTGATCGCGGCGGCCCGCCTGATGCTGCTGCGTCTCGGGCGCAAAGCGCTCTCCAACGTATGAGCCGGCGCGCGATCCGCAAGCTCATCAATGCAATGGCGCTCGGGCTTTCGGGGCTCGCGACCGCCATCGGGCTATTCTTCCTCGGCGCCATACTGTGGACGCTGCTGCGCAGCGGTCTCGCCGGGATGTCGCTGCAGCTGTTCACTGCGATGACCCCACCGCCTGGCAGCAGCGGTGGGCTGCTGAATGCGATCTACGGCAGCGTCGTGATGACGGTGATCGGAATCCTCATCGGGGGGCCGATCGGCGTTCTCGCCGGCACCTACCTCGCAGAATACGGCCGCACTGCGTACATCAGTACCGTGGTCCGCTTCGTCAACGATGTGCTGCTCTCAGCGCCCTCGATCATCGTCGGCCTGTTCGTGTATGAGCTGCTCGTGCTGCGCATGGGTCATTTTTCCGCGATCGCCGGGGCGGTCGCGCTCGCGATCATCGCCATACCGGTGACGGTACGCACCACCGAGGACATGCTGAATCTGGTGCCGCAGGGCATGAAGGACGCCTCGACCGCCATGGGCGCGTACCACTGGCGCACCATCACCAGCGTCATTTACCCGGCCGCGCGCAGCGGCATCGTAACCGGGCTGTTGCTCGCGATAGCGCGCATCAGCGGCGAGACCGCACCGCTGCTGTTCACCGCGCTCAACAACCAGTTCTGGAGCAGTAATCTCGGCGCACCGATTGCCAACCTGCCCGTGGTCATCTTCCAGTTCGCGTTGAGTCCATACCCGAACTGGCAGCAGCTGGCGTGGTCGGGTGCGCTCATCATCACCGTGAGCATCCTCATCATCAACATTGCCGCGCGCTTCGTCGTGTCCTCGCTCGGCCCCGGTGGGCGCAGCTGATGGGTACCCCGCAAGCCAGGCTCGGCAGCGCCCCTGCAGCCGCGCCGCAGGACGCCGTGAAGTTCGAGGTGCGGCACCTCGATTTCTATTACGGCAACGCGCACGCGCTCAAGGACATCAACCTGACGCTCAGCGATCGTCAGATCACTGCCTTCATCGGTCCCTCCGGATGCGGCAAGTCGACGCTGCTGCGCGTGTTCAATCGCATGTACGCACTCTATCCGGGGCATCGCGCAACCGGAGACGTGCGGCTCGATGGTGAGGATATCCTTGCACCGAGCGTGGACGTGGCGGCGCTGCGCTTTCGCGTCGGCATGGTGTTTCAGAAGGCGACACCGTTTCCGATGTCGATCTTCGACAACGTGGCCTTCGGATTGCGTTTGTCGAGACGCATCTCGCGCAGCGAGCTCGGCGACCGCGTGGAGGAGGCGCTGCGCGATGCCGCCATGTGGGAGGAGGTCAAGGACAAGCTCCACGAGGACGGTCGGGGCCTCTCCGGCGGCCAGCAGCAGCGGCTCTGCATTGCCCGTACCCTGGCGCTGCGCCCGGAGGTTATCCTGTTCGATGAGCCGACCGCAGCGCTCGATCCGATCTCCACCCTGCGGGTGGAGGAGACGCTGCAGAGCCTGCGCGAGAGCTACTGCATCGCCATCGTGACACACAACCTGCAACAGGCGGCCCGCGTCTCCAACGTGACCGCCTTCATGTACCTCGGTGAGCTGGTCGAGATCGGACCGACCGAGCAGATGTTCACCGCACCGCGCAACCGCCGCACCGATGACTATGTCACCGGGCGTTTCGGCTGATTCCACCGTGAGCGAAGAAACCTCTCAGCCGGAGCGCGCACCCCCACAGCAGGAGGGCGGCCGTGCCCGCCGCCCGGGCGGTGGTAACGGCTTTGATCGCGACCATGCCGGCTCCGATTTCCTCGTCGATGATGGTGCCGCCGCGGGCGCGGCGCACACTGCGCCGGATGTCAGGTCCACAGGGGACGTGGCCCCTGCCGCCTCGGTGGCCGTCGGCTCTCGGCGTCTCGACGAGGGTGGCCTGAATCTCAAGCCGAGCGGCAGACACCCGGTCGCCACCGATGCGGGGGTGCAAGCCGATGGAGCGACCGTAGAGAACCCAGTGTTCTCCTGCCGGGAAGTGAGCGTTTTCTATGGCGGCAAGCAGGCGCTGAAGGACGTATCGGTCGATGTCGGCCGGCGCCAGGTGTTGGCCATGATCGGTCCCTCGGGCTGTGGGAAGTCGACGTTCCTGCGCTGCCTGAATCGCATGAACGACACCATCCCGGGGGCGCGCGTCACCGGCCGGATCCTGCTCGATGGACGCGACATACACGCTGACAGCATCGACGTGGCCCAGCTGCGCGCGCGCACTGGCATGGTGTTCCAGAAACCCAATCCTTTCCCCAAGTCGATCTATGACAACGTCGCGTACGGTCCGCGCATCCATGGTATGGCGCGCAGCCGCGCGCATCTCGATGAGATCGTCTGCACCAGCCTGACGCGCGCGGGCCTCTGGGAGGAGGTCAAGGACCGTCTGCGCAGCCCGGGCACGGGGCTCTCCGGTGGCCAGCAGCAGCGCCTGTGCATCGCACGCACCATCGCCGTGCAGCCGGAGGTCATCCTCATGGACGAGCCGTGCTCGGCGCTCGATCCCATTGCTACCGCGCGCATCGAGGATCTGATCGATGAGCTGCGCGAGTCCTATGCGATCGTGATAGTGACCCACTCCATGCAGCAGGCGGCGCGCGTGTCACAACGCACGGCCTACTTCCATCTTGGTGAGCTGATTGAAGTCGGTGAGACGGATCGTGTCTTCACCAACCCGCGACATCGACTCACCGAGGACTACATCACCGGCCGCTTCGGCTGAGCTCGTAGCGTCGCGCTGGAGCCTGCCCGCGTCCGGCACTCCCAGTCCGGTATGCCGGCCGTTTCGATAGAGCGGTACTTTCCCAAGGCGTCTGGAGTCACGCTCACGCCCGCGCGTGCCGTCGCTGTAGAGTGTTGCCCGTCACAGACTTACGGCAACGTTGGGCAACTCTGAAAGGTTTTTAATCGTCGGTTTTCGCTCTATTAATCCCGCTATGGTTTGCTGGGCGTAACGAGGGTGCCCGTGCGACTGCTGCTGGTAGAGGATGAAAAGAAGGTCTCCGACCTCGTGGCGCGTGCGCTGCGGGCGGAGAGCTTTGCGGTGGATGTCGCGGACGACGGCGCGCACGGCTGGGAGCTCGCGCAGAGCTACGAATACGACCTGATCATCCTCGATCTCATGCTGCCGCGCCTCAGTGGCGAGGAGCTGTTGCGCCGTATCCGCCGCAGCAACCAGCAGGTGCCGATTCTCGTACTGACGGCGCGCGCCACAACCGAGGACAAGGTGCACAACTTCGAGGCGGGTACCGACGACTACCTCACCAAGCCCTTTGCGGTCGCCGAGCTGATCATGCGGGTCAAGGCTCTGCTGCGCCGCGGTCCGATCACGCGCTCGAGCGTGCTGCGCGTCGGCGATCTCGAGGTCGATCGCTTCACCAAGCAGGTCCGTCGCGGCGGCCGCCGCATCGAGCTCACCGCCAAGGAGTACGCGCTGCTCGAGTACCTCGCTGCCAATCCTGGCCGGGTGTTCTCGCGCACCATGATCATCGAGCACGTATGGGACCAGAGCTTCGAGGGTCTCACCAACATCGTGGACGTGTACGTGCGCCACCTGCGCAGCAAGGTGGACGATCCCTTTCCCGTCAAGCTCATCCGCACGGTGCGCGGGGTCGGCTACGGACTCGCCGAGAGCGCGGAGCGGTGAACACGGCCTCGCTCAACTTTCGCCTCGTCACCTGGTACGCGGGTGTGCTCACCGTGGTGTTCGTGCTGCTCGGCG
>DATJFM010000125.1:0-3321 GCA_035495655.1 Steroidobacteraceae bacterium
GACCTCAAGGTCGTGCTGGCGACGCAGCCGGTCGACTTTCGCAAGTCGGTGCACACGCTGTCGGCGCTGGTGAGCGAAGCGCTGCACGCGAACCCGTATTGCGGCGAGGTCTTCGTGTTCCGCAGCAAGCGCATGGATAGAGTGAAGCTGCTGGCCTGGGACGGCAGCGGCATGGTGCTGGTGACGAAGTGGCTGCACCAGGGGCGCTTCACCTGGCCGCCGATCCGCGACGGCGTGGTGCATCTGAGTGTGACCCAGCTCGCGATGCTGCTCGACGGGCTCGAGTGGACGCGGGTCTCACCAAAGCCTGTGAAGCAGCCGGCTCTTGTGGGGTGAGAGGTGCGGATTTTGCTGGAGCATAGGGTGCGCGGATGTATCGTCTGGTCATGGCGATTCGCCCCGAAGCTCTCCCGACCGACACCGCAGCTCTGACCGAGATGGTGCTCGCGCTCGACGCCGAGAACGAGAAGCTGCGCGTGGCGATGCAGACGCTCAAGGACATGATCTTCGGGAGGCGCTCGGAGCGGCTTGCGGTGCTGGTCGCCGAGCAGTTTGCGCTCGAGCTGGGCGATCTCGAGACCGGCGTCACCCCGCCGGAGGCTGCTAACGATGATGCGCCTGCGGCGAAGCCGTCTGGCAAAGCGCCGCGCAAGAAGGCGCGCCGCAACATTGGTGCGCTGCCTAAACACCTGCCGCGCTGCGAGCAGGTGCTGGAGCCGGACACGACCGGGTGCCCGTGCTGCCGGGGCGAGCTTCATAAGATCGGCGAGGACGTCAGCGAGGTGCTGGACGTGATCCCGGCGATCCTGCGGGTGCTGCGCACGATCCGTCCCAAATATGCCTGCCGCGATTGCACCGATGGTGTGGTGCAGGCGAAAGTGCTGCCGCGCCTGATCGAGAGCGGCATGGCGTCGACAGCGCTCGTGACCCACGTGGTGGTCTCGAAGTTCGCCTGGTATCTGCCGCTGTACCGGCAGGTGCAGATTTTGGCCGGCCAGGGCGTCCATCTCGACCGGGCGACGCTTGCGGGCTGGGTGAAGCGTGCGGCTTGGTGGCTCAAAAGCCTCTATGACCTCCAGCTGCGGACGATTCAGGCAGCACCGCGGGTGTTCTGCGACGAGACTCCGATGCCGGTGCTCGACCCTGGGCGACGCCGCACCCGGATCTGCCAGTTCTGGGCG
Source organism: Steroidobacteraceae bacterium (assembly GCA_035495655.1). Classification (GTDB taxonomy): domain Bacteria; phylum Pseudomonadota; class Gammaproteobacteria; order Steroidobacterales; family Steroidobacteraceae; genus 13-2-20CM-66-19. The sequence continues at coordinate 1,182 of DATJFM010000125.1, forward strand.
CATGCGATGGACGATCGCCCGTGGGGCGGGCCGGCGCCGCCGGCGGTCGCCTATGTGTTTGCCGACGGGCGCGGCACCGACGCGATCGCCGGACAGTTGGCGGGCTTCTCCGGGATTCTGCAGGTGGACGGCTATGCCGCCTACAAGGCGCTCGCCCGCGGCCATGTCGGCACGATCCAACTCGCTTTCTGTCTCGCCCATGCGCGACGCAAATTTGTCGAGGTGTACAAGACGACGAGCTCGCCGTTCGCGCACGAGGTAATCGAACGCCTGCGGGCCATCTATGCCATCGAGGCAGAGATCCGCGGCAGCAGTGCGGAGCAGCGGCTGGCCGCCCGCCGTACCAGAACCACACCGCTGATGGAGGCGCTCAAAGCGCGACTGACCGAGATGATCAGCCAGCTCTTCTCCCAGTCGAAGCTGACAGAGGCCATCAACTATGTGCTCAATCACTGGGAGGGACTGACGCTGTTTCTCAGCGATGGCCGCGTCGAGGTCGATTCCAATACGGTCGAGCGTTCCATGCGCCCCATTGCAATGGGCAGACGCAACTCATTGTTCAGCGGCAGCGAAGGCGGCGCCGAGAGCTGGGCGATCCTGTCGTCGATCGTGAACACAGCAAAGCTCCATGAACTCGATCCCCAAATCTATCTGACGGACGTGCTGGAGCGAATTGTCTCCGGGCAAACCAAGAGCCATCAGCTGCACGAGCTGCTGGTCTGGAACTGGAAGGCTGCCCGCGAGCGCGCTGCACAGGCCGCGGCATGAATCCAGATCGCCATTCCGAATCGCCGGCGATGGCGGCAGCCGCTAAGCCGCTCGCGGAGCTCGAGCGATGGCTGCAGGACCGCGCCGACCGGCATCCTGTCGCCGCCAGCATCCCGATGCTGGATGGCTACGTCGCTGCGATCGTGGCCGGGCCGGTGTCGATTGACCCACGCGACTGGATCTGTCCGCTGCTCGCCGTCGATGCCGATGCCTTCAATCACGGCGGCACCTCGGAGTTCACGGCGATCCGCGCTGTCGCGCGGCGCCACAACGACATCAGTCGCGTTCTGACGACCACCCCGGATCGGTTCGAGCCAATGCATCGGCGCAAGCCCAATGGCGAAGTCGATCCGCATCCCTGGTGCCGAGGATTCTACGCTGCCATGCGGCTCCGGATGTCGGATTGGGCGCCGCTGCTCGATACCAGCGACGTCAACCACGCGCTGCTCTTGCCCATCCTGCTGCACTGTCGTGACGACCAGGGGCGTCCGCTGCTCGGACCACCTCGGCGAGGCCGCGAGACTAGGGAATTTCTGCGCAACGCCCACAGCGATATTCCAGCCGTCGTCGAGGCCATGCGCCAATACTGGATGCCCACCCGCTACGCCCACGCGAGCTGATTGCGGCCTACGTGGGACCTCGTACCGGTTACGATCGGAGATGGCGAAGCGCGCCATCCGCGTCAGGGGCGCAAAAGTTCACGAGGAAGTTTTGCGAGCTTACGCGCATGCGGCAGTCGAGGCCGCGGAGCAAGCAAGACGCGATGATTTCCAAAAGCGCGCACGGCTTAACAACAAGCCGACTTCAGCTTGGGCGAGCCAGAGTTGACGGGTAATGAGCCAACGATAGACGGCGCACGCCCAGCCGACCTGAAGGGCCCTTGATCCGCCGATGCCCGCGATAGGGGGAAAGACCAGACCGCGAAAAGCTGGTATCGGTCGAGAATGACCCCGAAGCGGTCATCTGGACCAGGGCGCGCATCGACCGCTTAGGAATATCGCGCGTCCAAAGCTAGTCGGGTTTGATGCCCAGCTCTTTGATGACCGGACCGTGTTGACGTGATGTTTGCCACCACGACGCTTGCCGCAAGCGGCCACGCCGCGGCCGCGCCGCTGAGCAGCGTGATGAACTCGCGGCGTCCGATGAAAGCTGTCATCTGCTCCTTCCAGCCGGAAGGTATAGGTGAACGATAGCACAGTCGAAAGGTGTTTCGCGCGGCCTCGCAGCGGCGGTGTCGTCCGGGGCTTCCCCCACACTCTATCCGGCTTATTAGCCCCATGCTGCCGCGTCGGAGCCCGCCGAAGCTCTCGCCGGTGCGACTTGGCTTTGTTTGCTCGGCGTATCCCGCAGTCGGCTCATTGAGGCTAGTGGA
>DATJFM010000126.1:0-89527 GCA_035495655.1 Steroidobacteraceae bacterium
ACTCCCGGGTCGCAGATCTGGAGCGCCCAGACGCAGCTCGATGCGCAGTCCGCAAACGCGCGGCTGATCGCCACCTGGGATCCGCTAGTCAACGCCGGCACCGCTTTCAGGTGGAATCCGGGCATTGCGCCTGCGGGAATATCCGCCAGCACGGCCCTCGGCCAGGCGCTGTCGGGCTTCCCTGCCGACATGAATGGTCTGGATGTTCTCGCCTACCTCCGCGGCAGCAGCGCTCACGAGCTGCGTAACGGCGGTCAGTTCCGCAATCGCGCGCACAAGCTCGGCGACATCGTCTACAGCGCGCCGCTCTACGTCGGTGCACCAAACGGAATGGCGCAGACTGCCGATTACCTGTCATTCGCCAGCGCGCATGCCAACCGATCGCCGCTGATCTATGTCGGCGCGAACGACGGCATGCTGCATGCGTTCGACGCCGCCACGGGCAACGAGCGCTTCGCTTACATTCCCAACGGCGTATTCAACAATCTGGTGAAGCTGGTCAACCCTTATTACAACCAGCAGCATCTGTACTTCGTGAACGGCTCACCACGCGTTGCCGATGTCCAGTTCGCGGACGGCACCTGGCACACGGTGTTAGCCGGCACCGAAGGGGCAGGGGGGAGCAGCGTGTTCGCACTCGATGTGACAGCTCCCGATTCGCTGGTGACCGAAGCTCAGGTGGCCCGGGCGGTGCTCTGGGAGTTCACCGATGCTGATATGGGATTGACTCTCAGCGAGCCGGAGATCGTCAGCACCGCGGCGGGCTGGATGGTGATGGTCGGCAACGGCTACAACAGCCCCAACCAGAAACCGGTGCTCTATGCGCTCAACCCGCAGAGCGGCACGATCCTCGCCAAGGTCGACCTGTGCGCCGCCGTACCGAGTGCCTGCAACAGCGCCATGGCCAACGGGCTGTCGAGCGTGGTGGTGGTGAACAGCTATGGCCAGGTGTCCGCGGCGGCGAACGTGGCCTACGCGGGGGATCTGCAGGGCAATGTCTGGCGCGTCGACATCACCGATCCCAACCCCGCCAACTGGATCGTCTCGGTGTTGTACCAGACGCTCGACCCGCAGGGTGCGCCGCAGCCGATCACCACGGCGCCGGCGGTCACGCTCAACCCGAAATTCCCGAACCTGCTCGGCACCATGGTCTACGTGGGCACCGGGCAGCTGCTGGGGACACCCGACCTCAGCACGACGCAGACGCAGACCATGTACGGTATCTACGACCCACCGACGGGCGCCACGCCACCGATCGGTTTTGCGGGCATACCGACGCGGGCGAACATGCAGCCGCAGGTGCTCGCGCTCGAGAACGTCGGTGGCGTCGACGTTCGGACCGTGCCGGCACCAGCTGCCGTGACGTTGCCGCCAACCTCGGGGGCCGTTCGTGGTTGGTACGTGGATCTCAGCCTCAGTCCCGGGGAGCGCATCATCACCGATCCGGAGATCGAATCCGGAGGCGCGGTCGTGTTCACCTCCTACCAACCCAGTCCGAACGCGTGCAGCAGTGGGGGGAGCGCCTGGCTGATGGTCCTCAATTTCGCCACCGGTGCCGCGTTCCCGCTGACGGAGCTCGACGTGACGGGGGATGGTAAGCTCGATGAGCGCGACGTGCCGGATTCCGGGCACGTACCGGTCGGCATGTTGCTGGGTACGGTCTACGCGTCGACGCCGACCCTGCTGCCGAGCGCGGGCGGTATTGGTGGTACGAACAAGCTGATCTCGGTCTCCAGTGGCACCGTGGACTCCGTGCTCGACCGCGGACGTGGCAAGCAACGCATCTCGTGGTGGGAGGTACGACATTGAACCGTATACGCGTCCTGTGCACGCTGCTCGCCACGGCGGGTATGGCAATCTGGAGTAGTAGCCTCGCGGCGAACACGGTTGCCGGCGAGATAGTCACCGGCAACCTCACCGCCGTGGACGGCCGCAGGTCGCTCAACATCCAGGGGCATACTTATCGACTCAAGGATGGCAGTCCGGCTGCCGCCGCGGCGGCGCACCTCGCCCCCGGCCAATCGGTATCCGTGCAGCTCGATGGACCGGCCAACTCGTCATCCTCTCAGGTGATCAACATCGTGACCCACAGCGGCCGATGAGGGCTCTCGTGCGACGCGGCGCCGCGGCAACTGGCTTCACACTGGTCGAGCTGATGATCGTGGTCGGCATCGTGGCGGTTCTCGCAGCGATCGCCTATCCCACCTACACTCGCTTCGTGATGCAGACCAACCGTACCGATGCGACCAAGACGCTGCAGCTGGCCGCGCAATCGCTCGAGCGGTGCTATTCGCAGACCTTCAACTACATCAACTGCAGCGTGAACGGCACCCTCATGCACGATGGCTCGGCCATGCAATCGCCAAACTCGTACTACAACATCACCTTCGCGATCCCCGATGCTCAGGACTACACGCTCAGGGCGCTGCCGATCGCGCCGCCGCAGACCGGCGACACGGAGTGCGCGCAATTCACGCTGCCGAGCACCGGTCAACAGGGCGCGCGCAATGCCAGCAACGCCGACACCACGAAGACCTGCTGGGGCTCGAACTGACCCAGTGCGGCGCCTCGCGGCCACTGGTCGCCCATTGGCTCCGAGCTCATCGCGCGATTACCCGCGAGCTCTATCGAGCGACGCTGTAGCAGCGGCCGCTGTTAAAGGGCGCGGCTAATTAGTCCAGCAGAACTGCTGGGCGGCGGCGGTGTACGCCCCGGTACCGTCCGCGGCGTACTGCTGTCCGGCAGAGTCTACGGCGAACGCGGTGCACTGGGTGTCCTGCGCCTGGCTCGTCCCCGCGACCGGAGTCGCAATGACGGTGTAGGAGGGCGCGGCGGCGGCGCTCGGAGCACAGGCGGGCGAGCACACGCTGACCGTGTAATAGCCGCTGCCGATCACGGTCGGCAGTGCGCCGTACCCAAGGTTAGCCGCAACGACCGTATAACCGGTCGGGTTGGTGCTGAGGAAGCGCTCCTCGCGGCTGGCGAGGTCCAGGATCGCGGTCTTCGCCTCGGTGCGGCGCGACTGCCTGATCTGCTGCTGGTAGGAGGGGATGGCAATCGAGAGCAGGATGGTGGCGATGACGACCACGATCATCAGCTCGATCAGGGTGAAGCCGCGGGAATGACGCGCAGGGTGCTGCAGGTGCATGGTGCCTCTCGGTTTCGGTTTCTCAGCGGCGCTCTATCCAACTGATACGGCGACCGATCGTGTTCGGGGGCAGATTCAGCCCCAGCGATCCGCCCTGAATGTTGTTACCGCCGTTGCCGGCCTCGACCTGGTTGGTCTCATAGATGAGGAACGACGTGCCGGCGCTGTTGCTCGTGATGAAGGAGCTGCCGGCCGCGTTGGTCTGCATGCCGATGGCCGTCGTGTCGGCGTAGGCCGGATTGGTGCCGAGCCCCGCAGCCGCCTCACTCGGTGGCAGGAACACCTGGTTGAACGCACCACCGGTCATGGCTGAGACCACGTAGGTGAAGCCGGTGTCGCTCACGTTCGTGCACGTGGTGGGCGAGTTGAGGGCCGGGACGATCGAGTTGACCGTCAGGGCCTGCGCCACGAGTGCAGGGTTGAAGATCAGCTGCTCCTGCGGACCCGGCAGATTCAGATACCAGCCGAACTTCGCGGCGCTGCCGCTGCAGCCGGTTTGACCCGCCCAGCAAATGGTCGCGTTGTTCGGGATCTCGCGGTCCTGGGTGGTGGCGTTGACGACGACCGTCTGCGCCTGCAGGTTGCTCTGCAACACCGTATGGTTGGCGCCCGAAAGTCCGGTGCTCGCGGCGGTCAGTGCGTTGTATTGGACGCTGGAAAGGGAATCCCACCCCTTCAGGTTCCAGTCCCACACGCCGTAGAGGCTCTGCGTCGCCGTAGCGTAGGTGGCCGCGCTGGCGTTGGTGATCGGCGTCTTCTGGCCGGTGCCGAAGAGGACCATCACCTGCTGCTGCATGCCGGAGCTGGGAGCCCCCGAGGCAACGATCGGCGCGGTGGTGATCGGCTGACCGGCCGGGGCTGTGAACAGCGGTCCCGGCGTCACTGCCCAGCTCGTCTCGGTCGCGCTGGTCAGGTCGAAGCGCCAGACGTTCCCCAGCAGATCACCGGCGTACACATAGTCGGTCATGTGATCGCCGTCGAGGTCGGCCGGCGTGGTGTAAGCAATGCCGTTCGGACTCGTGGCGCTGCCCGTGTGCGTGCTGAGGTAATAGAAGGTCGGCGCCGCGGAGGTCTTGTCCAGCACGCCGACGAAGATACCGGCATCCCCGGAAGTGCTGCCGAAGCCATTGCCGAAAATCAGCGCCCACTTGCCATCGTGTAGTCGGCGGATCTGCGGCGTGCCGTATGTGTTACCGAGGTTCTTGCCACAGGTCGTAACGTTCGTGCAGCTGATGCTTGCGGATGTCCATTCGCCCTTCACCAGGCTCGCGGCGTTGGCCTCGGAGAAATTCCCCGGATTGGTGACGTCGAGTGCGTAAATGGCGCTGCCGCCAGGTCCAAGACCACCGACCAGCCATGAATGCCAGGTGCCGTTGTAGAACAGGTCGCCCGCCCCTGGAGTCGCGTCGACGAAGAAGTTGTGTCCGTATTGGGAGTTCGAGAAGTCGACGTTGGCGTTGGTGGAGCTGTGGATCGTCGGCACCACGGCGCCGGGCATGTACGCCAGCAACTCCATGCCGTCATTGTTGCTGAAGCAGCTGGCGGTCGGGTTCGTGGAACACGTACCGGAGCTGGCATTGAACGTGCCGCTGCGGAAGCCGTGCACCAGGCCATCGTTGGCGCCGACGTACACCACCTGCTGGCGGTTCTGCTGGGCGGTGACATAACTGCCATAGCTCGATTGCCCGGCGGTGTTCTCCGTGAGCGGGTCGGAGCTGTTGAGCCGGTCGTGCCACGTCGCGGAATAAGGCGCGGTGGGTGCGCCGACCCAGATCGGGCTCGAATCCATCACATCCGCCAGGACGCTGCTGCGGCGGCGGAATTCGCCCACACCCGTGGTACTGATCTCGCAACTGCGCGAGCCGCGCAGGTAGTTGACCCGGTCGGCGGTGGTGTAATTCGTGGTTGAATTGCACTTGGCGGTGGTCACGTCCCCGAGATCGATGGCCGTCTGCTGGGTTGTGCTCATGCTGGCGTACTGGAAGGGGATGCCAGCGGTGCCATTCCAGGTGAGCATCGTGCGGCTGGTCGGGGCCTGCGCCACCATGCCGGTGACGCCCGTGGTACTGCAGGTACCGCCCGTGAGATAGCAGGAAGCATCCCAGTTCGGCGTCGGCGCGATGATGATGTTGCCGTAGGTGTCGAATAGCAGGCTGCTTGCCGTCACACGGCCGGTCCATCCGTTGCTCGGGTTGTAGTAGGCGAAGTAGGCCTGTACGCCGGTTTCGAGCTTGGCGGACTGCTTCTCGCTCGCACCCGCGGAGCTCGCAGCCGAGGTAGCCGGGTCCGCCTTGAAGCAGAGGATCTCATGCACGTTGCTGCTGCCGCCGGTGGAGCCGGCAAACCCGAACATGAAGTTCTGGGGCAAGGGACCGTTGGACGTAGTGATGTTCTGCGATTTGATGACCGAGATGTAGGCGCCGCAGCCGCTCGGCGGACACAGGCTGTAGGAGAGACTCAGCAACCCGTTCTGCGAGATCTTCAGCTGATAAAAGATAGGCGTTGCCTGGCCGCGGGTCGTGGCGCTCTCGTTGGCGATCTGGGTGCTCGAGGGCAGCTCGACATACGCGTTGGGGATCGGCGCGTAGTCGGCGAGCGGATACGTGGGAGTGCTGGTCGTCACGCCGTGCGAGGTGGTGGTAGTCATGACCACCGGATAACTGGTGTTGCGCGCATCGACGACCGCACCGGCCGAGCAGGTCGCCGCGACCGCGGAATTCTGCGCCGAGCTGGTCAGAGTCGAGGGGTAGTAGGTCGGATAGTTCGCGTTCAGCCAGTTCCAGGCAATGTTGCCCGCGCCGCGCAAGCCGATGCGGTTCGGCTTGTAGCCGTAGCCGAGCGCGCTGTTGTCGCCGGTGGCGGTGTTGGTGCCCGTGTACCCCGACATCAGCTGCGAGCCGTTGAGGAAGTTGCCGTACTCATCGATGCCGAGCCCGAGGTAGGCTCCAACCAGCCCGTTGTAGGGCGGGTTGGCGTTAGAGCAGGTGTAACCGAGGCTGCCACCCCAGGCGCCGAGGCCGTTACCGTCGCCGCTGCTGACCCCGTTGATGGTGGCGGTATTGAGCTTGCTGGCGTCCATCAGGTAGAAGCTCAGCCCGTCCGCGCCATCGTGCCCCGCGCCGCCGGAGTCGCCCAGGTAAGTCACGGTCTTGAAGGTGATGGAGACGCCCTGGCCGGTCGGGAAGGGCGTCGCGAAGATCACGCCGCCGTTCTCGCTGTAGCCGTAGGGATAGCCGTTGGTGAAGCGCAGCGCGCCGTAGCTCATGACCGGGTTGGTCGATGGCGGCGGGTCCGGGAAGGTACCGTTGTAGCCACCGGTGAGGACTTCACCCACCCTTTTGTTGTAATAGCTGCCGGCAATCGTGGTGCAACCGGGGAGCCGTCCGCCGCTGGGCTGCCCGTTGCTGCCAATGGTCGGCTCGACTCCCGTAGCCGTGCCCGCCGTCAGACACGCCCCGTTGAAGAAGTACCATTGGTTCGTGGTGCTCGTACCGGTGAAGTCCTCGCTCACCGAGGATTGCGCCTGCACGGCGAAGGGCGCCGCGAGACCCAGAACGGTGCCGAGAAGGCGAATGAGGTCGTTGCGGTTGATCACAAACCACCTCTGTTGACGACGCCCTGCTGGACTTCGTAGGTGCTCTCGACGACGGCGACCGTGCCAGTCGTCGCGCCGGAGCTGAATGCATCGATCTGGTATGCCTCGCCCGCGGCATCCGCAGCGAGACCGAGGTCGACAATGTAAAAGCCCGGAGTCCAGGCGTACGCGGGATCGTTGTTGTTGCCCGCCTGTAAGGGCGTGGCCATGCCGACGGGCGAATACTGAATGTAGCCCACCGGCCATGGGAGCTGCTGAGTCGTGTTGATACCGAGGTTCAAGAGAGAGGTCGCGCTGGTGCAGATCTGGCCCTGACCGGCGTTGGCGTTGAGGGGCGCCCCCACGGCGCAGGTGACCGGCGCGCTGGCGGCGACCGAGCCCGCGGGCTGAGTCAGCCACCACTCCGCGTACTGCTGAACGCTGGTAGCCGCATGCAGCGCGCGATCTTTCTCGCGCAGGTTGCCGGCGATCTTCTCCTGCGAGCCGAAACTGCGGAACATGCTCATGGCAATGATCGTGATGATCAGGAGCAGCAGCAGGCTCGAGACGAGCGCCATACCGCGCTCGCGCAACGTCGCGGAGCATCGCGATTTCATGTGTGCACCCCGGCGCGCCCCATTACCTGGATGACGCGCTCGAACTGGATCTGGGCCGGCTGGCCGGGCTGCCCGAAGAGCGGATTGGTGAAAGTCAGTATCACGCGCACCGAGCTCACGTTGGACCAGTCGTCGCTACCGCAGGGATTGACCAGCGGCGAGCACATCTGGTCGGCCGTCAGGTAGGTATCGACGTTGTAGTCGGAGGTGGCGAAGTCGCGCTTCACGCCGTAGTACACCTTCATGTTCACGACGCCCGCTACGATCAGCACTCCCGGGGCGGCTGCAGAGGCGCCGAGATTGTCCACCTGGCAGTACAGGCCGTTGAGCGCTTGGTTCGCATTGCCGGTCTGAACCCTGAAGGTGTTGGTGAAGGCGTGCGTCGCGCCCTGCGCGGTGTTGGTGCTGCCATCGCAGAGGATCACCCCGTCATTGAGCGCGGTGCGGTAACGCACGCTCAGGGTGTCCCCGGGCGCTAATGCCGCGTGAGTGCCGGAAAGCGCCTGCCCGGCCTCCCAGTTGCCGGTCTGCAAGAGCGAAGAGGTCGGAATCCAGGCGGTGGCATCCGGGAGGTAGCCGCCGGACTGAACTACGTCGGTGATTACGGTGAGCGCGAATCGTTCCGCGTCCTGCAGCTGCGAGAGCGCGCGCTGATTGATGTCCGTCTGGCGTGTGTTCTGCACGATGGTCACGAGGCCACCCAACAGGAAGACGGCGATCGCGATGGCCACCATCAGCTCGACCATGGTGAAGCCGTGCTCAGCCTGCATGGCCGCCCGTGACCGGCGGTTAGGTGTGGTACTCATGGTTCTACGTACAGTAGGTAGGTGGGCCTCTCGATCTGCGCGGCACCGGGGTTGGCAGCCTCCTGCTGCGCCTCCTGACGCGTCATCGCCACCGACTTCTCGTTCCAGGAAATCAGAATGGTGCAGCTCGGCGGCGCACCCCCGCCGGCGATGAAGGTGCAGCTGATGGTGGATTGCGGATTCGGCAGCAACGTATTCAGCGAGGTGGCCCAGCGCGCGAGGTCAAAAGCCGCCAGGTTGATCACGCCGGCGGCGCCGCTGCAGCGGGCCACAGCATTCCCGATGCCGACGCAGCTCTGCACGAGATCGGGGTTGTAGGGAGGACCGCCGGGCAGCGCCGCGTTGGCCGCCGCCTGCAGCGCGGCGTCAGTAGAGGCGAATAGCCCGTTTGCCGCCGCATTGAAAGTGGTCGTCACGGGCGGAGTGGCACCAGCCCAATACTGACGATTGGAGTGCATCGCCGAGGCCAGTCCGGCGGCTTCGATCGCCGCCAGTGCGCGCAGGCGCGAGGTCGTCGTGTTGGAAAGCGCCAATGCCTGCATCTTTGCGATGCCCAGCAGTCCGACGCAGATGACGATGACCGCCACCATGACTTCGACCAGGCTGAAACCACTGGCCCAGGTTCTGATGCGCAGGTATCTCATTAGTTACACGTTCCGGAGGGGTTGTTGGCCGGCGTCTCGGTTGTGAGCGTGCCCTGCGGGCTGATCCACAGGCAGCGCGTCCAGGCCGCGTTTGCAGTGGGGTCGTGCAGCGTGATGGTCGTGTTGGGGAAGCCGGCGGCCGTCGTCGCGAAGCCTTCGCGGTTGTAGGTCACCGCGCTCACCGCGTTGTTCGCAATAAAGGTGTCCGGTGTCGTACCGGTGAATTTCAACTGGATTCGCAGAATCCCCGCCGGCGGCTGGGCGACGTTGTTCGGGTTCGACCACACGATCCAGCCCCGCTGCCAGGAGGTACTCCCCGAGCAGGTCGTGCCGTTCGTCGAGGCGCAGACCGTGACCGACTGGCCCTCTTTGATCGCCTCGGCACGGGCGAGCATCAGATCGCCGAGGAGACCGTTGACCTCGGACGACATACGGTATGAGTTCGCGATGTACCGATAAGACGGCACGCCAATGGAGAGCAGGATGGCGACGATCGCTATCACCATCACGAGTTCCGTAAGCGAAAAGCCCTGCTGTCGCGTCATGGTGGCGCAATCTACTGGAGGGAGCAGAGCGGCACCGGTAATGCGTCACATCGCGCCTGGCAGCCGACGGACGGTGCATGCAGCGTTATCAGCGGTAAGGCGCAATCACCCCACCGTGACCGACCGCTCACTCGGGCGAGGATCGGTGTCTCAGCGCCTGGGAGCTGCCACATTCAGCCCGCTCGCAACCCCTTCGGGCGGCAAGCGCTGGCGCTGCCATTGTCATGTGGCGAGCCCTGCCGTTACGCGCTAATGTCTGGCTTCTTGCTACAGGCGGTCCAAAACAAATGGTGCCAGGGGTATCGCCGCTCGCCGGTGATCAGCCACTGAGCCACCTACAACAGCCGTAGGAGTCAACGATGTCGATGCCGAAGAAACTGCTCTGGGTCGTGGTTGCGGTGCTCGGTGCCGTGGCGTTGGGTATCGTCGCACTGAAGCGCGGCGAGCCCGTCAATGCGATGTGGCTCGTGATCGCGGCGCTGTGCATCTACGCGATCGCTTACCGGTTCTATGGTCTTTTCATCGCCAACCGGGTCCTGGGCGTCAACGCCGCACGCCAGACCCCCGCCTACCGTCATAACGACGGTCTCGATTACGTGCCGACCAACGGGTACGTGCTCTTCGGTCATCATTTCGCAGCCATCGCCGGTGCGGGACCACTCGTGGGACCGGTGCTTGCCGCACAGATGGGGTATTTGCCCGGCACGCTCTGGCTGCTGGCCGGTGTGGTATTCGCGGGCGCCGTGCAGGACATGATGGTGCTGTTCCTCTCGACGCGCCGCGACGGCCGCTCCCTCGGGGACGTGATCCGCTCGGAAATGGGTCCGATCGCGGGCACGGTTGCGGGGATCGGCGTGCTTCTCATCTGCGTAATCATTCTCGCGGTGCTCGCGCTCGTGGTGGTGAATGCCCTCAAGAGCAGCCCGTGGGGCAGCTTCACGGTCGCCTGCACCATCCCTATCGCGCTCATCATGGGGATCTACGGTCGCTTCGTGCGCCCCGGGCGCGTGGGCGAGATGTCGGCGCTCGGCGGCGTGCTGCTGCTCGCCGCGCTCATTTACGGGCGCACCGTGTCGGAGACGCCAGAGCTCGCGCATTACTTCACGTTCTCCGGGCCGACACTGGCCTTGCTCATCATCATTTATGGCTTCATCGCTTCGGTACTGCCGGTATGGCTGCTGCTCGCACCGCGCGACTATCTCTCCACCTTCCTCAAGGTCGGCACGGTGGCACTGCTTGCGATCGGCGTGCTGATCGCACATCCGCAGTTGCAGATGCCGGCGGTCACGCGCTTCATCGACGGCACGGGTCCGGTGTGGGCCGGCAGCGTATTCCCATTTCTGTTCATCACGATTGCCTGCGGTGCGGTCTCCGGCTGGCACTCGCTCATTTCCTCGGGCACGACACCGAAGATGATCGAGAGCGAGCGGCAGATCGCCTTCATCGGGTATGCCGGGATGCTGACCGAGTCCTTCGTCGCCATCATGGCGATGATCGGCGCCTCGATCATTCACCCGGGCGTGTACTTTGCGATGAACAGCGGCGCGGCACTGATCGGCACCACTGCCGCGCACGCCGCCGATGTGGTCACGCAGTGGGGCTTCACCGTGACACCGGACATGCTCACGCAGGTGGCGCACGATGTCGGTGAGACCAGCATCCTCTCGCGCACCGGTGGAGCGCCGACCCTCGCGGTCGGCATGGCGACGATCTTCTCGAGCTTCCTCGGCGGCCGTGCGCTCATGGGCATCTGGTACCACTTCGCCATCCTCTTCGAGGCACTGTTCATCCTGACGACTGTCGATGCAGGCACGCGCGTGTGCCGCTTCATGATCCAGGATCTCGTCGGGCATGCGATCCCTGCCTTCAAAGCAACCCGTGCCTGGGGCAACAATGTCATCGGCTCAGCCGTTTCCTGCGTGCTCTGGGGTTATCTGTTGTATGCCGGGGTGGTCGATCCCTATGGCGGGATCTGGACCATGTGGCCGCTGTTTGGCGCGACCAACCAGATGCTGGCAGCGATCGCACTGATGCTGTGCACCGTCGTGCTCTACAAGATGAAGCGCGAGCGTTGGGCATGGGTCACGGTCGTGCCCACAGTGTGGCTGGTCGTGTGCACGGTCACCGCCGGGCTCGAAAAGGTGTTCAGCCCCAACCCCAAGGTTGGATTCCTCAGTCACGCCGAGAAATTCAGCCAGGCGCTCGCCTCACAGCAGGTGCTTGCGCCTGCCAAGTCGCTGCACGAGATGAGTCGTGTGATCTTCAACGATTATCTCGATGCGGCGCTGGCCGCGCTCGCCGTCGCCATCGTGATTGTGGTGGTGGTATATGGAATCGTAAGCATTCGTCGGGCTCGGGCAACTCCGCGCAACACCGCGATCGAGATCGGAGAGGTAGCAATGGGTCATGGATAGACTCAGGCATCTGTGGAAGAGGGCGGTACAAACTGCCCGCCTGATGGTCGGAATTCCGGACTACGACACCTATGTCGCTCACCGGCGCGCACACCATCCCGCGGAACCGGTGATGAGCTATGCGGAGTTCTTCCGCGAGCGGCAGAAGGCGCGCTACGGCTGCGAAGGAGGGCGCATCGGCGGCTGTTGCTGAAGCTGCTTGCGGCTGTCAACCGAACTCCACCCTCAGGCGTTGAGCGCCGAGGTACGGGAGGAGCCATGAGCCCAACACTTCTCGAGCGGTTGCGCTCTTGGACTGAGACCGGGATCGCTGCGGCGCCTCACATAGCGTGTCGCGAAATACGCGAGTCAGCCGATGAGATAGCACGGTTACGAGTAGAGCTCATCAAGGCGTGGGATTGCGTCAATGAGCTGCGGCGTGGCGCCCAGAACCTCGAACACTCGCTGGCTGCAGCGATCAACCCGGCACCACCAGGCCGAGACCTCGACACGCGCTGCGCGAGCCTCGACGTGGCGTTGCAGCACCTCGGCCGCTCCAAACTGAGCTGAAATCCCTCGCACCGCGCTTGCCGCAAAACTCCCGAGCGCAAAACCTCTTCGGCTCGTTGCGCTCGATGCGGTGCCACAGCGGCCGCTAACCGTATCTTTTTCGTCCCTTTGACAAGTACTTACACGACCTCTTTCCGGCCGTTTCTGCCGAAATTCCAGGGCCAAGCGGCGCACACGTTATGCGCGATTGGCCCTTCGGAGCTGACGGGAGCCTGAGTCTGTGGTGTGATCCGCGCCGAGCGTTCCGCAGGCGGAGCGCCAGAGCATTACAACGAGAGATTTCCGGGAGACATCGTGATCACACTGCACTCATTGTCTTACAGCACGGCTGCCAGGATCGGACGGCGTCAGTTTCTCGGCGTTGCAGCGAGTGCTGCCGCGTTACTTCCAGCGCGTACCTTATGGGCCGAGGTTTCCGGCTCCGGTGCCGTACCATCGCAAGTTGCGGCCGTCTCCAGTGAAGGAAAGCCCGTCACGCTGACAGCAGCCGAGGTGAAGGAGCTGCGCGCCAGCCTCAAGGGCAAGCTGCTGCTGGCCGGAGATGCCGGTTACGACCAAGCGCGGCGTGTGTGGAATGGCTCGATCGATCGACATCCCGCACTCATCGCGCGCTGCGAAAGCCGCGAAGACGTCGTGCACGCCGTGCAGTTCGCGAGCGCCCACTCCCTGTTGACCGCCGTTAAGGGCGGCGGCCATAGCATCTCCGGGCAGTCTACCTGCGAGGGCGGCCTGCAGATCGATCTGTCGCCGATGCGCGAGATCGAGCTCGATCGCACCAAGCGCCTCGCCCGGGCGCAGCCGGGCGTGCTGCTCGCCGGACTCGACGGCAAGTGTCAGGCGGCCGGGCTTGTCACGCCTCTCGGCACGGCGGCCGACACCGGCATCGCAGGCCTGACGCTCGGAGGGGGCCAGGGCCGTCTCATGCGTAAGCTCGGGCTCTCGTGCGATAACGTTCAGTCGTTCGAGCTCGTCACCGCGGACGGCAAGGTTCGCAACGTCAGCGCCGCCGGCAATCCGGACCTCTACTGGGCGCTGCGCGGCGGCGGTGGGAATTTCGGAGTCGTCAGCAGCTTCGATTACCGGCTGTACCCGCTCGCACACCCGGTTCTTGCTGGCGGCCGCATGTATCCTTTCAGCCAGGCACGTCCGGTCCTCAAGGGATTAGCGGACATGGCTGCGCACGCACCCGACGAGCTCTACCTCTCCGGTGCGGTCGTCAATGAATCGGGCGAGGGGGGCCTCCCCAAGGGCACCTACGTCGCGCTCGAGTTCGTCTACAGCGACGCCCCGAAAGAGGGCGAGCGCTTCCTGCCAACGCTGGACAAACTCGGCAAGCCGCTCAACGACACGATCACGACCAAACCCTATGTGGTGGCGCAGAACGGTCCCACCGGGGCAGCACCGCCGGCGCTCCCGCCGGGCCTCGGCGTGTATGTGCGCTCGGGGTTCACGCAGACTCTGTCCGACAAGCTCCTCGATGAGACGATCCATGCCTTCGAGCACGGGCCGCCCTGGCTCGATGAGATCGGCTTCGGTCCTATCGGAGGCCAGGTGGCGCGGATCAAGCCGGGAGCGACGGCATACTGGAATCGCGAGGCACAGTATGAGTTCCTGCTGATCGGCGCCTGGGTCGACCATTCACAGGATGAGCACAACATCTCCGTGATGCGCGACATATGGAGAGCTTTCGAGCCTTTCATGCAGGGCTACTACGTGAATACCGAGCCTTCTGCGGCCGAGGCGCGCCTGAAGGCGACCTACGGCGATAACTACGCGCGCCTCGTGCAGTTGAAAAATCAGTACGACCCGAAGAATCTGTTCCGCCTCAATGCGAACATCAAGCCGACGATGCACACCTGACCGGAAGCTAGGCTCATCGAGCATAAAGCTCGCCGTCGGCGTCGCGATTGAGCATAAGAGGTCCGCAATCGGGCCCTCGAGCCCGCAGCTGCCCGGGGAATGGCTATGACCGTGACCAATATTCAGTCCGGAACCAACGTCGGCGAGGTAGCCGACGGCATCTACCGCATCAATACACCCATCGTCCTGGGGGGCGCGGGCGACTTCTCCTTCAACCAGTACCTCATCCTCGATGACGAGCCGCTGCTCTTTCACACGGGGCTGCGCCGGCTCTTTCCGTTGGTCCGTGAGGCCGTCGCATCGATCCTTCCAGTCGAGCGTCTTCGGTACGTGGCGTTCTCGCACGTCGAGGCAGACGAGTGCGGCTCGCTCAATGACTGGCTGACAGCAGCCCCTGAGGCAGTACCCGTCTGCAGCACGGTCGCGGCCATGGTGTCGGTGAATGATCTCGCGAACCGCCCCGCCCGCGCGCTGCGAGACGGCGAAACCCTGCCGCTCGGGCGCCGGGTGGTGCGCTGGTTCGACACGCCGCACCTGCCGCACGGTTGGGAGAGCGGTCTACTCATGGAGGAGAGCACGCGCACGCTCTTCTGCGGCGACCTGTTTACGCAGGGCGGCGCCCATAGCCCGCCGCTCACCGAGGCCGACATCCTCGGTCCCAGCGAGAGTTTCCGCAGCGCCATGGACTATTTCGCGCACGCACCGGACACGGGCCGTCAAATCGAGCGCCTCGCCAGCGCGCGCCCGGCAACGCTTGCGTGCATGCACGGCAGCGCATGGCGTGGCGATGGCGCCTCACTGCTGCGAGCCCTCCGCGAGCAGCTATGAGATGACGCTCCCCTCGGAATGGGTCACCACGACCCATCGTCACCGGGCGCTGCGGGCGCAGGAAGCTCCGAGGCGGGACTCACCACGGCAACCTGAGCCGCTGCACGCCGGCGCATCGACAGATATCCGAGCAGGACTGTGAGGAGGCCGCACGCCGCGAGGCCCGCGCCAGCGTCCACGAGGAGGCTGCCCTCGACCCCTCGCCACGCGTAGCCCCAGCCGTCGACGACCACCATGTAGGTGTTGGGGATGTTGAGCACCGACACGATCACGCTGAACGTCGTGGCGGCGAGCGGATTGCGATGACCGATTGTCTCGAATGCGATTGCGATCGAGGTGGTAATGGCGGCGGACTGGAAGACATTCTCGCCGATCAGCGCCGTAGCGAAGGTCAGCGGTGTGCGCGGAAGCAGCAGGAGTGAGACCGTGAACACGGCGCCGACAAACCCGATCGCCAGGTAGAGGTATCGAAGGGGCAGCAGCCGGTCGATCAACGGAAAGATCAGGCAGCCTGCGATGCCGGCGAACAGGACGCCCGCGCCACCCACCGCCCCAACGAAGTGGGCCGACGCGCGAAAGTCGCTGCCAAGTCCTCCGAGCAGGTTGGTGAGCGCGAATGAGGCGGCAGGCGTCACAAACATTGCAATCGCCAGTAGCACCTGCGGCCGGCGAACCACGCCGACCACCTCGACGAAGAACTGGCGAAAGCTCTCGCTCGCCAGGCGTCGGTCGGGGCCCGGGGCCGCCATCCATGGAAACACCGCCATCGGCAGCACCAGCAGCACTGCTGCTAGCGTCAGGACTGCCGCGATGGGGGAGTAACGCTGCATGACCTCGCCCGCGATGACCGCCATCGCGCCACCACCGCTGATGTTGGCGATGGTGACCCATACGCTCAGCGCGCTGCGCTCTTCCGGTGCGATGATGCTGGAAAGCCAGCCGCCGAGAGCGCTTTGATAGAGATTCGCGGCAAAGAATCCTGCCACCAGCAGGGTGCCCGCGAGAACGACGTCATTCAGGCAGAGCAGCCCGAACGACAGCAGCACGGTGGCGACGATCACCGTGACTGTCGAGTACCAGCGACGGCTGAAGCGCACATCCAGTATCGGGCTCGCGATGATGGACCACATGCCCGGCGAGATCGTCACCGCGGTCATCGTCGAGATTGTCGCCTCCGCTACATGGCGGGCGTTCAGCAGTTCCGGCACCGAGATCACCAGGATGCCGCCGTACATGCCGAAGGGCGCATTCGTCAAACCCATGAGCCACAGGGGTACGACCCGACGACGCTCGGCTGACACGGACCCGTCCTCTGCACCGACGCTCACGGTGACTCCCAACGGCCCGAGATCGCCGACCGGTACAGCGCGTCGATCACGCGCATGTTGGCAATCGCATCCTCGATAGGGAACTCCTGCGCCGACTCGTTACGGAACGCGGCGGCGGCGAGATCGCATTGCAGCCGGTACTGATCGATCGGCGCGAACTCCTCGACCACGGCCGAGCTGCCATCGAGGCTCGCGCCCGAATCGATCACGATCCGGCAGGCGTGATCTTTCGGTGGCGTGAACGGCACGGTTATCTCAATCCGGCCCTGCGTACCGAGCACCACGACCCGCTGGTAGAGCGCGAGTTGCAGCGCGCTCGTGAGAAGCAGTTGCTCGCCGCCGGGGAAGGCCACGAGTCCGCTCGTCACCCGGTCAACGGCCAGCGTCGGATCGCGGTCGAGGAGGGCGATTGCACGGACGGGTTCGGTGCCGAGAAGATAGCGTGCCGTGACGATCGGGTAGCACCCGACGTCGTACAGAGCGCCACCACCATACTCGACTCGATTACGCACGTTGGCCGGACTGGCAACCGGAAAAGTAAACGCCGACTGCAGCGCCCGGACGATGCCGATCCGACCTTCGCGCACCAGAGCACGGACCCGGTGCCATTGCGGATGGCAGCGCACCATGAACGCCTCGATCACACGCTTGCCGCTGCCGTCGCGGGCCGCGACGATCGCCTGCGCTTCAACCGCATTGAGCGCGATCGGCTTCTCACACAGCACGTGTTTACCGGCCTCGAGCGCCTTCACCGTCCATTCGACGTGCAGGTGGTTTGGTAACGGATTGTAGATGGCCTCGATCTCTCCGTCGTCGAGCAGCGCCTGATAACTTCCGTAGCTGCGGCCAATGCCGAAGCGGGTGGCGACGTCGCGGGCGCGCTCGGCATCGCGCGAGGCAATGGCCGCGACGACGCCGCGCTCGCCGGAAAGGATCGCCGGGATGACGCGCTTGATGCCGATGTTCGCAGTGCTGAGGATTCCCCAGATGACCTTGCTCATAGTTCCTGTCCGCCCGTAGTACCGTCTCCCCATGGAGGTTGAGAGAGTGCCGGTGAGCGCGGTGATTAGCTCGATCGGCCGGTCGTTTTTAACAGGCCGCCCCGAAGTGCGTATAAACATGTTTATACGTGGGAGCCGGCAATGGGCAAGGGTGCCGCCTTACCGTGCCGAATGCCGGTTGCAATAGCACCCGGACTTTAAATTCGCATGAGCAAGTGAAAGTGCGGGCCGCTTCGCAAGTCATTAATTCGCGGCAGATTCTCTACGGTGCACTCCAGTACGCTTGGCACCAACGACACCGCGCCTGAAGGACTTCGGATGCCGGAGCGCGATCAACTCCGTGAGGTCATGCGGTCGACCTTCGCCGAGCGCGAAAGTGCACTTGCGCACGGGCACACCGATAAGCTCGCAGCGCTCATCGAGTTGGCAAGGGCATGGCATGGTCTGCAAGCCTTCCATCAGCCCCCCGACCCAATCGTCACTGCCACGCTGGCCCTGGTCCTCGATAACAGCGCGGAGGCGATGAACCTATACCTGGAGGCGCTGCGCCAAAACCGCTCCTTTCCCGATGAGCACAGTTACGAGTGGCGATTGCAGCTCGCGGCTCGATTCCTTCCGGCCGGGGGAATACCGCACCCGATCACCGAGCTCCGTGCATGCAGGGACCAGGCTCTTAACGCCGGCGACCACCAGGCGGTGTTGCGTGCGGATGGCTTGCTGGCGAGCCTCCCAACTACGGTCAAGTGCGTGCAGACCTACACCGACGGCACCGAACTGCACGCGGGTCACCGGGTCACTTACAACGGTCAACCTGGAACCCTCGTATTTGTGATCGACCACCACGAGTACTTACCCGGATTTGCCAGCACTGCCTGGGAGGACCTCAAAACAGGATTCATGATTCGCTTCGACAACGGTGCCATGCTCCATCTGGATCGGCCGGATGAACATCTAGCGCGCCTCCCACCGCAAGCGGGCGCAGCCGGTTGACCTCAGGTTAAAGAAGTCGATCCGATCGCAGCGGCGAACCCATATCAGCTAGTTCGCATAATGTATATTATGTTAACTTAGAGATTCTACCGGATCCTCAGGGGTCCAGCCGCCGCGGTCATGGCCCTGCCACCTCTCTCTCCCGATGCGGAATGAGTGCCCAGTCCGGAGCACCCAGACCCTGATCGCGGCGGCCCGGCGCGCAGGCGCCGGGCGACCGCTGATCGGCTTCAGCTCAGCCAGGTGTCATCGGCACTGCGTGCCCAGTCATCGACCTGCTTGCGTGCGACATCCTTCGCGATGCCGTAGCGCTCCTGCACCTTGCCCGCGAGCTCATCGCGGCGGCCGTTGGAGGCCGTGAGATCATCATCAGTGAGCTTGCCCCACTGTTGCTTGGCTCGTCCCTTGAGTTGCTTCCAGTTGCCCTCGACTCGATTCCAGTCCATGTCTTACCTCCTTCGTGTGTAACGATCCCTGGTTTGTTTGACATTAACGGGGACGGTGGCCGTATTTGAAGATCCGATGCACGGCTTGAGCTGTCGGAAGGCACCTACTACCTGTAGAGCGCGAGCGCCTCAGTATCTCCATGAATTCCAGACGATGAATTCCAGACGACCTGTCAGTCGCCGCCGCTTCAACAGTCTTCTGCGAGCCTGGAGCCTGTCGTTGCTTCCGCCGGTGCGCGCCTGGACGGCTACTCCGCCACAGCCTTCGCTCAGCGGCGAGCCTGACCCACAGGCGCTGAAGGTGCGTGCCGGACGGGTCATTGAAATTCTCGAGCGGCATGTCGAGACGGGCTATCTCGCCGGCGCCGTGTCGCTCATTGGTCGTGGTGGTCATGCCCACGTGGTGGCCGTCGGTGATCAGTCGCTCGAATCACCGCGCTTGATGCAACGGGATAGCGTGTTTCGCATCACCTCCATGACGCAGCCCATCATTGCGGTAGCGACCCTCATGCTGGTGGATGAGGGAAAGCTGCACCTCGGTGAGCGCATTGACAATTGGCTTCCCGAGCTCGGCCACCGGCGCGTGTTGCGCCATATCGGCAGTGGTCTGGATGACACCGTGCCGGCGAGGCGCCCGATCACGGTGGAGGATCTGCTCACCTTCCGCAGTGGACTTGGAGTCGCACCGAACGCGGCCGAAGACTCGCCCATGCGACGCCGGATTGAAGAACTGAAGCTCGCCGGATTCGGGCCTTCCGATCCCGCGGCGACCGAGCAACCAGATGAGTGGCTGCGCCGGCTCGGGACACTGCCGCTGATGACGCAACCGGGCGAAATGTGGCTCTACAATACGAGCTCCTACATCCTCGGTGTTCTGATTGCTCGTGTGGCGCACAAGCCCCTGCCGCAGGTGCTCGAGGAACGCATCTTTCGCCCGCTCGGCATGCGAGACAGCGGATTCGCTGTGCCTGCCTCGAAGCGCGAGCGCTTCGTGAGCGCTTATCGCCTGGAGACCGGTCGCCTGCAGCTGTACGACGAGCCTGCCACGAGCCCTTGGATGAGTGCGCCTGCCTTTCCCTATGCGGGTGCGGGACTTGTCTCCACGGTGGATGACTTCTTTGCCTTCTCGCATCTATTACTGAAACACGGGCGCCCCGGTGGCACGCGCCTGCTCTCGGCGGAGGCCGTGGCGGACATGACGCGCGATCACCTGAGTACCGCGCAGCGTGCGGCCGCCGCGCCTCTCATCGGCAACCGCCGCGGCTGGGGATTCGGCGTGGCAGTGGTTACGGAGATGACCCCGCAGGGAATCCCCGCAGGTGCGTATGGCTCGAATGGCGGGTTCGGCACGAGTTGGGTGGCTGATCCGCTCTCAGCCACCAGTGCAATTCTCCTTACCCAGACGCTCTTCACTTCAGGCATGCCACCTGCAGTGCACCAGGAGTTCTGGTCTGCGGTGTTCGCGCCGCCTGTGCTCTAGGCTCGATTTCGGAGGAACGAATTGCGGCAACGCAGTGCTCCTCGTCCGCAAATGCCCCCTTGGGGATCGTTCCTTACACTTCAGTTCGCACCGGAGGCCGCCGATGCCATGCGGGCCGCCAGTGTTCAACGATGGGCTGCGTGAGAGTGCGCGCGCAATCAGCGGCCGGTCGCGGAAACGCGACCCGGATCACGCACCAGCGGCGCCTGACTCCCGACAGGTGCGACTCAGTTCGCTGCCCCGTGGCAGCGCACCATGTTGGAATTTCGCGGTTTTCTGTCGAGTTGGGTGCAGCGGGAGCGTTGGCCTACCGACGCGAGGCCCCGAAATGAGCACGGAATCACATTCGCATCGCGCGGTTTCGAGCCGCGGGGCGCGTCGATGAAAGCCGCCACCGCCATAAGCGCCGCGGACGAGAGCACCGTTGCTGCGTTGCTGGAAACTTTCGCGACCGGCGACAGCCTGTTCCGTAACACACTCGAACATGCCCCGGTCGGCATCGCCTTTGCCGATCGCGAGGGCACGTATCGTCACTGCAATGCCGCTTTCTGCTCGATGCTCGGTTTTAGCGCCGCTGAACTCGCCGGACGCTCCATTGCCAGCATCACCGCAGCGGAAGATCTGGCCGCCACTGCCGAGGGACTCGAGCGCCTCTGGCGCGGTGCCATACCTTATCTCGACATCGAGAAGCGCTACGTGCGCAAGGATGGCAGCACGCTCTGGGTGCGCGTCTCGACCTCACGCGTCAGCGGCGGCAGAGGCTCCGAATGCACGGTGGAATTCCTGCGAGACATCTCGGTGCGCAAGCGCATCGCCGCCGAGCTTCTGCAACATCAGACACTCCTCTCCACGGTGATTGCAGAGCTACCGCTGGCTCTACTCGCCTGCGACGTCGATGGTCAGATCACTCATTACAACCGCTCGGCAGTCGACCTGTTCGGCATTGCCATACCATCGACCGGTGCCACCCGCCCCGCCTACCCGATCACCTCCCGGGTCTTTCGTCCGGATGGCAAGACGCCGGTGCCGCGCGAGCAGCGACCGCTGTCCTGCGCGCTGCGCGGCGAGGACGTCACCGACATCGAGCATGTCATTGTGACCCCCCAACGGGCGGTGCGTACCGTCCTCTCCAGCGGTCGGCGGCTCATCGGACCAGGCGGCGAGCCGCTCGGGGCCGTGGTGGTCGCACAGGACATCACCGAGCGGCGCCTCGCCGAGCAGGAGCTCGAGGAGGTGCACAAGCAGCTACTGGTCGCCTCACGCCAGGCCGGCATGGCCGAAGTCGCCACCAACGTGCTGCACAACGTCGGCAATGTGCTCAATAGCGTCAACGTCTCGGCAAGCCTGGTCGCCGAACGCATCAAGAAATCCAAGTGCGCTGGCCTCGCCCGGGTTGCCGCGCTGCTGGGTGCGCAGAGCGACCTGGCAACGTTCATGAGCGGCGCCCAGGGCCAGCATCTGCCCGCTTACCTGCAGGAGCTCACGGATGAGCTGCAGAGCGAGCGTGACGCCTCGGTGGCGGAGCTCGCCGCGCTGCGCGCCAACGTCGAGCACATCAAGGAAATCGTCGCCATGCAGCAGGGCTATGCGAAGCGCGGCGGCATTACCGACACGCTCGACGTGCGCCTGCTGGTCGAGGACAGCCTGCGCATGAACGAAGGCGCTTTCAGCCGCCACGGCGTGACGATCGTGCGCGACTTCGCAGAGGTGCCGCTCATACAGGTGGATAAGCACAAGGTGCTGCAGATACTGGTTAATGTGATCCGCAATGCCAAGTACGCTTGCGCCGAGATGAACGGCGGCGATAAGCGCGTCACGGTGCGCATCCGTGCCAATGCTTCCTCCATCGTGGTGGCGGTCATCGACACCGGCATCGGCATCCCGCCAGAGAATCTCGAGCGCATCTTCAGCCACGGTTTCACCACGCGTGTCGACGGCCATGGCTTTGGCCTGCACAGCAGCGCGCTCGCCGCCAGAGAGATCGGCGGCTCGCTGCATGCGACCAGCGCCGGTCTCGGGCAGGGGGCAACTTTCACGCTGACGTTGCCGCTTGCGCGCGCGGAGGCTCGTCATGGCGACTGACGCGGACCTGCTGATCCACCGCCTGCTGATGATCGATGACAACCCGCGCATTCACGAGGACTACCGCAAGATCCTCGCCGGGCGAGAGCAGGTCAGCGTCTCGAGCGCCGAAGCGGCATTGTTTGGCGAGCAGACGCAACAGGAGGGGCCCACATTCGATATGGACTCGGCTATGCAAGGGCGTGACGGCGTCGAGCGCGCGCGACGTGCGCTCGATGAGGGCCGCCCCTACTCCGTCGCGTTCGTCGACATGCGCATGCCGCCCGGCTGGGACGGGCTCGAGACGATCGAGCAGCTCTGGAAAATCGACCCTGAAATGCAGATCGTGGTGTGCTCTGCCTACACTGACTACGACTGGCTCGAGCTCCTGGCGCGCCTCGGACACTCGGATAAGCTCATCGTCATCAAGAAGCCGTTCGAGCCGATCGAGATCCTGCAGTCAGCGAGCGCGCTCAGCCGCAAATGGCAAAATGCCCGGGCCCTCAAGCACCATATCGAGAGTCTCGAGCGCGCGGTAACCGATCGCACCCGCGGCCTCGAGGCCGCCAACCGTCAGTTGCGTCACCTCGCCTCGCACGACGCGCTCACGGGACTTCCGAACCGACTGCTGCTCGAAGATCGCGTCGCGCAGGCCGTTGCCCAGGCCAACCGACAGGGCCATGAGTTTGCGCTGCTGGTGGTCGATCTCGATCGCTTCAAGCTCATCAACGATTCCCTGGGGCACCGCGCCGGTGATGATCTGCTGCGCGAGGTGGCGCAGCGGCTGAAGAGCGCCGTGCGCGCGGTCGACACCACCGCGCGGCTCGGCGGCGATGAGTTCGTGATCCTGGCCGATGGACCGGTGACGCGCCCCGAGGCGGTCGCGATCGCGTCGCGCGCGATCGATGTGATGCGCCCGGCGATGCGTCTGCTCGGTATCGATGTGCATATCTCCCCGAGCATTGGCATCGCTTTCTACCCCGGCGATGGCGCGACGGTCGACGCGCTGCTCGCGCGCGCCGATGCCGCGATGTACAGCGCCAAAGAGCGCGGCCGCAATAACGTCCAGTGCTACACCGAAGGCATGACGACCGACACCCAGGACCGCGTGCGACTCGAGAGCGAGCTGCATGAGGCGCTGCGCAGCGGGCAGTTCGAGCTGCACTATCAACCCAAGGTTGACACCACCAGCGGCCGCATCAACAGCGCCGAGGCCCTGATCCGCTGGCGCCATCCGCAGCGCGGGCTGGTATCGCCCAAGGACTTCATCCCGATCGCCGAGGAATGCGGACTGCTCGATGGCATCGGCGCGTGGGTGCTGTTCGAAGCGTGCCGCCAGGCGAAGGCGTGGCAGCAGAACGGCCTGCGCCCGATGCGCGTAGCGGTGAACCTCGCACCCTCGCAATTCCGCCTGGCCAATCTGGTCGAGCAAATCCGCAAGGCACTCGCAGCGGCGCAGCTTGAGCCACAGTACCTGGAGGTGGAGCTCACCGAGAGCGCGGTCATGAGTGATGCCGAGGAGTCGATCCTCATCCTCGAATCGATCAGCCGGATGGGTGTACTGGTCTCGGTCGATGACTTCGGCACCGGCTACTCCAGCATGAGCTACCTGCGGCGATTCCCGATCGACAAACTGAAGATCGATCGCTGCTTCATCACCGAGATGACGCGGCGTCCCGAGGATGCGTCGATCGTCCGCGCGATCATCTCGCTTGCCCACAGCCTGCATCTGAAGGTAATCGCCGAGGGGGTGGAGACACCCGAGCAGCTCGCCCTTCTCACCGAACTCGGCTGCGACCAGTACCAGGGCTTCTACTTCAGCCCCGCGCTCCTCCCCACGCAATTTGTGGACCTGGTGAAGAGCTGCGCCGCCGCGACCCGCTCACTCACCGAAGAAGAAGCGGCTCAGACCCACAGCAAGCTCGCCGGACTCTGAAGCGAGGCGCGGGCGAGGACTCGGGGCGCAAGCACGACCTGCGCCGTGCACTGCTTTCACACTGCCTTCCCGGCAAGTGCCGGGCGTGTCATACAAACGTCATGCAACTCCTCCAAGCTTCACATTGGGGCCGGGCTCGCGGTTCCCGGGTCAACAGTTTGTTGTAGTTGGGACACAAGATAGGCAACTTTTTGTGTTTCTGGCGTTGCGTGTGGAATACTGTTTCGGTTCGGTCCAACGGCAAAACCATAAAGAATCCAACCGGCACAGGAGCATATCCCGTGGCTACGACCAATCTGCCGATGTACGAATCAGGGATCGACCGTGCCCATCGCCGTGTCATTTTCGCGTCAAGTCTGGGCACGGTTTTCGAGTGGTATGACTTCTACCTCTACGGATCACTCGCCGCGATCATCTCGAAGCAGTTTTTCTCCGGCGTGAATGAGACCACGGGATTCATTTTCGCCCTGCTTGCCTTCGCCGCCGGTTTTGCGGTGCGCCCATTCGGGGCGCTGCTGTTCGGGCGACTCGGCGACATGGTCGGACGCAAGTACACCTTTCTCATCACCATTGTGATCATGGGCCTCTCGACCGCGCTGGTCGGCCTCCTGCCGAGTTACGCGCAGGTGGGCGTGCTCGCCCCGGTGATCCTCATTGCATTGCGCCTGCTGCAGGGACTCGCACTTGGGGGCGAGTACGGAGGCGCCGCGACTTACGTCGCCGAGCACGCGCCCCACGGCAAGCGCGGCCTGTACACCAGCTGGATCCAGACGACCGCGACCCTGGGCTTGTTTCTGAGCCTGATCGTGATTCTCCTCACCCGTTCATTCCTCGGCGATCAGTTCGACAGCTGGGGTTGGCGCATCCCATTCCTCATCTCCGTCGTACTGCTCGGGATTTCGGTCTACATCCGCTTGCAGCTCGCCGAGTCACCCGTCTTCCTCGAAATGAAGCAGGCGGGAACGCAATCGAAGGCACCGCTCACTGAATCCTTCGCGCGCTGGGACAACCTGCGCATCGTCGTGCTGGCGCTGCTCGGGGCAACGGCCGGGCAGGCGGTGGTGTGGTACGGCGGCCAGTTCTATGCCCTCTTCTTCCTCACGCAGGTGCTGAAAGTCGCCGCGCAGCCCGCGAACCTGCTGATCGCGGCGGCGCTCGTGATCGCCACGCCATTCTTCATCGTCTTCGGGCGGCTTTCGGACCGCATCGGACGCAAGAAGATCGTGCTGCTCGGCTGCCTGCTCGCGGCGGTTACCTACGTGCCGATCTTCAAGGGCATCACCCACTTTGCCAATCCGGCGATCGAGAGTGCCTCGGCGCGCGCACCGGTCACCGTAGTGGCGGACCCGAACGCCTGCACCTTCCAGTTCGACCCGGTCGGCAAGAAGAAATACGTCCAGTCCTGTGACATCGCCAAGGCGGCACTCGCCAAGGCGGGTATCCCCTACCGCAACGAAGCGGCGCCGGTGGGCACCGTAGCGCTGGTGCGCATCGGTGATGTGCAGGTGCCTTCGATCGAAGGCGGTCGGATGTCGGCAGGCGAGTTCAAGACCGCCAGCGGAGATTTCTCCAAGGCGCTCGGCGCGAAGCTCAAGGAGGTCGGTTATCCAGCGAGTGCCGATCCAGCGCAGATCAACTATCCGATGGTGCTGCTGTTGCTCGTGATCCTGGTGATTTACGTCACCATGGTCTACGGGCCGATCGCCGCGTGGCTGGTCGAGCTCTTCCCTGCGCGCATCCGCTACACCTCGATGTCACTCCCCTATCACATCGGCAACGGTTGGTTTGGCGGGTTCCTGCCGCCGATATCGTTCGCGCTCGTCGCATTGACGGGCGATATGTACTACGGGCTGCGCTACCCGATCATTGTGGCGCTGATGACGGTGATCATCGGCGCACTGTTTCTGCCGGAAACCAAAGACCGGTCTATCAATTGATATCAGACAACCACGACTCGATGCGGAGGATTGCCAGTGAGTAAGCAAGCGTCCTGGACCTTGGGTGGCTGCGGTACGCGCGGGGTAGCGCGTATCGGAGCGCTTTTGGCTCTGACATTGGCGGCAGCCGGGATCGCGCAGGCGCAGACTTCCGCGCCCGCGCCCGCCAAAACGGAGGACAGCAGCCTAACCTGGAAGGGCATTACGCTGTACGGCATCATCGACATCGGCGTGCAGTACCAGACCCACGGCACGCCGATCAGCGATTACTTCCCGGCGGGTACCGCCGAGCCGCTGCAGAAGAACAGCAACGGCTCGGTCACGGCCGTCACGCCGAGCAATCTGAGCCAAACGCGCATCGGCCTCTCGGGGAATGAGCCGATCGGTGGGGACTGGGCGGCGGTATTCCGCCTCGAGACCTTCTTCAACCCGCAATCGGGCAACCTCAGTGACGCGCTAAAGTCCATTGCGCTCAACAACGGCCGCGCCCTGGCGGTTCAGACCACCAACGTCGACTCGAGCGTAGCGGGGCAGGCGTTCGCCGGCGCCGCGTACGCCGGCCTCTCGTCTGCGACCTTCGGCACCTTGACCTTCGGGCGCAACGTCACCCCGCTCGCCGACGGCATCTCCAAGTACGACCCGATGTCGGCGTCGCAGGCGTTCTCGCTGATCGGCTTCTCCGGCACCTATGCCGGCGGCGGTGATACCGAGGATCGACGCCTCGACCAATCGCTGAAGTACATCGCCAAGTTCGGCTTCGTGCACGTTGGCGCGCTCTATCAGTTCAGCGGCGCAAGCGGCTCGGCGAACACCGCCGTGCAGGCACAACTCGGTGGGGAGTTCGCCGGCTTTTCAGCGGATGCCTTCTACGCAAAGAAGTACGACGCCGTCGCCTCGAGCCCCATGAGCGCGGCACAGGTGTCGGATCTGCCGACGCTCTGTCAGGACTCGGTCAATCCGGTACCACCCGCCACGCCCAACCCTGGCGGCGCACTGTGCTTCTCCCCGAGCAACTCGGTGGTGGGAACCGTCTCCGACAACACCACCTATGCGCTCATGGCGATGTACAGCTTCCCCACCGTGAAGCTGTTTGCCTCCTACGAGCACATTCAGTTCACCAGTCCCAATACACCGCTGCCACAGGGTGCGCTCACGATCGGTGGCTACGTGCTGGCCTACATCGCCAAGGACCCCTATGCCTT
This sequence comes from Steroidobacteraceae bacterium, assembly GCA_035495655.1. GTDB lineage: Bacteria > Pseudomonadota > Gammaproteobacteria > Steroidobacterales > Steroidobacteraceae > 13-2-20CM-66-19. The sequence goes on from DATJFM010000126.1 coordinate 27,367, forward strand.
CAATGACAAGACTCTGAATGTCATCTGGGGTGGAGTGAAGTGGACGCCGATGCCCGCGCTCGATGTGATCGCGGCCTACTACGGCTACAACCAGAACAGCTACGGCGAGCATTCCTGCTCGGACCGCTCCGCCGGCACCTGCAGCGGCAAGTACCAGGTCGGCTCGGTACTCCTGGACTACCGCCTCAGCAAGCGCTTCGATGTGTATCTCGGCAGCATGTACAGCACGGCGTCGGATGGCCCGTCGAGCGGCTTCATCAACACCAATACCCTCGCCACCACGGCAGGTCTGCGCTTCAAGTTCTGAAGAACGCCGCGCGTGCGACTCCTCCCGGGCTTACTTCGGTCAGCCCGGCGGACCGCGGCGCGCGTTGCGATGGCGGACTCCTCGAGGTCGCCATTCCGTGGAGCGAGCGGCGCGGCTTCGCCGATCTGCGCCCTCTCTTTGGCAGTTATCACGCCTTCGACTTTTCTACCTGACATCCGTACCAACGCGATCGACCGTGTCGCGGCGTACCGCGCCATTCGGCCAGCTGCGGCGCCCTGACGCCGCGTTAGCCATCATGCTGTCGGTCGATAGCGGCGCGCGACGCACAGACTCGCATATAGGATCGGGGGTATGGTATATGTTGACTCCGAGCCAAGATCGGTGCCGGTGACTAGATAGCCATATACCTAATACCCTATACCCTATTGGGATTGGGGGGGCTAGCAGCGAAGGCTGGCGGGGCCGGCACGTGCCAACGCCGTCGAGAATCCAGGAAGCTTTACGCCGCGAACCCGGCTCGCCTGTGTGCACTGCGCGCGCCAGCGAGCACCTTGGCGAGGCACTGGGCGAGGTCTACGGCTCCGAGCGGCTTCATCAACACCGCGTCTGCCCCGGCCGCGGCAGCGGCCGCATTCAGATCCGAACCGCCATAACCGCTCACCAGAATGGCAGCGAGGTCCGGGCGTATCTGCCGCAGCTCGCCGAGCAGCTCGAGACCTGACATTTCCGGCATGATCGCATCGGTAAGCACCGCATCGAAGCGTTGCGGCGCGTTGCGAAATACCTTCAGCGCCTGCTGCGCGCCGACGCAGCCGACCGGTTCGTAGCCGAGCGAGGCAAGCACTTCCTCGGCTAGTGCAACGAGACTCTCTTCGTCATCGACGACCAGTATTGCTGCGCCGTTGCCGCGTGGCGGCGCGAGCGGCGCCGGCTCCTGCGCCGGCTCGCCCTCGGTGAGCGGCAGGTACACACTGAAGGTGGTGCCGGCGCCGGCGTGGCTGGCCACCTCGAGCGCCGCACTGTGGTCGAGCACGATGCCGTGGACCAGCGACAGGCCAAGCCCGGTCCCGGCGCCGACCGGCTTGGTGGTGAAGAAGGGCTCGAAGATGCGCTCGACCTGCTCCGCGCTCATCCCCGGGCCCGTGTCGCTCACCGCAATGCATGCGTAGCGGCCGGGCTGCAGTCGTCCAACCGTGCAGTCACGCGTTTCGCTCATCTCCACAGCGGATGCTCGTACATGCACCTCACCGGCCGAGCCTGCCGCCTGCACCGCGTTGGTGATGAGGTTCGCGAGCATCTGATGCAGCTGCGAGGCATCGCCGGCCACCACGAGCGGCGTCGGCGTCACCTCAATTGCAACCGTCACCGAAGGCGGCAGCGCCGCGCAGGTGAGGCTGTGAACTTCGCTCAGGATCTTCTGCAGCGATACGGGCCGTGCGCTGCCGACGCCGGGCCGGCTGAAGGCGAGGATGCGTGCGACCAGCTCGCGGGCGCGGTTAGCCGCCACGACGATGTTATCGATGTAGCGACGCTGGATGCTGCCGGGTCCGCTCTGCTGACTGGCAAGCTCCGCGTAGCCGAGCACCGCGCCCAGCACATTGTTGAAATCGTGCGCGATGCCGCCCGCAAGCGTGCCAAGCGCCTCGAGCTTCTGCGACTGGTGCAGTTGCGCGGTAACACGCTCGTGCCGCTCGAGTTGCCTGAGGAAGGCAATGAGCAGCAGCGCGGCGAGCATAGTGATGACCAGCGTTCGCGCCAGGTTCTTCCATGCCTTGCTGCGCCACACGGCGAGAATGTCGTGCTCGCCGCGACCCACCAGCACCACCGCCGGGTATCCCGGTACTCGCCGCAGGCTCACCTGTGTGAGGCCGAGCTGCGCATGCTCGATGGTCGTGTGCAGTGCTTCGGCGGTGCCGAGGGAGCGCAGCGCCGGCAACCAAGGGGAGCGTTGCGGGCTCACCTCTGCATGCTCGCGGCTGACGAGCGTCATGCCATCTCCGCGCAGCAGCTCGATGGAGCTGCCGGGACCGAGATCGAGGGCCTGGTAGAAGCGGCGGATATAAGCGACATCCACCGCCGCGCCGGCGATCCCCCGGAACCCCGGTCCGGGGAGGCGGCGGCTCAGCACGAAGGTGGGCTCGCCGGTGGCCCGACTGATGAAGGGCTCGCTGACAAACAGCCCGAGATCGGGCTGCGCCCGCTGGGCGAGATAGTACGAGCGGTCGCTGAGATCGCTCTTCGCGCCGGTGGCCGCGGTGCTCAGGTGCAGCTGCCGCGCGGGATCGAACAGAAACAGGTTACGCACCTGCGGTACCCCGCTCATGTGCCGCAGCAGCAGATCGGGAATACTCTCGCGGTCAGGCGCGCCGGGCGTATCGGGGTCGAGCAACATCGCCTGGCGCAGAATCAGGTCGGTGGCCTGCAGCGCGCGCGCCGCCTGCTCGGCGAGAGCACCCGCGACATTGTCGTGCTGACGCTCGGCGAGTGCGAGCGTCTCCTTGCGATCCTGGAGCGTGTCGAACAGGGTCGATAGCGATACCGCGGCACACACCACCGCGACGATGAGCACCAGGCGCAGCCGCAGCGACCGGCGCTCGCCTTCACGTCGTGCGGCCTCGGCCGTGGCGGCCGGTGTCAGTGAGGCAGGGTCAGGTCGAGAGCTGCCCATAGGTCAGTGCGGGTAAAAGGCTTCGCAAGGACACGCGTCGCTCCAAGTCGCAGCGCCATGGCATCATTTGCCATATCCCCCCGGGAGAAGCGTCCCGAGGCCAGTACGATCGCCGCCCGCGGATAAGCGCGCCGCCACGGCAAGAGGATCTCATGAGCCTGCTGCTGACATGCCACGTCGACCACTATCGCATCGATGTCCTTCACCGGCTGCGTCGCGGCTTCGGGCCAAACCGCCTGCACGCCGGCCGCGGCGAGCCATTCACCGATCAGCTCGCGATGCAGCCTATCATGCTCCACGACCAGCACACGCTTCACGGATGGCTCCCGCGGTGAACGGAGTGCTGCGGCCGCATGTACTGGTGGTCGACGACGAGGAGTCGCTGCGACGGCTCGTCGATGACTACCTGGCGGAGAACGATTTCCGGGTGACCGCGGTGGTGAACGGCGCAGAGCTGCTGAGTACCCTCGGCAGCGAAGTCATCGACCTGGTACTGCTCGATCTGCGTCTGCGCGGGGAGGACGGCATGCAGCTGCTGCGCCAGATTCGGGCGCAGTCGCAGATCCCCGTCATCATCCTTACCGGACGCACGGAGGAAGCCGACCGGGTCATGGGACTCGAGTTGGGCGCGGATGACTATCTCACCAAGCCCTTCAGTCCGCGTGAGCTCCTCGCCCGCATCCGCACCGTGTTGCGCCGGGCGCATGCGGGACAGGAGGTGCATGGCGCACCGGTCTGCCGCGCTTACCGCATTCCGGGCTGGGAGCTCAACCTGCGCACCCGCAGGCTCACCGCCGAAGATGGCGCGCAGATCGCACTCAGCAATGGCGAGTTCAACCTGCTGGCCGCGCTCCTCTCCAGCGCCAACCGCGTGGTGACGCGCGATCAGCTGATCGAGATGAGCCGCCGCTACGACAACGAGGTCTATGACCGCGCGGTCGATGTACAGATCCTGCGGTTGCGGCGCAAGCTCGAACCCAACCCCTCCGAGCCGCGCATCATCCTCACCGAACGCGGCGCCGGGTATCGCATTGCCGTCCGCGTGGAAGCGGTCTACTGAGGCTGGTCCCATCATGAGTCCGTGAGGCTGGCGCGGCATCCGACGGCACGACGCGGCGGTCAGCGCGCGCACAGCAACGGAAAGTCTCGTCGCCTCCTGTCGCCTGCACTTTGCAGCGCGCATTTCACCTGTAACACACGTGTGTTGGGGTGTAACCGGCCTCCTACCGGCCTGCGCTATCGTAGCGGTCGCCATGTGGATCGTCCGGCTCGCGCTTCGACGCCCTTACACCTTTCTGGTCCTCGCCATAGCGATCACGCTGCTCGGCGTGTTCGCGATCCTGCGCACGCCCACCGACATCTTTCCGAACATCAACATTCCGGTGGTCGCCACGATCTGGCGCTACACCGGTCTGTCACCGGAGGAGATGGCGACCCGCATCGTGCTCGGGACCGAGCGCAACGCTCAAACCACCGTCAACGACGTCGAGCACACCGAGTCGCAGAACGTCAACGGCACCTCGGTGGTGAAGTACTTCTTCCAGCCGAACGTCAACGAGGAGCTCGCCTACGCGCAGATCACCGGTGTGTCGCAGACCAATCTGCGCTCGGCTCCCCCGGGTACGACGCCACCCTATGTGCTGGCGTACAACGCTTCCTCGGTGCCCATTCTGCAGCTGGCGCTCTCGAGCGAGAAGCTCTCGGAAGCCCAGCTGTTCGACCTCGGCAACAACATCATCCGTGTGGGCCTCGGCACTGTGCAGGGCGCCTCCATGCCATACCCGTACGGGGGGCTGCAACGCCAGGTGCAGGCGGACCTCGATCCCGATGCACTGCGCGCCACCGGCCTCTCCGGCAACGACGTCACTGCGGCGATCGCCGCGCAGAACTCCATCCTGCCGGCCGGCACCCAGAAGATCGGTGAGCGCGAGTACTTCGTCACCGTCAATGCCAACCCACGCACCGTGGCGGAGCTCAACGATCTGCCGGTCGCCAACCGCAACGGCAGCGTGATCTACGTGCGTGACGTGGCGCACGTGCGCGATGGCTACCCGCCACAGACCAATATCGTGCGCCGCGACGGGCACCGCGGCGTACTGATGAGCGTGCTCAAGACCGGCGGGGCGTCTACACTCGACATCATCAAGAACATCAAGGAGAAGCTGCCCGCGCTCCGCGAGCAGCTGCCCCCGGGGTTCAACGTCGACCTGGTGGGGGACCAGTCACTGTTCGTGCGCGCCGCCATCGAAGGAGTGGTGCGCGAGGCGGTGATTGCCGCGGCGCTCACCGCGCTCATGATCCTGCTGTTCCTCGGCAGCTGGAAGAGCACCCTGATCATCGCCGTGTCGATTCCGCTGTCGATCCTCACCTCGATCATCTGCCTCTCGGCGCTCGGTGAGACCATCAACATCATGACCCTCGGAGGCCTGGCGCTCGCGGTCGGCATCCTGGTCGATGATGCGACGGTCACTATCGAGAACATCAACATGCATCTCGAGCAGGGCCAGCAGGTCGAGGAGGCGATCCTCAACGGCGCCCACGAGATCGCCCTTCCCGCCCTGGTGTCAACACTTGCCATCTGCATCGTGTTCGTGCCGATGTTCATGCTGGCGGGCATCGCCCGTTACCTGTTCGTGCCGCTCGCCGAGGCGGTGGTGTTCGCGATGCTGGCGTCCTACCTGCTGTCGCGTACCCTCGTGCCGACACTCGCCAAGTACTGGCTAGAGCTGCACGAGGGCCACACGAGCCCACCCCGGCATGCGGCCCAGCGCTTGCAACGGCGCTTCGAGCAGTGGTTCCAGCAGACCCGTGAGCGCTACCGAACGCTGCTCGAGCGCGCTCTCACCGGCGGTGCGCGTTTCGCGCTGCCCTTCCTCGGCGCGATGGCCGCGACCGCGCTGCTGGCCTTCCCCCTCGGTCCCTTCCTGCCGGGGTTGGGGCAGGACTTTTTCCCGAGCGTCGATGCGGGGCAGATCAAGCTGCACTTGCGCGCCCCGACCGGCATACGCATCGAGCGGACCGCGGCGCTGTGCGACAGCATCGAGGCGACCATCCGTACCATCATTCCGGCGCGCGAGATCTCTACCATCGTCGACAACGTCGGCCTGCCTTACAGCGGCATCAACCTCTCCTATTCCACCTCGGCACCGGTCGGTCCGGGCGATGCGGATATTCTGATCAACCTCGCCTCCGACCACCATGCGACCGCGCCTTACGTGCGTGCGCTGCGCGAAAAGCTGAACACGCTCTATCCCGGCACCAGCTTTGCGTTCTCACCGGCCGACATCGTCAGCCAGATCCTCAATTTCGGCCTCCCTGCGCCGGTCGATGTGCAGGTGTCCGGCTTCAACACCACCGAAACGCGCAAGTACGCCAACGTGATCCTTGCGCGCATGCGCACCATCCCGGGCCTGGTAGACGCTCGCATTCAGCAGCAGTACGACTACCCGACGCTCAATGTGGATGTCGACCGCACCAAGGCCTCGCTGCTCGGGCTCACCGAAACCGATGTGGCCTCGGATTTGCTGGTATCGCTCTCAGGCAGCTCTCAGACCACGTTGTCCTTCTGGATCGATCCGAAGACCGGCACGCAATACCCCGTGGTTGCCCAGACACCGCAGTTCCGCCTCACCTCGCTCACCGATCTGGCGACCACTCCGGTGACCTCGGGCGGCGGTCGGGACGCGGACCTCAGCAGTGGCGCGACGGCTTCCGCAGGACCGAGCAGTGCAGCGGGCGGTGGCGTACAGCTGCTCGCCAACCTCGCGACTTTCCGGCGCACCGAGTCCCCCGCTGTGGTGAGTCATTACAACTCCACCCCGGTCATCGATATCTACGCGGGTCTCGAGCGCACCGATCTTGGCTACATCGCCAAGCAGATCGAGCGCATCGTGCACGACACGCAGTCGCTGCGGCCACGCGGTGCACAGGTCACCGTTCGCGGACAGGTGACCACCATGACCGAGTCCTTCAAGGGACTCCTCATCGGCCTTGCGGGCGCTGTGGTGCTGGTCTACCTCTTGATCGTAGTCAACTTCCAGTCCTGGCGCGATCCGTTCATCATCATCACCGCGCTGCCAGCAGCTCTCGCCGGCATCGTCTGGATGCTGTTCCTGACCCACACACCCGTGAGCGTGCCCGCGCTTACCGGCGCGATCATGTGCATGGGCGTCGCCACCGCCAACAGCGTGCTCGTCATCAGCTTCGCACGGCAGCGCATGGACGCGGGCGATGACGCCACCCATGCCGCCTTGCAGGCCGGGTTCACGCGCTTCCGGCCGGTGTTGATGACCGCGCTCGCGATGATTATCGGCATGCTGCCCATGGCGATCGGGCTCGGCGAAGGCGGCGAGCAGAATGCCCCCCTCGGGCGCGCAGTGATCGGCGGCCTGGTGTTCGCCACGATCGCGACACTGTTCTTCGTACCCACCGTGTTCAGCATCATCCACGGACGCCGGAGTGCCTGATGAATGATGTCTCGGCAGAACGAGGGCCCGCGACCGCGCTGGCTTCGTCCCATCGGCGTTACCTGTGGGTGGCCATGGCGCTCGTGCTGCTGCTCGCGCTCTGGGGAATACTCAGCCGCCTGGTGTTGCGTCATGGCCTCGCGCGCGAGGCGCGCGAGGCGGCCGTGCCGACGGTCATCACCACCAAGCCCCACCGCGGGCCGTCCACCGACACACTGGTGTTGCCGGGCAGTGTGCAGGCCTATTACGAGGCGCCGATCTACGCGCGCACCAGCGGGTATCTGAAGACCTGGTATACCGACATCGGCACCCCGGTGAAGAAGGGCCAGTTGCTCGCCGAGATCGAGACTCCGGAGGTCGACCAGCAGCTGCGGCAGGCAGAAGCGGATCTCGGCACGGCGCGCGCCAACTCCGAGCTCGCGCGCACCACCAACGAGCGCTGGCAGGGTCTGCTCGCCACCCAGTCGGTGTCGCAGCAGGACGCGGATCAGCGCGCGGGCGATGCCGCCGCCAAGACAGCCGCGCAGGCCTCTGCCGCCGCCAACGTCGCCCGGCTGCGCGAGCTCGAGGGCTTCAAACGGGTCGTGGCCCCTTTCGATGGCATCGTCACGCAGCGCAACACTGATGTCGGTGCGCTGATCAACGCCGGTCAGACGGTGGGCAGCGCCCTCTTCCGCGTGGCCGACACTCATCGGCTCCGAATCTACGTGCAGGTCCCGCAGGTGTATGCCGCCCAGGTCCGTACCGGAATGAAAGCGTCACTGGAATTCACCGATCACCCCGGGCAGAAATACGCGGCCGAGGTCGCCTCGACCGCGCACGCTCTGGATGCCGCGGCGCGCACACTGCAGGTGGAGCTGCAGATCGACAATACTGGCGGCGAGCTGCTGCCGGGTGCGTATGCGCAGGTCACCTTCTCCCTGCCACCGGGCCCCGGCAACCTGCGCGTGCCGGTGAACGCGGTGATCTTCCGAGGCAACTCGCCACAGGTTGCGACCGTCGATGACGCTCAGCGGGTACGACTGCGCGACATTGCCGAGGGCCGCGACTTCGGCACCGAGGTGGAGGTGCTCGCGGGCGTCAATGCGAACGACACGCTCATACTGAATCCACCGGATTCCATCGCCGACGGCGCTCAGGTGCGCGTACAACCGGCGCAGCCGCAGCCGGCCCCGGCACCAACCGCGGCGGAGCACTCATGAGACTGCGCCACGGGTCCGGCGCGGTACTCGCCGCAGCACTCTTTGGCTGCTCGCTCGCTCCTCACTACGATCGGCCCTCGAGCGCGCAGCCGCCACCTGCCTACAAGGAGGCCGGCGACTGGAAAGTCTCTTCCCCGGCCGATACGAGTGCCCGCGGTCACTGGTGGGCGGTGTTCGGGGACTCCGATCTCGATGCGCTCGAGGCGCAGGTCACCACGGCTAACCAGACCCTGCAGTCGGCGCTCGCGAGCCTCGAGCAGGCGCGCGCACAGACGCGCATCGCCCGCTCGGCGTGGTTGCCGACGCTCACCGCCCAGGCCGCCGTCACCCGCGGCGAGGTCTCGGTCTACTCCCCGGGGTATACGCCCGGAAAAACACGTACGGGAAACGCCTTCCTGCTGAGCGGCGATCTCTCCTACGAGATCGACGTCTTCGGCCGAGTGCGCAACACAGTCGCCAACGCGCGCGCCAACGAGCAGGCCACCGCGGGCGATGTGGCCTCCCTCGACCTGTCACTGCATGCCGAGCTCGCCACCGACTATTTCGTGCTGCGCGGCCTCGACGTGGAGCAGCGCTTCCTCGATCAGACGGTCGCCGACTACGAGCGCGCACTACAGCTCACGCAGAACCTCTTCGCCGGCGGTGCGGCAGCGGTCTCCGACGTGCAGCAGGCGCAGGCACAGCTCGAATTGGCGCGTACCCAGGCCGAGGACACGCGTCTGCATCGCGCGCAGACCGAGCACGCCATCGCCGTCCTCACCGGGCAGCAGCCCGCCACCTTTTCGCTCGTCGCGCGCACCGAGGAGGTCCTGCCGGGCATGCCAGAGATCGACATCGGCCTGCCCTCGCAGCTGCTCGAGCGGCGTCCGGATGTGGCGGCGGCCGAACGGCGCGTGGCCGCGGCGAACGCCAACATTGGCGTCGCACGCGCGGCCTACTTCCCGGTGTTCGATCTGATGGCGCAGCTGGGCTCGCAGGCTACTTCCGGAGCGACCTGGCTCACAGCACCGAGTGAATTCTGGGCGATCGGGCCGCAGGCCGTGCTCACACTCTTCGATGGCGGATTACACCGGGCCCAGTCGGCGGCCGCGCATGCGGTCTACGATCAGCAGGTCGCCAACTACCGCGGCACCGTGCTCACGGCTTACCAGGACGTGGAGGACAATCTGGCGGCTTTGCGACAGCTGCAGCGTGAGAGCCTCAGCCAGTCGGCCGCGGTCAAAGCCACCCAGGGAGCGGCCGATCAGGCCAACCTGCGCTACAAGGGCGGCATCGTCACCTATCTCGAGGTGGTCGCCACGCAGAACGCGGCGCTCTCGGCGCGCCTCACCGCCGTCGACATCGACATACGCCATGCGACCGCTACGGTGCAGCTGGTGAAGGCACTGGGTGGGGACTGGAATTCCCCGGCACAGTGAGTGGCGGGATCACCTGAGGTAAGCATGCACGATGTCGATCAGGTGTTTCGCGCCGCGTGCACGTCCGCGATGACGATCACGGGCCGGATCCGAAACGTGCATGCGGATGTGATCCTCCAGCAGCTCCGCCATGAGGCTGTTGGCGGCGCCCCGCGCTGATACCGTAAGCTGCATCACCCGGGCGCAGTCTGCGTCCCCTTCCAGGGCACGCTCGATGGCGCCCACCTGCCCGCGCAGCCGGCGCACGCGCTGCAGCAGGCGGGTCTTGTCTTCGATGGTGTGTGCCACGGCCGTATCCTCGGAACTGGTATAGGATGGGGGGTATAGTATAGAGGTGTCCGCCGCAAATATAGTCGCGCCTGCCCGCGCGGCGCAGCGCGCCGGGCCGCGCGCGGCCAGCCCGACGCACCAACCTGTGCGTGAGTGAGGACGCGCACGGCTGCATGGCGCTGGCTGGTGGCGGGGCCGTCCATGTAGCCTGGTGCCTCGCGAGCGCTACCGGGGGTGGGGTCGTCAGAGCTCTCGGGAGAATCGAGCTGGCCTCGCTGCTGCATCTGCGATCGACCAAAGGCTTTGTGAAAAGACCCTGAAACATTGCTGCAAGAGACTCGTCTGCCTGGGAGTTTGACGATCTCACAGTTGGATTCCGTGCGAAAAATTCCAACAATCCCAATTCCCTGGTTGGTCATCAGTATGTGCGCACTGGGCGAAGCACACGCAACAACCAAAGGATTGAGCCAGATCGTGACACCGGATTTGCAACCCGAGGGTCAGTTATCGCTCAGCTTTCAGGCTCAAGGACGAGAGATAGGCAATCCATATCAGCTGCAGGCCGAAATCGGCATCACTTCTTGGCTGGAAGTGGCCATGTTTCAAGGGTTGTCGCCGAGCGAGCAGGTTTTCAACGCGCAAGCGGGCTTGGTCCAGCACGGACCCTGGCTGCTGAGCACGGGATTCATTAATTGGTCTACCCGCGGGTCAAGTCCGCAACCGTTCCTGGAGGCGGGGTACTACACGACCGAGAACAAGTGGATGGCTGGCCCGATTCGGGTTCACGATCAGACGCAGCTGCTGCTCGGCTGGGCACATGACTTCAACGAAACCTGGCGCTTTCAGCTGGATTATCAGAGCGGGAGCGCCAACTATTTCACGGTGGGCTTCACCTGCAATGTAACGGCGCGTCTGCAATTCAACCCGGCCTTATACATCTCCAACGGGTCTCATACCACAGCGGGATACATAGTGTTTACCTACACGTGGCCTGTGTGGACCCCGTGATGGCTTCAACCGCGACCGGGGACTGGCGCGCTTTTTCGCGGTGCGGCTGCACCTGGAGTACTAGGCGCAGCGACGAAGTCGATGAACCCACGCTGTACGTCGGTGTGGCTCAGTTGCACCCGCACCGTGTCGCCGACATCGAGGCCCTCGAACCCTTTGACGACACGGCCCTCGGCGAGCGGATGAGAGATGCGCACCCAGGTCCCGCTCGCGGACGCGCCGGTCACTAGGGCGTCGAACTGCTCGCCAATGTGGGCCTGCAGCAGCAGCGCCGCAGCCGACTTGCGCACCTGGCGCTCCACTTTGGCCGCGTTGCGCTCCTGCAGAGTGCAATGCTCGGCGAGCGTGCCCAGCTCCTCATCGCGGTACGGTGCCGGCGCGCCTGCGAGCGCCGCCTTGAGCAGGCGCTGCGTGATCACATCGGGAAAACGGCGGTTCGGTGCGGTCGCATGGGCATAGTCTTCCAGAGCGAGTCCAAAATGCCCTGCGCACGGCTGTCCGGCACGTTTGAGCAAGTACTCGCCGGCACCGAGCAGCTTGACGATGGCGAGCGACAGGTCGGGAAATTGCGCGGGCGCAGCCTGTCGGCGCTTCACCAGAAAAGAGCTCAAGGCGCGCGCGTCAGCCGCGGCGGGCAGCGTCTCGCCGCAGCCGCGCGCGAGGGCGACGATCCGGTCCCAGCGGGCGGGCGCAGGCAGCGCGCGCCGTAGCGAGGAGCGTCCGCGGCTCTCGAGAAAGCGCGCGACGACCCCGTTGGCGGCTATCATGAAGAATTCGATGAGCTCCTTGGCGCGATTGGCCTCGTCGGGCTTCAGATCGATGAGTGCGCTCCCCGCATACACCGCGCGTGCCTCGAGTGTGGTGAGTGTCAGAGATCCTTGTGCCTGCCGCACGGCCTTCAGCCGCTGAGCGACGCCGTCCTGAATGCGCAGCTGCTGCTCCATGCCCGCAACGGCTGCGAGGCGTGCCGGCGGCGGCGCGCGGCCATCGAGCCATGCGGCAACACTGTCGTAGGCGAGCTTGGCGCGATTCACCACCACGGAGCGGTAGATGCCCGGGGCGCCGATGCTGCCATCGGGCGACACGGTCATCTCGATCACGACGGCGAGCCGCTCCTGTCCCTCGGCAAGGCATGTCAGGTCGGTGGACAAGCGCTCGGGAAGCATCGGAAATATCTGCGCAACGGTGTACACCGAGGTGGTGTTGGCCAGGGCATGCGCATCGAGCGGTGAGCCGCGTGCGACCGACGCATCGACATCGGCTATCGCGACGAGGATCTGTACCGCATCGTTCTCGAGCGGCTGCGCCACCGACAGCTGGTCGAGATCGCGCGAGTCGTCGTTGTCGATCGAGCACCACAGAAGCGAGCGCTGATCGCGAATCTGCGCTCCGCACTCCATGGCGGGAACTGCGATCGCACGCAGCTGCGCAGCGGCGGCGGCCGGCAGATCGGGTTCGAGACCATGCTCGAGCATGGCGCGCCGCGCCAGGCTCTCGAGCTCGAGGGATGGACGCGCGGGCGGCGGCATCCCAGCATGATATGCAAAGCCGAAGGACGCCGCAGCATGTCGCTCGCCCGGTTGCCCCAGGGTTGCGAGACTTTCGCCCCACGCGGGCAGCGTCCCCCACCGTGCCGCCGAAGTTCACCGCACCCCCGGCGGCGGCGACGAAACTGTCCGTCGCGCCGTTGCCGAAAGTGACGCTGCTCGGGAAGGTGAAATACCGCGGCGGTTGCTCGCGCCTCACTCGGCCTGCTGCAGACTCTGTGTTAGATGTTGCTTTGCATCTGCGCACGCGGTCTCCAGGTCGAGCCCCGTGGCAAGTCCGGCGGCGATCGCCGCCGCGAGCACGCAGCCGGTGCCGCGGCGCTCGATGGCGACGCGCGGCGCGCGCAGCCATCTTGGTACTCCATCGTGCGCCAGCAGCAGGTCGGTGGCTTCGGGTCCGCTGCGATGGCCGCCCTTGAGCAGCACCGCCTCGGGCCCGAGCGCGAGCAGCGCGCGCGCCTGCTGCAGCAGCTCCATTTCGCTCTGCGCGGGGCTGCTGCCGAGAAGCGCCGCAGCTTCCGGGATGTTGGGTGTGAGCAGTGTGACGCGCGGCAGCAGCGCCGTGCACAGCGCTTCCCTGCCCTGCCGATCGAGCAGCTCACCACCGGAGGAGGATGCCAGCACCGGATCGAGCACGATGGGCAGCGCCCCTCCCGGAAGTCCGGCGCATACGGCGTGCACGGTTGCGGCTGTAGCGAGCATGCCGATCTTGAGCGCATCGATGCGGCCGCTCGCGCAAGCCGCGGCGAGTTGCGCGCGCACGAGCCTTGGGGGCACCACGTGCATCGCGAAAAGCCGCGCATCCGACTGTGCGGTGACCGCGGTTACCACGCAGCGCGCCTGGATCCCGAGCTGTGTCAGGGTGTGCACATCGCGCGTCACCCCCGCACCGCCGCTGGAATCGGAGCCGGCGATGACGAGGACCGTGGTCACTCGCCGAGCGCGATCAGTGCGAGTTTCTCGTGTCCGCGACTGCGCAGACTGCTGGCGGCGCGCCAGGCGCGCAGTCCGCTGCGGCAGCAGAGCACGACACGCGCTTCACCGGGGAAGTCGAGCGGCGCACGCTCGAGCGCCTCGACCTCGATGCGCAGCGCCGACTCGAAGGGTGAGACCGGCGCCTCATCGAGGCTGCGCAGATCGATCACCACATCATTACCGGACACTTCGGCGGGGGCGATGAAGGGAATCGGCGTTCCGCTTGGCTCGCGTGCCGTGGCAAAGGAGAAGCCGCCCACGTGCAAGGTGCGCAAATCGAGCGACAGCATTCGTCCGCGCACCGACGGGGCCCAATCGAGGAGCAGCGCAAGGGTGAGATGCGCCTCGAGAGTGCCGAGCACCCCGACTGCGGTTCCGAGTACCCCAGCCTCGGCACACGAGCCGGCCGAGCGCGGCAGCTCCGGGAAGACGGCGCGGTAGCTCGGCGCGCCGCCGCAGAAAACTCCTACGTAGCCGGCGAGCCCGAGCACCGAGGCACTCACGAGCGGCTTGCACTGGCGTTGACAAGTATCGCTCAGGAGGTAGGTGGCCGCGAAGCTGTCGGCCGCGTCGATCACGACGCCCGCGGCTTCCACCAGGCTGGCGGCATTGATCGAGCTCAGCGGCTCGCACACCGCGTCGACCTGCGTGCCGGGATTCAAGGCTGCGAGCGCAGAGCGTGCCGCGTAGACCTTGGGCTGCCCGATGTCGCTCATACGATAGAGCGGTTGACGATGAAGGTTCGATTCCTCCACCCGATCGTGATCGACGACGGTCAGTCTGCCGATACCCGCTGCGGTGAGGTACTGCAGCGCGGCGCATCCGAGCCCGCCCGCTCCGACGATGAGCACCGTCGCGGCCGCGAGCCGCGCCTGACCCTCCTCGCCCACCTCGGGGAGGATCGTCTGACGGCCATAGCGATCGCTCACGGTTCCTCCGGGGACGCTCAGGCGCTCAGCTGCGCGCGCCGTTGCGCGCCGGCCACCGCGAGCCATTGCCGCAAGCGCGCTTCCGGATCGCTCGCGCGTACGATGTCGGTCACGACTGCCGCCACGTCCGCGCCGGCGGCGAACACCCCGTCGAGCCGCTCGCAGGTGATGCCGCCGATCGCCACCAGCGGGATCGCACCGATGCGCCGCTTCCACTCCGTTAGACGCGCCAGTCCCTGCGGCCGCCATGGCATCGCCTTCAGCAGTGTCGGATAAATCGGCCCGAGCGCCACATAATCCGCACGCAGCGCGAGGGCACGCGCGAGCTCGGCATCATCATGCGTGCTCACCCCCAGCCGGACCCCCGCGCGGCGCAGCGCCGGGATATCCGCCCCATCGAGGTCGCCTTGTCCGAGGTGCACGAAATCGCAGCCGCACGCGAGCGCAAGCCGCCAGTAGTCATTCACGACGAGCTGCACTCCCGCGGCCTGACAGCGATCTCGTGCATTCTCGATCTGCACGCGCAGCTGCTCCTCGGACTGCTCCTTGATGCGCAGCTGCACGAGACGCACGCCCGTCGCCGCGAGACGCACGATCCAGGCAGCGCTGTCGACGATCGGATAGACGCGCGGCAGATTCATCCGCGGAATGCCGTGCCGATGAGTGGGCTCGAGGGCGCGGCGAGATCGCGCGGCTCGATCGGCCCGGCCTCGTGCGCCGCAAGTCCCGCCTCGATCGCCTGCGCGAAGGCACGCGCCATCTGCACCGGGTCGCGCGCCTGGGCTACTGCAGTGTTGACGAGCACGGCGTCGAATCCGAGCTCGAGCGCCTGCGCCGCATGCGAGGGCACCCCGAGTCCGGCATCGATGATGAGTGGGACCTCCGCGAAGTGCGCGCGCAGCGCCTTCAGTCCAAACAGATTGTTCAGTCCACGGCCGGAGCCGATCGGCGCACCCCAGGGCATGAGCACCCTGCAGCCCGCGGCGAGCAGACGCTCCGCAACCACCAGGTCCTCGGTGGTGTAGGGAAACACCTCATATCCCTCGGCGCAGAGTGTGCGCGCCGCGTCAACGAGTCCGAACACGTCCGGCTGCAACGTATCGTCCTCGCCGATCACTTCCAGCTTGATCCAGGCAGTACCGAACACCTCGCGCGCCATGTGTGCCGTGGTGACCGCTTCCTTCACCGAATGACAGCCGGCCGTGTTGGGCAGCACGCGCACTCCGAGCTCGCGAATGAGCGACCAGAACGCCTGCCCGGCCCGCTCGCCGGCGGACTCGCGCCGCAGCGAGACGGTGACGACCTCGGCGCGCGCCGCTCTGACCGCATCCGCCAGCACCGCCGGCGATGGATAACGCGCGGTGCCGAGCATCAGCCGCGAGGCGAGCTGCGCGTCGTATAGCTGCAGCATCAGCCCCCCTGCATCGGCGCCAGTACCTCGAGCCGGTCGCCATCGCTGAGCAGCGTGCGTGCGCGCTCGCGTGCCGCGATGAATTCGCCGTTGACCGCGGTACTCACGACACTGGTGCCGTAGCCGAGCTCCTCCAGGGCACGCGCGAGCTCGGCGCAGCGCGTCTCACGCCAGGCGCCGTTCACCAGAATCTTCATCGTCCATCACCTCGGGATAGTGGCGGCCTTCGAGCAGCACATCCGTCGCGCGACGCGCCAGTGCCGGCGCCAGCAGAAAGCCATGCCGATACAGTCCGTTGACGTGCAGCGCGCCACCGCAGCGGCGCAGCCGTGGCAGATTGTCGGGGAAGGCGGCGCGCACGCCGGTACCGATCTCCATGATCTGCGCCTCACCGAAGGCCGGGTGCAGTGCATACGCCGCAGACAAAAGCTCCAACAGGGAGCGGGCACTGATGCGTGTCGCCTCATCGCTTTCGATCATGGTGGCACCCACCATGTAGAGTCCCTGGCCGCGCGGTACCACATACAGCGGCAGCCGCGGGTGCAGCAAGCGCACCGGCCGGGTGAGATGCAGCTCTGGCAGCCGCACGAGCAGCATTTCGCCCTTTACACCGCGCAGATCCGGCAACTGACAGCGCGCGGCGAGTCCACTGCAGTCGAGCACCGTGCGCGCTGCGCGCGCCGCGGCCGAGACCCCGAAGCGAATGTCGACACCGCGCTCACGGAGCCGCGCGGCGAGCGCGGCGAGCGCGGCCCGCGGATCGAGATGGCCCTCCTCGCGGAAATAGAGCCCGTGGCTGAAGCGTCCGCCGAGATCGGGCTCGAGTGCGGCGATGGCTTCCGCACCGACGCTCTCACAATGCGCGGTACGGCGTGCGAACTGCAGGAGTTCCCCGGTATCGCGCGGGTGCGCCACGACGAGCGTGCCCGCGAGCGCCGTGCCGGCGAAGTGTGCGCGCCACCAGGCGAGACTCTCCATGCCGAGCTGCGCGATGAGCGGCGGGGAGCTCTCGCGCTCGCACCACGGTGCAAGCATCCCACCGGCGAACCACGAGCAGCCCGCGCCGGCAAGCTGGGGAGCGCGCTCGAGGAGCTCCACGCTTGCCCCGCGCTCGCACAGCTCCAGCGCGCAGCTGAGCCCGGCAATGCCGGCACCGATGATGGTGATCTGCACCCTGGTCAGCTCTCGCGGCTGTGCGGCGCACGCTGCGGCAGCTCCACGTACAGCTCGCCTCCGCCGGCGCGGAAGCGCGCGGACATCTCCGCCATGCCCGCACTGCGGGCCTCGGCGCGCACCTCGTGCGAGATGCGCATGGAGCAGAATTTTGGCCCGCACATCGAGCAGAAATGGGCGAGCTTGTGGCCTTCCTTCGGCAGCGTCGCATCATGGAAAGCACACGCGGTGTCCGGGTCGAGCGACAGGTTGAACTGGTCCTGCCAGCGGAAATCGAAACGCGCGCGCGAGAGCGCATCGTCACGGGCGCGTGCTGCCGGGTGTCCCTTGGCGAGATCCGCCGCGTGAGCCGCGATCTTGTAGGTGATGACGCCGGTCTTCACGTCGTTGCGATCCGGCAGCCCGAGGTGCTCCTTGGGTGTCACGTAGCAGAGCATGGCGGTGCCGAACCAGCCGATCATCGCGGCCCCGATCGCGGAGGTGATGTGATCGTAGCCCGGGGCGATGTCGGTGGTGAGCGGCCCGAGCGTGTAGAAGGGCGCCTCGCCGCAGGTGGCGAGCTGCTTGTCCATGTTCTCCTTGATCTTGTGCATGGGGACGTGGCCAGGTCCCTCGATCATCACCTGACAGTCGTGCGCCCAGGCGATGCGGGTGAGCTCCCCGAGTGTCTCGAGCTCGGCGAACTGGGCCGCATCATTGGCGTCGGCGATGGAGCCCGGGCGCAGTCCATCGCCAAGCGAGAAGCTCACGTCGTAAGCGCGGCAGATCTCGCAGATCTCGGCGAAATTCTCGTACAGAAAGCTTTCGCGATGGTGTGCCAGACACCACTTGGCCATGATCGAGCCGCCGCGCGAGACGATACCGGTCACGCGGTTCACGGTGAGCGGCACGTAAGGCAGCCGCACGCCCGCGTGGATGGTGAAATAGTCGACACCCTGCTCGGCCTGCTCGATGAGGGTGTCGCGGTAGATCTCCCAGGTGAGCTCCTCCGCCACGCCACCCACCTTCTCGAGCGCCTGGTAGATCGGCACTGTGCCGATCGGCACGGGTGAGTTGCGCAGGATCCATTCGCGGATGGTGTGGATGTTGCGTCCGGTAGAGAGATCCATCACGGTGTCCGCGCCCCAGCGGATGGCCCACACGAGCTTGTCGACTTCTTCCGCGGTCGAGGAGCTCACCGCGGAATTACCGATGTTGGCGTTGATCTTCACCAGAAAGTTGCGCCCGATGATCATGGGCTCGGACTCGGGATGGTTGACGTTGGCCGGGATGATGGCGCGCCCGGCCGCTACCTCGGCGCGCACGAATTCCGGCGTCACGTAATCGGGAATGCTTGCCCCCCAGGAGTTGCCATCGCGCGTGCCGGCTGCGCCTGCATCGCGGCCGAGATTCTCGCGGATGGCGATGTACTCCATCTCCGGAGTGATGATGCCCGCGCGCGCGTAGGCGAGCTGCGTCACGGCCAGTGCACGCCGCGCGCGCAGCGGCGCGCGCTGCAGCGGAAACTCCGGCGCAGGCCTGCCACCGGCGGCGAGACCATTGTCGATCGGCTGCACGCGCCGTCCGGGATAGGACTCGACGTCCGCGCGCGCGAGGATCCACGGCGTCCGCAGCCCCGGGAGGCCACGCTCGATATCGATGGTCACCGACGGATCGGTGTAGGGACCGGAGGTATCGTAAACGGTGTGCGGCGGCTCACCGCTCGTTGGATGCAGCGCGATCTCGCGCATGGGCACACGCAGCCCCGCATGCAGGGACCCGGAGTGGTAGATCTTGCGTGAGGCCGGCAGTGATTCGGCGACGACGTGCAGCAATTGGGCATTCACGGTGGGGCTCCTGAGCAGTTCACAGGATCCAGCGTTATGCGGTGCGGTAGGAGGTGCGAGGCGTCCGCAGCGACTTGCGGACTCGAGTGCACTTGCAGAGACACTTTCCTACGCCAGCATTAACTGGATCAGGTTCGAGGGTCGCCAGGATGTGCGCCGTCTCTCTTCGGCGCCTGCTGGCCTCTCAGCCCCCTAGCGGGGCTCCCCTAGCCGGCGCGAAAGTAGTACGAGTCGCGCGCAAGGTCAATCATGCGCGTGACCTTCGCCGCATTGTGCGAGATCCAGGAATGCGTGGAGCGTTCCTGAGGTGGGGATGCGCGCGCATGCTGTTGTTATTCGTGCACGCTCGGCCCGCCTCGATGCGCGTACCAGTACACGCAACGAGCAGAGTTCTGCCGGACGCTTCCGCGCTGGCGGCGCGCGCATCAGCGCGCGCCGCCGCCTTCACCGTCCCTGGTTACTCCTCCCACATTCTGTCGTGGGCGAGAGCGACTTCAGGCTGGACGAGTAGCTCCGCCGTGGCTCGCCTGGCCGCCTTTGCGGCCCGCCTCGGCAGCAAGCTCGGGATGCTGCGAGAAGCTGCGCTTCTCATCCGGTACGCTCTGACCGCCTTTGCGTCCTGCAGTCGCTGCCAGCTCGCGGTTCTGCGAGAAGCTGCGCTTTGCGCCCGGTACGCTCTGGCCGCCCTTGCGGCCAGCTTCCGCGGCGAGACGACGGTTCTGAGAGAAACTGCGTTTCTCATCCGGTACCGCCTTGCCGCCCATGCTGGCAATCTGGCGCTGCCGCTCGGCGTTCATGGAAGCGAAACCACGATGCGAAATTCGCCCTTCATTCACTGTTCCTTCAGCCATTACTGCTCTCCTTCAGACTCGCGGGCCCGGTGTCCCCCGGGCACTCAAGTGTGATCCGGTTCACAAAAAAGGGGGGTAACCGCGCAGAGCATACGCCTCGAACGTGTTATGGAACATCAGGGGAACCCTGAGCGGTGCGGTCAGCATCCGCCTACTTTGGTCGTGAGTCAGGGTGTAAGCCTGTTTATAACCAGGCTAACCTCGCCGTCGCTCCCAACTTTGTAACTAACCTCTCCGAACGGATCGCCGGTTGCGGCCCTGGGGTTCCCTGAACGGGCAATTCGGGCCACCACCTGAACGCTTTGACCGGGGGAGAAAGCGCGCCCGGGCATTATGGAGTCCGCGGGTCTCAGCTCAACGCTTTGAGGAAAATGACTCTCCAAGCGCTTGACTGCCAAGGGAGGTCCGGCCTGGGAGGGGTCGCGGACGAAAACAAACAGAGGCGCCGCTCCGGCCGCGGAGGCAAGTGAGGGTGCCAAGGTAACATTGACCCGTACCACGGGCGTGCCTTGCTGGGGCCCCATGGGGGTGGAATTTGGCTTTCGAGGCTGAACCTGTTGCACCGCAGCGGTCGATCCGGCAGCTCCCGACAGCTTCTCGTCGATTGCCGTGATTTGTTGCTCGATCATGGGCCGGATCGCCTGCGGTGGATCGAGCTCGAGAAGCTTGGCGAACCTTTCTCGGGCGAGCGGCAGGTCACCGCGGCGTGTAGCGACCGCGGCTCCGAAGAACAATGCCTTCGCCGAACGGGGCTCGAGCGCGAGCGCCTGCTCGAAGAGCCGGCCGGCGCGCCCATCGAGCTCGCTCTCATCGCTCAGCGCCAGTGCCTCACCTTCACCGGCAAGCGCCTCGGCGTTTTTTCCGTCGCTCAATCGCACAGCACGGCCGAATGCGCGTGCCGCCAGCGGATACTCCTGCAACACGGTGTATGACCGTCCGAGCATCAGCCAGCCGTCGACATCGTTCGGATCCTGCTCCAGACGCCGGGCGAGCCGCGAGACCATGTTCGCGGGTGAGTCAGCTGCGGGCGGCGCCCGCCATGGCCAGTTGCTCCAGGTGAGGTAGAGCGCGACCGAGCCCACCACGAGCAACCCGGCGGCCGCGAGCGCTGTCCAGGGAGCGCTCGCAGTCTCGCTGCGCCGGAGCAAGGGGATTGCGACCGCGGCGACACTGGCCACGGTCAGTGCCGCGGCCAGCAGCACAAAGGTGATCATCAGTTCGGTCCGTCCTCTTCCAGAGGCTCATGATCACCGGGAAGCAGGCGGGCACGACCGCGCACGACGCGCCAGCACACGAGCGCCCCGATCAGCAACAGCACCCCCGGTGCGCCCCAGAGCCAGGCGTTGCGCAGCGAGTAGCGCGGCCGGAACAGAATGAAATCCCCGTAGCGGGCGGACATCCAGGCACGGATCTGATCATCCGATCTCCCGGCGAGCAACTGATCGCGCACCTCGCGGCGCAGGTCCGCGGCCAGCCCTACCGGGGAATCCGCAAGGGACTCATTCTGACACTGCATGCACCGCAGCTCGTGAGTGAGCGCCAGATAGCGTGCCTGAAGAGCCGGGTCTGGCAGCTCCGTGGGATCCACTGCAAACGCACGTGCAGCCACGAATGCGACGGCTGCCACGATCATGAGCGCTCGTGCGACACGCATCATTACGAGGTCCCGGCTGGCCTGCCCGAGACTCTGGGCAGGATCTCGCGCGTCCAGGCTTCGGGAGTGAGCGCGCCGATGTGTTTGTAGACGACGATACCCTGCGGATTCACGAGAAAGGTTTCGGGAGCGCCATACACTCCCCACTCGATGGCCTCCCGCCCGCTGTGGTCGGTGCCCACCGACTGATAGGGATCGCCGAGCTGCTTGAGCCAGTCGAGCGCCTGCGCATCATCATCCTTCCAGTCGAGGCCGATGATGGGAACGACGCCCGCGCGGTGAACCTGCAGCAATGTCTCATGTTCCTCACGGCATCCCGCGCACCAGGTACCCCACACGTTGAAGAGGTACCAGCGACCTCTGAGATCCGCCGAGCGCACCTCGCCCGTCGGATTGCTGAGGTTCGGAACAGCGAATGCGGGCGCCGGCTTGCCGAGCAGCGGAGAGGCAATCACACCCTTCTCGGGGGAGTGGCGGATACCGATGGCAAGCACCACCGCGAGGAGTGCGAAGATCCCAAGTGGCAGCAGGAAGCGGCTCATCCAGCCTGCCCTGCGGTCGCTCCGGCGGGGGAGGTCGCGGCGGCGCGCGCCGTGCGGTAGCGCCGGTCGGATGCCGCCAGCGCTCCTCCCATCGCCATGATGAACGCCGCTATCCACACCAGGCTCACGAGCGGACGTATCTGAATGCGCACGCTCCAGCGGCCGGCGCCGAGATCCTCACCGAGCGCGAGCAGCAGATTGTTGCCCCGGTGCATGCGAATCGCCGTCTCGCTGGTGACCTGGTGCTGTACCCAGTACTGCCGTTTCTGCGGGGTGAGGACTGCCACCGGCGCTCCGTGGCGCGTGACAACCACGGTGGCCGCCATGGCATCGTAGTTGGGACCTTCTACCGCACGGACGCCATCGAAGCGGAACTCGTACTCACCGACCGCGGCTTTGCCGCCAGGCGCGAGAGCCACATCGCGCTCGATGGTGAAGGATTGCACGGTGGTGAGTGCGAGCACCGCGAGCGCGAGACCGATGTGCGCCACCGTCATCCCGAGCACGGCACGCGAAAGGGTGAGGCCGCGCCACCACCGATCGATCGGATCCACGAGCGATGACAGCAGAATCCATATTCCGAGCGCCGCGCCGATCAGAGTGAGCAGATTGCCACGCGCAAAAATCCCGAACGCGCAGCCGCAGCCGAGCACCGCGGCTACTACGAAGGTATAGAGGAGCGTGCGTTGACTGTCGCGCAAGCGTCCGCGCTTCCAGTTCGCATGTATGCCTACTGACAGCAGCGCCAGCAGCGGCAGCATCGAGAGCATGAAGGTGGGATTGAAGTAAGGCGGCCCAACCGAGAGCGTGCCGAGCTTCAGCGCATCGGAGATGAGCGGCGCCAGCGTACCGGCAAAGACCGTGCCCGCGGCGATCACCAGCAACACATTATTAAAGAGCAGAAATGACTCGCGCGCTCCGAGCTCGAAGCCCGCGCTCGAGCGCAGCAGCGGGGCGCGCCAGGCATATAGAGCGAGGGCGCCGCCGATCATGATGATCAGGAAAACCAGAATGAATATGCCGCGTGTTGGATCGGCGGCGAACGAATGCACCGAGACCAGGACCCCGGAGCGCACGAGAAATGTACCCAGCAGGCTCAGCGAGAACGCCAGGATCGCCAGCAGCAGCGTCCAGCTCTTGAAAAGCCCGCGCTTGTCCGTCACCGCGAGCGAGTGTACGAGCGCCGTGCCCACCAGCCAGGGCATGAAGGACGCGTTCTCCACCGGATCCCAGAACCAGAATCCGCCCCAGCCGAGCTCGTAATAGGCCCAGAAACTGCCGAGCGCAATGCCACAGGTGAGGAAGGCCCAGGCGCTAGTGGTCCATGGGCGCGTCCAGCGTGCCCAGTTCTGGTCGAGTCTGCCTTCGAGCATGGCCGCGCAGGCGAACGCGAACGCCACCGCAAACCCGACGTAGCCGGTGTAGAGAATCGGGGGATGCACGGCCAGACCCGGATCCTGCAGGATCGGATTGAGATCGCGTCCATCGGGCGCCGGCGGATCGAGCCGCAGGAACGGGTTGGAGGTGGCGAGCGTGAACAGCAGGAAGCCGAAGCTCACGACGCCGAGCACACCGAGCACCCGTGCCGCAAAGCGCGCCGGCAGCCGACCCGAGCCAAGCGCCACGGCGACGGTCCACCCCGCAAGCAGCAGAATCCACAGTAGGAGCGATCCTTCGTGCGCACCCCACAAGGCCGTCACGCGATAGACAAGTGGCAGCGCGCTGTTGGAATTCTCGGCAACGTAGGCGACGGAGAAGTCTTCGTTGACGAAGCTCGCGATGAGGCACGCCGCCGCCGTCGCGACCATCACCGCCTGGCCGGCCACGGCTGCGGTCACCGCGCTGCTCCAACGATCGCGCGCCAGAGCGGGGCCCGCGATACCGAAGAACGCCTGCAGACCTGCCAGCAGCAGCGCGAGAATCAGGGCGAAGTGGCCGAGCTCGGGCAGCATGCTCAGCTTCCGGAGCCGGCGCTTGCGCTGGCGGCGGCCCCGGGTTCCGCGCGTGAATCGCCGTGGCGGCGCTTCAATGAGCGCGCCACCTCCGGCGGCATGTACTTTTCGTCGTGCTTGGCGAGCACCTCATCGGCGACGAAGGTGCCGTCGGGCCTCAAACGGCCATGCGCCACCACCCCCGCGCCCTCGCGGAACAGATCCGGCAGCACCCCTGTGTAGCTGACCGGCACGTCGTGACTGAAGTCAGTCACCATGAAGTGCACCTCGAGACTGCCCGGTGCACGGTGCAAGCTGCCCTGGGTAACCATGCCGCCGAGACGAAAGCGCTCACCGGTGGGCACCTGGCCGGCAGCCACCTGCGTCGGGTCGAAGAAGAAGGTGACGTTCTGGCGGAACGCGCTGAGAGCAAGCGCGCCGGCGATGCTGACTCCGGCCACGATGCCGAGCACCAGCGCGAGGCGGCGGCGGCGCGGAGTCACGAGACTTCCCGCTGCATCTGCAGGCGGCGCCGCGCCTCCGCGCGCGAGCGCTCGAGCGCGCGTCGCGCCCAGAAGATGTTCAGGAGCACTACGGCGAATGTCACCGCGTAAGCTGGCCAGACGAATGCCGCATATCCGCCCATGTCGAAAAACGCCCTCATGCGCGCACCACCTCCCGAATCCAGCTCGCCGTGCGCTCCCGCGCGAGCACCTCGCCGCGCAGCCGCGTCAGCAGGAGCGCGACGAAGAACAGCGTAAAGCCCAGCAGCATCAGCAGCAGCGGCACCAGCATGGCGAGCGGCATGGCGGGCTTCCCCAGCCGCATTACCGACGGTGCCTGGTGCAGTGAGTTCCACCAGGTGACCGAATAATGGATGATGGGAACGTTCACCACACCGACCACCGCCAGCACTGCGCTCGCACGATCGGCGCGCTGCGGGTCTTCGATTCCTGCACGCAGACCCATATAGCCCAGGTACAGAAACAGCAGCACCAGCTCCGAGGTCAGCCGGGGGTCCCACTCCCAGTACGTCCCCCACATCGGCTGGCCCCAGAGTGCCCCGGTCACCAGCGCGGCGAACGTAAATGAGGCGCCGATCGGCGCGCAGCTCGCTGCCACCGCGTGCGCCACCTTCATGCGCCAGATGAGCCCGACTGCCGCGGCGCCTGCCATGGTCACATACACCATGAGCGACATCCAGGCACTCGGTGCATGGACGTAGATGATGCGGAATCCATCGCCCTGCTGGTAGTCGGGCGGCGCGAGCACGAGTCCGCCCCATAGCCCGGCAGCGATACACAGCGCCGCAGGCCACGCGAACCAGGGCGTGAGACGCACCGCAAGGGCATAGACATGCGGTGGCGATGCGAGGCGGTGAAACCAGGTCCAGTTCATGAGATTCGGCCGCGTTACTCCAGGCTGATTCGTACCGCTGCCGCCGCAGCGAGCGGTGCGAGGGTGCCCCCGAGCACGGCGAGCGCCCCGAGGAGCTCGAGCGGCGCCGCAAATGATGCACCATGAATCGCCAGCTGTGTCGCGCGCGCTCCGAAGATCAGCACCGGCAGCGACAGGGGCAGCGTGAGCAGCGACAGCAGAGCCCCGCTGCGTTTGATGCCGAGGGTGAGTGCCGCACCGATCGAGCCGATGAGACTGAGCGCGACACTGCCGACTGCCACCGCGAACAGGATCCCGGGAAGCGCGCCGGTGTGGACTCCGAGTGAGACCGCGGCAAGCGGCGCCATGAGCGCGAGCGGTAATCCGGTGAGCAGCCAGTGGGCGATGGTCTTGGCGACCATCAGCGCGGTCAGCGATTGTCCGGAGAGCGCGTACTGCTCGAGAGTGCCGTCGTGCGCGTCGTCCCGGAAAAGGAACTCGAGCGCGAGCAGCGAGCCCAGCAGCGCCCCGACCCACAGCACGCCCGGCGCGAGCTCGCGCAGGCGCGCGAGCTCCGGCGATATGGCCAGTGGAAATAGCAGTGTCACCATGGCGAAGAACGCGAGCGGCTGCACCAGTTGACCACGCTTGCGGAAGGCGAGCTGCAGATCCCTCTGCAGCGCGAGGCGCACTGCCTCGAGTGCGCTCGCCCGCTGGCACACTGAGCTCAGCCTGTCGGGATCCGCGGCGACGAGCGCGGCGAGCGGCTGCGCGATATTGCCGTCGCTGTGATTCACGCGGCGAGTTCCAGACGGGTCACATTGCGTACCGAGCTCGGCAGCCCCTGATGAACCGCGGCGACGACGATGCCGCCATGCGCAAGGTGCTCGCGGACGAGCTCCGCGACGAGCTCGCGTCCCTCGGCATCGAGATTTGTGGTCGGCTCATCGAGCAGCCACAGGGGCACCGGAAGCAGTGTCAAGCCGGCTAGCGCGACGCGCCGGCGCTGTCCGGCCGATAAGGTACGAACCAGTTGCCCGCACCAACTGCGCGCACCTACGCGCGCGAGCGCAGTGTCCAGCTCCGACGTCCCAAGGTGTCGCCGCACACCAATCCAATAGTGCAGATTTTCACGTGCCGTCAGGTCGGCCTTGAGAGGCGGCTCGTGCCCGAGATACGCAAGCGCTGCATGGAATGCCGGCAAATCCTGCCGCACGTTCTCGCCGTT
Organism: Steroidobacteraceae bacterium; assembly: GCA_035495655.1. GTDB lineage: Bacteria > Pseudomonadota > Gammaproteobacteria > Steroidobacterales > Steroidobacteraceae > 13-2-20CM-66-19. The sequence continues at coordinate 54,111 of DATJFM010000126.1, forward strand.
CCAGAGTATGCGGCCCTGCTCCGGATACACGAGTCCACACAGCGCACGCAGCAGCGTGGTCTTGCCGGCGCCATTGGCGCCGCACACTTCCAGGCAGCCCCCGCGCAGCACTTTGAAGCTCACTCCGCGCAGCACATGGCGATCTCCCCGCCACAGGTGCAGATTGTCGACTTCTATCGTGTGCTCCGGCATTGCGCGCTCTTGAGACCACCGCTATCCGCCGAAGTTAGCTGCGTCCGGGGTTTTGCGCTGTGCCACGCTGCGCGTCTACCCGGATCTGCTTCAGTCGGACCCCTTAAGTCTCGCAAATTCAGTGAGTTAACGCCACAAGTACATGTGTCGCCTGCAGGCGTACCCGCTGGGTCTCATCGGATTCCGCAGCAGCGGCCGCTGCGATAGCGCTGCTGCGCCGCACCCGCTGAAGCTCTCGCGCGGATCTCTCAGCGGCTTTCTGTCCAACACAGGGGAAATGCAGCGCAGACCTCGTATCCACCTCGGCTTGCTCAGCGGTCACACCTAACATCGGTGCCGACCAGTCCGGCAGCAGCGATAGTCGAGAAAGTTAGAACTGGACTGATCGTGGGCCAGTGTAGGTAAATTCGCGGCGACACCGCGGAGGATGCGGTGAACAAAGGCATCGAAGCGCGTGCGCTGCTGCGCGAGTCCGGGTTCGAAACTGGAGGACTTACCGGAGTACCTCAGATCCAACTTCACGCTCATTGAATACGCTAGGAAATTTCCACTGGAGTTGCGTCTGCAGTACCTCGGCGGCCTCCTCCAGTGCTTCCGGACCTATGAGAAACTCAGCGCGCGGGAACGCGGCCGGCTGCTCAGACTCTTCGAATCGCAGCTGCAGGAGGAGTTCGCCCGCAAGAGATGGGATCACTGAAGTCCGCCAGGATCAGTGTCCGTTTGGCCACTGTCACCCGCCATACCCGGGAGCTACCCTCGCTGCTCGCTCCAGGAAGGAGCGACATCTCGAAAATGAGCTCGCTCACGGCTGTAAGCGACGGCAGTGAGCGAAGCGAGGGCGCGCAGGACGGACCTACCCGTACTCTCGCTGGAGTGGCTATCGCGCGTTCCTACCCCCGCGCGCTAACAATTGGCCCGCCGGGTGTCCTCACCAGAGATCCGGCGGGCCTATTTCTGAGTGAAGAAAGGGGCCGGCAGATACCCCCGGCCCGGAGCGCGAGTTGCGGTCCTCGCGATAGAAGACTCAGGCGCAGCCTACACAGGTGCGCTGGCTACTCCCAGAGCCAAAAGCCAAAGAAGTGTGAAGCTGCCAAAGGAGTGAGAACATCACGGGTCTGCTCGGCAGGGGTAGCTGGTGGACCAAAACGATCGGACGTGGAGACTAGCGGCAGCGGCCGACGCAGCCGGGAAAAGCGACGCAGGTGCGCTCGATCGGGCGTTTGCGGAGCTTCAGCCAACACCCGAAGAAGTGGCGCGCGCGTATTCGCTCTGCCTCACCACGCCGCCCTTCAACTCAACCGAGGGCACGCGCCTCATCCTGACCGCGCGCCTGCAGGTTCTGCTGGCGCAGGAGCAAGTTGCGGCGCAGCGACGTACGCGCCGCTCGATCAACATCCTGATCGGGGTCCTTGTTGTTCTGATTGTCGTCCTCTTGCTCCTCGGCGGCTTTGAAGTCTGGGAAGAGTTGTATAAACCGGATTGAAGCGCAGGATGTCGTGTCCGCCTGCGCCGTTGCTGCCCATAGCAGCCTCCGCTCCCGCACCGAGCCCCACCCGCTGCCTATGGGCTATTGACGCCCATCCATTCAATCGGAGCGAGAACTCACTCAGACCGTGAACCATCCGGGTCCCTCTCAACCCAAAGATCAGGCCACCGCTCATCATCTGTCGCGGCAGCTTGGTCTGCGAGACCTCGTTCTGTCGCAGGTGCTCACCGTCGTCGGCAGCTCTTGGGTGGGAATCGCCGCCGGACTAGGTCATGCGCAGACCTTCGTCTGGCTGCTCGCCTTTGCCACCTTCTATCTGCCCATGGGTGCCGCAGTCTATTTCCTCAACCGCGAACTACCGCTCGAAGGTGGACTGTACGTGTGGGCCCGGCAAGCCTTCGGAGACACGGCCGGTTTCCTCGTTGCATGGAACATCTGGGCCTATGGCCTGTCGACCATCGCGACCATTCTCTTCCAGATTCCCAGCGAGTTCGCCTTCATGATCGGCCCACGCGCTGCATGGGTCCCGGAAAACCATGGGGTCGTCTTCTGCGCACTGGCTGTGCTGCTCACCGCGCTGGCGCTGTCTGCCGTTCGCGGCCTCGCACTCGGCAAGTGGATTCACAACTTCGCCGGCGCGGTCATGATGGCCGCCTTCGCGCTTCTCATACTCGCGCCGTTGTGGGCGCTCTTGCACCAGAAGCCGTTGCACTACGCCGCTTTCGAGTTGCGCCTACCCGCCGCGTCTCCCGTCTCATTTGCGCTCATCGGCCAGACGCTGTTTGCAGCCGCAGGCCTGGAGTATGTGGCCATCATGGCTGGTGAATCGAAGATGCCTAGTCGCGACATCGGCCGTTCGATCCTTATCGCCTCACCGATCATCTTCGTCATGTTCGCCCTGGGTACCGCATCGGTGCTCGCATTCCACGAGCTCACCGGCTCCACCATCAACTACATCGCACCGATTCCGCAGACGCTCAGCCTCGCGTTTGGCAACAGCGGCACCGCCAATGGGCTTGCTCGGCTCGTCATCCTCCTGCTGCAGATTCGAATTCTCGGGGCAGCCAGTTTCATCTTCACGGGTCTGGTTCGCCTGCCCATGGTCGCCGGTTGGGACCATCTGATTCCGTCCTGGTTCTCGCGCCTTCATCCGCGCTACCGCACGCCCACCAACTCCATCCTGGTCACGGCGCTGATTGTCGCGGGCCTGCTCGTACTGGCGTCGGCGGGTGTCCGCGCGGCCGAGGCCTTCGCCGTGCTGAACAATGCGTCGAACGTCCTGTACGGCGTCGCCTACCTCGCGATGTTCGCCATCCCCCTCCTCGGCGCGAAGCTCCTTCGCGAACGCATTCCAACATGGGTCAAGGTGCTTTGTGTCGTCGGTTTCTGCGCCGTCGCCTTCAGTTTGTCGACTAGCGCCTACCCCTTCGTGGACGTCCCAAACCCACTGAGCTTTGCCATCAAGATCAGCGTCACGACCATTCTGACGAATCTGCTCGGCTATACCTTCTACCGTGCCCGAAGCCTGCGCAAGCTCATCTACTCGTCCGCAACATGAAGTCGCTCCGGCATTGGAATGAGGGGGCGCGATATTGATCAGCTCAGTGGCACGCGGACGAATTGTGCCTGGATATCAATCACTGTCCGGGCGAGAGCGCCGCGCTGATCACAGACCGTGACGTTGACTGGAAGAGCCATCATCTCACCACTGTCCTCGTACTGAGCTACCGGCTCCGACTTCATGTCGAGGCCTCGGAAACGGTGAACATGCGACGCATCATTAGCGCCTACAAAGACGACGTGGAAAGGCAATACAAGCTAGCGATGGCTAGCTTCAGCACCCCGAAACGCTCGGGCCCGACCTCACTGAGTCGAAAACTTCCGCGTGTGCACGAAGCGCGTTAGCATGTCGCAGGCGCGGAGCACCGCGACAAAGGGGAAACCAGACATGACCAAAGCAAGGGACACGCGGAAAGACGCCAAGAAAAAACCAGTTAAGAGCCTGATGGAGAAGCGGGCCGCAAAAAAGGAAAAGAAAGCTAGCAAACAGTTTGGAGGCTAGAGCCGCTGCGAAAACGGCCGATCGTAGTCCGGCCCGTGGTCGGATGAGGTCGAAATGAACCGAGTGGTCATCGCTCTTGCTGCGGGCGTGTTGACTGGTGGGTCGGCTTTAGCCTCAGACAGGGACGACATTCTGGCGGTCTTGAAACAGTGGAGTTCCGGCGCAGCCGGGACTGTGGCTGTTTGCGCCGACGACGCGGCCGTCATCGATGATGTTCCGCCCTTCGAGTGGCACGGTCCAGGCGCGTGCTGCAGATGGCAGAAGGACAACGACGCTTACTTGCAGCAAGGGATCAGCGAGGAAATCTTCACGGTGGGCAGCCCCCAGCAGCTGATGATTTCTGGCGCCCACGCATACACGGTGGTTCCGATCACATACACGTTCACACGAAACGGTAAGCGTGTAAGGGAGCTTGCAACTGGCACGCTCGTTCTGAATAAGACTGCTGCCGGATGGCGGATCGCCGCATGGACATGGGCAAGGCAAACGCTTCAATAAGACGCGCGTGAGTTGCCGCCCTAGTGCAAGACATGAATGGCGAAGAAGGTAAGCGCCTCGGCATGGACCGCCCGATCGCCCGGCGAGACTTCCTGGGTGGCGTCGCCCTGGCAGCGGGCGTTATGGCCGCACCTCCTTTCGCACTGGGCTCCTCGGTCGATACGACACTTCCAGCTCAGCTGCCCCTGAGTCCCGCCAACTTACCCGAAAACTATCCGCCCGCCCTCACCGGTCTGCGCGGTCAATATCCGGGCTCGTTCGAGGAGGCTCACAAGGTCCGCGACGGCGGCTATAGCGGCAGAGTCGCTGTCGATGAAGAGACCGGGGAAATCTACGACCTCGTGGTCGTCGGCGCCGGAATCTCCGGTCTCGCAGCTGCGCACCTGTTCCGGCGTTACGCCGGTGCGGACTCGAGAGTTTTGATCCTGGACAATCATGACGATTTTGGCGGTCACGCCAAGCGAAACGAGTTTCGATTCGGAGGAAAGGTCTACCTGGCCCACGGGGGCACTCAGGACATCGACACTCCCTACTACCCCTACAGCTACACCGCTCGTGCACTGCTGACGGAACTCGGTATTGATGTCGGCAGCTACGCCGGGCACCTGAATCAGGGCCTTTATCAAGGACTCAGTGGGGGCGTCTTCTTTGATCGCGAGCACTTCGCTGACGATGGCTTGGTCGCGGGGGTCGGCGAGAAAACGTGGGCCCGCTTCTTCGCGGAAGCCCCTCTGTCGGCACCGGTGCGTGCCGAGTTGATCCGTGTCCACACCGCGGCGGTCGACTACCTGCCGGCCCTCGATCCGGTCGCCAAGGCGGCACTGCTGAAAGGTATCAGCTACGCGACCTTTCTCCTCGAGCATGTGCGACTGCGCAAAGATGCGCTTCCGTATTTTGCAGGATTGGCCTTTCGGAATAACAAACGTATCGATACCTGCCCCGCTTATGAAGCGAGCCTGTACGGCAGCCCGGGCTTCGCCGCCATGAAGATCGATGGTGAGCCGTTTCCCGATCCACGTTTCTTCTTTCACTTTCCGGACGGCAACTCGACGATCGCACGTCTGTTGGTCAACAGGCTGGTACCCCTGGCTTGGAACAATGGCCTGCTCGACATGCAGTCGGTCGCACTGGCACTCGTCGACTACGACAAACTCGATCACACCGATAGCCCGACGCGGATTCGATTGCGCAGCACCGTGGTGCGCGTCGAGCATGAGGGTCCTCCGGACTCCAGCCGCTCCGTGCAGATCTTCTATTCGCGCCGTGGGCGGGTCGCCCGTGTGCGGGGTCAAAATGTCGTGCTGGCATGCAATAACAACATCATCCGCTTCCTGGTGCCAGGACTACCGGAGCAGCAGAAGTCCGCGCTTGCTTATGCTTCCAAAGTGCCGATGCAATATACGAACGTACTCCTGCGCAACTGGCGCCCCTGGGTAAAGCTCGGGGTCCACAGCGTATCGGCGCCCAATGCCTACCACACTGATCTGGGCCTGTTGCCTCCGGTTTCTATCGGCGGTTACCACTTTTCGGCCTCTCCGGATGAGCCGATCGTCGTGCACCTCGAGCGCAACCCCAACCACCCAGGGCTGCCCCGTAAAACTCAGCAGGCGCTCGGGCGTAAGGAAATGTTAGTTACGCCATTCGAGCGTATCGAGCAGGAGGTGCGTGCGCAGTTGCAGCGGGTATTAGGGCGCGGGGGCTTCGATGCACCGCGGGATATCCTCGCTATCACCGTGAATCGCTGGCCGCACGGTTATGCCTACACCTATGACACCCTCGCCGATCCCCCGTTTGCGGACACCGACTATCCTCACATCATCGGGCGTCAGCGTTTCGGGCGCATCAGCATCGCTAACTGCGATGCCGGCGCTGCCGCGTTCACGAACGAAGCGATCGATCAAGCCCATCGCGCCGTTCACGATGTGCTACTCAGCCGCCACTGGGCTTGATCGGCCAGCTCGTGTCTGCAGTACACTTCCGCCAGAGGTCTCGCTTTGAGGTCGCCCGGCAAGCGAATTCAGGGGCGAAGCAACGGGGCCCTGCCCTTGTTGTGACCTGGACGCAGGCATAACCTGTGTTGCGCAGAAGCTGAGTAGCGAAGGCATTCTGTCTCTTAGAAAGAGGGCCGCTTCACTTTCACATTCAAAAATACAGGAGGTTCCCATGGCTCTACCGCGGACCGGAAAGGTTTACCAACGCGCGATGATGGCGCTAGTGTGCCTGGCCATTGGAATTTGGGGATTTCCTGCCTCCTGCTTGGCGGACGACGATCTTTTCGTCGGGAACTTCTCCGGCTCCGGAGACATCCTCGAATACAACGCAACCAGCGGCGCATTCATCGGGACGTTTGGTCCTGCTATTAGTTTTCCTCTTGGAGGCGCTTTCGGACCGGATGGAAATTTCTATGCCACGAATTCTAATACCGACACCGTGCTTCGCCTGAATGGCACCACGGGTTCTGTTATTAACAGCACGTTCGCGTCCGTCGGTGATGCCGCAGGCCTCGCCTTCGGTCCCACAGGGAACCTTTTCGTCGTAAGCTCCAGCGATCCTGGTGCATTAACCGTCCTCAACGGCACGACCGGCGCAGTCATAACTTCAGTTGACGCGGGCGGCATCCTCATGGATCCCGAAGGTATTACCCTCGGGCCCGACAAGAGCATCTACGTGGCGGGTGGCGACGGCGATGACGTTCTAAAATTCAACGGCACGACCGGCGCTTTCCTGGGCACGTTCGTGGCTACGGACAGCGGCGGCCTGAAGAGCGCGCGCGGCGTGGCCTTTGGTCCTGACGGCAATCTATTTGTAGCGAGTTTCGGCACGAACCAGATTTTGGAGTACAACGGCACGACCGGCGCCTTTATCGGCGTGTTTGCGTCGGCAACGGGTGCTTGCAGCGCACTTGCTTTTCCACGCGACCTCACCTTTGGGCCGAATGGTAATTTGTTTGTGGGCAGCTTTGGCTCGGGAGACATCTTCGAATTCAATGGCAGCACGGGCGCTTGTATGAGCAACTTCGTGCCATCGGGCACGGGGGGACTCGCTGGCCCGACGTTTCTGCTCTTCGGCAAAGGGGGAGGAGCGAGCGTCCCAGAACCCGGGACCTTGTCACTTTTGGCCCTGGCTCTCGTTGGCATGGCTGTTAGGAGCCGGCGCAGGCTGCACTGACGGGTTTCCCCTGCCCAACTGCCGTCAGCGAGCGAGCTGTCCATTCGGCAACAAGACAATCTTGCCGAATACTCCACCCTCACCAAGCAACTCATGCGCGCGGCGCGCCTCTTCGAGCGGCAACCGTTGCGCGATCAGGGGCTTGATCTTGCCTTCTTTGAGCAACTCCAGCAGCGTCAGCAGGTCCTGGTGGAACCACGCCGGTGCGAAGCGCATAAACCATTGGATGCTGTAGGGCACCATGCTCTTTCGGCCGGCCTTGAACAAGTTGCGCACGATGAAGCTACCCAATTCAGCGGACTCGCGAATGGGATGACGCCCTTCGCTGCGGACAGCCATGCGTCCACCGCGCATTTTCGACTGAAAGCCGTAGCTGACCACACGGCCACCGTCACGCAGAGCGTCGCGTGAGCGCCAGAGATTATCTCCCCCGATGCCGTCGAACACTACGTCGACCCCGTCACCCGTAAGGCGACGAATCTCCTTCACGAAGTCCGCACGCTTGTACTCGATGGGGATCGCACCCAGTTTCCGGACCACTGCGGTCCCCTGTGCCGAGCACGTTCCGTACATCTCGATGCCGGCCAGCTTTGCCAACTGCAACATCGCAGAGCCGACACCACCGGCGGCCCCGTGGATCAACATACGCTGACCCGCATGAGCCTTCGCTGATCGATGCAGCATCTGATAGGCGGTAACGTAGTTCAACACTACAGCGACGGCCTCAGGCGCGTCCGGTCCAACGGGCACCGGGACCAGCTTGCGTTGGGGCAGGCACACGTACTGCGCGTAGCAGCCGTGGATGGGCATGGCAGCGACTCTCTCGCCATGTTCGAAGTCCCTAGCGCCATCGCCCAGTTGATCGACAGTTCCCACGAGGTCCCACCCCGGTGTGAAGGGGACGCGCGGGGTCTCGGGATGCACGCCCTCGCGCGCCAGGATGTCTGGCAGGCTGACACCCGCCGCCAACACCTTCACCCTTAGCTCGCCTGCCTTCGGGACGGGAGCGTCTTCTTCGACAACGGTGATGACTTCCGGGCCGCCGTACTGCGTGACGATGACTCGTTTGTGGCGCATGTTCCTGACCCTGGTGGGCGAGGCACAAGAATCGAAGCAGCCCTCTTCCGCAAGATCCTTGCGTGCCGCACTGACGGCACTTCAGCGTCCGGCGTTGTAAGAGTCCATAGGTATCAATCGCACTGCGGCTGGTTTCAGGAAACCTGAAAGGCGCCGGTGCGGAAGGCGATTTGGTGCCTGGGGCCGGAATCGAACCGGCACGGGGTTTCCCCCAAGGGATTTTCTTACCACTGCAGCTTTCGCTGCTGCAGGCCGACGCCATGCATTTGTGGTCTGGACTTTACCTTTGCCATCCCGCAGCGCTCGTCCCGCAACACGGATTAGGCAGGGGCCGTCAAGTCTCTACACTTTCCTTGCTGGCAGCGCTGCCGAACCAAGGCTTAGCTCGGTATTGCAGCCACCGTGACGTGCTGCTGTTCCACCGACTTTGACCCCATTCACGCCGGCCGTTTCCGAACCGGGTGCTCAACTTGCTCAAGTCCCTTGCGTCTACCAGTTTCGCCACCCAGGCACGGGTTGCCGGCGAATTGTATCGAAAGGGTCTTTGGCCGCCCAGTTTCCGGAGCGCGCATATGTGCCTCGGTCGATAGTTAACCATTTGGTTCACCATCGCGGGAGACACATACCACACGCAGAGCTGACATCCAAAACAGGCCGCCGCTGTGGGCTCGCGGCGGCCCGTGCGCTCCCCGCAGTCGCAGATGTTGACGTCAGGGCGGTGGCTGCACCGCCGGCATGAGCGCTGAGCGATGCAGCTGCCGCAACCGCTCCTGCAGCTGCTGCGGTACGAGCACGTGGCGCTCAGCCGTGCGTCGCTGCGCATCCTGGCCGGATGATGGCGCAGGGATGGCCACGAACGCGTGTACTTCATTGCCGCAGGCGTTGCCGCTCACCACGCAGGCAAAGCCGGTGATCTCGCCATGATCATTGATGTCACCACTCGCGAGGATCATCAAGGGCGAGTCTGCCGGCAGGAGCTCGTTCACGTCGTATACCGTGCCGTTTTGCCACAGCAGCATGCGCGAGCCACCCGCGGCCGGGAAGGAGGTGCCCACCACTTGTCCGAAGTCGTTGATGCCGGTGGCCTCGCTCAGCACGTCATCGGAAAAACGCGGCAGCTGGCGGATGCCGGTGAGGTGATTCCAGATGAACGCCTGGAAGTTCGGCGCCAACTTGCCGTTCACAACGTCTCCGGGAGTATCGGAGAAACCAACCACTGTGCCCACGGCGTTGATCGCCATCGGCGTATTCCACCCCTGCCCGCCCAGCGTCGGCAGCCTCACGGGGTGTCCGTTCAGCCACAGCACCGCATGCCGGGCGCTGAAGCGGCCCACGGCTACGCCACAATCCCCGGAGATGCCCACCACTTCGCCAGCGTCGTTGATAGCCGTTGCGGCAGAGGTCGAATCTCCAGGCAGCGGCGGCAGCACGCGCTTCTCGCCCGCCGCTGGTCCCCATTCGATGGCCTCGAACTGCAGCACCTGCGGGGCGATGCACGTCGGGTCGTGGAACGCAGTCTCGGCCCAGCCCACGGCGCGGCCGGCGTTGTTGATTCCGGTCGCAAAGCCGTTGTTGCCGCCTAACAGCGGCAGCGCACTGAGCGCCCCGTTCTGCCACAGGAACGGCAGGCAGGTGTGCCCATGCATGTCGAGAAAGGCGCCGCAGGAGAAGCCGCCCTCGCCAAGCGGATCCGTCATGTCGCTCTCGGAGATGCCGACGATCAGTCCATGATTATTCTTGACTGGCCACTCCACGCCGCTGCTCGCGCCGCCGAGCGTCCCGAGGTCGATGACGTTGCCCGGGCTCCAGAGCGCCGCATGCGTATCGCCCGAGCCGACGGTGGATGTTCCGCTCGCCCAGCCAAGATTGCTGATGCCATTCGCGCCGGCATTGGTTCCTGTCACCGGCTGGGTGTCGTATGCGATGTACGCAGGCTCCCGTGGTTGGCCGGCGGCGGACTGCGCACCGAGTACGCCCAATACTAGTGCCATGGCTGGCGTGAGAGTCACGAGTGCGGACCTGCGTTTCATGGTTCCTCCCCGGGTCCAGTACGGCCCTGTTGGTGGCGTGGGACTCTAGAGCGGCAACCTTCGGCAGCACGGACGTTTTCGGACCTCGAACGGATGAATCGAGGTCCGAAACTGGCGCATGACTGGCCGCGAGGCGCGGCCACGAGCCGTGCCGCGTCATTCCGTCCCACGGCGACACGCGCTGGTCGCACGCCATGAACGTCCTGGCGCGCATGCCCATTCAAACCGACTCGCCGGCAGTAGCATCCAAGCTTGCAGGGATGGGTCCCTTGCACGCGCATTGGCTTGAACCATGGAAATCTGAACCATGGAAAGTCTCAGCTGGTCGAGCCGCAGCCCCATCGGGGTGGTCGTCATCTCGGTCTTCATCGGCCTGATCGGGCTGCTGAGCCTGAGCAGGCTGCCGCTGCAGCTGTTCCCCGACGTCAACCGCCCCCAACTCTCGATACGCATGGGGTGGCGTACCGCCTCGCCCGAGGAAGTCGAGTCCGAGCTCCTCGAGCCGCTCGAGAACGTCATGCAGGGCCTCGCGGGGATCGAGGAGATCGAGGGCAATGCGCAGGCCGAATTGGCGCAGCTCAATCTGCGCTTCGCCATCGGCACGGACATGAAAAACGCTCTGGTCGAGGTCATCGGACGGCTGAACCGGTTGCCGCCGCTGCCACGCGATGCCGACCGGCCGGCCATCTCACTCGGCGGCGACGGCAATACCAACGAGACACTGACCTGGTTCTTCGTGCAGCTGCTCCCGGGCACACCCGGAACGATCGAGGCGCAACGGCGCTTCATCGAGGACACCGTACGGCCGCGGCTCGAATCGATTCCGGGGGTCGCAGCGGTCGAGGTCAATGCCGGTCCGCCGGATAACGTGCGCATCACGCTCGATCTGCCACGCGCCGCCGCGCTTGGCATCGGCGTTCCGGACATCGCCAACCGCGCGGCGAGCGCCAACAATGTCTCCGGCGGGCTGCTCGACGTCGGCCGCCGCCAGTACACGCTGCGCTTCACCGGACGCTTCTCACCGGAGCAGCTCGGATCGCTCGTGCTGAGCTGGCGCGATGGCCGCCCCGTGCACCTTGCGGATGTGGCCAGCATCGACGTCGCGCCGCCGCCGCGGCAGTTCTACGCCTACCAGAACGGCAATCCAGCGTTCGGCATTCAGGTGCTGCGCGCCAATGGTGCCAACGTGCTCGCGGCGCTCGATCAGGTGAAGGCGGCCGTCGGCGAGCTGCGTGAAGGTCCACTCAAGGCGCGTGGGCTCGGCATCGAGCAGTCCTTCGATGCCTCACTCTTCATACGGCGCGCCGTGCGCCTGCTCACCGAGAACCTCATCGTGGGCGCGTTACTGGCGCTCGTCGTGGTCTGGTGGTTCATGCGCGAGTGGCGCGTGACGTTGCTGATTGCGGCGACCATCCCGGTGTGCCTGTGCGCCACCTTCGTGGTGCTGGATCTCTTCGGGCGCAGTCTCAACGTCATCTCGCTCGCGGGTCTTGCCTTCGCGGTCGGCATGGTGGTTGAGGGGGCCATCGTCGTTTCGGGAAACGTGGTGCGCCTGCGCGAGGAAGGCGTCCCTCTCGATGAGGCCTGCCGCAGGGGCGCGCGGCAAGTCGCTGGCGCGCTGCTCGCCTCGACGGCAACGACAGTCGCGGTCTTTGTGCCCGTGCTATTCCTCAAGGACGTCGAAGGTCAGCTCTTCGGCGATCTCGCGCTCACTATCTCGATTGCCGTCGCCATCTCGATCGTCGCGGCGCTTACGCTGTTGCCGGCAGCGCTCGGCTTTGCACTCCGGCGCCCCATGCGTCCGACCGGTTACGGCCAGGGGTGGCCCTGGCTCACCGGCTGGATCCTGCGGGCAACCAACTCACGCGCACGGCAGCTTGGATGGGTAGCCGGGCTCCTGGTCGTGCCACTGCTGCTCGCGTGGTGGTTGCTGCCGCCGCTCGACTACCTGCCGCCGGTCAAGCGCGCCGCCATCGACTCGTTCTTCGACTTCCCGCCGGGCATGAGCCCGGAAGGAGTCAATCGCGAGCTGTTGCCGACGCTCCTTGAGCGAATGAAGCCGTACATGGACGGCAGACTCGAGCCGCATCTGAAGAACTGGTACATCCTCACCTGGCCGGGCGGCGGCACGATTGGTGCGCGAGTCATCGATGAGACGCGCATCGGCGAGCTCGAGCGGCTGGTGCGCGACAACATCACCGCCGGGCTGCCCGACACGCGCGTGTTCACCGTCGAAGGAGATCTGTTCGGCGGCGTCGGTGGCTCGGTGCGTTCGGTCGCCATTCACCTGCAGAGCGAAGATACGGCGGCACTCAACCGCCTGGCGGTGGAAGGGCGTGCACTGCTCGAGAAGGTTTTTCCGGGAGCGGCCGTACAGAGCTTTCCGAACCCCGAGGATGTCGCGCTCGAGCTCCATGCCGCGCCGGATGACCGCCGCATCGCCGAGGTCGGCTGGGATCGCGCGACACTCGGCACCGTGGTGCGCGCTGTCGGTGAGGGCGCGTGGCTGGGTGAGTACTTCGATGGCAAGTCGCGGCTGCCTATCATGCTGCGCTCGAGCGGTGGCGCGACGCCCGAGGACCTCTCCAACGCCCCGCTCATGACCCCTTCAGGCCTCGTAGTGCGGCTCGGGGACCTGGTGCAGCTCTCGACCGAGCCCGGACCACCGGCTATCCGGCGCCTCAACCATCGCCGCGCGGTGACTCTTACCATTGACCCGCCACCGACGCTCTCGCTGGAGAGGGTCCTGCAGATTATCGACACGCAGGTGCTGCCGCAGCTGCGCCTGCACATGCCTGCCGATGGCGCCATGAGTCTCGCAGGCAGCGCCGACGGCCTCAGCCGCACGCTGGCCGCGATGAGTCGCGTGTTCGTCATGGCACTTATCGTGCTGTTGCTGCTGATGACGGTGCTGTTCCGCTCGCTGCGCGACAGTGTCATCGTGCTGCTCACAGTGCCTCTCGCGCTGGTGGGTGGAGTGCTGGGTCTACGCATACTGGACCTGGTCAAGTTCCAGGCGCTCGATCTGCTCTCGATGATCGGCTTCGTCATGATGATCGGGGTGATCATCAATCACGCCATTCTGCTCGTCGCCGCGGTACGCAGTGTCGAAAGCGAGGGCGCCACCCTCGAGCAGGGCATCCGCGCCGGTCTGCAGCAGCGCCTGCGGGCCATTCTCGCGAGCACCCTCACCGGCGCGCTCGGTGCGCTGCCCATGGCGGTGAACCCGGGCCCCGGCAGCGTCATCTATCGCGGCCTCGCGGCGGTGAACATCGGAGGCGTGATACTGAGTCTCGCCTTCAGTCTGGTACTGATACCGGCTCTGATGCGGCTGCTCGCGCCGCGTCGCAGCGCTGCCGCGGTAAGCGCAGCGCCAGCGCTCGCGTCCCCAACCGCACCGTGAGAGCCGCTCGTTACACGTCACTTCTGACAGCCGCTGCTCTCGGCGCCGCTACCGGCGCCGGTGCCGCAGATTCCGCTGCGCCGGCAGAGCGTCCGGTAGTCGAGGTCGGCACGGTGAGTGTGCGGCCGGTGACGGTCGAGAGCTGGATTCCGGGCTCGATCGTCAGCCGCTCCGATGCGCGCATCGCCAGCATCATCGCCGGTCGCGTGGTGTGGATCGCGGAGGTGGGTGCGCAGGTCACGCAGGGCGAAGCTATCGCGCGGCTCGATGACACCGTGCTGCGGCTGCAGCTCGAGGACCTGCGCGCACAGGTGGCGCGGGCGCGCGCGCAGCAGCAGTTCAACAGCTCGCAGCTCGAGCGCTTCAACCGCCTCGCTGCCACCCAGGCGCTCAGTGCCAGCCAGCTCGAGGACGCCCGCGCGCAGCGCGAGATGTCGACCGACGATCTGACACGCGTCGAGGCTCAGCTGCGCCAGGTGCAGTACGACATCGACCAATCGGTGATTCGCGCACCCTTCCCGGGGGTCGTGACCGAGCGCTTCATCCAGCGCGGCGAGTACCTGCAGACGGGCGCTGCGGCCGTGCGCCTCGTCAATACGAGCGACATCGAGGCACGCGCGACCGCGGCACTCAGCCTCGCCGGTAATGTCCACGCGGGACAGAGCGTCACGGTGCGCGATCACGGGACCGAAAAAAGCGGCCGCGTGCGTACTGTCGTCCCGGTAGGAGACGATCGCTCCCGGCAGTTCGAGGTGCGCGTCACGGTGGCGAGCCGCGAGTGGCTGGTCGGAACACCCATCGAGGTAAGCCTGCCCTCCGCTGCCATGCGCACCGCCGTCACCGTGCCCCGGGATGCGCTCGTGATCCGTCAGAACCATGCCTACGTGCTGCGGCTCACGCGTAGCGACACTGTCGAGGAGCTCGATGTGACCCCGGGGCCCGGTATCGCCGATGTCGTCGAGGTCCACGGTCCGCTCGCCGCGGGCGACCGGCTCGTGGTTCGCGGCGGAGAGCGGCTCGCGGCGGGCCAGTCAGTGCGGGTGGTCGACCCTACCCACCGGGCGGCAACGCAGCAGCATCCCGGCTAGAAAGCGAGCGCGTCGAGCGAACGCGCGCCGTGCTGTGCAGGCGAGAACCGCGCGGCGCGGACGCTGGCTCACTCCTGCCACAGCACCGGGAAGAGCGCATGCTCCATGGGCGCGCCCGCGGGCAGCTCCGCATCGAGACCTGAAAACTCCGGCGAGGTCGGCCAGCGGCGTGGGGCGTGTCGAATATCATCCCCGAGCAGACGCACCGAGAAGACTCGTCGCCGCCGCCCGCTGCCCACCCCGCCCGCCGCGTGCAGGGTCAGCATGTGAAAGCACACCGCATCGCCGGGCTCGAGCTGCCAGCCGAGGATCCGGAAGGCCTCGCGATTGGAATCGACGTCTGGAAGATCAGCGAGACTGCCCTCGGGAAACCAGCGCGCCTGGGCATCGCGGAACGAGCGGGGCATCAGCCAGGGACCTAAGTGCGAGGCGGCGACGAACTCGAGTGTCGACTCACGACTCACCGGATCGACCGGAATCCAGAAGCTGCAGTTCTGGCGGCCGCTGATGTTGTAGTAGGGCTGGTCCTGGTGCCAGGGTGTGCGCTGGCGCGTGCCGGGCTCCTTGGTCAGCATGTGGTCGTGGTAGAGGCGCGCGCTGCGACTGCGCATCAGCGCAGCCCCCGCCCGCGCGAGCGCGGATTGGAAGATCACACGCCGGTAGTGCGCATTCTGCTGCCAGCAGCAGAAATCCTCGATGAACCACCCGGGATCGTCCCGCTCGCTCGCGACCTTGGCGCGCGGGCTCGGATGCGCGAGGTTCTCCTCGATCCCGGCCTGGAGTATCTCGAGCTCTTCCGGGGTGAGCAGCTGCCGCAACACCACCGCGCCATCAGCCTGGTAGGCAGCGACCTGCGCGGTGGTTACCGGAACGGCTGCCGAGCTCATGACGCACCAGAGCAGTGCAATCCCCGATCACAGCATTGTGGCGAGGCAACGGCGCCCGCACAATGACCGCAGGATCACTCGAGCTTCCGGTGCTTTTTGGATGTAGCCCACTCCAGCGTGATCGCCAATTCCCCGTTCATGATGGGCGTATCGGGGCATCGCGATCTCGACCCGGAGCAGCTGCCGCAGGTGCGAGAAGCCGTTGCGAGCTTCGTGCGGGAGCTCAAGGAGTATCTGCCCGACACCGAGCTGCATCTCATCGTCGGCATGGCGCAGGGCGCGGATCTCCTGGTAGTGGAAACTGCTCTGGCGCTCGGCGTCAACGTCGAGGCCGTGCTGCCGATGCCGCTGGCACAGTATGCGAGCGACTTCGACCGAGACACGCTCACGCGCCTGCGGGAGCTGCTGCGTCATCCGGAGGTGCGCTGCATCGAGTTGGCCGCACCGGCAGGGACCGAAGCGGGCACACCCTCCTCGCCCGAGCAACGCGATGCCATGTACGCCAACCTCACGAGCACACTCATTCGCCGCAGCAGCCTGCTGCTCGCGCTGTGGGACGGCCAGGTCTCGCAGCTCGCTGGTGGTACGGCGGACACCGTGTTGCGCTTTCTCGGCGTACGCAACGATTCGCACCCCGGTCCCGAGTCGCTCGAATTTCTCGACGCCCCGCCGGACACCGACGCCGCCGAGCGGCTGGTCTACTGGACCCCCACCGCACGCAGCAGCGGCACGCCGTGGGAGTCCCGGGCTCCCTGCTTCCTGCTGGCCACGGGCGACAAGACTCTGCAGATGGTGTACACGATGCCCTCGCTCCTGCGGCGTCAGCTCAGCGAGCTCAACAGCTACAACGTCGAGTTCCGCGAGCTGACCGAAGCGGGACGTTTGCCTCCGGCGCACTCGCTCCTGAGCGCACTGCCGGTGCGGCTGCCGGTGGCCGAACGGCGCCTGTTGGCGGACATCGACGAGCAGTATGGCAAGGCCGACACACTCGCGGTCTACTTCCAGCGTCACTCGGACCGCCTGTTCGGGCTCTTTGCAGTGATGGCGCTCGCGATGGGACTCGCGTACCTCGTCTACGAGAAGCTCACCGAGTCGCGCATTCTGCTGATGGGATACGCGCTGACTCTGTTGACCAGTCTGGGCGTGTACCACGTGCTGCAGGGTCGGCGCTGGTTCGGCAAGCACCTGACCTACCGCGCGCTTGCCGAAACACTGCGTGCGCGCTTCTATCTGCGCCTCGGCGGTGCGGAGCGGGGCGTGGATGCGGCGGAGGTGCTGTCACTCTCCGGCATCGACCGCTTTCGCGGCTTCGGCTGGATCGCCTTCGTGCTCAAGGGCATCGAGCCTCCGGATGTGCGGGACGCGGGCGCTGCGGAAACCGATACTCTCGATGAGTGCGGCGTCGAGCAGGCCTGGATCGAGGATCAGCACGCGTACTTCACTCGCAAGGTGGCGCGCCTCGAAAGGAGCGAGCGCCGCGTGAAACGGCTCAGGCAGACACTGTTCGTGGCCATCCTGCTGGTGATCTCGGTGCTGTTCGTCTTCGGCGAGAGCCTGCGTCGCATCGACACCGGCCTCGGCGTGCCGCTGCGAAACATGCTGACCTTCTCCATGGGCGCGATGGCGGTGCTGCTCGGCGTCTGGCAGCTGCACCAGGACAAGATGGCCACGCGGGAGCTGCTGTGGCAGTACCGCAATCAGCTGAATCATTTCTCCCATGCCCGCGCCCAGCTCTCGTGCATCAGCTCCCCGCGGCGACGCCAGGCGGTGCTGGCGGAGCTTGGCAAGGATTCTTTGATGGAAAGTTATCTCTGGGCAATCCACCGTTACCATCGCGAACACGAGCCGCCTGCCGCCGGCGGCACCTAGGCGGCAGCAGAGTACAATCGGCAGCATGACGAGCGACGCCGCACCCGCGCGACGGCGCGATCGGGCTCGAGCGGCGCGCGCCGGCGGGCCATCGCTCGCGCCGTTACCGCGCCTCGCGAACCGCTGGGCACCGCTGGAAGTCCTGAGCGCCGAGCAGCTCGAACGCATACTCGCGGCCGCTTACCGCGTGCTGGAGGAGGCGGGACTCGAAGTGCGCAGCGCCGCCGCGCGCGAGGTGTACCGGCGTGCCGGTGCGCTGGTGGATGAGCCGACGCAGATAGTCCGCCTGGGACGCGACCTCATCGAGGCTCAGTTGTCCCATGCGCCCGAGCGCTTCGTGCTGCACGCCCGTAACCCTGCGCGACACCTCCACGTCGGCGACAACGTCGTCAACTTCGGGCCCGTGAACGGGGCACCCAACATACGCGACCTGGAAGGCGGCCGGCGCTACGGCGACATCGAGGCGTTCCGCAACATTCTCAGGCTCACCCATGCGCTCGGCGTGCTGCACTGGCAGGGCGGTATCGTGGTCGAGCCCGTCGATGTGCCGGTGCCGATCCGCCATCTCCTCACCTATCAGGCGCACATCGAGTGTGCGGACATCGTCTGGGCAGCGCGGGGCATCGGCGGCGTGCAAGCGCAGGACGCCATCGCCATGTCCGCGCTCGAGCACGGCTGCACGGTCGAGGCGCTTGCGGAGCGGCCGACCCTGATGACCGTGACCAACGTCAATTCGCCACGGCGCGTGGATGAGGAGATTCTCGACAACATCATGATCATGGCCCGTCACGGCCAGTGCGTGGTGATCACTCCATTCACGCTGATGGGGGCGATGGCGCCGGTGACGCTCGCCGGGGCGCTGGTACAGCAGACCGCAGAGGCTCTCGGGGTGATCGCGCTGTGCCAGCTGGTGCGCCCGGGCGCACCCTGCGTCATGGGCGGATTCACTTCAAACGTCGATATGCGCAGCGGCTCACCGGCATTCGGCACCCCGGAGTATGTCAACGCGGTACTCGCCGGTGCACAGATCGGACGGCGCCTGAAGCTGCCCGTACGTACGAGCGCGGTGAACGCTTCACCGGTCGTCGACGCACAGTCGACCTATGAGACCGCCTTCTCACTGCAGGCAGCCGTGCTCAGTCACAGCCATCTCATCAACCACGCTGCCGGCTGGCTCGAGGGTGGGCTGTCCGCTTCGCTGGAAAAAATCGTCGTCGATGCCGAGCTGCTGCGCAACTGGGCGGAGATGCTCAAGCCGCTCGAGTTCAGCGACGATGACCTCGCGGTCGATGCGATCAAGGACACAGCCGCCGGTGGGCATTTCTTCGGCGCCGCGCACACGCTCGCACGCTACCAGTCGGCGTTCTACCGGCCACTGCTTTCGGACTGGTCGAGCTTCGAGAGCTGGACCGAGGCCGGTGCGCGCAACGCCACCGAGCGCGCCACGGCAATCTGGAAGAAGCTGTTGGCGGAGTATGTCCCGCCGCCCCTGGATTCGGCGGTGCGCGAGGCGATTGCCGACTACGTGGCGCGGCGTACGCGCGAGCTGGAGCAGGCGGGGTAACGCCGAGGTGACCGCGAGCGCCGGGATCATGAATGCCCGCATGTATGCGGTCACACCGGGCGTCGAGGCTGCCTGGCGCACGCTTCTCGAGCACATCACGCGCGAGGCCGGCGTCAATCTCACCTATCTCTCCTATCCGGCGCCTCAACCTCTCGAGGCGCTCTGGTCGCGGCCGGATCTCGCAGCGGTGCTCATGTGTGGGTATCCGATTGCCCGGCAACTCGCGCCGGTCGTTGCGCTCGCCGCGCCGATACCGCGCGCGGCGTGGGCCGCAGGGCGTGCGGTGTATCGCAGCGATCTGATCGTGCGCGAAGGGACGCCCTACCGCACGCTGGAGGATACGTTTCAGGGACGCGCCGGTTGGACGGTCGAGCACTCCCACTCGGGCTTCAATGCGCTGCGCCATCACCTGCTCGCCTACCGCACCCCGCAACGCCGCACGCTTTACCGGGAGATGGTCGGCAACCTCGTGACCGCGCGCAACGTGCTCGACGGCGTTCGTAGCGGCAGCATCGATGTGGGGCCCCTCGATGCCTACTGGCACCTGCTGATCGCCCGTCACGCGCCCGAGCTCATCCGCGGCGTGCGCGTTCTCGTCTCGACCGAGGTGGCGCCGATGCCGGCATTCGTCGCTGCGGCCGGCGCTCCCGACGAAATGATCGGCCGGCTGCGCGAGGCTTTCCTCGCCGCCGCCGGGCGCGACTGGTTCGGGCCGCTGGCCGAACCGCTGTCGCTCGAGGGCTTTGCCGAGGTGAGCCTGGAGTCGTACGCGCCGCTGCTGCGGTGGGAGCGCGAGGCAAAGGCGGCCGGCTTCGATCGGCCGGCCTGACGGAGCTACGCAGCGCTCGGGACGTTGGCAGCGGGCGAGGCCGGAACGCGGCCCATCGGATGCGGCAGCACGTCGTGCCGCCGAAAGAGATACCGGCGCGCCACCTCGAAATAGGTGGAGTAGACCAGCCCGCCGTTCTCAACGATCAGCCGCTCGCGCAGCAGCCGGTAGCGCGCGTTGTACTGGTACCAGGGAATGCCGGGCTCCGCGTGGTGCAGCGAATGCAGGTTATTGAACAGGAACAACGGCCCGAGGATCCACGCGCCCTCGACCAGGCCGATGCGCTCGCGTATGCCCGGGCTCCACCGATGCTCGGCAAAAGCGCGGATCAGCAGCAGGCCGTTGGCGGGGACCACCATCGCCACGAAGTAGATCCATAGTGGCATGGCGCACACGAGCTTCAACCACAGGATCACCGGCACACACCATACGAGGTGCTCGAGCCACACCCGGCGCACGTTCTGCTGGTTACGAATCAGCGCGCGCTTCTCGGCGTGCAAGAGCGCATAGGCCTCATCGCGCAGAAACATAGCGATGCGCCAGAAGCAGCCGAGGATCACCCGGCCGGCGAGAGTCTGCTGGAGCTCGTGCAGGGAGCGGCTTACCGCGCTGAGCCGCGCCAGATCCTCCGGCCTCCAGTAGTAGGACTCGGGGTCGTCAAGAGGGTCGGTGAGGCGCGGGTTGACATGGTGTGCCCGGTGGGTGTGGTGGTAGCGCTCATAGGGCAGCCACAACGACAACGGCACCATGGCGAAAAGCCGGTTGAGACGTTCCCAACGCGTCGGGTGACCATGCACGATCTCATGCTGCAGGGAGCTGTGCAGCGTGATCAGCACCACGGTGATGGGCGCCACGATCGCCAGTGGCCAGCGCGTGTAGGCAAAAGTGATGGCCAGCCAGCCGGCGTAGTCGGCCAGTATGAGAAGCAGAGTCGGGATTTCCACCGAGGCGCGCGGGCTATCGCGAATCACGGGCGCCTGGGGAAGGTCCCGCTCAGGCGGAGCTCCGATGGACATTCCAGAGTGATTCTAAACGAATGTTCCCGCGGACGTTGCCCAACCCATCGTTTTCGGGAGGCCGGTCTCAATCGAGTGGCACGGCGCGGGTCACACGCCGCTCGAGCGCCGCCAGGCCGTCGTAAAGCAGGACCGCCATCAGTCCGGTGACGAGTCCCCCCTGCAGGATGAAGGCGGTATTGCTTGAAAGGAGCCCCGCGATGATGACCTCGCCGAGTCCCTTGGCAGCGACCGTGGAGCCGATAGTGGCCGTACCGACATTAATGACGAGCGAGAGCCGGACTCCCTCGAGGATGAGCGGCATGGCGAGCGGGAGTTCTACCGAGCGCAGCCGCTCGCGCGCGCTCATGCCCATGCCGCTCGCCGCCTCGAGCACCGCGGTCGGGCAGCTGCGTAACCCCGCGATGGTGTTCTCGAAAATAGGCAGCAACCCATAGGCAAAGAGCGCTATCAGCGTGGGCTTTTCCCCGAAGCCGACCAGTGGCACCGCAACCGCGAGCACCGCGACCGGTGGAAATGTCTGGCCGATATTGACCAGCGTGCGGGAAAGCGGCAGGAACTGCGCCCCGGCCCGCCGGGTCACGAGGACCCCGAGTGCGATGGCTACGACCGTGCTCGCTGCTGCAGCACAGCAAACTGTACCAAGCTGCGCCAGCGCCAGCATCAGGAGATTGCCCTGGTCATAGATCGGTGGTGCTCCGTAGCGGGTGAGCGGGGCAAACACCGGCGCGAAGGTCTGCGGCGACAGCAGGAAAGTGAGGAGAAGCGCGAGAGCCGCCAGGCGCAGCAGGTT
Source organism: Steroidobacteraceae bacterium (assembly GCA_035495655.1). Classification (GTDB taxonomy): domain Bacteria; phylum Pseudomonadota; class Gammaproteobacteria; order Steroidobacterales; family Steroidobacteraceae; genus 13-2-20CM-66-19. The sequence continues at coordinate 76,073 of DATJFM010000126.1, forward strand.
AGCCGGCATGGCTCAGGGCCGCCCGTGCGCCAGGATCGCGGCCACGGTGAGCTGGCCCCGCGGCTCGCCGTCGTCCTCGACCACGAGCGCCGATGTCGCGCCGCTCCAGAGAAGCTCCGAAAGCACCTCGCGCAGCGTTGCCGATGGTGCGACGCGTGGTCCATCGGAGTTGCCAGGCAGTGCCACCTCCCCCGCCGTGGTGAGAGCGAGCAGCTTCATGGCCCGGTCGCTGACCCCCGTCATGCGGGCGACGAATGGATCCGTCGGGTGCGTCAGCAGGGCTGCCGGGCGATCGTATTGCAGCAGGCGTCCCTGGCTCATGACTGCCACGCGATGCCCGAGACGGAATGCCTCTTCCATGTCATGCGTGACCAGCACGACGGTGGTGCCGAAGCGGCGCTGGATGGCGAGCAGGTCTTCCTGGGCTTTGGCGCGGATGATCGGATCGAGGGCCCCGAAAGGCTCATCCATCAACAGTACGGCGGGCTCGGCTGCGAGCGCCCGCGCGACTCCGACGCGCTGCTGCTGGCCACCGGAGAGCTGGTGCGGGAAGGCGTCCGCGTAGAGAGCGGCATCGAGCTGGAAGATCTCCATGAGCTCGCTGATACGCCCCTGAATACGCGCTTCGGGCCAGCCAAGGAGCCGGGGCACGGTGGCGATGTTCTCCGCCACGGTTCGGTGAGGGAAAAGCCCGTTACCCTGGATCGCATAGCCGATACGCCGGCGCAGGAGGTGCGCAGGCTCGTTGCGTGTGTCGGCGCCATCGAGCAGCACGCACCCGGCGGTAGGCTCGACCAGACGATTGATCATCCGCAGCAGCGTCGACTTGCCCGAGCCGGATGTGCCGACGATCACGGCGATGGAGTTGCGCTCGATGTCGAACGAGACCCGATCGACGACCGTCGTCGAGCCGTATTGCTTGCTGAGGCCCTCGATCTGGATCACGGGTTGAGTTGCGGCGCCATGGAGGGAGTCCGGTCGAGTACTTCGATGAGCGCATCGAGGAGTACCGACGCGGAGAACGCGAGGACCACGATCGGTATGGCGCCAAGCAGCACGAGATCGATAGCCGTCTGCCCGATGCCCTGGAAGACGAACGTGCCGAGGCCGCCGCCGCCGATCAATGCAGCGATGGTCACCATGCCGATGTTCTGCACGAGCACCACGCGAATGCCGGTGAGAATAACCGGCAGCGCCAGTGGCAGCTCGACTCGCGAGAGCACCTGCCCGGGCGTCATGCCCATGCCTCTTGCCGCCTCGACCGCGGCCTGCGACACGCGCCGCAAGCCGACGACCGTGTTCGCAACCATCGGCAGCAGTGAATAAAGAAACAGGGCTACCACTGCCGGCGCTGCGCCGATACCGCGGATGCCGAGCGCGGCGGCCGCCGGAACGTTGGCCGCGAGCGCCCCGAGTGGCGCCATGAGAATGCCGAAGAGCGCGATCGCCGGGATGGTCTGGATGAGGTTGAGCGTGCCCAACACCGGGGGCCGCAGCCGCGGAACGCGGTGACAGAGGATGCCGAGCGGCAACGCAAGGACGACTGCGGCAAGCAGCGAGCCGCCGGCGAGCCATACGTGGCGCCACAGCTCGAGCGGAAACCTGCCGGAGTTGACCGCGTACTCGCGCATGACCGAGAGGTTGTCGAACATGCCGGCAGCGAGCGCGGCCCATGCAATGCCGACGGATGCCGCCAGCAGCAGTACCCGAATGAGCGGGCCCGGCCGCATCCGCGTGATGGCATCGGTGGCAAGCAATCCGAGGGCGATGAGCAGCACCCAGAACCCCGCCCCGGCGGCGACCCGCATCACCTTGTCACCGGCCGGCGTGAGAGCATTCGCCGCCGCCGCCACGGCGAGCGCGAGCACGATCACCCCGGCGAGGGCTGCGCTCAGCCGTCGTTTCGCATCGCTGATGAAGAGCGCCACCACCGCCGTGAGCAGCAGTACCGTCTGCAGCCCGAGCGCGCCCCACGTTGGTAACACCTGCTGCAGCTCGCGCGGCTCACCGGGCACGATGCGGTTGGATTTGAACACCACGAACGGTAGCCATATGAGCGCGGCCAGGCCCGCCGCACTGAGCAGCAGCCCCAGCCGATCGATGCGCTCGCGCGGTGGCAGAGCGATGGCGAGTCGAAGCTCCACTGCCGCGCCCCCTATTTCAACCAGCCCTTAGTCCTCAGGTACTCGGCCGCCACCGCTGCGTCCGACTCACCGTTGATCTGCACCCGCGCATTGAGCCGCTGCAGGTTCTCGCGGTCGAAGCTCTCCATGAGCGGCCTCACGATCGCGGCGATCTGCGGATATTGCCGCAAGACGCTTTCGCGAATGACAGGGACCGGAGCGTACACCGGCTGATCGTGCCGATCGTCTTCCAAAATCTGCAGATGCGCGGCGGCGATGCCGCCGTCGGTGCCGTACACCATCGCCGTGTTGGCTCCATTGGTGCCGGCCGCAGCTGCGGTGATGGTCGCCGCCGTCTCCCCCCCGGCGAGCACGATGAGCTGCGAGGAGCGCAGCGTGAAGCCGTAGGTGCGCTCGAGTGAGCGCAGCGTGCCGGCATTGGCGAACTCCGCCGAGCAGATGAGCACCACATGTCCGCCGCCTGCGACCCAGCGGCCGAAATCACTCATGGTGCGCACCTGATAGGCCTGCGCCACGTCCGAGCGCACCGCGAGTGCCCAGGCGTTGCTGGCACGCGCCGGCGTCAGCCACACGATGCGATTGGCCGCGTAGTCGAGCCGCGCGCCGAGCTCGTAGCCGCGCTCGAGATCCTTCCACGCGGGGTCCGCTGCATCGTTGAAGAACAGTCCTGCGTTGCCGGTGTACTCGACATACAGATCGATCTCGCCCGCGAGCAGCGCCTGCCGCACCACGGGAGTCGCTCCTATGCGGGTACGGTCGACGACCGGGATGCGCTGCGCGCGCAGCAGCAGCAGGATCATCTGCCCGAGCATCGCCGACTCGCTCGAGAGCTTCGAGGAGACCACCACCGCCGCCTCGAGCGGCGATGCGGCGGCGAGCCCCAGCAGTAACGCAACGCACAGCGACTTCACGATCTTCGACAATGCCGGTCCTCGCGGGCTGCGCCTGCCCTCCTCCGCACGTTGTCGGTTGTCGCTGGGCACGTCAAGACCCGCCCGTTTTATGCACACGGTTGGCGTGGCGATTTCCTGGGTCGGCCGCGCGCCTTATGATGGCGGCAAGCCATGAATGTGCCGCACCCGCGTACACGCGCGCCGCTACGCAAACGCCCCACCCGCTACTCCATCTGGCGGCTGCTCCGCGAGGGGCTGCGGAGCCAGCGCGGCTGGTCGCGCGCCTGGGCCAAAGCGAGCCCGCGCCCGCGCTACCGCGTCGTCATCATCGGTGGTGGCGGGCACGGCCTGTCGACCGCTTTCCACCTCGCCGCCGAGCACGGCATCACCGACGTCGCGGTACTCGAGCGCGGGCCCATCGGACTCGGCAACGTCGGCCGCAACACCACCATCATTCGCTCCAACTATTTCCATCCGCACAACATCCGCTTCTACGAGCTGTCGCTGCAGCTGTGGGAGCGGCTCGAGCGGGAGCTGAATTTCAACGCCATGGTGAGTCAGCGGGGCACGCTCAATCTCTTTCACACCGAGGCGCAGCGCGACCTGTTCACCCGCCGCGCCAATCAGATGCGACTGCTCGGAGTGGATGCGGAGGCACTCGGGCCCGCAGAGCTGCGTAGGCTCGTGCCGCTCGTCGATCTCGATAATGGCCGTTACCCGGTGCTCGGAGGATTCCTGCAACGCCGTGGAGGCACCGTGCGGCACGATGCGGTCGCCTGGGGTTACGCTCGCGCAGCCTGTGCCGCCGGAGTCGATATCATCGAGCATTGCGAGGTGACTGGCCTCGCCCTGGCACAGGGCCGTGTGAGCGGGGTGCACACGGTGCGTGGCTTCATCGAGGCGGACATCGTCTGCCTTGCGGTCGCGGGCCACTCCTCGCTGCTGGCAAACATGGCAGGCGTCAAGCTCCCCATCGAGACGCACGTGCTGCAGGCCTTCGTCAGCGAACCGGTGAAGCCGCTGCTCGATGTGGTGCTCACCTATGGCGCGGGACATTTCTACGTCAGCCAATCCGACAAGGGCGGACTGGTCTTCGGCGGCGCCATCGACGGCTATAACACATATGGGCAGCGCGGCTCGCTCCCCATGACCGAAGAGGTAACGGCCGCCGCCGTGACGCTCATGCCCGCACTGGCTCGGCTTCGAGTGCTGCGCCAGTGGGGCGGAGTGATGGACATGACTATGGATGGCTCGCCGATCATCTCGAAGACCGCAGTCGCCGGGCTGATTCTCAACGGCGGCTGGTGCTACGGCGGCTTCAAGGCCATTCCAGCGGGTGGGCTTGCGACAGCACACCTCATCGCACACGGCACGCCGCATCCGGCCGCAGCGCATCTCGATCTCGCCCGCTTCGCCGAGGGGCGCACGGTCGATGAGCGCGGTATCGGCCCGTTTCCCTACCTGCACTGACCGGCCATCGATGCTGCGGATCCCCTGCCCCTGGTGCGGCTTGCGCGATGAGAGCGAGTTTCGCTACCGCGGAGACGCCAGCCGCCCCCGGCCCTCCGCCGAGGCGGGCATGGAGGCTTTCACCGCGTATGTGTACCAACGCGATAATCCGTGCGACTGGCACAGCGAATGGTGGCTGCACGTCGCTGGCTGCCGCAGGCTCCTCAAGGTCGTGCGCCACACTCTTACCCACGAGATCCGCTCGGTCGAGGCCGCCGCAGAGGCGCTGCCCGCGGAGCGCACGCGCTGATGGCGGGAGTCCCCGGGAAATTGCACTCCTCGTTGGGTAGTGGACGCTCCCCGAGCGGGGCAAGCGCAATCTCCCAGGGTGCCCTGGCAGGCCCCGCGCGCATCAGCTCCGGAGCGCTCACCGACCCTTCCTGCCCGATTCGCTTTCGCTTCGATGGACGGGAGCTCAGCGGGCTTGCCGGAGACACGCTCGCCTCGGCGTTGCTCGCCAATGGCGTACGTCAGGTCGGACGCAGCTTCAAGTACCACCGGCCGCGCGGCATCGTTACCGCAGGGCCCGAAGAGCCATGCGCGCTCGTCGATCTCATCGGTAGCAGAGGACGCGAGCCAAACTGGATCGCGACGACCCTACCGCTGCAGCAGGGGCTGGTCGCGGAAAGTCAGAACCGCTGGCCGACGCTGCGCTTCGATCTTCGAGCCGTGGCTGATCGTCTCGGGCGGTTTCTGCCGGCCGGCTTCTACTACAAGACCTTCATGGCGCCCGGCTGGGCATGGGAGCGGCTCTATGAGCCGATCATCCGCCGGGCGGCAGGCCTCGGCCGGCTCGCCGCGGTCGTACCCGTACATGCCGATCCCGCCGAGACCGTGCACGAGCATGCCGACGTGCTCATCGTGGGCGCAGGTGCCTGTGGACTTGCCGCCGCGCATCGTCTCGGGGCGACGGGCCTGCGCGTGATACTTACGGATCAGGACCTCGCGCCCGGTGGTGGAACGCTCCTCGATGCGCGCTGGTCCTCGTGGCGCGAGTCGGTGCGCGCCGCGCTCGTGCAATGGCCCGCGCTTCGCTGCCTGACCCGCACGACCATAGTCGGAGCTTACGGCCACGGCGTGTTCGGCGCGCTCGAGACCCTCACGCCGCAGGAGAGCGCGCGGTTCGGCGGGCTGCGCGAGCGCCTGCGCGTCATACGCGCGCGACGAGTGCTGCTCGCGAGCGGTGCGCTCGAACGGCTGATCGCCTTCCCCGGTAATGATGTGCCCGGTGTGATGCTCGCCGGAGCAGGACTGAGCTACCTGAAGCGCTACGGGGTCTCCGCGGGGCACCGACCCGCGCTCTTTTTGAACAACGACGAGGCCTACGAGGCGGCATTCGCGCTCGCCGCGGCCGGAGTGCAGTGCGCGGGCGTCATCGATCCACGACCGGACTCGCGCGCCGCCGCGCGCGCCCGCACCCTTGGCATTGCCGTTCACGACGGCGCAATGGTCGGTGCGGTGCACGGCCGGCGCGAGGTCGAAGCCGTCACCATCAGCGAGCCCGATGGACGCCGCCGCTTCGTGCTCGAGGCGGATGCGCTCCTGATCTCCGGTGGATATACACCGCAGAGCGCACTCGCCACGCAGCTCGGCGCGACCCTCGTCTGGGACGAATCGCTTGCCGCCTTCATTCCCGATCCCGCGGTGGCTGCCGGACGCATCGCGGGAGGCGCGCGCGGAGTGTTCGGGCTCGCTGCCGCTGCACGCGATGGCGATGCGGCCGCTCTCGCCCTGGCCGCCGAGCTCGGCCACGCGTCTGAGACTGCGAGCTGCCCCGAGCCGCCGCGGGACGCCGAGGCGAGCCCCCTCGGCGCACTGTGGGAGGTGCGGGCGCGTGGCAAAGCGTTCATCGATCTGCAGAACGATGTGACCACCGATGACGTACGGCTCGCCGCGCAGGAAGGCTACGAGCATCTCGAGCACATGAAGCGCTACACCACCTTCGGCATGGCCACCGATCAGGGCCGCATCGGCGGGCTCGTGGGGTGCGCGGTGCTCGCGGCGGCACGCGGCGTGCCGCTGCCCGAGGTGGGGCTGCTGCGAGCGCGACCCTTTGCGCAGCCCGTGCCATTTGCGGCGCTTGCGGGTCCGGAGGTGCGAGATCACTATCGCCCGCGGCGCCGCCTGCCGCTGCACGAATGGCACGAGTCCGCCGGGGCCACATTCGTCACCACGGGGTTGTGGCTGCGGCCGCTCGTCTATGCGCGCGAGCCGGGCTGGCCGCCGGTGCTCGATGAGGCGCGCGCGGTGCGCAAGTGCGCAGGGCTCACCGATGTCAGTACGCTCGGCAAAATCGACGTGCAGGGCCCGGATGCCGCGCGCTTTCTCGATTTCATCTATGCCAACACCTTCTCCACGCTCGCGGTCGGACGGGCGCGCTACGGCATCATGCTGCGCGAGGATGGCATGCTGCTCGATGACGGCACGACCTCACGTCTTGCGCCCGAGCACTTCCTGATCACCACCACGACCGCCAACAGTGCGGCAGTGCTCGAGCACCTGGAGTTTCACCTGCAGAGCACCTGCGCCGCGCTCGATGTGCTCCTCACCGATGTCACCGATCAATGGGCGCAGTTCGCCGTGGCCGGTCCGCGCTCGCGCGAGGTGCTGGGCCCGCTCGTCCACGGGCTCGAGCTCTCGAACGAAGCCTTCCCGTTCATGGCAGCCGCCGAGAGCGTGATCGCCGCGGTTCCTGCCCGCTTGTTCCGCATTTCATTCTCCGGCGAGCTCGCCTACGAGATCGCCGTGCCAGCCGCACAAGCGCTCAGCGTGTGGTCCGCGCTCCTCGAGGCAGGCACGCGCTTCGACCTCCGGCCCTACGGTCTCGATGCGCTCAACACCTTGCGCATCGAGAAGGGCCACGTGACCGGCGCCGAACTCAACGGCAACACGACGGCGGATGATCTCGGTCTCCAGCGTCTGCTGAAGAAACAGGGGGATTTCCTCGGCCGCACGCTAGCGCAACGTGCGGGCCTCACTGCGGCAGAGCGGCTGCAACTGGTCGGTGTCCGTCCCACCGATCGCAGCGAGCGTTTGCGCAACGGCAGTCAGCTCGTCGCGCGTGAGGCCCCCGATGTGAGTCTCGGCTACCTGACTTCCGCCACTCCCTCGGTCGAGTTCGAAGGCTGGGTGGGGCTCGCGCTCCTCGCCGGCGGTCGCCAGCGCCTGGGCCAACGGCTGCTCGCCCGCTCGCCCATACACCATGAGACGGTGGAGCTGCAGATCCTCAACTCGCACATGCTCGATCCGGAGAACGTGCGTGCCCGGTCCTGAGAGCCGCCCGGCATCCGGCGCCCCAGGTGGCATCACCTGTTCACCGGTCGCGGCAGATCTCATCGAGCTCGCGGCGCGACGCGAGCGCACCCAGGTCCTCAAGGCACTGGCGGCGCGGCGCGGCCTGCCCTTGCCGGCACTCGGCTGGATCGCTGCCGCCCGCACGACGCTCGTGCTCGGGGTACGCCCGGAGCGCTGGCTGCTCCTGAGCGCACCGGCGCTGCCGGGCGTGGCGCTCTCGAGCTGGCGCAGTGCGTGCGCGGCATGTGCGGCGGCGATCGAGCTTTCCTCGGCGCTGAGCGCGCTGCACCTCGCAGGCCCCGCGGTGCCAGATGTTCTGGCACGCGCCTGTCGGCTCGATCTGCACCCCTCGGCGTTCGTGCCCGGCAGCACCGCCGCGACCTCGATGGCGCAAGTACACGTGGTGCTCGCGGCGCTCCCTGGCGGGTGGCTGCTGCTCACGCCATCCAGCACCGCGCGCCACTTCAGCGAATGGCTCGCCACGACAGCGGCTCCCTTCGGATTCGTATCGGCCGCCGCTGTTACTCTTGCATCCCTCTGCGGAGAGAGCACCCAATGAAGGATTCGGCGCGAGCGGTGATCATCGGCGGCGGTGTGGTCGGTGCCAGCGTGCTGTATCACCTGGCCAAGATCGGCTGGAGTGATGTGCTGCTGCTCGAGAAGAGCGAGCTCACTTCCGGCTCGACCTGGCATGCCGCGGGCGGCATGCACACCTTCAACGGCGAAGCGAACATCTCGCGCCTGCAGAAGTACACCATCGATCTGTACCGCGAGATCGAGGCGCTGTCGGGTCAATCGTGCGGCCTGCACCCAAACGGTGGGCTGATGCTCGCCGCCACCGCAGGCGAGCTCGACAGCTTGAAGCTCATCTGCTCCCGAGCGCGCTACCTCGGCATGGAGACCGAGATGGTCTCGCTCGAGGACGCCCGGGATCTCAATCCGCTGATCGACACGAGCCACTTCATCGGGGCACTGTGGCGCGCCGATGGCGGTCATTGCGATCCTTCCGGAACCACGCATGCCTACGTGAAAGCCGCGCAGCAACTGGGTGCCAGTGTCGAGCGCTTCACCCGCGTGCGGTCGCTCACACCGCGGCCTGAGGGCTGGGACGTCGTTACCGATAAAGGCGTGGTACGCGCCGAGCACGTGGTGAACTGCGCCGGCCTGTGGGCGCGCGAGGTAGGCCACATGGCAGGCATCGAGCTGCCCGTGCTCGCCATGGAGCACCACTACCTGCTCACCGAAGACCTGCCCGAGCTCGCTGGCCGCGACCGTGAGATCGTCAACACGACCGATTACTCCGGAGAGATCTATATGCGCCAGGAGCGCCGCGGTGCGCTCATCGGCACATACGAGCCCCATGGCGTGGTGTGGTCGCCATTGCGGACGCCGGATGATTTCACCATGCAGCTGCTGCCGGAGGACTTCGAGCGGCTGGCGCCCTACTTCGAGATCGGGTTCCGGCATTTCCCGGCACTCGGCCGCGTCGGCATCCGCAAGGCGGTGAACGGTCCGTTCACTTTCGCCCCAGATGGCAATCCGCTCGTCGGACCGGTGCGCGGCGTGCGCAACTACTGGGTGGCGTGCGCGGTCATGGCGGGCTTCAGCCAGGGGGGCGGCATAGGGCTCGTGCTCTCGCGCTGGATGGCCGAGAAGGACCCAGGACAGGACATTCTCTCCATGGATGTGGCTCGCTTCGGCGCCTTCGCCACCCCGAAGTACACGGCTGCGAAAGTGCCGGAGAATTACGCGCGCCGCTTCAGGCTCGCGTACCCAAACGAGGAGCTGCCCGCCGCGCGTCCGGTGCGTCGCTCGCCCCTCTACGACCGGCTGATCGCGGCCGGCGCAGTCATGGGTGCGAATTTCGGCCTCGAGCATGCATTGTGGTTCGCCCCTCCAGCAATGGCACGGGCGGAGACGCCCACCTATCGCCGCTCGGAAGCCTTTCCGGTGGTGCGTGCAGAATGCCGTGCGGTCCGCGACGGGGTCGGTCTGTACGAGACTACGAACTACGGCAAATACGAAGTCTTCGGGCGCAGCGCCCGCGCCTGGCTCGATCGCGTGTTTGCCTCACGCATTCCGCGGCCAGGACGCGTGGCGCTCGCTCCCATGCTCAACCCCGCTGGACGCATTGTCGGCGATCTCTCGATAGCCTGCCTCGCTGAGGACCGCTTCCTCATCATCGGCTCCGGCTTTGCGGAGGAGTTCCACCTACGCTGGTTCTGGCAGGCCGATCCGCCGGCTGATGTATTCGTGCGCTCCGCCGCCTCGACCCTCGCCGGAATTTCAATCGCCGGACCCCGTGCGCGCACCCTGGTGCAACGGCTCACTCGCATCGATCTCGCCCCATCGGCTTTCAAACTGTTTCAGCTCAGCGAGACGGCGGTCGGCTTCGCGCCGGCGATCCTCGTGCGCGCGGGCTTCACGGGCGAGCTCGGCTTCGAGATCTGGACGACGCCCGACTACCTCGTCACCCTCTACGATGAGCTGCGTGAGGCGGGCGAGGATCTTGGCCTCACGCATTTCGGCGCGCGTGCGCTTTCCTCGCTGCGCCTGGAGAAGGGCTACGGATCCTTCAACAAGGACTTCCGCCCGGACTACACGCCAGGAGAGACCGGGCTCGACCGTTTTATCGATTTCAGCAAGCCCGATTTCACCGGACGTACGAGCGCGCTCGCCGAGCGGGCGAGCGGTCCGCGGCGGCGCTTCGTGGTCATGGAAATCGCCGATGCGGACACCGAAGTCGTCGGCTTCGAATCGATCATTAGGGACGGCACGGCGGTCGGCTACGTGACCTCCGGTGCCTACGGTCATTGCATCGGCAAGAGCCTCGCCGCGGGCTACGTGCCTTCCGCCCTCGCGCAGGACGGAACGCGCTTCGAAATCGACATTCTCGGTGACCTGCGGCCCGCCACCGCTCACCTGCAGCCGCTCTACGACCCACAGGGACTACGCCTGCGAGGCTGAAGGTTCCGATCGAGGGATTCCTGCCGCCCGTCCGCTCGAGTCCGGAAATGTCCGCTCAAAATCTACACCGTTATGTCAATTGGGATACAGCGGTTCCCGAGGGCACTGCTAGTCTGAAGCGGGCGTCGGGCACGATAAGAAAACTCCCGAAGGCTCAGCTTCGGGGATCCATCCAGGACGGAACGCTGCCCTCGTCAGTGCAAGATTGGTGCATCAGAGGCCACTTCCTGAGCCATTCATGACGCGAGCCGTACCCCCCCCGTCCGGCTCGCGTTTTTTTCTGCCGGTAACAAAAAAGTAAGGCCTGCAGGGAGCCGGAGCTCCGTGCAGGCCCAAATGCCTACCTCAATCGCGGATTACCAGACCCAGTGCCACCAGGCCTGGTGGACCGGTTTGGTCGCGGGCGGCTTCTTGTCTTCAGCCGCGGCGTTGTTCGCCATCACGGTCGGCGTCAGTGCCTGCGGGTGGATCGTCGACATCGGGGGCGAATGCTGCGCAGCGTTTGCCGCCTGTGCCTGCCCCGGCACGCCCCGGTTGCTCGCCGTCAACGTGGCGCTGCGTGCCGCGCTCAAGTGCTCGCCCTCCGGTCGCTGGCCGCCTCGCCGGTCCGCGCGCAGGTCCGTGCGGTCCTTACGGATATCCTGGCGGTCGGCGCGGATGTCCTGACGGTCTCGCCACACGTCCTGGCGATCCGCCGTGATGTCCGCCTTGTCGCGAGCGATGTCACGCTGGTCGTTCGCGCCCGCGCGTTGCGCAGCGTAGTCATGCCTCAGGTCCATCTGATCGGCGCGAATGTCCCGGTTGTCCCGCCAGATGTCGCGGTGATCGGCACGGATATCCGCCCGGTCGTGGGCGATATCACGCTCGTCCGCTATGACATCACGCCGGCCGGCGCCGAGGTCGCTGCGCGCTGTCGCCGGCATCTTGCGCTGCGAGCCCGCCTCATCGCGTGCCAGGTCGCGCTGATCGGCCCGCACATCCGCCTGATCACTCGCTATGTCCCTGCGGTCCGAACGGATATCAGCCCTGTCCTTATGAACGTCGCTACGGTCAGAGTTGATGTCCGCCTTGTCGCGGGCAATATCCGCCTGATCATTCGCTCCGGAGCGTTGGGCAGCGTAGTCCTGCCGCAGGTCGCGTTGATCCGCGCGAATGTCCTGGCGATCGCGCCCGATATCACGCTGGTCGGCACGGACATCCGCCTGATCGTGCGCAATGTCGCGCTCGTCGGCCCTGATGTCACGCCGGTCCGCATTGATATCGGCCTGCGCGGAACCGGAGGGCGCTTTGCCCACAGGCGGTCGCGGCGGCCCACCCGAGCCGTTCACATCACCTTGGCCTGAGTCGCGTCGATCCGCATGGACGTCCTGCCGGTCGGCCCGCAGGTCCGCACGGTCGTGCTGCAGATCCTGGCGGTCGGCGCGGATGTCGGTCTTGTCGCGAGCGATGTCGCCGTCGCGGTCATGCGATACGCCGTGACGCGCGTCGTGATACCGCTCGAACTGACCCTGCTGGTCATCGTTATCTGCGTCTCGGCTCATCTGCTGATTCTCGGGAGCAGGCGCTGGCGGCTCGTCCGCGTATGCGGTTGACAGTGCCGCGCCCATGATCGTCCCGACGGCGATGGCAATAAGGTTGTCGCGTTTCATGACACCTCCTTTGTCGTCTCGAGCTTTAGAAACTCCTCGACGTCAACGGTCATCCGGTGGCGGCGCATCGCTGCGTACTTCCGCGTGGCGTTCGTCGTGCGGAGTGCGCTGATGCGCGACCCGCTCCTCCTCCTGACCGATGTATGACTGCACCAACGAGAAAAATCGGTCGTAGAACGCACGGTCCTTCACGGTTTCACGCCGCACCACGCCGAGCACCTGCGCCGAACCTGACGGCATGGTCAACGTCGCCGGCCCGATGCCGACGCTGGTGGACTGCTTCATCTTCTGCAGCTGGCTTTCCTCGCGCTCAGCCGTCACGAACACGATGCTGGTTCCGTCGCGGTTATCCGCGCACGTCGTCTGCAGGTGATAGCTCACGTTCAGCTTTGGATCCGGTTGAAAGTCGCGCGTGCCCGTGAGCACCCCGGACTCGCCCGGCCGATCGAGCATGTAGCCCTGGCTGAGAAGCGCACGCTTCACGCTCCAGCAAACCGCGTCGCTCGGACCCTGAAAAGTCCTGCTGAAAGGCGCCCGCGTAGTGATGCTTTCCTGTGCGACATCCACCTTCTTTGTCGCACAGCCACCGCAGGCGATCGCTGCCGTGAGCAACACCGCTCCACACCGGCTCTTTATGTTGGCGCAAGCGTGCACGAAGCACCTCCGTTCCCGAGCCCAACTCGAGAGCTAATCCGATATGGTTTTGACCCCAACCTTCGTGCACGAAGTTCCCCGCGGTTTAGCGCCCTTTAAAAGGGGTGTAGCGGCTTAACGCGCGCAAACCTCGCGGGAATGTTCTGACAGTCAGATCGGTCAGCGGAACAAGCGATCAACCGACTGACGAGTAACCAGCACATCTAGTCGCAGACGCACACTGCTGCGCAGCGGCCGACTGGCGCATACAGCTGCTTGAATGCATCATATGCCCGCGCAAAAGGACAGGGGGATCCATGCATCGAATCGCCGCCGCCCTGATGATCATGGCGGCTCCGGGGGCAT
>DATJFM010000127.1:0-77005 GCA_035495655.1 Steroidobacteraceae bacterium
CGGGATGGCCGCGTAGAACCAAATCAGTCCCCAAGCGCGCGCCAAGTGTGGCCACCGACTTGCGAGCGGTCGCACTGCGGCCCACACAAAAATCCGCATTGACCCGTAGCCCACCGCCGCAACGAGAGCGATCGAAACGGCGTCTGACACCCTGTCGCCGCGATAAGAGGTTGGATCAAATAGTGAAACTACAAGTGCGCCGGCGAAGATAATGGCCAACAAATGTGGTCGATACGGAAAAGCAAGGTCGTGCGGAGAGGTCACGGGTCGTCTAACGGTGAAGTTGAGAAACCGCCCAGAAGCGCCACCCAAGCGCCGCGGGCGCACACTGTCTTCCCGCGCCCGCGGCGCGGACACACAGGCCGTTCACGGTCCCCTCCAACGATTGTTAGGTTGCGCCACGGTGATGTTCAACGCCACTTATAGTTGTGCCCGTCGCGGCCGCAGCCTTGATGATTTCGTCATAGGTCTTTCCGTCGAGGTCGCTACGCAGCGTTTCCGGCCCGAAGGTGTCGTATGGTCCGGGTGCCGTGAGATCCCCGGCCTGCTTACGTGCGTTGAAAGATTTGGTCGCGCCAATCAGCATTACCGCCGTATTGAGCTTGGCTTGTTGTTCTTGGTTTAGGGTCGCTACCAGTGCCTTCCAGGACGCATCGAAGGCCGCGGGGCTCGACCCATCGATTCTGACTGCAGTTGCTCGAGGCGCGGTCGCACAAGCGGAGAGCGTAATAAGCAGCAAGAGAGCGGCAAAGCGGTGGGTTTTCATATGCCTACTCCGTCAAAAAGCAACCTAACGGTGAAGTTGAGGGGCCGCCCAGAAGCGCCCGATTAGAGCCGCGGGTGCACACTGTCTTCCCGCGCCCGCGGCGACACTACCGACTTTCACGGACCCCTCCAACGATTGTTAGGGGGCAGGTTGCCATTGGAGCCGCATCTGGGACACGACTGTAGGTTGAGCAGCCATTGCAGCCAGCGGCCACCAGGCTGTCTAGCTGACAACTGCACCCATTTCGCACCGCAGTGTGGGCAGTTAATACCCCAAAACAACAAGATCAGGCTGCCTGCAGCGAGCAGCGCCGAAACCGCAGCATAAAACAGAAGGTCGCGGTCGGGCGACCCCTGTGATCCGGAGTGAGGCACAAGCGGAATAAGCAGCGATATGACCACGCCAAGTATGGCGAGGCGCAGCTTCCACCACTGACGCGTGCGCTCTAGGAGCCTGCCGCGCTGCACCTGCCACCTAACTACTTTTGGATAATCTAAGCATCGGCTTTTATTGCGTCAGTTCGGTCATCTAACACGTCAGGTATGGCGCCATCAGCTCCGTCCACTCTCGTAGCCTGTTTCGAGGGCGTCCTCGCGACTTCCTCTACCCCGACCGTCCATTCCAGCCTTCGGCGGCCTCGAGCAGAGTTTCGCCCTGGGGACCGTTGGAGCCGCACTTGAGGCATTCGACGTGGAAGGCGGTGTCAGGATCGTCCTCCTCGCTCCATCGCTCGACGACCAGCTGATCGGCCCGGCTGCCGCAGAAAGGGCACGGCAGTGGCTCGGGCGCCCCCTCAACCGCGTTTCCGTCCATGTCGGTGAATTGCTCGGGGTCAAATGGACTCATGGGGATGGCTCCCAATGCTGGGTGTGGAATCGATGAGGTCGCTGACTCCGCGGTGTGGCCGCGATTGGTGCCGCTACCTGCCCCCGCCACCTGCCGGGCGAACTGGGCCATCGGAGGGGGCCGAAGGCGGCTTGCGCACGATGCTGGTCGCCATGCTGACGACGGCGGCGAGGTCGGATAGCTCTCCGGGTATCACGAGCGTCGTGCTCTCCTTCGCCAGCTTGCCGAATTGGCGCACGTACTCCTCGCCGATGCGCAGTTGCATGGCTTCGATCCCGCCATGCTCACTCAGGGCGCTCCCGACCCGACGCAGACCCTCGGCGGTGGCGGTGGCGACTGCCAGGATGGCCGCGGCCTGGCCGTCGGCCTCGTTGATCTGCTGCTGCTTGGTCGCCTCGGAGGCCTTGATGACGCGCTGCTTGTCGCCTTCCGCCTGGTTGATCTTGGCGTCGCGCTCGCCCTCGGAGGCGAGCACCACCGCGCGCTTCTCGCGCTCGGCGCGCATCTGTTTCTCCATCGCCGAGAGCACGTCCTTCGGCGGCTCGATATTCTTGATCTCGTAGCGCATCACCTTCACGCCCCAGGTCGCAGAGGCCTTGTCGAGCTCGGCCACGACGTTGGCGTTGATGAGGGCGCGCGCCTCGAAGGTGCGATCGAGCTCGATCTTGCCGATCTCGCTGCGCAGTGTGGTCTGGGCGAGCTGGGCGATGGCGAATGCGTAGTTGGTGATGCCGTAGGAGGCGAGATGCGGATCGAGCACCTGCATGTAGAGCACCGCGTCGACGCCGACCTGCACGTTATCGCGGGTGATGCACACCTGTTCCGGGACATCCAGCGCCTGCTCCTTGAGGCTATGCCGGTAGGCGACGCGTTCGACGAAGGGAATGAGGATGTGGAAGCCGGCCTGGAGCGTGCGGCTGTACTTGCCCAGGTTCTCGACCACGTAGGCGCTCTGCTGGGGCACGACGGTCGCCGTGCGGAACACCAGAATCACGACGATGATGGCGAGCGCAATGAAGACGTAGGACGTGTACATGGCTCTACTTTTCAGGTCTCACGAGAAGTGTCAGGTTCTGCACCCGCGCGATGCGCGCCCGGCTGCCGGAGGGGATCGGCGTGTCACTGTCGTTGCGCACCGTCCAGAAGGTGCCGCCGTGCTCCGCCTGGCAGCTCTCGCCTGCGCCGAGTGTCACCTGGAGTGTGATCGAGCCGCCCGCGGGGCCGGTCTCAACGTGCGGCAGCGCACGATTGAAGCGTTGGTAGACGCGGCTGCGAAAGGTCACCATGGACACGATCGCTAGGATTCCGAAGAGTGCCCACTGCAACCCGGGCGCGAGCGGCACGAGTAGTGCAACGAGGCCTACCAGCATCGCCGCACTGCCGATGAACACGAGGTAGAACTGCGCGCTCACGAAGGAGAGCTCTGCGCCGAGAAGTATCGCGCCCGCGATGATCCAGCCCCACCAGCTCATGCGTCCGCCCCCTCTTTTGGCTCTGCACGAATACTCGACTGCGGCGTCGCGCAGTATACAGCCCGCCTCGCTGAAACACGGTGAACGCGTGTCATTTGCGACTCGCTTCGCGGCCGGCGATTTGCTTCCATCTGCACGGTCGAGGCACACCGCCGTGTCAGAAATCCACCTGGACCGGGCCGCGGAGCTCCTGGCGCTTGCGCGCGAGCGCATGCGCACGCGCCATCTCGCGCTGCGCACCGAGCAGGCGTATCTGCAGTGGCTGCAGCGTTATGTCGACTTCCACGGCGGGCGGCATCCGCAGGAGCTCGGCGCCCATGAGCTCGAGCAGTTCCTGACGCATCTCGCGGTGCATCGCAAGGTGAGCTCCGCCACGCAGAACCAGGCGCTGCAGGCGCTCCTCTTTCTCTATCGCCACGTGCTCGGGATGAGCTGCCGTGGCTCGAGGGCATCACCCGCGCTGCACCGGCGCGCAAGCTGCCCGTGGTGCTCAGCCGCACTGAGGTGCGCGCGCTCCTGGCGCAGCTGCAGGGCACTTCGTGGCTCATAGCGAGCCTGCTCTATGGCAGCGGGCTGCGCCTGATGGAAGCGATGCGGCTGCGGGTGAAGGACCTCGCGCTCGAGCGTGGTGAGCTCATCGTGCGCGAGGGCAAGGGCGGCAGGGATCGTGTCACGATGCTGCCGGCCGCCCTCAACAATTCCTTGTGCGCGCATCTCGATCGCTTGCGCGCCTGGTACGAGGAGGAGCGACGCCGTGCACGCCCCGGGGTCTCGCTGCCCTTCGCGCTCGCACGCAAGTACCCCGAGGCAGGCACGCGCTGGGGCTGGCAGTACCTGTTTCCCGCCTCGGGCCTGTGCCGCGATCCCTACAGCGGACTCGCCGTGCGCCACCATCTGCACGAGAAGATCATCCAGCGTGCGGTGCAGGGCGCGGTGCGCAAGGCCGAGCTCACTCAGCCGGCGAGTTGCCACACGCTGCGGCACTGCTTTGCCACGCACCTGCTGGAGGACGGATACGACATCCGCACCGTGCAGGAGCTGCTCGGGCACTCCGATCTCAAGACCACCATGATCTACACCCATGTCATGGCGAAGGGTGCGCGCGGGGTGCGCAGCCCGCTCGATCGACAGGCGCCCTCTGGCCCCTCGGCTCAGTAATCGCGCGCGGCTCAGGGCAAATCCGTGCGCGCTGTCGGCTCGCCCCCGGTGAACCCGTTCTGCCGCCAGGCCTCGTAGATGACGAGCGCGACGGCGTTGGAGAGGTTGAGACTGCGGTTGCCGGGTCGCATGGGGATCATGAGCTGCCGTTCGGGCGGCACCAGGGCGAGCGCGGCGGCAGTGAGGCCACGGGTCTCGGCGCCGAATAGCAGTGCATCGCCGCGCTGAAAGCATGACTCGCTGTAGAGCTGCTCGCCGCCCGTCTCGATGCTGAATAGCCGTGCTCCGGCGAGCGCTTCGAGGCAGGCATCCATGCTCGCGTGCACGCGCACCGGGGCGAGCTCCTCGTAGTCGAGTCCCGCGCGGCGCACCGCCCGGGCTGTGAGCTCGAAGCCGAGCGGCTTCACCAGATGGAGCGTGGCGCCCGTGTTGGCGGCGAGCCGGATGATGTTGCCGGTGTTGGGCGGTATCTCGGGCTGGATCAGCACAATGTGGAACATGGCCTCACCGCGGTGGAATTGACGCCTGTGCGATAATGCCTGTCGTGGCGAGCTTAGAACCAGACGCATCGGTGCGGCCGGCCGCGGCGGGCGCATCGCCGGTCGCCCTGAATTTCTGCGGGCTGGAATTCGCCTCCCCGATCGTGCTCCTCTCGGGATGCGTCGGCTTCGGCGAGGAGTACACGCGCATCGAGGGATTCTCGAACCGCGATGCGGGGGCTGTGGTACTGAAGGGCACGACCGGCGCGCCGCGGCTCGGCAACCCGCCGCACCGCGTCTACGAGACCCCCGCAGGGATGCTGAATGCGATCGGTCTTCAGAATCCCGGCGTCGACCACGTCGTGCGCGTCATCCTGCCGCAGCTCGATTTCACCGAGACACGCTTCATCGCCAACGCCTGCGGTTCGACCATCGAGGAGTACGTCGAGGTCACGCGGCGCTTCGATGCGTCCCCGATCGATGCCATCGAGATCAACATCTCCTGCCCCAACGTGAAGGAAGGCGGAGTGGCCTTCGGCAACTATCCGGACATGTCGGCGCAGGTGGTCGCCGCTTGCCGCCGCGTGACCAAAAAGCCGCTCATCACCAAGCTCTCGCCGAACCAGACCGACATCCGCGAGAACGCGCGCCGCTGCATCGAAGCGGGTACCGATGCCCTTGCGGTGATCAACACCGTGATGGGGATGGCGATCGATGTCGAGACGCACCGGCCGGTGATTGGCAACGTGCAGGGCGGGCTTTCCGGGCCCGCCATCAAGCCGATCGCGCTGCTGAAGGTGCACCAGGTCTATGAAGTCGCACGTCCCCACCGCATTCCGATCATCGGCCAGGGCGGCATCACCACGGCGCACGATGCGCTCGAGTTCATCATCGCTGGCGCGACGGCGGTCGGGGTGGGCACCGCGCTCTTCTATGATCCACTCGTGTGCCGGCGCATCAACGAGGGCATCGCCGCCTACCTCGCTGCGCAGGGTTTGAAGAGCGTCACCGAGCTCGTCGGCACGTTGCGCACCGCCAGGGATATCGCCGACTGCGCCCTCTCGGGCTGACGACCGGCCTACAGTAAGCGCCGCTGACCGCTGTCGTCCGCACCCGCGGTGCCTGCCTGCCGGTGCAGCCGCACCGGCGTGGGTGCGACGGCGGTAAATACGACCCCAAGCGTGCGGAAGCGCTCGAGAATGCGCAGATTGATGCTCTGCTGCGCACTGGCGTACACCTGGTAGTCGGGCGTCGTGACGAAGAACACCACCTCGAACTGCAGCGTCATCGGCATGCAGCGCAGGAGGTGACAGCGGTCGAAGCGTACCTCCGGGGTCGCCTCGATGATCTCGCGCACCGCTGCCGGGACTGCGGCGAGCGCTGCCACCGGGGTCTCGTAATGCACATCGAGCACGAACAGCGCACGCCGCTCGAACATGCGGCCGAAGTTGCGCACCCGAGACTTCAGGATGTCGGCGTTGCCGAGAATGATCTGCTCGCCGTTGACGCTGCGCAGCCGTGTGCTTTTGACGCCGATGTGCTCGACCGTGCCCTGGCAGTCGTCGATCGCGAGGAAATCGCCTGCCATGAAGGGCTTGTCGAAGGCAATCGACATCGAGGCCAGCAGATCCCCGAGCACGGTCTGCACGGCGAGCGCCAGCGCGATACCGGTGATGCCCAAGCCCGCGAGCAGCGGCTTCACTTGGATCCCGAGCCAATCGAGTGCCAGCAGTGCCGCGAAACCCCAGATGAGCAGCCCGACCGCGAACAGGATGACCTCCATCGAGCTCTTGAGGAGTGCGTCCGGCGATAGCGAGCGCTTGCGGCGCAGGTCGATGGCGTGGCGCACGGCGGTCATGGCCCAGATCGCCATCTGCATCCAGAAGAGCAGCACGAGTACGGTCGTGAGCCAACGCTCGAAGCGCGGCGGGAAGCTCAGGTCGCGGGAGCCGAACCAGACGGCGAGCCCGAGTAGGAACACCCGGCTGGTGCGCTCGACCAGCGCCGCCGCCAGATCGAGCGCGACGAAACCACCCTGTCGGTCCTTGAGGTGCAACCGCCGGCGCAGCGCGCTGATGAAGCCGCGCACGAGCGGTAGCACGGTGAAGGTGATGAAGAAGATCGCGAGTGCGACCGCCCATTGACCGAGCTCGTTGCCCAGGAACTCGGAATGCCACAGCTCGCTCCAGCCCGACATCGACCCTCCCTTCGAGGGGGGAACCTTACCGGGTTAGGAGCGCCGCGACTATTCGTCTGGCTCCGCGGCGCCGTTCATGCCGAGCTCGCGGAGCTTGCGGGTGAGGGTGTTGCGTCCCCAGCCGAGGAGCTTCGCCGCGTCCTGCCGATGTCCCTGTGTGCGGCGCAGCGCTGCGCGGATCAGCACTCGCTCGAATTGCGGCTGCGCGGTATCGAGGAGCGGTGAGCCGCCGTTGCGCACGTGCCGCTCGGCCCAGTCGGCGAGCGCGGCCGTCCAGTCGGCCTCGCGCGCTGCGGCCGCTGCAGTGCCGGTGATCTCCGGCGGCAGATCGGCGAGGTGCACCTCGCTCCCCGGCGCTAGCACCGAGAGCCGCCGGCAGAGGTTGACGAGCTCGCGCACGTTGCCGGGCCATTGGTAGGCGGTGAGTCTCGCCTGCGCGTCCGGCGCCAGCACTTTCGGCTCGACGCCGAGCTCGTGTGCGGCGATGAGCATGTAGTGCGTGAGGAGGGCCGGAATGTCCTCGGCGCGTGCCGAGAGCGGCGGCAGCTCGATGCGGATCACATTCAGGCGATGGTAGAGATCCTCGCGAAAGAGTCCGCGCGCGACCCGCTCCTGCAGGTTCTGGTTGCTCGCGGCGATGACCCGCACATCGACGTGGATCGGGGTCTGGCCGCCGACACGATAGAACTCCCCTTCCGCCAGCACCCGCAGCAGCCGCGTCTGGAGCGCGAGCGACATGTCGCCGATCTCATCGAGAAAGAGCGTGCCGCCGTCCGCCTGCTCGAAGCGGCCGCGGCGCTGTGCGTCCGCGCCGGTGAACGCTCCGCGCTCGTGTCCGAAGAGCTCGGACTCGAGGAGATCGGCCGGGATGGCTGCGGTGTTGAGCGCGATGAAGGGGCGTCCGCTGCGCGGGCTGTGCTCGTGCAGCGCGCGGGCCACGAGCTCCTTGCCGGTGCCGGACTCCCCGGTGATGAGCACGGTGACCGAGGAGCGCGACAGTCGCCCGATAGCGCGAAACACCTGCTGCATCGCCGGCGCCTTGCCGAGGAGCTCAGGCATCTGCGGCGCCGCGCCGGTTTCACTGCCACCGCCGAGGGCGCCGCTCGCGGCACGCCGCACCAGCGCCACGGCCTCATCGATGTCGAAGGGCTTCGGCAGATACTCGAAGGCGCCGCCCTCGTATGCCGAGACCGCGCTCCCGAGGTCCGAGTGCGCCGTCATGACGATCACCGGGAGCGCCGGACGCGCGTCGCGGATGCGCCGCAGGAGCTCGAGGCCCGAAGCGCCCGGCATGCGGATGTCGGTGATGAGGACATCCGGAGCATCGCGTCGCAGCGCATCGAGCGCACCTTCCGCAGCCTCGAAGGCGCGCGGCGCCATGCCCTCGTTGCGCAGTGCCCGCTCGAGCACCCACCTGATCGAGGCGTCGTCATCGACGAGCCATACCCGCAGCGCATTCATGTGTTGTCTCCGAGGGGCAGCAGCAGCGTGAACACCGTGTGCCCGAACTCACTCTCGAACTCGATGATGCCGCCGTTGCGCGTCACCAGCTCCTGCGCCACGGCGAGCCCGAGACCGGTGCCGTTGGCGCGTCCGGTGACGAGTGGATAGAAAATCGAGCCGCGCAGGTGCTCGGGGACTCCTGGACCTGAGTCCTCGACCTGCACGCTCGCTACCAGGCGGTGCACGGCGCAGCCGATGCTGACATTCGAGCGCGCGCGCGTGCGCAACACGATGCGGCCCTTGTCGCCCTGCGCCTGCAGCGCGTTGCGCGCAACATTGAGGAGCGCCTGGATCATCTGGTTCCGGTCGAGCCGTGCATTCGGCAGGCTCGGGTCGTAGTCGCGCTCGATGACGAGTGTCGGCGGCGCCTCGCCACGCAGCAGGTGATACACGTGCTCGCAGATCTCGTGCACATTGAGGATCACCGGGCTCGGCGACTGACTGGGTCGCGCCATGGAGTCGACGAGCGCGGTGAGGCGGTCGGCCTCACCGATGATCACGCGCGTGTATTCCTTGAGCGCCGCGGCGGGCAGCTCGCGCTCGAGCAGCTGCGCCGCGCCGCGCAGTCCGCCGAGTGGATTTTTTATCTCGTGCGCGAGCTGCCGAACCATGAGGCGGCTGCTGTCGAGACGCGCGAGCAGGTTGTTCTCGCGCGAGATGCGCTGGCGCTGCGTGGTGTCGGCGAGCTCGAGCAGCAGGTGGCGGCCGGTCACTCCATCGAGCGGTGTCAGCGTCACATCGAGGGTGCGAGCTTCGCGCGGGGACGCCGCGGGACGCACCGTGAGCTCACGGTCGGCGATGATCTCGCCGCCTGCAAGCGAGCGGCGCAGGATGGCGGCGAGTCCCTCCGGCTCGTGCAGGAGCTCGGTGAAGGGGCGTCCGCGTGCCATCTTCAGGCTGAAAGCGAGCAGGTCCTGTGCGGCGACATTCGCGTACACCGGACACAGCTGTGCATCGAGCATGACGATTCCGGTAGCGAGCGCATCCAGCAGGTCCGCCGGATCGAAGTGCGCGAGCGCCGAGGGAAGCGCGTACTCAGCGGCCACGGTCGCTCCCGCGCCCAAGGGCCATCTGGTTGGGGCGCTCGGCGACGGCCGCGCGCGCGAGACTCAGTGCGGCGTAATTCGGTTGTTGTTGGGATTGAGGACCGAGTTCTGCTGCACGTGGAAGGTCACGGCCGGAGTCTGGCACTGCACGGCGCCGCCCGCGTCCTTCACCTGGGCTTGTGCCGTGTGCGTACCGCGCTCGACCGGTGAGAGCACGAATTGCGCGCCGGTGGGGCTGCCGCCATTCAGCGCCTGACCATCCACGGTGACGTAGACCCGGTCGCCGGTGTGCAGCTGCTGCGGATCGGTCTGCACGACGACCGTGAGCGAGTCGATGTTGGCGAAACTCTGATCGTCCTGCGGCTGTACGATGGCGCAGCCGCGGTAGGGAGCCACTGCCGGGGTGGGCGTCTGGCCACCGCCGCCCCCCGGTGAATTCTCGAGCGCCGCCGGCTTGTAGCTCTGCGCCGCGTTCACGTGCAGCTTCTCCGCATTGGCGTGCGGCTGATCGGAGTAGTGCACCACGCCGTTCTCGTCGACCCAGCGGTACACCGTTGCCCCGGCGAGCGCCAGCGAGCACAGCAGAGACATTAAGGTAAATGCGAGTGCGCGCATGCGGCTCCAGCATAGCGCTGCGCGAGCCGGGCGACAAAAGCGGGTGACGGCATTTTGTGAACGCCGCCACCCGCACCCCTTCCCCTTGAGGCTGCGCGCAACGCGCACCGCGGCTGCCGTGCGCAAGGCTCGCCCGCAGGGAACTCACGCACCCCATCTCAGCAGCTGTAATACAGCTCCATCTCCACCGGGTGCGTCGACATGCGGAAGCGGGTGATCTCCTGGAGCTTCAGCGCCATGTAGGCATCGATCACATCGTTGGTGAATACGCTCCCACGGGTGAGGAACTCGCGGTCGTTGTCGAGGTGCTCGAGGGCCATGTCGAGCGAGTGGCATACCGTCGGGATGTGCTTCGCTTCCTCGGGCTCGAGATCGTAGAGATCCTTGTCGGCGGGATCACCGGGGTGGATCTTGTTCTGGATACCATCCAGTCCCGCGAGCATCATCGCCGCGAACGCGAAGTACGGGTTGGCGCAGGAATCCGGGAAGCGTACCTCGATGCGCCGCGCTTTCGGGCTCGAGACCCACGGAATGCGGATCGAGGCGGAGCGGTTGCGCGCCGAGTAGGCGAGCAGCGTAGGTGCCTCGAATCCCGGCACGAGCCGCTTGTAGCTGTTCGTGCCCGGGTTGGTGATGGCATTCAGCGCCTTGGCGTGCTTGATGATGCCGCCGATGTAATAGAGCGCCAGATCCGAGAGCCCGCCGTACTTGTCGCCGGCAAACAGCGCGCGGCCTTCCTTCTGCAGGGACTGGTGCACGTGCATGCCATTGCCGTTATCGCCCACCAGCGGCTTCGGCATGAAGGTGGCGGTCTTGCCGTAGCCGTGCGCCACGTTGTGCACGGCGTATTTCAGGATCTGCACCTGGTCCGCCTTCTGCACCAGGGTGCCCGCGCCGATGCCAATCTCGGACTGGCCGCCGGTGGCGACTTCGTGATGGTGCACCTCGACCTTGAGTCCCATCTCCTCGCACGCAAGGCACATCGCCGAGCGGATGTCCTGGTAGGCATCCACCGGCGGCACCGGAAAGTAGCCGCCCTTGACGGTCGGGCGATGGCCGCGGTTGCCCTCCTCGTAATCCTTCTCGGAGTTCCACGAGCCCTGCACGGAATCGATGCGGTAAAAGGCGCCGTTGATCTCGCTGCTGAAGCGCACGCTGTCGAAGATGAAGAATTCGTTCTCCGGCCCGAAGAGCGCGCTGTCGGCGATGCCGGTGGACTTGAGGTAGGCCTCGGCGCGCTTGGCGAGCGAGCGTGGATCGCGCTCGTAGCCCTGCATGGTGGCCGGCTCGATCACATCGCAGCGGATGTCGATCGTCGTCTCTTCGAAGAAGGGATCGATGACCGCGGTCGCTGCCTCGGGCATCAGGATCATGTCGGACTCGTTGATGCCCTTCCATCCGGCGATGGAGGAGCCATCGAACATCTTGCCGTCGCGGAACAGGTCCTCATCGACCAGGCGCGCCGGGATCGTCACGTGCTGCTCCTTGCCGCGCGTATCGGTGAAG
The DNA here is from genome assembly GCA_035495655.1 of Steroidobacteraceae bacterium. GTDB lineage: Bacteria > Pseudomonadota > Gammaproteobacteria > Steroidobacterales > Steroidobacteraceae > 13-2-20CM-66-19. The sequence continues at coordinate 11,589 of DATJFM010000127.1, forward strand.
CGCAGGTCCGCGAACTTCACCTGCTTTTCTTTTATGAGTTTCAGAACATCGGTCGGTGTCATATCGCCTCCGAGAAAGGGGTGTAACTCGCCGCACTGGCGGCCCGCAGCCTCTTCAGGTGTGACTCATGCGGGTCGGGCGGGAAGTGCCCCGGGGCATTGCAGGGGCTGTGCCAGCCGAGATAGACGCACAATCAATGAGTTAGAGACTTTCAGGACCGGTCGGTGCACCACTTTGGTGCGCACGCGGACCATTATTGCACCAGAGCAGTGCTCGAGGCAGCGCTGTTTGGGATCTCAACGCGCTCCGCGCTCGTAGTGGAGGCCCATGGCGGTGCAATTGTGTGTTTTTGGTGCGCCGGCACCGAGCCGCTGGCGAGCACCGTATACTCGCGCGCTCTTTCGGTCCTGATTCACGCAGCATGAAAATCGGCCACGCGCCGCGCACCTTCCAGCAGCTTATCTTCGCCCTGCAGCACTACTGGTCGCAGCAGGGATGTGTGGTGCTCGAGCCCTACGACATGGAAGTCGGCGCCGGCACCTTCCACACCGCGACTTTTCTGCGCGCCATCGGACCGGAGCCGTGGCGCGCCGCCTACGTGCAGCCCTCGCGGCGGCCGACCGATGGCCGCTATGGAGAGAATCCGTTTCGGCTGCAGCACTACTATCAATACCAGGTGGTGATCAAACCCTCGCCACTGCCGATCCTCGATCTCTACCTCGGAAGTCTGGCCGCGCTCGGCCTCGACCCGCTGGTGCACGATGTGCGTTTCGTCGAGGACAACTGGGAATCGCCGACGCTCGGTGCCTGGGGGCTCGGTTGGGAAGTGTGGCTGAACGGCATGGAGATCACGCAGTTCACCTACTTCCAGCAGGTCGGCGGCCTCGACTGCCGGCCGGTGACTGGCGAGATCACCTATGGGCTCGAGCGGCTGGCGATGTATCTGCAGGGCGTCGAAAGCCTCTACGACATCCTCTGGAGCGAAGGAGTCGACGGCCTCATCACCTACGGCGACGTGTTTCGCCAGAACGAGGTTGAGCAATCGGCCTACAACTTCGAGCACGCGGATGTAGCCACGCTTCTCACCCACTTCGAGGATTACGAGCGCGCCTGCCAGAGCCTGCTGCAGGCGAAGCTGGCTCTGCCGGCCTACGAGCAGGTGCTGAAGGCTTCACATACTTTCAACCTTCTCGATGCGCGACGCGCCATCTCGGTCACCGAGCGGCAGCGCTACATTCTCAGGGTACGCGCGCTCGCGAGTGCGGTGGCGCGCGCCTATCTTGCGAGCCGCGAGGCGCTCGGCTTTCCGCTCCTCAAGGCGCACGCGGCGCACGAGCGCGTGGCGCACGCGGCGTCCGCCCGCACGGGTGCAACCGCGGATGCGGCGACTCCGCGGGTGCGCCCATGAGTGCAACGCGCGATTTCCTCATCGAAGTCGGTACCGAGGAGCTGCCGCCGAAGGCTTTGAGCACGCTCTCGGAGGCGTTCGTCCTTGGGGTCACTGCCGGGCTCGAGAAATCCGGGCTCGCCCACGGCGCCATCGCAGGATTCGCCACCCCGCGCCGCCTTGCGGTCAAGGTGTCGCGCCTCGCAGAGCGGCAGCCGGAGCAGCAAGTCCGCCGCCGCGGCCCGCCGCTCTCAGCGGCATTCGATGGTGCAGGAGCACCGACCCGGGCAGCGCTCGCCTTTGCTACGAGCTGCGGCACGACGGTGGAAGAGCTCGGACGGATCGACGAGGGCAAGGGCACCTTCCTCTTCTTCTCCGGCACGCGCGCCGGCGAGCGCACCGTGCAGCTGCTTCCGGGGCTCATTCAGAGCGCGCTCGATCAACTGCCCATTCCGCGCCGCATGCACTGGGGCGAGGGGCAGGCGATGTTCGTGCGGCCGGTGCACTGGATCGTGATGCTATTCGGTCGCGATATCGTGCCGGCGACGCTTCTCGAGACCGAGACCGGCCGCCACACTCGTGGCCATCGCTTCATGGCCCCGCGGCCGCTGTCACTGGCGAGTCCGACGGCCTACGAGCGCACGCTGCGCGAGAAGGGGCACGTGCTCGCAGATTTCAGCGGCCGCCGCGAGCGCATCCGTACCGAGGTCGCGACCGTCGCCGAGGCGGTCGCAGGCCACGCGCTCATTCGCGAAGCGCTGCTCGATGAGGTGACCGCGCTCACCGAATGGCCGGTGGCGCTCGCGGGACGCTTTGAGGAGCGCTTCCTCGCGCTGCCGCGCGAAGTGCTGATCTGCACGCTCGAGGAGCACCAGCGCTACTTCCCCGTCGAGGACGGCGCGGGCTCCCTGCTGCCGGCCTTCATCACCGTGAGCAACATCGCGAGCCGCGATCCCCCGCAAGTGCGGGCCGGCAATGAGCGCGTGGTGCGCGCCCGCTTGTCCGATGCGGCATTCTTCTGGGAGCAGGACCGGCGCGAGCCGCTCGCAGCGCGGCGCCCTGCGCTCGAAAAAGTAACCTTCCAGGCGAAGCTCGGCTCGCTCGGCGACAAGACGCGCCGCGTGGGCGCGCTCATCCCGCACATCGCCGCCGCGGCGGGCGCGCCGGCCGATGAAGCGCTGCGTGCCGCGGATCTCGCCAAGTGCGATCTGCTCACCGCGATGGTGGGAGAGTTTCCGGAGCTGCAGGGCATCATGGGCGCCTACTACGCGCAGGCCGACGGCGAGCCGCCGGAAGTCGCGGTGAGCTTGCGCGAGCAATACCTGCCACGCTCGGCGGGAGACGATCTGCCCGCGAGCCGCACCGGACTCGCGCTCGCCATCGCGGACAAACTCGACACCGTCGCGGGGATCTTCGCGATCGGCGAGAAGCCCTCCGGCACCAAGGATCCCTTTGCGCTGCGCCGTGCGGCGCTCGGTGTGCAGCGGATTCTCATCGAGAAAGGACTGGATCTCGATCTGGGTGCCACCATCGAGCAGGCAGCCATGGGCGTGCGCGCGGACATCGAGCGGCTCAGGAGCGCAGCCCCGGGTGGCGCGACCGCCGGGTCTACCGATGCACGCGCAGCACCGGCCTCCCCCGCGGCGCCGCGTTCCGGAGCGGTGGCACTTGTCGATGAGATCTACGATTTCCTCATGGAGCGGCTGCGCGCCTACTATCTCGAGGGTGCAGGCGCGGCTGCGCCTGGGCGCGCGGCGGTGACCACGGAGATGTTCGATGCGGTGCTTGCCACACGTCCCGCATCGAGCGTCGACTTCGATGCGCGCCTGCGGGCGCTGAGCACCTTCCTCGAGCTCCCGGAGGCGGCGAGCCTCACCGCCGCCAACAAGCGCATCAGCAACATCCTTCGCAAGGCCAACGCCACACCTTCGGGCGAGGTCGATGTCACGCAGCTGCGCGAGGAAGCGGAGATGCGGCTCTACGACGCCATGCGCGGGCTGCGCGATGCGGTGTCGGCGCACACCGAGCGGCGGCTGTACACCGATGCACTCGGACGGCTCGCACTCTTGCGGCCGGCCGTCGACACCTTCTTCGACAAGGTGATGGTGATGGACGAGAACCCGCAGCTGCGGGCCAACCGGCTGAGCCTGCTCACTCAGCTCCAGGGACTTTTCGCGGGGATCGCGGACCTGTCGCGATTGCCCGGTTGAGTACGGTGAGCGAAACCAACGCCGGCGCCGCAGGCTGGCGCCGGGGCCCGGTGCAGCTGATCCTCTCGCTTTTCTTCACCGGCTTCTGGTTCGCCTGGACTTTTCTCTACGCCATCCCCTTCGTGCTCATCTGCGCCCTCCTGCCCTTCCGGCGCCGCTTCGCGCTTGCGCGCGCTTACGCTGCGGTAGTGCTGTGGGTGCTGAAGTGGAGCTGTGGGCTCACGTACCGGATCGAAGGCGCCCCGCTTCCCGCGGGCTCGCACATCGCCCTGTGGAAACACTCCTCGTCCTGGGAAACCATGGCGATGATGGTGGTGTTTCCACGCCAGGTGTGGGTGCTGAAGCGCGAGCTGCTGTGGATCCCGGTGGTCGGGGTTGCCGTGCAGCAGATGCATGCGATCGCCATCGATCGCGCCGCCGGGCACTCCGCGGTCGCACAGGTCATCGAGCAGGGCAAAACCTGTCTCGAAGAAGGTGACTGGGTCATGATTTACCCGGAGGGCACCCGCATGCCGCCAGGCGAAACGCGCCGCTACGGAGTGAGCGGCACGCTGCTCGCGATCGAGACCGGCCATCTCGTCGTGCCGGTCGCGCACAACGCCGGCTATTACTGGCCGCGGCGTGGACTGCTCAAGAAACCCGGGGTCGTGCGTGTGGTCATCGGTCCAGCTTTTGCGACCGCCGGACGCGAAGTGCGCGAGCTCAACGAGGAAATTCAGGCCTGGGTTGAAGCCACCGTCCGCCGACTGGCCCCACAGTCCGATGCCTAAATTTAGCTGTGGGACGAGTCAATTATCTCGCATGTCGCGCTGATAGACTCATATCTGATCCAATCGATCAGATATCGAGGTTGGTCACCGACAGGGCGTTCTTCTCGATGAACTCGCGCCGCGGCTCGACCTGATCCCCCATCAGCGTCGTGAAGATGTCATCAGCGGCTACGGCATCCTCGATCTTCACCTGCAACAGCCGGCGGCTTTCGGGGTTGATGGTGGTCTCCCACAGCTGCTCCGGATTCATCTCGCCGAGGCCCTTGTAGCGCTGGATCGTCTGGCCTTTCTTCGCTTGATCGAGTAACCACTTCATCGCTTCCTTGAAGGAGCCGATCTCCTGGCGCTCGTTGCCGCGCGTGGCATAGGCGCCCTCCCCGATGAGCCCGGCGAGGGTGCGCGCCAGATCCGCGATGCGCTGATACTCCGCCGACTCGAAGAACTCGCGCGGCAGATATTTCTGGCTCGGCGTGCCGTGCTCGGTCTTGTGAATGATGATGCGCGCCGCGTGTCCGTCCGTCGCCGCGCGCAATTCGACCCGGTAGGTGCGCGTGCCATCGGCAAGCGCGTTCAGCCGCTGATCGAGATCGCGCGCCCAGCCGCGCAGCCATTCCTGCCGGTCGAAGTTCGCCGGGCTCACCTCGGGCATGTAGACGAGCTGCTCGAGGAGCCGATCGTCGTAGCGGCGCGCCCAACGTCGGATGATCGCCTGCACCTCCATGTACTTGCGCGCGAGTGCCTCGAGTGCTGACCCGGAGAGCGCGGGCGCGCCGGCATTCACGTGCAGCTGCGCCTCTTCCAGTGCTGCAGTGAGCAGCAGCTGATTGAGCTCGTTGTCGTCCTTGACGTAGGTTTCCTGCTTGCCGCGCTTGATCTTGTAGAGCGGCGGCTGCGCGATATAGATGTGGCCGCGCTCGATGAGCTCCGGAATCTGCCGATAGAAGAAGGTGAGCAGCAGCGTACGGATGTGGCTCCCGTCCACGTCCGCATCGCACATGATGATGACGCGGTGGTAGCGGAGCTTGTTGATGTCGAACTCTTCCTTGCCGATACCGGTGCCGAGCGCGGTGATGAGCGTGCCCACCTCGGCGGATGACAGCATCTTGTCGAAGCGCGCTTTTTCCACATTCAGGATCTTGCCCTTGAGCGGCAGGATCGCCTGAGTGCGCCGGTCGCGCCCCTGCTTGGCCGAGCCGCCGGCCGAGTCGCCCTCGACGATGAAGATCTCCGAAAGCGCCGGATCCTTTTCCTGACAGTCGGCCAGCTTGCCTGGAAGTCCGGCTATATCGAGCGCGCCCTTGCGCCGGGTCATCTCGCGCGCCTTGCGCGCGGCCTCGCGTGCGCGCGCCGCCTCGACCATCTTCGCGACGATGAGACGCGCCTCCTGCGGATGCTCGAGCAGAAATTCCTGCAGCTTGGAGCCGACCGCGTTCTCGACGATGCCCTTGACCTCGGAGGAGACGAGCTTGTCCTTGGTCTGCGAGGAGAATTTCGGATCGGGCAGCTTCACCGAGAGGATGGCCGTCAGCCCCTCGCGGGCGTCATCGCCCGTCATCGGGATGCGGTCCTTGTTGGAAAGCTCCTTCTCGACGTAGTCGTTGAGCGTGCGGGTCAGGGCACTGCGGAAGCCGGCGAGGTGCGTACCGCCGTCCTTCTGCGGAATGTTGTTGGTGTAGCAGAACATGCTCTCCTGGTAGGAGTCGTTCCACTGCATCGCGACCTCGACCGTCACCGTCCCATCGTGGGTGCGGAAGTGAAACACCGACTCATGAATCGGCGTGCGGGTGCGATTGAGGTACTTCACGAACGCCTGGAGTCCACCGGCGTGGGCGAATACATCGTGCTTGTTCTCGCGCTCATCGATGAGCTCGATGCGCACGCCCGAATTCAGGAACGACAACTCGCGCAGGCGTTTTGCGAGGATGTCGTAGTTGAAACTGATGTTGGTGAAGATCTGGGCGCTCGGCCGGAAGCGGATCGTGGTGCCACGGTCATGCGTCTCGCCCACTACCGCGAGCGGAGCCACGGGCTCGCCCAGGTGGTACTCCTGGCGATGCAGGCTGCCATCCCGGGCAATCGTGAGCTGCAGGTAGTCCGAGAGTGCGTTCACCACCGACACCCCGACCCCGTGGAGCCCCCCTGAGACTTTGTACGAGCTATCGTCGAATTTCCCGCCCGAGTGCAGCACGGTCATGATGACTTCCGCTGCAGAGCGCCCCTCCTCAGGGTGGATATCCACAGGGATGCCGCGCCCGTTATCGGAAACGGTCACCGATTCATCGGCATGGATGGTGACCACGATGCGGTCGCAATGGCCGGCCAGTGACTCGTCAATGGAGTTGTCGACGGCCTCAAAAACCATGTGGTGAAGGCCCGTCCCGTCATCGGTGTCACCGATGTACATACCGGGGCGTTTCCGCACCGCATCAAGACCCTTTAAGACTTTGATTTTACTGGAATCGTAGACGTCGTCAGTGGCCATGAACAAGCTCGATTTTGAGACATGGCATTATATCGGTTGGACCCTGCCTGCAGCTATGCAGAACGTGCTTTCTGGTGCTCCGAAAAGTCGCAATTCGGACTGCAACGAAGTGACAACGAGCTGACATCGGAGGCTCGTCACTTCATCGATGAAAAGCTGCAATCGTTCGGTGTCGAGCTCCGCTGCCGGGTCATCGAGCAACAAGGTTGGAGTGGTCCCGGTGAGGTTTTGCAGGAGGCGTACCTGCGAGATGGTCATCGCGACTGCGACGAGCTTCTGTTGCCCCCGCGAGAGCACATCACGCGCCGGCCGGCCATGGAGCCGTACCGCCACGTCGGCCCGATGGGGCCCGGTCTGCGTCTGCCGCCGCAGCCCGTCCGCCGCCCGGGAAGCCACGAGCGCCTCCGCCAGTGAGTGCTCCTGGGTCCAGCCACGCAGGTAGTGCAGGTCTACCTCTAGGCCACTGAGTGCGGCGACCGCGGCTTTCCAGTAGGGCTGCAGTCGGTCCAGGAGCCGTTGTCGCGCCGCCGTGATTGCCTCACCGGTCCGTGCCAGATCAGCGTCCCACACACCGACTGCTGCTGACTGAGTCTTGAGCGCTGCGTTGCGTTGCTTGAGCGCGCGGGTGTAGCGCAACCAGAGGTCGACGAACTGCGGTTCCACGTGGAACACCGCCCAGTCGAGCCAGCGCCGCCGGCGATAGCCACCCTCCTCGACGAGGCGGTGGATGCCGGGCTCGATAACCTGGACCGGGAAAACTTGCGACAGCTCGGTCAAGGTACCGGCTGGACGGCCGTCGACTCGCGCCGTGGTCCCAGCACGAGTAACCTCGACCCCAACTCGCACTTCGCCGCCTGTCTGGCTCGAGACTGCTCCAGTGACGCGCATTTGATTCTGTCCACGGCGAATTAGGCGTTCACTGTTTCGTGTGCGGAACGATCGTCCGCGCCCGAGCGTGAAGATTCCCTCGAGCAGCGACGTTTTCCCGGAGCCGTTCCCGCCATGTATGAGAGTTAGACTTGGCGACAGCCGTAGTTCTGCGTGCTCAATGCAGCGCAGATTGCTCACAGCTATTTCGGAAAGACTCATCGGCCGGGTGGATCCGGGGATAACTTAATCTCCGGAGAATGACACACCACGGGCGCGTGCGCGGCTCAGGCGTCATCGTTTCCTAGGGCGATCCTGGAGCAACGTGGTCCGCCCAAAGACGCCCGGGCTCGCACGACAGGCGGGTCTCACAGAAACTCCCGAAGGTGGCGCTTCTCGGTCTACCGCTGCGGCGGTCATGCGCGCTTACGACGTGAGGACGACGACTACCGGTAGCAATTGCACCGACGTTCCACGTGGAACCATCTTGAGCGTTGCTTGGGGTAGCCGTGAACGTGGCTCGCCAGTGCACTCGCCCGTCTGAGAGCCTATCGAGGTCACGTGCGGCACGGTGCCAAGATGAAGTGATCGAGGTCCTCCCGGCACTGCGGGCGTAGATCATGCGGCGCACCTCTCGCGCGCGCCGCTGCGGCACCCGACCCCCCGCCTGCGTCACCTCCGACGCGTCCTGCTGTGGGACGCCAATACTGCGACTGGGCACCTCGGATAGGAAGTGTCAGCGTGAGTCCGCGATAACAACCGCAACACGCACCCTGGTGCTTGAAAGCCGATGCCCGATTGCGGTCCCCGTGCACGGCATGTGCTGACCGTCGCCCAGGCTGCGCTGCCAATTCGACGCCCCCTCTTTGCGCAGTCGGACGCAGCGGCGACAACATCAGGAGGTGTTCCACGTGGAACATCCCTGCAGCACCCACACGGCTCGAGATCACTGGGCGAGTTCGCCCTTCGTTGAAGCGCTGGATACTCGACGCCGATTCTCAAACCGCAACTCACGGCAGGTGTTCAATCGCGCTGGCGGTGTGTAGTTGGTATTGGCGCTCGCCCGTGTCGGCCCGGTATCCAAAGCGCATAGCTCTTACACGCATGAGCCACTCGCAGGGAACCGCAGGCTCCGCAAAAAAATCAGGGCTCCCTTGTGAATACCGGTTGAGCCGCCAACGCTCGAGCGCTTCTGCAGCGCCTACGGGGAGTCTTTCCCTTCCGGAAGGGAGCCGAAAGCCCGGAACCGCAGCAATTGGCCCCAAGGCTGTCAGGAAGAGTGGTAACTCAACCAGGAAACGGAGCGACCTCGCTGTACATCAGAAGATCGAGCTGACTTCTGGGCAGCAAAGCAGGCACCGCGCCGCTACTTCCGGCTACAGCCGCATCGGCATCACGACGTACCGGGTATCGAGCACCCCCGGCGCGTGAATAAGGCAGCTGCTATTGGAATCCGTAAGCCCGATCTCCACGCGATCGCTCTCGATCGCACTCAGGGCATCGAGTAGATAATTGACGTTGAAGCCGATCTCGACTTCCTCTCCTTTGTAGCCGACCTCCACCTGATCCTCGGCTTCCTCCTGCTCAGGATTGTGTGCCTGGAGAGTCATCAGGTCTGGTCGTACCGTCAGCCGAATTCCCCGGTATTTCTCGTTGGAAAGAATGGCTGTGCGCTGCAAGGCCTGCCGCAGCGTCTCCCGGTCAGCCTCGACCGGCCGCGGTGGGTTTGCGGGTATCACCCGTGAGTACTCCGGGAAACGACCATCGATCAGCTTCGAAGTGAAGCGAATGTCGCCGATCTGGGCGCGAACGTGATTTGTTCCAACGGCGAGCTCGATGTCACCCTCGGTGCCGAGAATCCGCTGGAGCTCGAGCACGCCTTTTCGCGGCACGATCACCTGGTGGGTGGTTTTCGCTTTCCCGGCAAGCTCCATCTCGCAAAGCGCGAGCCTGTGCCCATCGGTCGCAACCGCCCGCAGCGCCTTGCCGTCGGTCTCGATCAGGAGCCCGTTGAGGTAATAACGCACATCCTGCTGTGCCATCGAGAAATGCGTTTTGTCGATGAGCCGCCGGAATTCTCCCTGCGCAATACTCAACGTTTGTTGAGCATTGATCTCTTCTACGAGTGGAAACTCCGCTGCAGGAAGACTCGAGAGCGTGAAACGACTGCGGCCGGCGCGCACAGAGACACGCTCTCCTTCGGTCGACAACGTGACCGTCGTTTTCTCCGGCAACGAGCGGAAGATATCGAGCAGCTTGCGCCCGGGCACGGTGATATCGCCGGGCTGCTGCACAGTCACTGTGCTCGCCGCGACGAGCTCCACCTCCAGGTCGGTACCGGTGATGTGAAGCCGACCGTCTCGTGCTGCGAGCAGCACGTTGGCGAGTACCGGCATCGTCTGCCGTCGTTCCACCACACCGATGACACTTTGCAGAGGGGCGAGAAAGTCCTCGCGCGTAGTGGTCAGCTTCATGGGAATCTATCTCTCTCTCTTGAAAATCTTTATACCGATGAGAATTTGTTATTGAGACTATAGAGCGCACCCATAACGGGCATAAGAAAACTTTATCTACGGAATCAACTCACTGAGTCAGCTTACGCACAGGATAAGCTCACGCATGAGCTGAACAACTGCTGTGTGTGCCCTGTGTGTAACTTTATCCAGAGCTGAGCACACAGCAAATCCACAGCCTCGCACACATCAACCTGCCAGGGTTCTCAACAGATTTGAGTAGTCCTCTTTCATGCGCTGCTCGCTATCGCGTAGCTCCTTGATGCGCTTGCACGCGTGCAGCACGGTGGTGTGGTCGCGGCCGCCGAACGCATCGCCGATCTCCGGCAGACTGTGACTCGTGAGCTCCTTGGCGAGCGCCATCGCGACTTGCCGCGGACGCGCGACCGAGCGGCTGCGCCGCTTGGAGAGCAGGTCCGCCATGCGGACCTTGTAATAATCGGCGACCGTCTTCTGGATGTTCTCGATGGTGACCAGTTTCGCCTGCAGCGACAGCAGATCTTTCAGCGCTTCCTTGGTGAATTCGAGCGTGATTGCGCGCCCGGTGAAGCGCGAGTTGGCTATCACGCGCCGCAGTGCTCCTTCGAGCTCACGCACGTTCGAGCGGATGCGCTTGGCGATGAAGAACGCGACTTCCTCGGGCAGCATAACGCCCGCTGCCTGCGCCTTGGTCATGAGGATCGCGACGCAGGTCTCGAGCTCCGGCGGCTCGATCGCGACCGTGAGCCCCCAGCCGAAGCGCGATTTCAAGCGCTCTTCCAGGCCCTCGACCTCCTTCGGATAGCGGTCGCAGCTGAGGATCACCTGGTGCTGGCCTTCCAGCAGCTCGTTGAAGGTGTGGAAGAATTCCTCCTGCGAGCGCTCCTTGCCGGCAAAGAACTGGATGTCATCGATCAGCAGCGCATCGAGAGAGCGGTACGCGGTCTTGAACTCGTTCATCGAGTTGTGTTGGAGCGCGCGCACCACGTCGCCGACGAAGCGCTCGGAGTGCACGTAGGCGATGCGCGCTCCGGCATCGTTGCCCTTGATCAGGTGCGCGATCGAGTGCATCAGGTGAGTCTTACCGAGGCCGACGCCGCCGTACAGGAACAACGGGTTGTATGCACGGCCGGGGTTCTCGGCCACCTGCAGTGCCGCGGCTTTGGCGAGCTGGTTGCTCTTGCCTTCGACGAAGGATGTGAAGACGAAATCGGGATTGAGTCGCGCGCCGACGACCAGGCCCTCGGCACGCCGCGGGGCGGCGCCGATCACGACCGGTGGGCCGCGCAGCGGCACGCTGCGCGAACCGACCTCGACCGTCACGATGGGCGCATCGCCAGTGCTCTCATCGCGCAGCAGCTCACCGATGCGCGGCAGCAGATTGGCGTTCACCCAATCGACGACGAAGCGGTTCGGCGCAAGGAGCTTCAGCGCCCCATTGCCTTCCATGGCCTGCAGCGGCCGCACCCAGGTATTGAATTGCTGCTCCGGAAGCTCCGCTTCCAACGCGCCCATGCAGCGGGTCCAAAGCGACGCTTCCACCGCGCGTGGCCTCCGCGAGTGTTTCTGGTAAACGTTGAGGAAAAGGTCGCGAAGTCTATACCGATCGCGCACCGCGCTGAAGAGTTATCCACAGCGCGCCCGTATTGACACCTTGGAGCTCAACGGCTTAGCCTTGCCGCCCTTTTTTGACTGCCGCCATCGTTCCCCGGAGCCGACGCCATGAAGCGGACCTACCAGCCGAGCAAAGTGCGCCGCAAGCGCACCCACGGGTTCCGTGCACGCATGGCGACCAAGAACGGCCGCAAGGTGCTCGCGCGTCGCCGCGCCAAGGGACGGCGCAAGCTGATACCCTGAAAGCCTCAGGGTGGCGCGCGCTGCAGCAGCGGCACCGCTGCCCCTCCTTCCGATCTTGATTGCCAGTGCGAAGTCCGGGCGGTTGACTCTGCCGGCACGGCTTCGCCTGCGGCACAAGGGTGATTTCGATGCGGCTTACGCGCGTGGGCGGCGCATGAGCGATGGGTTCTTCTCGGTGACCGTGAAGGTGAACGATGCCGGCAACCCGCGCTTGGGATTGGCCGTGGCTGTCAAGGTCGCCGGGAACTCGGTCGCGCGCAATCGTCTGCGGCGCATCATCCGCGAATCCTTCCGGTTGCATCAGCGCGAGCTGCCGGCGGTGGATCTGGTGGTGAGCGCGCGGCCCCCCTCGAGGACTGCCAGCGCCGAGACGCTGCGCGCGAGCCTCGCCGTGCTGTGGCAGAAAGTGGGTGCGCAGTGCGCCGCCTCCTAGCTTTCCTGATTCGTCTCTACCAGTGGACGGTGAGCCCCCACCTGGGTCCGGCGTGCCGCTTCCATCCGAGCTGCTCGCAGTACGCGCTCGAGGCCGTGCTGCGCTTTGGCGTACTCCGCGGCAGCGGGCTCGCGCTGGCGCGCCTTTCGCGTTGCCATCCCTGGCACCCGGGTGGCTTCGATCCCGTGCCGGCGTCCGGCTGCGCTCACCACACGCATGAACAGTAACCGTCTGGGAAATCTGCGCATCTATCTATGGGCAGCGCTCGCCATGCTGCTGCTCTATGACTACCAGCTGTGGATGCATGACTACGCGCCACCGCCAACTCCGGCGGCGGCTCCTGCAGCGGCAGCGCCATCGAGCGCGCCGGTGAACCCAGATCTTGGCACCCGCGTCCCCGAGGCCGCACCTCCGAGCACTGCAGCACCGAGCTCCGCGGGAGCACCAAGCTCCGTGCCCGTGCCGCAGAGTGCGGCCGGCAGTGCCGCCACCGCGGAGGCGTCGGCGGCTGCGCCGATCGTGCACGTGCGCACCGATGTGCTCGATGTTGATATCAGCACGCGCGGCGGCACCCTCGAGCGGGTGGATCTGCTCGCCTATCCCAAAGTGAAGGGCGAGGCGGCGCCGGTGCGGCTCGAGAATCGCGACGAAGCGCAGACGCTCTACGAGCTGCAGTCGGGTCTCACCGGGTCTGAGGGCGCCGGTGCCTATCCAACACATCTCGCGACCTACAGCAGCCCGCAATCGGCCTACACGCTCGATGGTGGAAACGAGCTGCGCGTCCCGCTCAGCTGGAGCGAAGGTGGCGTCACCGTCACCAAGACCTATGTATTCCGACGCGGGCAGTATCGGATAGATCTCGACTACCTCGTGCAGAACGGCAGCCACGCGCCCTGGCCGGCGCGCGAGTATGCGCAGATTCTGCGCAACGATCCGCCGACCAAGCGCTCCTACTTCAACGTGGAGAGCTATGCCTTCCACGGTCCCGCCCTCTGGGATGGCACCAAGTTCCGCCGGCTCGACACGACCGACGCACAGGACAGCCACCTCGCGCTCGAAGTGCACGATGGTTGGGTGGCAGCGCTGCAGCATCACTTCGTGAGCGCCATCGTGCCTCCGCGCGGAGCACCGTGGCATTTCGGCCTCAGCGCGCAGGGAACTGAATACCTGCTGAGCGCCTCCGGCCCCGAGCAGACCATCGCTCCGGGGGCCACCGGGGAATTCGATGTGGCGCTCTTCGCGGGACCGAAGCTCCAGGGTCAGCTCGAAGCGACTTCGCCGCAGCTCGGGCGCGTGACGGACTACGGCCGGCTGTGGTTCCTGGCGCGGCCACTGTTCGTGGCGCTCAGCTGGGTGCACAAGCTGACCGGCAACTGGGGCGTCGCGATCATCCTGGTCACCTTTCTCCTGAAGCTGCTGTTCTACCCGCTCTCGGAAGCGAGCGGCCGCTCGATGGGGAAGATGAAAACTCTGCAGCCGCGCATCAAGAACCTGCAGGAAACCTACGCCGACGACCGCGAGAAGCTCGGCCGCGCGATGATGGAGCTCTACAAGCGTGAGAAGATCAACCCGGTCGCCGGGTGTCTGCCCATCATCATCCAGATCCCGGTGTTCCTCGCCTTCTACTGGGTGCTGCTCGAGAGCGTGGAGATGCGCCAGGCGCCGTTTGCGTTCTGGATCCACGATCTATCCTCGCGCGATCCCTACTTCATCCTGCCGCTGATCATGGCCGGCGCGATGTTCGTGCAGTACAAGCTCAACCCCGCGCCGCCCGATCCGGTGCAGGCGCGCGTGTTCATGATCATGCCGCTGGTGATGTCGGCGACTTTCGCCTTCTTCCCCGCCGGGCTGGTGCTCTACTGGGTCACCAACACGATCCTCTCGATTGCACAGCAGTGGAACATCAACCGGCGCATCGGTGCGCAGCCGGCGAAGAAGAACTGAGCGCTTGGTCTGCACCGCGTTGCAGCGGTAGCCTTGGCGCTGGGCTCACACGACGCGCAGCCGGCCCCAGATGACGCGCACGGAGACCATCGTGGCCGAGGCAACGCCACCGGGACGCGGGGGCGTCGGCATCGTGCGTATCTCGGGACCGAAGACCCCGGAGCTCGGGGCGATCCTGCTCGGAGAGCTGCCCGCGGCGCGCTACGCGACCCTCGCACGCTTCCTGGATGCGCAGCAGAACCCCATCGATGCGGGTCTCGCGCTTTTTTTCCCGGCGCCGCACTCCTATACGGGCGAGCATGTGCTCGAGCTGCACGGTCACGGCGGTCCACTCGTCATGGAGGCGCTCGTCGATCGCGTGCTCGAGCTCGGGGCGCGCCGGGCACTGCCCGGAGAGTTCACGCTGCGCGCGTTTCTGAACGACAAGCTCGACCTTGCGCAGGCTGAAGCCATCGCCGATCTCATCGATGCCGGCTCACGCGCCGCCGCGCGCGCGGCCATGCGCTCGCTGCAGGGAGAATTCTCCGCGATGGTGCGCGGACTCACCGAAGCGGTGATCGAGCTGCGTACCTACGTGGAGGCGGCGATCGACTTTCCCGAGGAAGAGATCGACTTTCTCGCCGATCGCGAGCTCGGCGAGCGTTTCCGCGCGATGCGCGCGCACTTTGCGGGTGTGCTCGAGAGCGCACGGGTCGGCAGACTGCTGCGCGAAGGCATGACGGTGGTGATCGCCGGGCCGCCGAACGCGGGCAAGTCGAGCCTGCTCAATCGCCTCGCGGGCTACGATGCCGCGATCGTCACACCCATTCCGGGAACGACTCGCGACGTACTGCGCGAGCGCATCCACCTCGATGGCATGCCGCTGCACGTGCTCGACACCGCGGGTCTGCGCGCGGGCGGCGACATCGTCGAGGAGGAGGGCGTGCGGCGTGCGCAGGCCGAAATGCAGCGCGCCGAGCGTGTGCTCTTCGTGATCGATGCCGCTGCGGATCCTGAAGGCAGCGCACTGCGGCGGGAACGCGCGCGGCTGCCTGCAGACGTCCCGCTCACGCTCGTCTTCAACAAGTGCGATCTCGCGCCTGGGCTTACCCTTGCCAACGACCCCGATGGGCCGCCACGCTGCGCCATCTCGGCACTCACGGGCGCAGGACTCGCGGAACTGCGATCGCACTTGAAGAGCTGCATGGGCTATCAGAGCGTGGACGGTGGAGCGATCAGCGCCCGCCGCCGTCACCTCGAGTCGCTCGCTCGGGCGCGCACGCACGCGGAGGAAGCCGAGCGGCTGCTGACCGAGCGGCGCGCCGGCGAGCTCGTCGCCGAGGAACTGCGCCTGGCGCAGCAGGCTCTTAACGAAATCACGGGCGAGTTCACCAGCGACGACCTGCTCGGCAGGATTTTCGCGGGATTCTGCATCGGAAAGTGAGGTTCAGCGTTACCTACGACACGAACGATGACCAAGGAGAACGCCATGTCCATCTCAGGGAAAACGGTGCGCAACACGGCTTTGCTTCTCGGCCTCTCTCTGGTGGCCTGCAGTACCGAGCCGACACGCTACGAGAATCCATACTCGCCCCAGACCGGGCACCAGTACCGCTACGGCGTCATGCCTACACGCGAATGCGCCGATCAAATGAGTACCTGGGAGAGCGCACATCCTTACTCCGCTCCCACCAGCGACACCTTGGCCTATGGCGGTGGGGTCGACGGTGTTGGCGTCACGAGCGGCGTTCCGCGGGTGTACCTCGTGTTCTACGGCAGCCAGTGGGCGCAGGGCGGTGGCGGAGATCCGCTAGGCGCCTCGACGTTCCTGCAGGCCCTGTTCACCGGACTCGGCTCCAACGAGGAACGCTGGTCGGGCACCATGACGCAGTACTGCGATGGCCCGGGCGTGCAGAAGGGCGCGACCCGTTGCGATCCTGGCTCGACACCGCACGTCGGCTACCCGAAGCAGGGCGCACTCGCCGGCGTGTGGTTCGACACCGCGCAGCCAGCCCCGGCCAATGCCACCACCACCGAGATCTCGCAGGAGGCCGTGAACGCAGCGGCTCACTTCGGCAACACGACTCCGGAAGCCAATCGCTACGCCCAATATTTCATCGTCTCACCGACCGGCACTCATCCGGACGGATTCGGGCTCACGGGCGAGAACTTCTGCGGCTGGCACTACTACGTGCGCACCCCGTTCGGGGACGTCGCGTATTCCAACCTGCCGTACGTGAGCGATGCCGGGCGCAGCTGCGGGGTGAAATTCATCAACTCCGGCTCGCAAGGTGAGCTCGATGCGTTCTCGCTGGTCGCCGGCCACGAGTATGCCGAGACTCTGACCGACCAGTTCCCGCCCGGCGGCTGGACCAACCCGGTCTCGGGCGAGGAGGCCGCGGATCCCTGCGCCTGGATCAGCTCAGGTCCGGGACACGCGAAGAACATCAAGCTGGGCACGGGCAGCTTCGCGATGCAGAGCATCTGGTCGAATGACACCAGCGCTTGCGAGCTCGCGCACGCGATCCGTTAGCGCTGCAGTCGCGGGGTGCTGCAGGCGAGCTGCAGCATCTGCCGCGCGCCCGCCGCACTGGCGATGCCGCGGCCGAGCCGGCCGATGAGCTCGACCGCACGCGCCACGAGCTCGCCGTTGGTGGCGAGCTGCCCGCGCGCGAGATAGAGGTTGTCCTCGAGGCCCACGCGCACGTTGCCACCGAGCAGCACCGCCTGCGCCACCATCGGGAGCTGCTCGCGCCCGATCCCGAACGCGCTCCACAGCGCCGCGGGAGGCAACGCCTCGTGCATGGCCATCAGCGAACGCAGATCGGCCGGCGCGCCCCAGGGGATGCCGAGACATAATTGAAACAGTGGCGGCGACTCGATCAGCCCGCGCGCGATGAGCTCCTTGGCGAAGCGAATGTGCCCGAGCTCGAAGACTTCGAGCTCCGGCTTTACGCGCAGCTCGCGGATGCGCGCCGCCATGTGCTCCAGGTGCGGGGGCGTATTCATGAAGACGCCGGCGGTGCCGAAATTCATCGTGCCGCAGTCGAGACTGCAGATCTCGGGACGCAGCACCTCGATGTGGGCGAGGCGCACGGCAGGTGACACCATGTCACTGCCCGCTCCTGCCCGGGCCGGGTCGGCCTCATCGGGCACGTAGTCGCCGCCCATGCCGGTCGTGAGGTTGAGAATCACATCCGTGCCGGAGTCGCGCACCCGCTCGACCACCTCGCGGTAGAGAGCGACCTCACGCGAGCCCTGTCCGGTGTGCGGATCGCGTACGTGGACGTGGGCGATCGCTGCGCCCTCGCGTGCCGCCTCGATGCATGCGGCAGCGATGGCCGCGGGCGTCACGGGTACCCGGTCGCTGCGCGACACCGTATCGCCGGCGCCCGTGACCGCGCACGTGACGATGACCTCATTGCTCATGGGCCTCTACTATAGCGGCGCGGACAGTCGAGTCAGGATGGGTATGGCACCGGCGCGAGACGGATCGAGGTCGAGGGCGAGAAGCTGGACCGGCAGCCACGGTCTTCCCAAGGTGTCGCACGGCTCCGGCATCTACGTGTTCGACAGCACCGGCAAGCGCTACCTCGATGCCTCAGGCGGCCCTGTCCTCTATTGTCTCGGTCACGGGCATCCGGAAGTCACCGCCGCCATCGGGCGCCAGCTCGAGCGCATCGCGCACGGCTACCGCTACACCTTCACCAGCGATCCGCTCGAGGAGCTGCGCGAGCTCATCACCCGCGCCTGCGGCCGCGAAAGCCGACTCGATTCCATGGTGTTCGTCTCGGGTGGCTCGGAAGCGGTCGAGTCGGCGCTCAAAGTGGCGCTGCAGTACCACAGCGCGCGCGGCGAGATGACGCGCCGGCGCTTCATTGCGCGCCGCCGCTCCTGGCACGGCAACACTCTCGGGGCGCTCGCCGTCTCGGACTTCCTCGACCGGCGCGCGCCCTTCGAAGGCGCGCTCGTCGAGGCCTCATTCGTCCCACAGGTGTCGATGTATCGACCGCCGCCGGGCGTCGCGCCCGCAGCTCTCGGCGCCCACGCCGCCGCGCAGCTCGAAGCGGAGATCCTGCGGGTCGGACCTGAGCGCGTGGCGGGCTTCATCTTCGAGCCGGTGGTGGGCGCTGCGGGCGGCGCGGTAGCGCCGCCGCCGGGCTACGCGCAACAGGTGCGCGAGATCTGCAGGCGCCACGGGGTGCTGTTGCTTGCAGATGAGGTCATGTGCGGTTCGGGCCGCACGGGAACGTGGCGTGCGCTCGAACAGGACGGGGTAGTGCCCGACATCATGGCAGTTGCCAAGGGTCTCGCCGGCGGCTACCTGCCGCTCGGTGCGACCATCTATTCAAGGGAGGTCGCGGCGGTGCTCGAGGCGGCCGACGGCGGCCCCCTCACGGGGCACACCTTCAGCGGCCACACGGCGGCCTGTGCTGCCGCGGTCGCCGTGCAGAGCATCATCGCGCGCGATGGGCTGCTCGAGCGCGTGCGCACCGCGGGCGCCAGATTCCAGCCTGCGCTGCGAGCGGCGCTCGCCCGCTACGAGGCGGTGGGCGATGTTCGTGGGCGGGGTTTTTTCATCGGCGTCGAGCTGGTCGCCGACCGTGCGACGCGCGCTCCCTTTCCCGCCACACGCGCGCTCGCCGAGACCATCGGCCAGTGTGCGTTCGAGGACGGCCTCATCTGCTACGCCGTGGGCGGCAACGTCGATGGCACCGAGGGCGACATCATTCTGCTCGCGCCGCCTTTCATTGCGACCGACGCCGAGCTCGAGCAGATCATCACGCGCTTCGCGCGTGCGGTCGAGCGTGGCTTGGCAGTGAGCGCGAGCCGCGGCTGATCACGGCAGCGCGCTCTGCGCGGCGGAGCGTTCGCTGGGCATACTGCGCCTGGGCCCGCTGCGCCTGAGTGCCCTCAGCGCCGCGCCAGCGCCAGATCGCGGCTGTACACGACGTTCATCACGTTGTCGTACCAGCCGAGGACCTCGGGCTTCACGAGGTGCTTGTTGACGAAGAAATAGAGCGGCAGCAGCGGATGGTCGGCGAGCATGACCCGCTCCGCCTCTTCCAGCAGCGCGCCGCGCAGCAGCGGGTCCTGTTGCCGGGCCGCGCTGTCGAGCAGCGCGTCATAGTGCAGACTGCTGTAGTGAGTGAGATTCACACCGAAATTGCTTTTCAGGACCTGGGCGAAGGTGTACGCGTCGTTGTAGTCGCCTACCCAGCTCGAGCGAAACATCTCCACATCGCCCCGGTCGATATCCTGCAGGAGTGATTTGAACTCCACCTGCGTGAGGCGGACGTCGACGCCGAGCGCTTCTTTCCACATCGAGGCGATCGCGACGGCGAGCTTGGTGTGCACCTCACCGGCGTTGTAGCGCAGCTCGAAGGCCAGCGGCTTCTCGGACGAGTAGCCCGCCTCGCGGTAGAGCCGCTGCGCCTCGGCGATGCGCGCCTGCATCGGCTGCTCGGCATACTCGAAGGACTGCGAGGTGTAATTCTCGACCCCCGGTGGCACCCAGCCGTAGGCGGGCAGCTCGCCCACACGCAACACGAGCCGCGTGAGCTTCTCGCGATCGATCACCAGTGAGAGTGCGCGGCGCAGTTTGGGCGCGTCCTGGAACGGCGCACGGCGCAGATTGAAGCCGTAGTAGTAAGTGCTGAGCTGCGGCGATATGTGCAACTGGTCGGCGAGATGGGCGCGGATCCAGTCGAACTGGCCCCGCGGTACCACATAGGTCACCTGCAGCTCTCCGCCGCGGTAGCGGGCGAGCTCGGCATTCTCATCGCTGATCAGGAGATACCGCACCCCCTCCAGGCGCGTGGCCTGGTCGTTCCAGTAGTGGTGGTTGCGCACCATGAGGATATAGGCCGCGGGGACCCATTCCTTGAGCACGAAGGCACCGTTGCCGATCATGGTGCCTGGGCGCGCAATGGCTTGCGGCTGCCGTTGCAACGTCGGGCGGTGCACCGGACAGGTGGCCGGATGCGAGAGCAATGTCGGCAGATAAGGCGCAGGCGTCGCGAGCGTGATGACCACCGTCGCGTCATCGGGTGCGGCGATACCGAGGGTGTCGAGGGTCTTGGCTCCGGAGACGATGTCGCTCACGTTGGCGAGCACATCGATGTACTGCGCGTAGGCCGAGCCCGTTGCCGGATCCACCAGGCGCTGCAGCGCCGCGACGAAATCGGCGCCGACCACCCGGTCGCCGTTCGACCAGCGCGCGTCGTTGCGCAGATCGAAGGTGTATCTCAGCCCATCGAGGCTCGCATGCCAGCTGCGGGCTACCCCGGGGGCAACGCGCCCCTTTTTGTCGAGCGTCGTGAGTCCCTCGCACAAATCGCGCAGGATGCTCTGCGCCTCGAAACCGCGCGCCTTCTGCGGATCGAGCGAATCAGGCTCCGGGCCCCCGCCACGCACCAGGATGGCACCTTTCGCGGCCACCTCTTCTGCGGAGCGCGAACAGCCGCCGAAAAGCAGCACCGCCACCCCGAGGGCGGTGAGAGCGCTCACGATGTGAAGCGGCGCGGCTCCTCGCCGGCTCATGCGCGGCGGCGACGGCCCGCGTTGATCTTCTCGCGCAGACTCGCGGTGGCGGCGCGTGCTGCTTGGGCGAAGTCCTCACCCGCGGAGGCGTAGAGGATGGCGCGCGCGGAGCTGACGATGAGCCCGGTGCCCGAGCGGGTACAACCGTTCGCGACGGCCTGCTCCGCATCACCCCCCTGGGCGCCGATACCGGGTACGAGCAGCGGCATGTCGCCGACGATCGAGCGCACTTCGGCCAGCTCCCTCGGGTAGGTGGCGCCGACCACGAGCAGACAGTTGCCGCGCGAGTTCCAGCGGCGTGCGGCGAGCTCGGCGACCACCTGGTAAAGGGGGCGGCCGCCGACCGGGAGATCCTGCAGGTCGACGGCGCCCGGGTTGGAGGTTCGGCAGAGAATGATCACGCCGCGCTCGCCGTGGCGCAGGAACGGCTCGAGCGAATCTCCACCCAGATACGGATTCACCGTGACGGCATCGGCGCCGTAGCGCTCGAACGCCTCGATGGCATAGCGCTCGGCGGTGTTGCCGATGTCGCCGCGCTTGGCATCGAGAATTACCGGCACGCCCGGGTGGACCCGGTGGATGTACTCGATGGTGCGCTCGAGCTGGTCTTCCGCCTCGTACGCCGCGTAATGGGCGAATTGCGGCTTATAGGCGCACACGAGGTCGGCCGTCGCATCGATGATGCTGCGGTTGAACTGGAAGATCGGCGAAGGCGTGGCGCGGATGTGGGCGGGAAAGCGCTCGATCTCCGGATCGAGACCGACGCACACCAGCGAGTCGTTCTTTTCCCAGGCGCGCTCGAGCTGCTGCACGAACGCGCTCATGCGACCTTGGGGGGCGATGCGAGCGCGCGCTTCTTCAGGTGGACGAGCAGGATCGAGACCGCTGCCGGGGTCACCCCCGGAATGCGGGCGGCCTGTCCGAGCGTGGCGGGGCGCGCTTCGGTGAGGCGCTGGCGCACCTCGTGCGAGAGCCCCGTGAGGCGGCCGTAGTCGAGATCGGAAGGTAGCGCCGTCTCCTCGTTGCGGCGCGTGCGCGCGATTTCCTCGTGCGCCCGTTCGATGTAGCCGGCATAGCGTGCGTGCACCTCGATATCGGTGCGGATCTGCGGCGGCAGGCGGTCATCGAGGGCGGCCCACTCGGGCGGGTAGATGAGCTCGAGGAGCGCATCGTAGGTGACTTGCGGGCGCCTCAGGAGCTCGAACGCTGTCGTGTCACGCGAAAGCGGCGCCCCCAGTACGCGCGCCGCCCAGTCCGTCGGAACCTCAGCCGGTCGGAGCCGCAGCGCCTCCAAGCGGGTTTTTTCCTCGGTGCAGGCACGTTGCTTGGCAAGGAAGAGCTCCCAGCGCTCATCCGGGACGAGCCCCAACTCGCGGCCGATCGGTGTCAGCCGGGCGTCGGCATTGTCCTCGCGCAGCAGCAGGCGATGCTCGGCACGGCTGGTGAACATCCGATAGGGCTCGCGCGTCCCTCGGGTCACGAGGTCATCGATCAGCACCCCGAGATAAGCTTCGCTCCGCTTTGGAGTCCAGGGCTCGCGATCGCGCAGGCCGAGCGCCGCATTGATTCCGGCGATCAGCCCCTGCGCCGCGGCCTCCTCGTAACCGGTGGTGCCGTTGATCTGCCCGGCGAAGTACAGGCCGCCGAGTGCGCGCGTCTCGAGCGAGCTTTTCAGATCGCGGGGGTCGAAGAAGTCATACTCGATCGCGTAACCGGGACGGGTGAGGTGCGCCTTCTCGAAGCCGCGGATCGTGTGTACGAACTTGCACTGCACATCGAACGGGAGACTCGTCGAGATGCCGTTCGGGTAGATCTCGTGCGTGGTCAGCCCCTCGGGC
Organism: Steroidobacteraceae bacterium; assembly: GCA_035495655.1. Taxonomy (GTDB): domain Bacteria; phylum Pseudomonadota; class Gammaproteobacteria; order Steroidobacterales; family Steroidobacteraceae; genus 13-2-20CM-66-19. Next base: position 34,391 of record DATJFM010000127.1, read on the forward strand.
TCGACGAAGATCTGATGCGAGGACTTGTCCGCGAAGCGCACCACCTTGTCCTCGACCGAGGGGCAGTAGCGCGGCCCGATGCCCTCGATGGCGCCGGTGAACAGCGGCGAGCGGTCCGTCGCCGATCGTATGATGTCGTGGGTCGCCTCGTTTGTACCCGTAATGAAACAATCAACCTGCCTTGGGTGGTCACTGGATCTCCCGAGGAATGAAAACACTGGAGTCGGACTGTCTCCGGGTTGCCGAGTGAGAAGAGGCCAATCGACCGTACGCCCATCGATCCGGGGCGGCGTGCCGGTCTTCAGCCGAGCGACGCGCAGCGGCAGCTCGCGCAGCCGTGCGGCCAGATGATTCGAGGGAGCATCCCCGGCACGGCCACCGGCGTAACTATCGAGCCCGACATGCATGCGCCCACCCAGGAAAGTGCCGACGGTCAGCACCACCGCGGACGCCTCGAAGGTGATGCCCGTCACCGTGACGACCCCGCGTATCCGGCCGCCCTCGACGACCAGGTCTGCCGCCTCCTGTTGAAAGAGCCTGAGGTTCGGCTGGTTCTCGAGCCTGCGGCGAATCGCCTGGCGGTAGAGCTGGCGGTCCGCCTGCGCACGGGTCGCGCGCACCGCCGGACCCTTGCTCGCATTCAGCGTGCGGAACTGGATCCCGGCCTCGTCCGCTGCGCGCGCCATCGCGCCTCCGAGCGCATCGATCTCGCGCACCAGGTGACCCTTGCCGATGCCCCCGATGGCGGGATTGCAGCTCATCTGTCCAAGCGTCTCGATGCTCTGTGTCAGGAGCAGGGTGCGCGCGCCCATGCGCGCGGCGGCGAGCGCGGCTTCGGTGCCGGCGTGACCGCCGCCGATGACGATCACGTCGCAGGTGGCAGTCGGCTTGGGATGCTTCATCGATGTCGCGGGGAGGACCGGCCAAGTGCGGCGGACGCGTATTGTAGGACAAACTTGCCTTATCCTTGCCGCGGATGACCCCAGTCCCCGGCTCACGATCGGCGCATGCGACGCGCGCGTAAGGCTGTCGCGCTCGGCAGCCTTCTCGCAGCCGGCGCTGCACGGGCAGCGCTCGCCGCCACGACCCTGACACTCGCCCCCTGTGAGATCGAGCATCCACTGCGCCTGTCGGTCATCCCGGCCGAGTGCGGCGTGCTCGAGGTGGCCGAGAACCCCGCCGAGCCCCACGGGCGGCAGCTCGGGCTGCGCGTGGCGCGGGTCGGCGCCATCAGCCGCCGCAAGCAGCCCGATCCACTCTTCGTGCTGGCGGGCGGACCCGGTGCGGGGGCGGGCACCTTCTATGCCTCGGTAGCGCCCGCTTTCGCCCTCATTCAGCGCGATCGCGACATCGTGCTCCTCGATCAGCGCGGTACCGGTGGCTCCAATCCGCTCGCATGCACCGAGCCCGCGGACCTCCCCGAGCGCGCCAGCGAGGCGGAGATCGTCGCCGCTACCCGTGCGTGTCTGGCTGCGCTCGCCGGCCGCGCCGATCCGGCCTACTACACGACGAGCCTAGCCGTACAGGATCTCGAGCGGGTGCGCGCAGCGCTCGGTCTCGAGCGCATCAACCTCTATGCATCCTCCTACGGAACGCGCGTCGCGCAGCAGTATCTGCGCCGATTTCCGCTGCGCGTGCGCAGCGTGATCCTCGACGGGGTGGTGCCCGTCGCCGAGCCCATGGGCCCCGCCACCGCTATCGATGCGGAGGCGGCGCTGGCAGACATCCTGCGGCGCTGCGCGCAGGACGCTCACTGCCGCGACCGCTTCGGCGATCCGGCGGCCGACTATCGCGCCGTGCGTGCCGCGCTCGCCGGCAACCGCACGGTCGCGGTGAGCATCGTCGACCCCACGAGCGGGGAGGCGCGTCGTCTGTCGTTCACGGCCGAGACGCTCGCGACCGTTCTACGCCTGCTGAGTTACGTGCCCGAGTACGCCGCGCTGCTCCCACTTCTCCTGCACGCCGGCGCACAGCAGGACTACGCGCCCCTCGCCTCGCAGTACCTCATGGTGGAGCGGGCTTATGCCGAGACGATCGCGACTGGCATGCACAACAGCGTGGTATGCGCCGAGGACGTGCCCTTCTTCGGCGCACATAACATCGAGCGCGCGCAGCTTGCGGCCACCTACCTCGGCACGCGCCAGCTCGATGGCCTCGAGGCGGTATGCCGTGTGTGGCCGCGCGGAGCGGTGGATGAGGATCTGCATGCACCGCTCCACAGCGAGGTGCCGGCGCTGCTGCTCTCGGGGAGCGACGACCCGGCGACGCCGCCGGCTTATGCGCACGCGGTCGCGCGCGGCTACACCCACAACCTCGATCTGGTCCTCGAAGGCTTCGGCCACGGTCAACTAACCACCCCGTGTATCGATCGGATCATGGCGCAGTTCATCGCGCGCGCGAGCGTGGAGTCGCTCGATGTGAGCTGCGTGCGCTGGGCCCGCCCACTCGCTTTCTTCACCTCGTTGAATGGGCCGCCGCCGTGATCGAGGCGTTGCGGCTCGCCAAGCATTTCGGGGCGGTGACGGCGGTGCGCGAGGTGAGCCTGCGCGCGACCGATGGGCGCATCACCGGGCTCCTTGGCCCCAATGGCGCCGGCAAGTCGACCACCCTGCGCATGCTCTACACCGTGCTGCGTCCCGATCGCGGCGATGCGCTGATCGACGGACACAGCGCCGTGCATGCGCCGCTCGCCGCCCGTGCGCAGCTCGGGGTGTTGCCGCACGGTGCCGGCGTGTATCCGAATCTCACTGCGCGCGAGAACATCCTCTACTTCGGTGCGCTGCAGGGCCTGAAGCGCGCGGCACGCCGCTCGCGCACCGCAGAGCTCCTCAAGCTGCTCGAGATGGAGGAGTTCGCCGACCGGCCGGCGCGCGGCTTCTCCCAGGGTGAGCGGCTGCGCACCGCGCTGGCGCGTGCCCTCATCCACGCCCCGCGCAACCTGGTGCTCGATGAGCCGACCAACGGGCTCGATGTCATGGCGGTGCGCGCCTTGCGGCGTCTGCTGCAGCAGCTGCGCGATGCGGGCCACTGCGTGCTCTTTTCCAGCCACGTGATGCAGGAAGTGAGCGCGCTGTGCGATGAAGTCGTGGTGATCGCCCAGGGGGTGGTGCTCGAGCAGGGCACGCCGGAAGAGATCCGCGTGCGCACCGGTGCCGGCAGCCTCGAGGAGGCCTTCGTGCGTCTCATCGGCTCCCGCTAGCGCCATGCGCGCGGTACTCACGGTCTTTGCCAAGGAATTTCGCGAGAACCTGCGCGAGCGCCGCACGCTGCTCTCGGCCCTGATCCTGGGGCCGGTTCTCGGACCGCTACTGTTCGCCGGCGGCCTCGCGCTGCGCCTCGAGCGCGGGATCGGTGAGAACGACCGCCCGATCGAGCTCGCCGTGTCCCATGGCGAGCGTGCGCCGAACCTGCTGGCGTATCTGCGTGCCCACCGGGTGACGATCACGCCGGTCGACTTCGATGAGGCGGCGGCGCGCCTGGCGGTGCGTGCCGGCCGCAGGCAACAGGTGCTGGCTGTGGATGTGGACTTTGCCCGGCGCCTCGCCGCAGGCCTGCCGGCGCCGCTCGAGCTGTACGCCGATGCCTCGGATCTTGCCGGATCGGGCGACAGCGCGCGCGTGCGCGCCCTCATCGCTCAGTACTCGTCCCTGCTCGGCAGGCTGCGCCTCGCCGCGCGCGGCATCGATCCGCTGCTGGTATCACCCATTGCAGTGCAGGATATCGACGTCTCTACGCCCACGACCCGTTCTGTGCTCGTTCTCGGCACGCTCAGCTACCTGGTACTGCTCACCATGCTGATGGGCGGCATGTATCTGGCCATTGACGCGACCGCCGGGGAGCGCGAGCGCGGCTCGCTCGAGCCGCTGCTCACCGTGCCGGTGCCGCGTGAGCAGCTGATCTACGGCAAGATCCTGGCGGCTTGCGCCTACATGGTGCTGTCGCTGACGCTCACCGTGACCGCCTTCGCCATCGTGCTGCGTTTCATTGGCCTCGAGCGCCTCGGCATGAGCGTGAACCTCGGGCCACATGTGGCGTTGCAGGTGATCCTGCTGACATTGCCGCTCGTGCCGCTCGGCGCTGCGCTGATGACACTGGTCGCCGCGTATACCCGCAGCTATCGCGAGGCGCAGACGTACCTGGCACTGATGCTGCTCGTGCCGACCCTGCCTCTTGCCTTCGCCGGGCTCATGGGTCTGCGGCCGCGGCTCGCGCTCATGGCGATTCCCTCGCTCAGCCAGCACTTCCTCATCACGAGTCTCCTGCGCGCGGAATCCTTGCCCGCGGGCTGGATCGCGCTTTCCGTGGGGGTAACGCTCGCGGTCGCCGCGCTCCTCATCGTGGCGGCCGGCGGCCTCTACCGGCGCGAAGCGCTGCTCGGCTGAGCCGCCATGGCCGACGCGGTGGGTGCGTGCGCGAGCAGCGCGTGCAGCTGTGGTGCGTTTTGGTCGGCGAACGCCCGTGCCTCGACCTCGAAGCGATTGTTCCAATATCCGCGCCTGAGACACTCGAGCACATAACGGCGCACGGTGAGCGATCCGGTCTGCCACTGGTGCAGCACGTGGCAGTACTCGTGCAGCATGAGCCAGGGGTTGCTGAAGAAGTCGGCCGCGCTGCCGCGCAGGTAGATGCGCTTCAGGCGGGTAGTCGCGCAGGCGCCATGCAGGCGTGCGAACCAGGAGTGCTCGATCACCTTCACGTGTGCGATCGGCCCCCCGAGCAGCCGCTCGAGTGCGCCGCCGATGGCCTCCGGCACCGGGATTTCGCGTCCGGCGCGCATGCGCGCCTCAGGCCTGCGTGTGCACCCACCCCATGGACGGGCGGAAGCGCAGGCGGCGTGGCTGACCGGTGCCGACATCCTCCGGCAGCAGCGTGACCTTCTGGTCCTCGAGAAAGCGCTTCACCAGGGAGATCACACTGTCATAGACCGCGCGTGCCTGCGGGGTCTCGGCGAGGTGCGCAAAGATGCGCGCCTGCAAGTCGCGTGCGGCGGGGGCGGTCTCGCGCAGCGATTGCAGACAGCGATCGAGCAATAGCAACTCCGTGGCGAGCGTCGTGTCGGTCGCATCGGCGGGCTTGGAGCTCTTCACGATGCAGCGCAGGTGCAGCAGCGCACCCGCCTCCTCGGCCGCATCGTACAGGCAGATGGCGATCGCCGAGGATAATTCGGTGACGAGCAGCGACTCGTCCGAGGAGATCTCGAAACGGTCGGCGGCGACGTGAATTTCCCGACTCTCCATGCACGACTGTATACCTGCCCGCCAGCGTCGCCCGCGCGGCCTGCTGGTCAAACTATGAACTGCCGCACGCCGCATGCGTAGAATATGCGAATGCGTTCCCCCCGGTTGCGACACTTGCGTGGATTGTTGCTGAGTGTGCTCGCCTGCGGTGCAGCGGCGAGCGCGCTCGCGCAGCAACCGCCGCTGTCGTCGATCCGCGTCACCGGTGATGCGCGCGTGACCGCCAAGCCCGACCGCGTGCAGATCGACATCGGCGTCACGACCCGTGCAGCCTTGTCGCAGGATGCGGCATCGCAGAATGCGCACGCGGTGGACACTGTGCTCGCTGCAGTGCGCAAGGTCGCCGGACCCACCGCGGTCCTCAAGACCACCAGCTATACGCTCAACCCCAACTATCGTTATCACCCCAAGGAAGGCGAGCCGACCATCGACGGCTACACCGCGCTGAACGTCGTCGAGGTGACGCTCGATGACCTCGGCAGGATCGGCGCGGTGATCGATGCCGCGACGCAGGCCGGAGCCAATCGCATCCAGGGCATCCAGTTCACGTTGCGCGACCAGGACGCGGTGCGCGCCCAGGCGCTGCGCGAGGCCGCTACGCGCGCGCGCGCCGAGGTCGACGTGCTCGCGTCCGCGCTCGGCTTGAAGGTTCTGCGGGTGCTCACCGTCGAGGAGAGCAGTCCCCGTGTCATGCCGCTGCGCGTCTATAACGGCGCGGCCCGCGCCGCGGCCGCGGACGCCGCGCCGACACCGGTGGAAGCCGGCACACTCGACATTACTGCCGACGTCACGCTCAGCGTGGAAGTGGGACCCGCGGCGCGTTAGGCTAAGCTCGTCCGAGGGCTAAACCGATGATCAGCGTGCGGCAATTGCTCGACCGTAAGGGGCGGGAGGTGTTCTCCATCGACCCCGGCGCGGCGGTGCTCGATGCGGTCCGCATGATGGCGGATCGTCACGTGGGCGCGCTGCTCGTGATGCAGGGCGACAACCTCACCGGCATCATTTCCGAGCGCGACTACGCCCGCAAGGTCATCCTGCTGGGCCGCTCCTCCGCCGACACTCCGGTGCGCGACATCATGAGCGCGCCGGTGCTCACGGTGCAGCCCGAGACCACGGTGGAAAAGTGCATGCAGATCATGACCGAGCAGCGCGTGCGGCACCTGCCTGTCGCCGAAGGCGGACGCATTGTCGGCATGGTGTCGATCGGCGACCTGGTGAAGGCGGTGATCGCCGAGCAGCAGCAACAGATCGAGTTGCTCGAGAGTTATATTCATAGCTGATTCATAGAACAAGAGCTACAGTCGTCGCTCAACCAACAGTCGACTCGGCATCGGATGCCCCGTCTAATTGCGCTCTGCTGCGCCCTGCTGTTGAGTGCGTGCACGGCACTCCCCGGCCGCGACTATCCGCGGCCCCCGTCGCCATTGGCCACGGCACCGCCGAATCCCGAGTTGCTGCAACCGTCCTCCGGCGCCGCGTACGCCAAAGGCGGTGAGTCGGGTTTCCGGCTCTACTCCCTCGGCATCGATGGTCTGCTGCTGCGCCTCGAGCTCATCGACGCCGCGCACAGCTCGCTCGATCTGCAGTACTACATCTTCCACGGCGACGAGTCGGGCAAGCTGGTCACCGAGGCACTGCTGCGCGCGGCCGCACGCGGCGTGCGGGTGCGCGTACTGGTCGATGACGTCGAGACGATACGCGGGGATGAGCAGCTGTTCGCGCTGGCCGGGGAAAAGAACGTCGAGGTCCGCGTGTTCAACCCCTGGCGCTATCGCGGCCACAATACCTTCCTGCGCGGTGTCGAGTATCTCTTCAGCCACCACCGCCTCGACTTCCGCATGCACAACAAGCTCTTCATCGCCGACCGGGCGGTGGCGCTCATCGGCGGCCGCAACATCGGCGATGAGTACTTCCAGGTCGATCCAAACTGGCAGTTCGCCGACGACGATGTGCTCACCACCGGCCCCGCGGTGCAGCAGCTGGCCGTCTCTTTCGAGGAGTTCTGGCAAAGCGAGCTCGCCATCCCGGCGCAGGCACTGCAGCCGGCGAAGGACACGGATGCCGCGGCAGCAGCGGCTCTGGCGCAGCGCGTGACCGCGCCGAAGAAGGCGGCCAGTGCCGGCTCGCATTACGAGGAACAGCTCTCGGCCGGAGAACCGCTCGCCAGCGTGCTCGCGCGACGGGCGCCGCTCCATTGGGCCAGCGCCGAGGTCGCGGCCGACAGTCCCTACAAGGGCAAGGAGCACGCGCAGGAGGCGCACATCAGCAGTCTGCTGTTCGCGCCGGTTGCGGAGGCGATTCACAACACGCGCTCGGAGCTGGTGATGGTGAGCCCCTATCTCGTGCCCTCGCCCCATGAGATGCGGTTGCTCGAGGAGCTGCGCACGCGGCAGTGTGCGGTGCGCATTCTCACCAGCTCGCTCGAGGCCGAAAGCAGCCACGCGGCGCAGGCGGGATACATGCACTATCGCAAGCGACTGCTCGAGTCGGGCGTGCAGCTGCACGAGATCCGTGCCCGCCCCGAGAATCCGCGCGGCACCGGCCAGACGGAGAAGCTCTCGCGTTACGGTCATTATAGCCTGCACGCCAAGCTGCTGGTGTTCGACCGCAGTGTCACGTACGTCGGCTCGATGAACTACGACGAGCGCTCGCGCCATCTCAACACTGAAGACGGCGTCATCATCCACAGTACTGCGCTCTCACAGGAGGCGGCGCGGCGCTTCGACCTCATGACGCAGCCGGAGAATGCCTACACCGTCAGCTTGCAGGAGCAAGCGCCGGGCGATGCGCCCGAGCTCACCTGGAGCACGCAGAAGTCGGGCGAGGCAGTGACGCTGCATACCGAGCCCGCGCGCAGCGCGTGGCAGAAATTCGAAGTGCATTTCCTCGAGCTTTTTCCCATCGACCGCGAGCTGTGAACCTGAAGGCCACCTGAACCGGTGACCGCGCCAGCCGCCTGCGGCACACTCCCCGGCACCTGCCCACGTCATCTGCAGGCGCGCGCCTACACCGCACGGCTGACGCACATGTTGTACTCGCTGCGCATATAGTTATGACGCTGGGAATTGGCCCACGGAGGAGCTGATGATGAAACTGACAGTGGTTACCGCGGCACTTGCGACGGCGTGCATGCTCGCCGGTACGGCGGTGTACGCGCAGGATGTCGATGCCGATCGGTCGCAGCCGAAGGCATTCGTGAAGGACTCGGTCATCACCACGAAGATCAAGTCCAAACTCGCGGCCGATCACCTCACCAGCCTCGGGCACATACGGGTCGATACGGATGCGAACGGCGTGGTGTACCTGAGCGGCACGGCGCACTCGAAGGACGAGATCACCCGTGCGGTGGATATCGCCCGTGACACCGACGGTGTCCGCGGTGTGCACAACTCGCTGGTCGTCAAGTCCGACGAGTGATGTAGATCGACTTAGCGGAGTGTGGGTAAGGCTGACGCCGCCGGGAGTGCGCTCCCGGCGGCGTCATGCTGTTGGCGCGCGGTCGCCTGTTGAGTCGACCCGCCGCGACTCAGTGGCTCTGCGGCGGCAGCGGTCGCGCGAGCGGGTCCGGGCCCGTGGCGCCGCCGGCGGCGCGCTGCGCATCCGCATCAGGCAGATAGATTTTCGCGATCGCCAGCGCGAGCGCATAAGCTTCCGGGGCGTCGCGGTTGGTGAGCACGATGACCGTGAAATGCCGGCGCGGATAGCGAATGATCACGTTGCGGAATCCCACCGTCTCACCCGAGTGCCACACGGTCTCCCCCGTGATGCGCCAGCCGAAGCCGTAACGCACCGCGGGATCGTCGGTCGGCGTCGCCGGGGTGAAGCCGAGACGCAGGCTGCTCGATGAGAGCACACGCGTGTCGTAGAGCGCCGCATCCCACTTCGCCAGATCGTCGATGGAAGAGTACACCCCACCATCGCCGAGCACCGCGCTCGTCACGCTCTGGTCGGTGCGCTGCCATGCCCCCTGCTCGAAGGTGTAGCCAAACGCGCGGTGCTCGATGCGGGATACGCCCGCCTCGTAGGCGACCGTACCGGTCATGGCGAGCGGCACGAAGATCCGCTCACGCAGATAAGTAGCGAAGTCCTTACCGGAGGCGCGCGCCACGATCAACGCCAGCAGCGCATAGCCGGTGTTGCTGTAGCGGTAGCTCGTTCCGGGGGCGAAGTAAGTGCGGTTCTGCGACTCGAGCAGCCGCAGCACATCCGCATCGTGCACCTGTTGCGTCGTTTCCGCAGGTATCAGGTCCTCGTAGTCGAGGAGGCCGGAGGTGTGCGTGAGCAGCTGCCGTAGCGTGACTGCGTCCGCGGCCGCTGGCAGCGATGGCAGCCACCTGCGCACCGCATCATCGAGCGACAGCCGCCCCTCGTCGACGAGCGCGAGCACCGCCGCTGCGGTGAACTGCTTGGTCATGGAGGCGAGGCGATAATTGGTGGCGGGGGTGGCCGCAACGCGCTGCTCGAGATCGGCGAGTCCGTACGCTCGTCGGATGAGCGGGGCGCCATCGCGCAGCACCAGCAGCGCAGCTCCTGGCACGGCGCCGCTATAGGCGCGCATGAGCGCATCGACGCGCGCTGTTGTGTCCGGCGCGTGGCGCGTGCACGCCGCGAGCGCAAGCGCGCCGCACAGCGACGCAAAGCGTCGCGGCATCCGGGTGCACTGCGCGATGATCGCACGCACCGCGCCCGTCACCTTCGCCAGTAGGCCGGCCGGAACAGCACGATCACACTGAACACCTCGAGACGACCGAGCAGCATCGCCGCGGTGCACAGCCAGATCTGCACGCTGCTGAGCGAATGGAAGTTGTGGACCGCGCCGGGGACGCCGAAGCCGTGCGCGGTGTTGTTGATGGAGGCGACCACTGCGCCTGCGGCGTCCGCCAAGCTCATGTCGGTGAGCAGCATCGCGAAGGTGAGCAGCGTCACGGTCATGAAGTAGACGAAGATGAAGGCGAGCACCGAGGCGCCGACTCCGTCCGGTATCGGCCGGCCACCGATGCGCAGTGGCGCCACTGCGGCCGGATGAATCAGCAGCTGCATCTCGCGTCCCGCCTGGCGTGCGAGCAGCAGCGTGCGGAACATCTTGATGCCCCCGCCGGTGGAGCCGGTGCTGCACACGATGCAGGAGAGGAACAGCATCCACCAGGGGGCGAACACCGGCCACTGCTGAAAATCCACGCTCGTGAGGCCGCTGGTGGTGGCCTGCGAGATGACGTTGAACCCCGCGTAGCGCAGCGCCGGCAGAAAATCGGCGTACACGCCGCGCGCGCTGAGCAGCGTCGCGACGCCGATGACGCTCAGCGCGAGGACGAGGAAAATCGCCTTGGCTTCCGGGTCCTGCCGGTAGGTCGCGAGCGACAACCGCCGCAGCGCAATGATGTGGCGGCCGAAGTTGAGTGCGGCGATGACCATGAGCGCCATCAGCACGAGCTCGATGGCCGGTGAGTTGAAGTAGGCGATGCTGCGGTCGTGGGTGGAGAAGCCCCCGAGGCTTACCGCGGAGAACGCGTGGCAGATGGCGTCGAACCACGACATGTGGCAGATGCGCAGCGCGAGGATGCCCGCCGCGGTAATAAGCGTGTACACCAGCCACAGCTGCTTCGCCGTCTCGGTGATGCGCGGGGCGAGCCGCTCGTCCTTCACCGCGCCCGGCGCCTGGCCCTTGTAGAGCTGCATGCCGCCGACCCCGAGCAGCGGCAGCACGGCGAGCGCCATGACGATGATGCCGAGGCCGCCGATCCAGTGCAGCGTGTGGCGCCACAGGTTGAGCGAGGGCGGCAGCCCATCGAGTCCGTTGAGCACCGTCGAGCCGGTGGTGGTAAGACCCGACATGGCTTCGAAGAATGCGCGGCTGAAACTCAGCCCCGGCACCGCCAGCAGCAGCGGCAGCGCCGCGGCCCCCGACAGCAGCAGCCAGCCGAGCGTGACGAGCAGGAATCCATCACGCGGCTTGAGCTCGCGGCGGACGTGGACGGTTGCGGTCGCGAGTACGAGACCCACCGCTGCCGTGATGGCAGCGGCCAGCAGGAAACGGGTCCACAAGCCATCGCCCAGCAGCAACGCGCAGCCGATCGGTAGCACGTAGCTGAGCGCGAAGCTCGCGAGCAGCCAGCCTAGAACGTGCGCGACCGCAAGCACTGGGCGCTAACGTGGTGAGCGCACGAACAACCGCTCGACCGCCTCGAGGTGGCGGCGATCGGCCAGGAAGAGAATGACGTGGTCGTCGGCGAGCACGAGGGTGTCGTGATGCGCCATGATCACCTGGTCGCCGCGCACCAGCGCACCGATGGAGGCGCCCTCGGGCAGCGCGATCTGCGCCACCGTGCGGCCGACGATACGCGAGGTGCGCTCATCACCGCGCGCCACCGCCTCGAGCGCCTCGGCCGCGCCCGTCTTGAGCGCATGCACTCGCACCACATCGCCGCGGCGCACGTGCGCGAGCAGCGAGCCGATGGTGATGGTTTGCGGGGAGATGGCGATGTCGATGCTGGAGGACTCCACCAGCTCGCTGTAGGAGGGCCGGTTGATGAGCGCCATGACCTTGTGCGCACCGAGGCGCTTGGCGAGCATTGCGGCGAGGATATTGGCCTCCTCGGCGTTGGTCATGGCGGCGAACACGTCCGTGCTGTCTATATTCTCCTCGATCAGCAGCTCCTCGTCCGCCGCATCGCCGTGCAGCACGATGGCGCTCTCGAGCAGCTCGGACACCTTGCGGGCGCGCCGCGCGTCGCGCTCGATCAGCTTGACCTGGTTGTGCTTCTCGAGTGTGCGCGCGAGATGAAAGCCGATGTTGCCGCCGCCGGCGATCACGATGCGCCGCGCGGCGGTGTCATCGACCCGCAGCTGGCTCATGATGCGGCGGATGTCATCGCGCGCGGCGAGGAAGAAAACCTCATCGCCATCCGCCAGCAAGGTGTCGCCCTCGGCCGGCACGCTGCGTCCGTCGCGGTAGATGGCCACCACGCGCACTTCGGTCTTCGGCAGATGCTGCGGCAGCTCGCGCAGGGTGCGCCCGGCGAGCAGCCCGCCGCTGCGTATGCGTACCCCGATCAGGCGCACGCGTCCGTCGGCGAAGTCGAGCACCTGCAGCGTGCCGGGGTGATGGATCAGACGCTCGACGTATTCAGTCACGAGCTGCTCGGGGCTGATGAATACATCGACCGACAGGCCGTCGACGCCGAACAGGCCCGCACGGCTGGTGTACTCGGCCGCGCGGATGCGCGCGATCTTGGTGGGTGTGCGGAACAGCGTGAACGCCACCTCGCATGCCACGAGATTCACCTCATCGCTCGAGGTGAGCGCGACGATGATCTCCGCTTCGGCGGCGCCCGCGGCTTCGAGCACGCTCGGATGGGCGGCATTACCCGCCACGGTGCGTACGTCGAAACGGTCCTGCACATCCCGCAGCGTGTCCTCGTTGTTGTCCACCACGGTGACCTCGTTCGCCTCTTCGCGCGAGAGGTGATCCGCCGCGGTGCGCCCGACCTGGCCGGCGCCGAGTATGAGGATCTTCATGCGTTAGAGCGGTTGCAGGTTGGCATACTGCACCATCAGCCATTTGGTGCCCTGGCGCTCGAAATTCACCTGCACGCGTGCGTGCGCGCCCGAGCCTTCCACATTCAGGATCACGCCGTCGCCGAACTTGCCATGGCGCACCCGCGCCCCGAGGCGCACGCCCGCACTCTCCGGCTCTTCGGCACGGAAGCGGCCGACCGCGATCGGCCGCGACACCTGCACGCGCGGGCGCACCTCCTCGATCAGGCCCTTCGGGATCTCGCGCACGAAGCGCGACGCCTGCCCGTAGCTGTCGATGCCGTGCAGGCGGCGCTGCTCGGCGTAGCTCAGGTACAACTGGCGCATGGCGCGCGTCATACCGACATAACACAGGCGCCGCTCCTCCTCGAGCCCGTCGAGATCGCCGAGCGAGCGCTGGTGCGGAAACAGTCCCTCCTCGAGACCCGCCAGGAACACCACCGGAAACTCGAGCCCCTTGGCGGTGTGCAGCGTCATCATCTGCACGCAGTCTTCCCACTCCTGCGCCTGGCCTTCGCCGGACTCGAGCGCGGCGTGGGCGAGAAACGCCTCGAGGGGACCAAGCTCGCTGCCCTCGGGCGCGAAGCCGCGCGCGGCGCTCACCAGCTCATCGAGGTTCTCCACCCGCGCCTCGCCCCGGTCGGCCTTCTCGCGCCGGTAGTGCTCGAGCAGCCCGCTCGCCTTGAGCACGTTGTCGACCTGCTCGTGCAGCGCGAGGGTTGCGGTGTCCCGGGCGAGCCGCTCGATGAGCTCCATGAAGCCGTGCACCGCTGCAGCGGCTTTGGGTCCGAGCGCGCTCCCGCCGCTACAGGCCGCGGCCGCTTCCCACAGCGAGCTGCCGGCGCCGCGCGCCGCCTCGCGCAGCACTTCGAGGCTCTTGGCACCGATGCCGCGCGTCGGCAGATTGACCACGCGCTCGAAGGAGGCGTCATCACGGCGGTTGGCGATCAGGCGCAGGTAGGCGAGCGCGTCCTTGATCTCCGCGCGCTCGAAGAAGCGCAGACCGCCGTAGACGCGGTACGGCACGCGCGCGGAGAGGAACGCCTCTTCGAACACGCGTGACTGCGCATTGGAGCGGTAGAGAATGGCGATCTCGCGGCGGGCGCCGCCGTGTGACACGTACTCGCCGATGCGGTGAGTAACGAACTCCGCCTCGTCGCGCTCGTTGAAAGCCGTGTAGAGACGAATGGGGTCGCCGCGCGCACCGCTCGTCCACAGGTTCTTGCCGAGCCGAGTCGCGTTGTGAGCGATCAGGCCGTTGGCGGCTTCGAGAATATTGGAGGTGGAGCGATAGTTCTGCTCGAGGCGGAAGAGCCGCGCCTGCGGGTAATCGCGACGGAACTGCTGCAGATTCTCGGCGCGGGCGCCGCGGAAGCGGTAGATGGACTGATCGTCATCGCCCACCACGAACGGATGGCTCGCGCGTGCGCGCTCCGCATCGCTCGCAGCCTGTACCGGCGGGGCCAGCAGCCGCATCCAGGCGTACTGAATGGCGTTCGTATCCTGGAACTCATCCACGAGCACGTGCCGGAAGCGCCTGCGGTAGTGCTCGAGCAGCTGCGGATCATCGCGCCACAGCTCGAAGGCCCGCAGCAGCAGCTCCGCAAAGTCCACGACACCGTTGCGCGCGCAGGCCTCCTCGTACGCCCTATACAGCTTGATCCGCTGCGCGAGGGTCGGGTCGTTGCCCGCTTTGAGATGCTGCGGACGCTTTCCCTCGTCCTTGCTGTTGTTGATGAACCACTGCAGCTCGCGCGGCACCCAGCGGCTCTCATCGAGCTCCGCGGCCTTGAGGACCCTGCGGATGAGGCGTTGCTGATCCTCGGAGTCGAGGATCTGGAAACCCTGGGTGAGCTTGGCCTCGCGCCAGTGGATACGCAGCAGCCGGTGGGCGATGCCGTGGAACGTGCCGATCCACAACCCTCCGCCCGGGACACCGAGCAGCCGCTCCACACGCCCGCGCATCTCTCCGGCCGCCTTGTTGGTGAAGGTGACGGCCAGGATCCCGTGCGGCGAGGCACCCTCGGCCTGGATCAGCCAGGCGATGCGGTGCGTGAGCACGCGCGTCTTGCCGCTGCCTGCCCCCGCAAGCACCAGCACCGGCCCGAGCGGGGCGGTGACGGCGGCGCGCTGCGCGTCGTTCAGCGGATTGAGGATCGGCGATAAATCCATGGGGGGCGAATTCTATACGGTGTAAAGACCCGCGGTTACGGCAGAGCCCGAGTGAGAAAGCCGGCGTCTTGCTCGGCTTCAGAGATCTGCTCCGGGCGAGCGGCGAGGCTTCCTCACGCGTTCGCGGGCACGCTTTCCTGCGCAAAACGCACCAGGGCGACGACGAAGCTCAGGAGCACCGGCCCTATGAACAGCCCGAGGATCCCCCAGGCCGCGGCGCCCCCGATCGCACCGATGAAAAGCGCGAGTGTGGACACCTCTGCGTGGTGAGCAGTGAGGATCGGACGCAGGAGATTTTCCGCAATCCACAGCACGGCGATCCAGCAGGCAAGGAATATGGTGGCGCCCCAGCGGCCCTGAAAGGCCAGGTAGATCACCGCGGGGATGAGCACGATGGATGCCCCTGCGGGGAGGAAAGCGGCGAGGGTGGCGATGACCCCCCAGACCACCGCCGACGGCAGGCCCACCAGCGCGAAGCCGATGCCGACGATGACGCCCTGGATCAGCGCCGTAGCCACCGAGCCGAAAACCACTGCGCGTGTGACCTCGCCCAGATACTTGAGCAGCTGGGCGCGGCGCTGAGGCTCGGCCGGGATGAGCTGCGTGAGCCCCATGACGATGCTGCGGCCATCGCGCAGGAAGAAGAACAGCATGAACAGCATCATGAAAAATCCGACCAGCGTGCCGAACACACCGAGCGCGACGTCCCCGCCCATGGTCGCCGCGGTCTTGAGCGCCGACTGGACGCTGTCGGTGATCCACTCCTGCACCTGCGTGGCGCTGACCGAGGCGTTCTCGCGCGTCCAGTCGACCGCGCGCCCGAGAAGCGGGATACGCGCGGCGCCATCGAGGATCTCGGCGTAGGAGAAAAGAGAGCTGTGGTCGCGCATGTACTGGATGAGTCGCGCGACCTGCCCTGCGAATACCACCCCGAGCACTGAGATGGGCACGAGCACCAGAAAAGGCGCGAGTACGGTGAGCACGCCCGCGGAGAGCGAGCGGCGGCCCCTGAGGCGCCGCGCCAACCTTACCTGCAACGGATGCAGGATGAAGGCGAGGACCACCGCCCAGCCGATCATGCCGAAGAGCGGATTGAGGAGCTTGTAGAGCGCATAGCCCAGCAGCGCCGCCGTCACGATCTGGAAGCAGCGCCGGTAGAAGGTGGAGTGCATGAGGCCTAAGCGTAACGGGAAGCAGCGTCCAGCGCGATTCCTCCTTGCTGCTCAGCTGCCGGGAGGTACGGCGAGCCCCGCAGAATCGCCATTCTGCACCTCGTCGCGGCTGCCACGAGCGAATCGCTGTACGAAGGACCCGTCCGTCAGGCTCGGGAGAAACGCGACGAGCGCGGCACGCTCCTCGGGTTCGAGCGGTCGTCGCGGCAGGCGCGCATTTAGCGTGCCGCGATGCGCCTCAACGCGTTCGCCGCGTCTCGAGTAGGGCTCGAGGACCTCCGGCAGCGTTGCGAAGCGTGCATCGTGCATGTAGGGCGCGGTCAGCGCGATGTTGCGCCCTGCCCGGGCGTCGACGCCGCTCCCGGCGGTGATTCACCAGCGATTACGCAGCTCGCGCAGCTTCACGAACACGGTGCGTGCATCAGGCAGCTCCTCGAGGTCGGGAAACGCCTCGCGCAGCCGCGCGATGATGCGCGGATTCTGCAGCCGGAAGAAGCTGTTGATGAGCTTCTCCTGAGCGATGCTCGTCACCGTTGCCGCGGCCGGATCGTGATGCCGCGCGGTGCCGAGCAGCGTCTCGGCATCCTGGTTGCCCGGTTCGCGATCGAGGGTGAACTCGAGATTTCGCGCCAGGTATTCGTGCCCCGGGTAGACACGGGTGCTCGCGGGCAGCCGCGCCAGCTGGTTCACGAAGGTGTCGTACAGCGCTTCCGGGCGTCCGCCGTTGTAGCAGTTGCCCGCCCCGGCGTTGAACAGCGTGTCGCCGCAGAACAGTGCCGGCTCCTCGGTGCGCGACAGCAAACAGATGTGCGCCATGGTGTGCCCGGGGGTGTCGAGGCACTCGAGCTCGACCGTGCGGCCGACCCTGATCACATCCCCCTTGGCAAGACCCCGGTCGACTCCACCGATGCGCGCGGCGGCGCCTGCATGTGCCAGCACCTTCGCCTCGGTTGCGCCCTTGAGGCCGGCATTGCCCCCGGTGTGATCGCTGTGCTCGTGGGTGTTGAGAATCTGGGTGATCTCCCAGCCATTGCGCTCCGCGGCCGTCAGGCACATGCGCCACTCGAGCGGGTCGACGGCAAGCGCCTCGCCCGTCTGCGGACAGGCGATGAGATAGTGAAAGTTGCGCAGGGAATTTCCCGACCAGATGCGCTCCACCAGCATAAAGCCATCTCCATCCGCGCTTTTTACCCGAGGCAACGTACCCCCAAAACCCAACGCGCGCCATAATGGCTGCGTGAAGCACACCTATCTGTTCGAGCCGGGCGTGTGGGGTGTCGCCGGGACGTTCTGGCGGGCCGACGGTCAGGAGCTCGAGGCCGTCGGCCGGACCGAGATTGCGCATCGTCAGGAATGCTGGCTGCTGTCGGGCAAGCTCAAGGTGCTGAGCTCACCGCCGGTGGAGTTCGTGCACGCTTACTGGATCGAGCCTCCCGGGCCGCAAGGGGGAAGCGTGAAATGGACGTTCGAGAACGCGATGTTCGGAAAACTCCAGGGACGTTACGCGGTGATCGGTCCTTCGATCCTCTCGGTCTACGGCTGCGACGAGTCCGGTTACCACGGCGCAGAGCACCTGGCGCAGCTGGACGCCGACAACTATCGCTCCACCGGTATTCTGCTGCTGAAGGATCGGATCATGTACTCGTGGCAGATGATGCTGAAACGCGGCGGCTGAGAGGCAGCGCAGCATGCTGGAGATCCGTCGCAGCACAGAGCGCGGCCATGCCGATCACGGCTGGTTGAAGAGCTTTCACACTTTTTCGTTCGCTGACTACTACGATCCAGAGTGGGTGGCCTACGGGCCGCTGCGGGTCATCAACGACGATCGCGTGCTGCCGGGGCAGGGCTTCAGCAAGCACGGCCACCGAGACATGGAGATCGTGACGTACATTCTCGACGGCGAGCTCGAGCACAAGGATTCCATGGGCAACGGCTCGGTGATCCGCGTCGGTGACGTGCAGCGCATGAGCGCCGGCACCGGCGTGACGCACAGCGAGTTCAACCCGTCTGCTACGCAGGAGGTTCATTTCCTGCAGATCTGGGTGCTGCCCGAGGCGCTGCGGCTACCACCTGGTTACGAGCAGAAGCACTTCACCGCCGCCGACAAGCGCGGCCGGCTGCGGCTCATCGCCGCGCCCCGCGGTGAGGAGGGGGCGGTGCTCATCCATCAGGACGCGCGCATCTACGCGGGCCTCCTCGATGGCGCGGAGCGTACCGAGTTCCGCATAGCGGCGGGCAGGCGCGCGTGGCTGCAGGTGGCGCGCGGCAGCCTGTCCTGCGATGGCGCACGGCTTTCCATGGGAGATGGCGCGCGCACGGCGGGTCCTGCTCAGCTCATGCTGAGCGATGCGGCCGATGCCGAAGTGTTGGTGTTTGATCTGCCCTAGAGTCTCAAGTGCGCGCGGGCGGATCGCGGCGTCTGCGTCCCGCAAACACCGAGCCGAACAGACCGAGTCCCAGCAACCCGAAGGTGGCCGGCTCCGGCACGCTCGTGCCCCCGGTGGGGGCGAGGCCCGTGAAACTGAAAGTCGTGCCGTCGTCCTTCAGAGTCACCGGAGAATTCTTGGTAAACCCCGACGCATTGGTGAAGATTCCGTAGAGGTTGGTCGCGTTGACGCTCGTCGACACCCCAGTGGGCGGCGGGATTGACGTCGTGCCCATTGAGTTGAACGTGAGTATTTCACCCGCGCCGGGAGAGCGCGACACCGTACCGCTTTGTGTACCGCACACGCTCACCATCGTGAAGGGGTCGCACGACTCGACCGAGGTCATGAGGCCGTGATAGCCCTTCAAGGTCGCATCGAGCGAGGTCGGAACGTTGGAAGTGAGGATGTCGAAGCCGATGGTGATGGCGTTGGGATTGAGGCTCGTGTGGACCGCCCACTCCTCGAGAGTCACCGTGATGCTCCCCTTGGTTTCGGTGAGCGGCCCGGTGTCGAACAACACATCCACGGTCGGCGTGCTGCCGCTGAAAACCGGCACGGGAATGTCGCTGTCTCCAGGGACGACGTTGGCCGGTGCCGCCAACGCAGCGGCGCATGCGGCTCCGGCGAGTAACCCGGCGGCGAGCACAAAGGCGCGGTGTTGATGGATGCTCAAGGCATTCTCCCGGAAGCCGGTGCCTGCGCACCGAACTCCACTGTCCCGTGGAGGCAGCGAATGCTCCACCTGCCGCGTGGGAACATCAACCGCTGACCTTAGCTCAGCGGTAATGGCGCTGCCCGCGGGAACGCTTTACTTTCAGGCGCGCAGTCAGGCGCGCAGCGCCGGCAGGTAGTGATCGACGAGGAGCGCTGCAAACAGCCACATGAGATACGTCACCGAGAAATGAAACACCCGCATCGGCAGCTCCGCCCGTGCCGTGATTTTCAGCACCAGCGCGTAGTAGAGGAAGCCGGCATTCAGCACCAGCGCGGCGGTGAGATAGAGAAGCCCGCTCATCCGCGTGAGATACGGCATGAGCGTCACCACCGTGAGCAGCACCGTATAGAGCAGCACCTGCAGGCGCGTGTACGCCACCCCGTGAGTCACGGGCAGCATCGGAATGCCGGCGCGGGCGTAGTCGTCGCGACGTGCGATCGCGAGAGCCCAGAAATGCGGCGGCGTCCACACGAAGATGATGAGGAACAGCAGCAACGCGTTCGGGTCGATGCTGTCGGTGACTGCCGACCATCCAAGCACCGGTGGCGCGGCTCCCGCGGCGCCGCCGATCACGATGTTCTGTGAGGTCGCGCGCTTCAGCCACACCGTGTAGACCACTGCGTAGCCGATGAGCGAGAGAAAGGTGAGCGATGCGGTGAGCAGATTCACCAGGAAGGCGAGTATCGCCATGGCGGTCACACCGAGCACCGCGGCGAACAACAGCGCCTGACGTTCGGTGAGCTGACCGGTCGGCAGCGGGCGTGCGCGCGTGCGCGCCATCTGCTCATCGATGCGCCGGTCGAGCACGTGGTTCAAGGTGGCGGCGCATGCCGCGGCGAGTGCGATGCCGATATTCCCCCACAGCAATGCCCCCGGCGGTGGCAGACCGGGACTCGCGAGCAGCGTACCGACGATCGCGGTAAAGGTGATGAGCGCAACGACCTTGGGTTTGGTCAGCTCCAGGTAGCGGCGCCAAGGCGCCGGCGCGCGCGCCGCGAGGCTCCGCTCATCCGGCGCGACCATGAAATTGCGCGTCTTGCTCGGTTCCGGTGAGGTCGCCACGGTGATCGCCGGCAGCAGGCTTTGTCCCGAGTCAGCCTAGCAGATCGCGCGGGCACCCTCACGCCTGACACGGCGCACGCGCCGGCACGCAATGAGAGTTGGCAGGTCGACGCGCCGGGCGACCCTTCGAGTCGGGTTCAGGGGCGGCTGAGCGCCCGTACCAGTGCAAGCGCCGCGAGCAGCAGCAGCGCCGCGCCGGCGGTGTGTGCGGTGGCGAGCGACAGTGGAAAGGTCTCGAGCACCATGCTGATGCCGATGGTGAGCTGCAGGATGAGCGCACCGAGCACGGCCCAGGCCCAGCGGCGATCCCCGGTCAGAGCACGCTGCCGCAGCACGAACAGCGCGGCGAGCGCGAGCGCGGCGGCGGCAACTGCGGCGCCGATGCGATGCGTTAGGTGAATGGCGACGCGGGCCGGGTTACCGAGCACCCCGCCTTCGTAATTGATGCCGAGACCGCGCCAGAGCACGAAGGCGTCGCGGTAATCGCTGTATGGCCACCAGGCGCCCTGGCAGGTAGGAAAGTCGGGACAGGCCACCGCCGCGTAGTTGCTGCTGGTCCAGCCGCCGAGCGCGATCTGGATGATGAGCGCAATCAGTCCAAGGAGCGCGAGCCGTCGCGCGAGCATCAACTTCGTCGCGGGGCCGCCGCTTCCGCTATGCGAGTAATGCAGCGCACTCGCCTTCCACGAGCCGCGGGGGAGCGACAGCAGCAGCCACCAGAGGAGCGCGAGCGTCGTCATGCCGAACAGCAGATGCAGCGTGACGATGAGCGGATTGAGCCGCCAGGTGACGGTCAGCATGCCGAGCAGCGCCTGCATCACCAGTGTGGCGAAAAGTGCCAGTGCGAGCGGCAGGCTCACGCCAGCCTGGCGCCTGGCAACGATCGCCAGCGCAGTCACGACGATGATGATGACGCTGAGCGTGCCGACCGCGTAGCGATGGATCATTTCGCGCCACGCCTTGCCGGGCTCGAGCGGCCGGCCGGGAAAAGCCGTCGCAGTGTCGGCGGCCTGCGCCGCCGCGGGTGTCAGATGACCGTAGCACCCCGGCCAGTCGGGGCAGCCGAGGCCCGCCGCTGTCAGTCGCACATAGGCTCCGAGCACCACGACCCCATAACAGAGCAGTACACCCAGGATGCACAGGCGGCGGATCCAGCGGGCCAAAGTCATGGGCGCTCAGCCGATGTTCGAGAGCGCGAGGAGCTTCTTCAGGTCTTCGAGCAACCCGCGCGGATTTTCGCGCGCATCGTAGCTCATCACGAGATTACCGAGCGGATCGACGATGAAAAGCGCATGCTCGCGGTTCGCCCTCGGAAACTGCGCAAGCAACAGCTGCCCATCTGGCGCACGCGCATCGAGCACCTGGAGTCCGGCGTGCTCGTGAGCGAGAAACTCGCGATCGCAACAGGCGCCGCTGACGAGTAATACGCGAGCGACGCGTGTCATGTCGTTGTTGAGGCCCAGCCGTGTCTGGCGCATCACATACAGTGCCCGGCGGCAGGAGGCATCGCAGTCGCCGGCGCCGATGTAGATGAGCGCCCAGCCTTTCCCGAATGCCGGCACTGGCGCGGCCGGCGTCCCCACGGCGCCCGTGCCCTGCAGGTCGATGCGTGGCAGCGCCACCGCGGGCAGCGGCCGGGCGGGCGTGATGAGTTGGCCATGGTTGACGTGCGCACTCGGCCGCCAGCCCGTGCCGTAGTAGAGGAAGAACGCCATGACGAGCGGCAGCAGGAAGAGCCCGGCGAGCGCCGCTAGCGTTCGCAGGTTGCGTGCGCGCAGCTCGCCCGGCGTGGCGGCGCTCATGCGGCAGCCGGCGGCTGCGGGCGGCGGCTCAGGAACACCCACAGTGCGAGTGTCAGCAACGCGAACGCCCACCACTGGATGGCGTACGAGAAATGCCGCAGCGGGGGAACCCCGGGCAGCTGCCAGTCGCGCACATAACCCAGGGGGGCTCCGGGATCGAGCAGCAGAATGCGCGGTGCGAGCGGCGCGCCGAGCGCGGCGGCGAGCTGCGGCATGTCCGGGTAGCTGGTGACTCTCGGCCAGGGACCGCGCGCCGCGGGCGCGGCACGTCCCAGTGCCAGTCCCGGAGTGGGGAGCAGCGCGATGCGGCCGGTGAGCTGCACCCGGCCGCTCACGCTCAGGCTAACCTCCGGAAGCTGCGCACGGCTCCCGGAAAAAGGCACCCAGCCACGGTCGATGAGCAGCGCCGGTGCACCCGCACGGATGAGCGGAGTGAGTACTTCGTAACCGGGGTGGCCCTCGAAGCTGCGGTTCTCGAGCAGGAACTGGTGCGCGCCATCGAGCTCGCCCTCGACGCTCACCCGCTGGTAGAGCGGCAGCTCACGACCCGTGCCGGCGCCGAGCTCGTGCACCTGCGCGGCGCCGCGCGCAAAACCGGCCGCTGCAGCCTGGCGCTGCTCGCCCCGCTGCCATTGCCATAGACCCAGGCGTACGAAGGCCGCGATGAGCAGCAGCGCCAGCAGGGTAAAACCCAGCGCGGGAGCGAACCGCCGAGTGCCCGGGCCGGGTGCGGCGCTCATGGCAAATTGCCCCGACCCCTGCGCACGCTACACTCACTGGCGTACATGGAGCATCTCATCTGGCTGCTCGTGCTGGCGTGTCTCCTCGGCATTTTCGTCAGCCTGGGACTCGGCCTGTACCACCTCTCGCGGGGCACGCCGCAGGATTCGGCGCGGCTCATGCGCGCGCTCACGGTGCGCATTGCGGTATCGCTGCTGCTGTTCGCGCTGTTGATGATCGCCTGGTACTTCGGTCTCATCTCGCCACACCCGCTGCAGGGCGCGGGCACGCCGCCCTGAATGTAGAGGGCCAGGAGCTCGGTTTACTCCCCCAGCCGGGGTGGCTATAGCCAGTAGACGAAGATGAACAGCCCGAGCCACACCACGTCGACGAAGTGCCAGTACCAGGCGACCGCCTCGAAGGCGAAGTGGCGGTTGGGAGTGAAATGCCCGCGCAGCACCCGCAGCCAGATGACCGTCAGCATGATCGCGCCGATGGTCACGTGCAGGCCGTGGAAGCCGGTGAGCATGAAAAACGTCGAGCCGTAGATGCCGGTCGTGAGACGCAGGCCCAGATCCCGGTAGGCCTCGCCGTACTCGTGCGCCTGAAGCCCGACGAAGGTGAAGCCGAGCAGGAAGGTGAGCGCCAGGAACAGCGCCAGTCGCCCGCGGTGCCCTGAGCGCAGCGCGTGATGGGCAATGGTGACGGTGAGCCCGCTCGTGAGCAGGATGGCGGTGTTGATCGCGGGGATCGGCGTCGGCGCCATGGGTGTGAATTGCCCGTTGGCGAGGCCGCCGACGTGCGCCGGTCCGTTGGTCGGCCACGTTGCCTCGAAGTTCGGCCAGAGGACGAAGTTGGTGAACACCTTCACGCCCTCGCCGCCGAGCCACGGCACGGAGAGCACCCGGGCGTAGAAGAGCGCGCCGAAGAACGCGCCGAAGAACATGACCTCGGAGAAGATGAACCACATCATCCCCATGCGGAAGCTGCGGTCGACCTGCAGGTTGTAGGTGCCGTGCTGGTTCTCGCCGATGACGGTCGAGAACCAGCCGAAGAACATGTAGGCGAGCAGCACGATCCCCGGCAGGAAGATCCAGCCGCCGGCCCAGTCGTTGAGGTAGCCGACCGCACCGGCCATCATGGCGAATAGCGCCACGGATGCGCGGATTGGCCAGGGGCTGCCGTGTGGGATGTAGTAGGCGTTGCTGTCGGTTGCGTGTGCGTTGGCCATGTCGATGTGCTTTCTAGCGCCGCGCGGTGACGCGTGCAGATTCGTCGTAGAAGGTGTAGGCAAGCGTGATCAGGTCGATATGCCGCGGGAGCGAGGGATCGATGATGAAACGCACCGGCATGTCGCGCCCCTCGTTCAGCGCGAAGTGCTGCGGCGAGAAGCAGAAGCACTCGGTCTTGTGGAAGTAGGCCGCGACCTCAGACGGTGCGATGTTGGGCACCGCCTGCGCGGTCGTGGCGCGGCCGCTGAGGTTATGCGCGTAGAACTGCGCGGTGAACAGCTGCCCCGGGTGCACCTTGACGGTGCGCACCACGGGGCGGAACTCGAAGGTGCCGGCGCTGGCGACGTCCGCCAGGAATTCCACCGTCACCGTGCGGTCGAGCTGCGGATGCTCGACCACGCTCACCCGCTCGCGCAGCTTGGCCTGATCGCCGTAGCCGGTGACCGAGCACAGTACGTTGTAGAGCGGCACGAGCGCAAAGCCGAACGCGAAGCTGCCGGCGGCGATGGCCAGCAGCTTCCAGGTCATGGTGAGGTTGGCGCGCCGCAGGTCGCTCATTTCGCGCTGCGCACCAGTGCCACGATGATGAAGCCGAAATAGAACGCCGCGGCGATCAGCGCCCACAGCAGCGCGCTGCGCCGCACGCGCCGGCGCTGCTCGGTGGCCGCGACACCGGTGGTGCTCATCAGTGCTCCGCCCCGCGGGCGATCACCGCATCCGAAGGCGGCGTGGTCCAGGAGTGAAACGGCGGCGGCGAGGACAGCTCCCACTCGAGGCCGTGCGCGCCCTCCCAGGCGCGGTCACCGGCCGGGACACCGCCGCGCACGCACTTCCACACGATGTAGGGCAGCAGCAGCTGCGCCAGACCGAAGCCGAAGCCGCCAATCGAGGACACCCGGTTCCAGTCGGTGAACTGGACGGCGTAGTCCGGAATGCGGCGCGGCATGCCGGCGAGGCCGAGGAAGTGCTGCGGGAAGAACAGCACGTTCACGAAGATCGCGGACAGCCAGAAGTGCCACCGCGCGAGCTTCAGGTCGTACATGTGGCCGGTCCATTTCGGCAGCCAGTAGTAGACCCCGGCCATGATGCCGAAGATGGTCCCCGGCACCAGCACGTAGTGGAAGTGCGCCACCACGAAGTAGGTGTCCTGGTACTGGTAGTCCGCGGGCACCATGGCGAGCATCAGTCCCGAGAAGCCACCGATGGTGAACAGGAACAGGAACGCGAGCGCGAACAGCATCGGTGGCTCGAAGGACAGCGACCCCTTCCACATGGTCGCCGTCCAGTTGAACACCTTCACGCCGGTCGGCACCGCGATCAGCATGGTCGAGAGCATGAAGAACAGCTGCGCGGCGAGCGGCATGCCGACCGTGAACATGTGATGCGCCCAGACGATGAATGACAGGAAGGCGATCGAGGCGGTCGCATACACCATGGCCTCGTAGCCAAACAGCGGCTTGCGCGAGAAGGTCGGGATCACCTCGGAGACGATGCCGAAGGCCGGAAGGATGAGGATGTAGACCTCCGGGTGCCCGAAGAACCAGAAGATGTGCTGGAACATCACCGGATCGCCTCCGCCGGCGGCGGTGAAGAAGGTGGTGCCGAAGAAGTGGTCCGTGAGCAGCATGGTGACCGCGCCGGCGAGCACCGGCATCACCGCGATCAGCAGATACGCGGTGATCAGCCAGGTCCACACGAACAGCGGCATCCGCAGCAGCGTGATCCCCGGTGCGCGCATGTTCATGATGGTCACGATGACGTTGATGGCGCCGAGGATCGAGGAAGCGCCCATCAGGTGGACGGCAAAGATCAGCATGGGGAAGGCGGCGCCGGTCTGCAGGATCAGCGGGGGGTACATGGTCCAGCCGCCGGCGGGTGCGCCTCCCGGCACGAAGAACGTGGAAAGCAGCAGCGTGAAGGCGAACGGCAGGATCCAGAAGCTCAGGTTATTGAGGCGTGGCAGCGCCATGTCGGGCGCGCCGAGCTGCATCGGAATCATCCAGTTAGCGAGTCCGGTCCACGCCGGCATGATCGCCCCGAAGATCATGATGAGGGCGTGCATGGTGGTGAGCGAGTTGAAGAACTGCGGATCGAAGAACTGCAGTCCCGGACTGAACAGCTCGAGGCGGATCAGCATGGCCGCGCCGCCGCCGATGAAGAACATCAGGCACGCGAAGACCAGGTACATCGTGCCGATGTCCTTATGGTTGGTCGAGTAGACCCAGCGCCGCCAGCCGTGCGGCTTGTGGTCGTGCTCGTCGTGCGGCTCGGCGTGTGTCAGGACTTCGGCCATGGCGCTTTCTCTTCAGTTGCGGCGGTGGGGGCGGCCGGCGCGGCGGCAGGTGCGGTCGGGGTGGCTGCCTGTTTCTGCTCGGCGGCCTTCTGCTTCAGCCACGCGGCGAAGTCTTCCTTGGAGCGCGCGTCGACCACGATCGGCATGAAGCCGTGGTCGCGGCCGCAGAGCTCCGCGCACTGTCCGCGGTACAGCCCGGGCTTGTCCTTGTCGATCTTGAACCACGCCTCGTTGACGAACCCCGGGATCGCGTCCTTCTTCACCCCGAAGGCCGGCATCCACCACGAGTGGATGACGTCCGCCCCGGTGACCAGCAGTCGCACCTTGGTGTCGACGGGCACGACGAAGGGGTGGTCGACGTTCAGCAGGTAGTGCTCGACCGTGTTGGGATCGATGCCGGAGAGCAGCTCGCGCGCGGCGTCGGAGCGGTGGTCGAGGCGCGAGAAGTACATCACTCCATCGTCGAGGTAATCGTACTGCCAGCCCCACTGAAAACCGGTCACTTTCACGGTGAGCTCGGTTTTGGTGGTGTCCTCGATCTCCACCAGCGTCTTAGCCGCCGGCACCGCCATGGCGACCAGAATGATGACCGGCACGATCGTCCAGACGGCCTCCACCTTGGTGTTGTGCACCAGAGTCACATCCGCGACCGCACCCTTGGATTTGCGGTAGGTGACGATCGACCAGATCATCACGCCGAACACCACGACGCCGATCGCCACGCAGATCCAGAAGACCAGCATGTGCAGGTGGTAGATCTCACGGCTGATGTGGGTGACGCCCGGCGTCAGGTTGAGCTGACTCCAGCCCGGCTCGGCGTGCGCCGTGAGTGGGGCGGCGGCCGCTGCGAGCGCCAGGGTCAGGTGAGCGAGCTTTTCGCGAATCATCGTTAGTGTGCCTTGCAGCGCACCGCTCCGAGGCGATGCGCGTTCTTTTTCAGGAAGCCAAACCCGCTCCGCCGTGCGCTGCCTCTAGCGCCAGGAGGGCGATTCGTTCACGCGGCCGATTACGCGCTGCAGTCGCAGCGCCAGTCCGCGTCGCTCCTCTTCCGTGAGGAAGCTGCCGAGCTCACACCGGCGGCCATGCGACTCGATGGTGAGCCGGCTCGGGTGCAAGCGTGCCGCAGGGCGGCGCAGTTTAACCTGCGCCCAATGCCTCGGGAACACGACGTGCTCGCAGCGCGCCCGCACGCGTGTGTCGATGCTGACATCGGCCTCCGTCACGGTGATCGTCTGGCTGTGGAAACGCCGCTGCAGGCCAGCGCTGAGCGCCCAGCCGAGCAACGCCATTTCCAATCCCGCAAAGGGCAGCACCGGCCAGAATCCCTTGAGGGCGAGAATCGCAGCGATGCCGCACGGAGCGATGCAAGCGATGCCGAAGAAAACCCGCGCACCGCTCACGGTGAGTGAGCAGTTGGGGCAGATCTCGATGCGCAGCGGCTCGGCTTCCACGCGCGATCGATGGTAGCGCTCGGACATCTTTATTCAAGCCGTTTCAGGAGCTTATCACTGAGCGAACCGAGCTCGGGGGCGGGCGGGGCGAGGACGAATTGCACGCCGCCATCCGCGAGGTGGGGGACGAGTGCGAGCGCTCGCTCCCCGAGCAGCCGCTCGAGGGACTCGAGATTCGCCGCGGCGTGCGACATCTGCGGATCGATCATGCTGGCGACCCAGCCGACGAGCCGCGCACCGTCCGCGCGCACGGCACGCCAGCTGAGCTGCGCGTGGTTGAGACAGCCGAGCTTGAGCCCGACCACGAGCAGCACCGGCAGGGACAGAGCCTTCGCGAGATCGGCCATGGTCTCGCGCTCATTGATCGGCGCCAGCCAGCCCCCCGCCCCTTCGACCACGACCCAGTCGGCCTGGACGGCAAGCCGCTGGTAATTCGCTCGGATCAGGTGGGTATCTACCGTTATCTTGGCGGCTTCTGCCGCGATGTGCGGCGAAATTGCGGGTTGGAAGCAGTAAGGGTTCACCTCGGTATAGGCTTCCGCCGGGAGCCCGGCCGCCTCCATCAGGGCGAGTGCATCGGAGTTCCGCAGACCCTCGCTCGTCTGGAACGACCCGGAGGCCACCGGCTTCATGACACCGACGCGCCGGCCCTCCTGGCGCAGCGCGCGTATGAGCGCGCAGGCGATGACGGTCTTGCCGACGCCGGTGTCCGTGCCCGTGATGAAGATTCCCTGCGTGCTCATGCTCGTCGCTTGCGGCGAATGGATCCGGGAGCGATGTGCGCCGTACCTTCGATGGCCGCCGCGGCTGGGCGTCCCGCCGCCCCCCAGCTCGCGCCGTAGATGACCTCGTACGTGGCCGGCAGGCGATGATCCTCGCGGCGAAAGCTCTCGTAGGCGCGCTCGACGCGCGCGAGCCGGCCGCGACCGGACAGCGCGCGCGGGCGCCCTGCGGTGACGTTGTGAGCGCCGATGGCCTTCAGGTCGCGCATGAGAGTGAGCACATCCGGATAGCCGACCTCGATGTGATCCACATCGAGCACCGGCTCCATGAGACCCGCGCGCACGAGCGCGTCGCCGACCTCGTGGATGTCGGAGAAATGATTGACGTGGTTGTACCGGTCGGCCTCGGCCCAGGCGCTGCGCAGCTCATTCAGCGTGCCGGGACCGAAGGTGCTGAAGGCGAAGAAGCCGCTCGATTTCAGCACGCGCCGCACCTCGGCGAGCGTGACGGCGAGCGGCTCGCACCACTGCAGCATCAGGTTGCTGAAGATCAGATCGACGCTGCCGTCCTTCAGCGGGAGCCGCAACGCATCGCCGCACACCCGATCGAAGCGCCGCCATGGCAACTGGTGCCGGCGTGCCTCGCGTAGCATGCCGGGAGCGATGTCGAGCGCGACGACCCGCGCGCGCGGGAAGCGGCGCTTGAGCGCACGCGTCACGCGGCCCGTGCCGCTGCCGAGATCGAGCACGGCGCCGGGCGTGAAGCGGAACACCTCGAGCCGCTCGAGCAGCTCAGCCGCGATGCGCGCCTGCAGGCTCGAGGAGCCATCGTAGCTCGCGCTCGCGCGCTCGAAGGAGGCGCGCAGCCGCGCACGGTCGAGACGGAAAGCGCCCGGTTCCTCAAGCATGCAGGAACCGACTCAGCTCACGCGCGAACTGCACCGGGTGCGAGAGGAAAGGCGCATGCGCTGCACCGGCGACCTCCAGATAGCGCGCATCGGGAAGCGCATGCGCGAGCGCGCGCACCGCGGTGGGCCGGATGATGCGGTCTCGCTGGCCGGCGACCACGAGCGCCGGCACGCGCACCATCGGCAGCGCGCGTCGCAGATCCCCATCCCGTAGCCGCGCGAGTCCGGCGGTAAGTGCCTCCGGGCAGGCCGTGCCGTGCGTGCGCAGCGCTGCGCGCAGTTTAGAGCGCACGCGCGCCGCGGTGTGCGGGGCGCTGCCGCTGGCCAGCAGCGCAAGGAAATCACTGACGGCACGCTCGCCCTCGGAGTGCAGGCGGTGAACCAGCCGGGCGAGCAGCGGCCGTGGAGTGCCGCAGCGCCAGTTGGCAGATTTGAGGAATTTCGGAGTCGTGGCGATGAGCGCGAGCCGCTCGATGCCGGCCGGGAGCGCTGCGGCGAGATCGAGCGCCAGCTGACCGCCGAGGGACCAGCCGAGGAGCGCATAGCGCTCGGTGAGCGGAGCGAGCGTCTCGTGCACCCGCCAGGCTTGCGCCGCGGGGGTGCTTGCGCGTGGATCCCAGTCGCTGCGCCCGTGGCCCGGGAGATCGATGGCGATGATACGGAAGCGTGGCGCGAGCAGCCGTACCAGACCATCCCACACCCTGAGGTTGAGACTCCAGCCGTGCAGCAGCACGAGATCGCCCGCTGCACCGCTGCCGCAGATTTCGTGATAGAGCGCGCCGCCCATGGCTCAGGCGCCGCGCGCGGCGGGGCAAGCGCGCCCGAGCTGCTCTGCGAGTCCATCGACCTGCGCGTCGGTGTGGGTCGCGCACAGCGTGACGCGCAGCCGTGCGCTTCCCGCCGGTACCGTTGGCGGACGTATCGCGACCACCCAGTATCCCGCGGCGGCGAGTGCGCGCTGTGCTGCGAGCGCCGCCCCGGCGCTGCCGAGAAGCACCGGCTGTATGGGAGTCGCTGAACTGGCGAGCGGCACACCCGCCGCGCGTGCGGCGTCACGAAAGCGGCTAACGAGAGCCAGCAAACGCTCGCGCCGCCGGTGCTCTCGTCGGATGAGCTCGAGTGCCGCGCGCGCTGCGGCAGCGACTGGCTGCGGCAGCGCCGTCGTATAGAGATAGGTACGCGCCCTCTGAATCAGGAACTCTATGAGTGCGGCACTGCCGGCGACGAAGGCGCCGAAGCAGCCGAAAGCCTTGCCGAGCGTTCCGACGAGTATCGGCACCTCGTCGCTCCCGAGTGCGAAGTGCTCGAGCACCCCTCCGCCGTGAGTCCCGAGAACTCCGAGTCCGTGAGCATCATCGAGCAGCAGCCACGCATCGTGCGCCCGCGCGCAGCGCGCGAGCTCTGGCAACGGCGCGAGATCGCCGTCCATGCTGAACACCCCATCGGTGGCGAGCAGCGCGGTCCGGCCCGGATCGGCGTCGAGCAGCCTCGCTGCCGCATCCGCATCGGCGTGCGCGTAACGCGCGAGCGTTGCGCCCGAGAGCCGTGCCCCATCGATGAGCGAGGCATGCGAGAGCCGGTCGAGCAGTACCCGCTCGCTGCGCCCGGCGAGCGAGCTGATCACCGCGAGGTTCGCCATGTAGCCGGTCGAGAACAGCAGCGCCCGCTCGCGGCCGGTGAAGGCGGCGAGCTCCTTCTCGAGCTGCTCGTGCTCCTCACCGTGGCCGGTGACGAGGTGCGAGGCGCCGCTGCCGGCACCGCTCTCGGCCGCGCACCTGGCCATGGCGTCGGCAAGCGCGGGGTGGCGCGCGAGGCCGAGGTAGTCGTTGCTGCTGAAGTCGATGAGCTCGCGGCCGCCCGCGAGTGTCAGACTGCGTCTGCTCGCTGCGCGGTGTGCGACCGTGACGCGCACGCGGCGCAGCTGTGCCGCTTCCAGCTGCGCGAGCGCCCCCTCAAGCGTCGACGCTTGCCGCTTCATGGGGAAGCGGTGTGAGCCCGAGCCGTTTGAGCAGCGCCTGGTCGCGCGCCACGTCGGGGTTACCGGTGGTGAGCAGCTTCTCCCCGTAGAAGATGGAATTGACGCCGGCGAGGAAGCACAGCGCCTGCAGCTCATCGCTCATGTCCTCGCGCCCGGCGGACAGTCGCACGTGTGCGCGCGGCATCAGTACCCGTGCCACGGCACAGGTGCGCACGAAGTCGAAGGCATCCACCTCGGGCGCATCGGCGAGCGGTGTGCCCGCAACCTTCACCAGGCGGTTGATGGGCACGCTCTCGGGATGCTCGGGCAGGTTGGCGAGCGTGCGCAGGAGCTCGGCGCGGTCGTCCACGGACTCGCCCATGCCGATGATGCCGCCGCAGCACACCTTGAGTCCCGCAGCGCGCACCGCGGCGAGCGTGTCGAGCCGCTGCTGATAGGTTCGCGTGCGGATGATCTCGCCGTAGAACTCAGCCGAAGTGTCGAGGTTGTGGTTGTAGAAGTCGAGGCCGGCCCGCTTCAGCTGTCTCGCCTGCTGCGGGCTCAGCATGCCGAGCGTCGCGCAGCTTTCCAGTCCCAGCTCGCGCACCGCGCGGATCATCTCCACGATGACTGCCAGATCGCGCGGCTTGGGGGCTCGATAGGCCGCGCCCATGCAGAAGCGCGTCGCCCCCGCCGCCTTGGCACGCGCGGCGCACTCACGCACCGCCGCCACCTCCATGAGCGCCTCGCGGCCGACCCCGGTCTGGTAATGCACGCTCTGCGGACAGTAGGCGCAGTCCTCCGGGCAGGCGCCGGTCTTGATGGAGAGCAGCGTGCTCATCTGCACCGCATTCGGCACGTGGTAAGCACGGTGCACGCGCTGCGCATGCAGGATGAGATCCATGAAGGGCAGCGCGAAGAGCGCACGCACCTCCTCGAGCGACCAGTCGTGCCGGATTGCAGCCGCAGCGGTTGCGACCGATGCCATGGGTCTCGCCACGCTCTATGCCGTCCTCTCCCGGCGCGACCATGCCCGAGAGACGCAAAGCCTGTCAACGGCGGGCATCTGGGTAAGTCGACAATTGCTCAATAGTTGTCCAGGGAGCCTCACGGCGCGGGCCACAGCAGGTGCGCCAGGAATGCCGCCGCCACGCCAAGCGCGCCGAGCACCGCGACCAGCACAGCCGCGGCCGCGCAATCCTTCACCACGCGCACGCCCGGGCTCTGCTGCGGATGCAGCACGTCCGCGAGGTGCTCGATGGCGGTATTGAAGAGCTCCGCCGCCACCACCGCCGCGCTCGCGAGCAGCACCAGCGCCCACCACACCGCGGCGGGCCGCAGCGCGAGCAGCGCGAGCAACGCCGCCGCGCCCGCGACTGCCTGCAGCCGCAGACTCGCTTCGCTGCGTATCGCATGGGCGAAACCACGTACCGCAAAGCGCAGGCGCGCAGCAAAGCGCTGGTTCTTGTAGGTGTCCATGGGCTGCGCTTCAGGCAGCGTAGGTGTACTCGAGAAGAATGCCGACGAACACCACGAGTCCCACGTACTGGTTGTTGAGGAAGGCGCGCAGGCAGCCGGCCGGTTCGCGCTTGCGGATCAGCCACTGCTGCCAGGCGAACAGCGCCGCCGCCGCGAGCACTCCCCCCTGATACCAGCTGCCGAAGTGCATGCTGCGGCCCGCGAGCACGAGCGCGCCCAGCATCATCAGCTGCATGGCGCCGATGAGGAAGCGGTCCATATCGGCGAACAGGATGGCGCTCGACTTCACGGCGATCCGCAGATCATCCTCGCGGTCGATCATGGCGTAGATCGTGTCGTAGATCGCCGCCCAGATGACCGCGGCGATGTACAGCAACCAGCACACCCGCGGCAGCACGGAGGTCTGTGCCGCGAAGGCCATGGGAACGCTCCAGCCGCCGAAGGAGATGCCGAGATACAGCTGCGGCATCGGGAAGACGCGCTTCACGAACGGGTAGGAGACCGTGAGCAGCGCGCCGATGACGGCGAGCTTCACCGTGAGTGGGTTGAGGCGCGTGACCAGCCATAGCGCGATGAGGATGAGCAGCGCAAACAGTGTCAGCGCCTCGCTCGGGGATACGCGCCGCGCAGCGAGCGGCCGGTCGCGCGTGCGGCGCACGTGTGGATCGATATCGCGATCGGCGAAGTCGTTGATGACGCAGCCAGCGGCGCGCATCACGGCTACGCCAACCACGAATACGATGAGCACCAGCGGATCCGGACGTCCCTCGCCTGCGACCCACAGCGCCCACAGCGCCGGCCACAGCAGCAGCCACGTACCGATCGGCCGGTCGAGCCGCATGAGGTGCGCGTACTCGGTGAGCCGGCGCGCGAGGCGATGCGACAGCGGAGCCTCGGGATATCGGGGCGCCGCTTCCAACTCCGGCGAGACTGCAACCATGTATGGAACGTTAGCACACGCGCCGGTTGCTCAGCCGACGCGACCGTAGCGCTCGCCCCCGCCTACCCAGCGCGCCGCGAGCGCCACGATGCGCTCGGGGTGCCGCTCGAGCAGCCGCTCGGCGCTTTGCTGCACGCGCGGCAACAGATCGGCATCGCGCATCAGATCGGCGACGCGCAGCTGCGCAAGACCGGTCTGGCGGGTGCCGAGGAGCTCGCCGGGTCCGCGCAACTCCAGGTCACGACGTGCGATCTCGAACCCATCGGCACTTTCGCGGATCACCTTCAGCCGCTCGCGCGCCAGCGCCGAAAGCGGTGCGCGGTACAGCAGCACGCAGCTGCTCGCGCCACTCCCACGGCCCACTCGTCCGCGCAGCTGATGCAGCTGCGCGAGGCCCATGCGCTCGGCGTTCTCGATGACCATCAGGGTCGCGTTCGGCACATCCACGCCGACCTCGATCACCGTCGTCGCCACCAGCAGCTGCAGCCGTGCGGCTTTGAACGCGAGCATGGCCGCATCACGCGCCGCGGCGGGCATGCGTCCATGCACCAGCCCGACCTTGACCCCCGGAAGTGCGGCGGCGAGCCGCGCGGCAGTATCCTCCGCTGCCTGTGCACGCAGCTCCTCGGACACATCGATCAGCGGACACACCCAGTACGCCTGGCGGCCGGCGCGGCAGGCCTCGACGATGCGCGTCACCACCTCCGCGCGGCGCTGCTCCGGTACCACCACGGTGTGCACCGGGGTGCGCCCCGGTGGCAGCTCATCGATCACCGAGATGTCGAGGTCTGCGTATGCGGTCATGGCGAGCGTGCGAGGAATAGGGGTCGCGGTCATGATGAGCTGGTGCGGCAGCTGCCCAGCGCGTTGGCCCTTCTCGGAGAGCCGCAGGCGCTGTTGCACGCCGAAGCGGTGCTGCTCATCCACGATCACGAGCGCCAGGTTCGCGAACTCGATGCCTTCCTGGAACAGAGCGTGGGTGCCGACCACCACGCGAATGTTGCCCGCCGCGATAGCTTCGAGCGCGCTGCGGCGCGTGCGCGCCGGAAGCGTGCCCGACAGCAGCGCCACGTCTTCCCCGAGCGGGGCGAACCAGTCGCGGAAGTTGCGCCAGTGCTGCTCGGCTAGCAGCTCGGTCGGCGCCATGAGTGCGGCCTGCGCCCCACTGCCGGCGGCGCGGGCTGCGGCCGCGGCTGCCACCACGGTCTTGCCGCAGCCTACATCGCCCTGCAGCAGGCGCACCATCGGGGTGCTCGCCGCGAGATCCCTCTCGGCGTCGGCGAGCGCGCGCGCCTGTGCACCGGTGAGCTTGAACGGGAGTGCGGCGAGAAAACGCCGCGCGAGGTGCGCGCCATCGAGGAGCGGCGGCGCGGGATCGGTGCGCAACGCGCGCTTGCGCAGTTTCAGCGCAAGATGGTGCGCGAGCAGCTCCTCGAAGGCGAGCCGGCGCTGCGCGGGATGGCGTCCGGCGGCGAGCTCGGCGAGCTGCGACCCGCGCGGTGGCGCATGCAGGTACTCGAGCGCTGCCCGCAGTGCCGGCATTCCGGGCGCCAGCTGCAGTTCCGCCAGGAGGTCCGCGGGACCGGTGTGCTCGAGGAGGCGCAGCGCTTCTGCGATGAGCGCGCGCAGCCGTCCCTGCGGCACTCCCTCGGTGAGCGGATAGATGGGCGTGAGCGTCTCCTCGAGCGCCGTGCCCGGCTCGCGCAGCCGGCGGTACTCCGGGTGCACCATCTCGAGTCCGAGCGGCCCGCGCCGCACCTCGCCGAAGCAGCGCAGCCGAATGCCGCGCGCGAGGTTGTGCTGCTGGCTGGCGGAGAAATAGAAGAAGCGCAGCGTCAGCATGCCGGAGCCATCGGAGATGCGCGTCAGCAGCTGCCGCCGGCCACGGTAAGCGACCTCGGTGAGCTGGATCTCACCCTCCACCGCTGCGCGCGTGCCCGGGAGCAGCGCCCCGATCGGAGTGATCTGCGTGCGATCCTCGTAGCGCAGCGGCAGCAGGAACAAGAGGTCGGCGACGCGCGTGATGCCGAGCCGGGACAGCCGCTCGGCAAGTGCCGCACCGACGCCACGGAGCGCGGTCACCGGCCGCTCCCCGAGGGGCGGCGCGCTCGCGGGAGCGGGGGGTGGCGAGCGTTTCAGCCGAGGTGCAGGACGCACTCGATCTCGACCTGCGCTCCACGCGGCAGCGCAGCCACACCGATGGTCGAGCGCGCCGGATAGGGCTTGTCGCAGTAGAGCGCCATGATCTCGTTCACCTTGGCGAAGTTGCCAAGGTCGGTGAGGAAGATGGTGAACTTCACCGCCTGCGCCAACGATCCTCCGGCCGCCTCCGCCACCGCCTTGAGATTTTCGAACACGCGCCGCACCTGCGCCTCGAAGCCGCCGCTCACCAGCTGCATCGTTGCCGGGTCGAACGGCACCTGGCCGGAAAGGTACACGGTGTTCCCGGCGCGCACGGCCTGCGAATAGGTGCCGATCGCCTGCGGCGCGCGTTCGGTGTGGATACTCTGGCGGCTCATGGCGCGCTCCTCTGGAGGTGGTGGTCGGGTCGCTCAGCCGTGCTCATCGCCCGCGTCCTCGCCATCGCCGTCGGGATCCGTGCGGGTGACGTGGCCGTCGCTGCGGGCGTGAGCGGCGATGGTGCGGGTGACCCGCGTGACATCCGGCATGCGGCGAATGATGCGCACCAGGCGGGCGAGGTGGCGCCGCTCGCGCACGCGCAGCTCGAAGGTGAGCACCGCGGTATCGCTGTCCTGCTCGTCGATGGAGACGTGGTCGATGTTGGTTTCGGTGCTGGCGATCGCAGCGGCCACCGCCGCGAGCACACCCGTGCGGTTGACTACGTAGATGCGGATCTCGGAGGAGAACAGGCGATCGGGCGAGGTCTGCCAGCTCACCGGCAGCCACTTCTCCGGATGCTTGCGGTAATCCTCGACGTTTACGCAGTTCTCGCGGTGGATCACGACGCCGCGGCCCGCGGACAGGAAGGCGAAGATCGGATCGTAGGGTATCGGGAAGCAGCAGCGCGCATAGGTCACGAGCAGCCCCTCGGTGCCCGCGATAGCCAGCGGCGCGAGACCGCCCGGACCACTGCCGGCCGACGCGGCCGGCAGCAGCCGTCGTGCCACCAGCGGGGCCAGGCGCTCACCGAGACCGATTTTTTCATACAGCTCATCGAGGTCCTTGAGGCCGAGCTCCCCGAGCGCGGCGCGGCGCACTTCCTCGCTCACATCATCGAGCGACAGCGAGAACTCCCCGAGCGCCTGCGCGAGCAGCTTAGCGCCGAGCGCGATCGCCTCGGTGCGGCGCAGCCCTTTCAGGTAATGGCGAATGGCGGTGCGGGCCTTGGCGGTGGCGACGAAGTTGACCCAGGAAGGATTCGGAGCCGCGCCCTTGGCGGTGATGATCTCGACCGTCTGGCCGTTGCGCAGCACGGTGCGCAGCGGTGTCAGCCGCCGGTCGACCTTGGCGGCGACGCAGCGGTTACCGATGTCGGTATGCACGGCATAGGCGAAGTCCACCACGGTCGCTCCCGAGGGCAGGCGCAGGATCTGTCCTTTCGGAGTGAACACGTACACCTTGTCGGGGAACAGATCGACCTTGACGCTCTCGAGAAACTCCTCCGAGTTGCCAGCTTCCTGCAGCGACACGAGGTTCGAGAGCCACTCGCGCGTGCGCTCCTGCTGCATGGAGCCGGAATCTCCGCCCGCCTTGTATTTCCAGTGCGCGGCGATGCCGGCCTCCGCCACGCGGTGCATGTCGCCGGTGCGAATCTGCGCCTCGATCGGCACGCCGTTCGGACCGAACAGCGTGGTGTGAAGCGACTGGTAGCCGTTGGCGCGCGGGATGGCGATGTAATCCTTGAAGCGCCCGGGCATCGGCTTGAACACGGAATGCACGACGCCGAGCGCGCGGTAGCAGGTGTCCGGGCGGTCGACGATGATGCGCAGGCCGTAGACGTCCACGATCTCGCCGAGCAGCGCGCGTTTGCGGCGCATCTTGCGGTAGATGCTGTAGAGGTGCTTCTCGCGCGTCTCGACGTGCGCGGAGATCTCCGCCTTCAGCAGCGCGGCGTTCAGCTGCTGGTCGATCTTCTTCAGGAACTCCTTCTGGTTGCCGCGCGCGCGGCGCAGCGCGCGCTCGAGCACCTGGTAGCGGCGCGGGTAGAGCGCCTTGAACCCGAGATCCTCGAGCTCGAGCTTCATGTTGTAGAGGCCGAGCCTTTCGGCGATCGGTGCGTAGATCTCGAGCGTCTCGCGCGCGATCGCCCGCCGCCGCGCGGGAGCCATGGCCTCGATGGTGCGCATGTTGTGGGTGCGGTCGGCGAGCTTCACCAGGATGACGCGCAGGTCGCGCACCATCGCGAGCAGCATCTTGCGGAACGATTCCGCCTGCGCCTCCTCGCGGCTCTTGAACTTGATCTGATCGAGCTTGGTGACGCCGTCGACGATCTCGGCCACGACAGCACCGAAGCGGTCTACCAGCTGGTCCTTCGGTGTGGGTGTGTCCTCGATGACATCGTGCAGGATGGCCGCCACGATGGTGTCGGCATCGAGGTGCAGGTCGGCGAGGATCGCGGCGGCCGCCACCGGGTGCGCAATGAACGGCTCACCGGAGAGGCGCTTCTGGCCGCGATGTACCGAGGTGCCGAATTCGGCTGCCTCGCGAATACGGCCTACCTGCTCGGGTGGCAGGTAGCTGCCGACCGTGCCGAGCAGCTCTTTCAGTCCCGGAGTGCGTCTTCCGCCGGGCAGTAATCCCAGGAGCGAAGACGCGTACTCCACTCAGGCCGCCGCGTCAGTCTCCGAGGCCGAACTGCGGCGCGCGGAAGGTCGACTGGTTATCCGCGTCGGGGACGACCGGCTCGGGCGCCGGCTCGGGCTCACGCAGCATCTCGGCCGTGATGTTGCCGGCGGCGATCTCGCGCAACGCGAGCACCGTCGGCTTGTCGTTCTCGAGCGGCAGCGTGGCTTCCGCGCCATTGGCCAGGCGCCGCGCACGCTGCGCGGCGAGCAGCACCAGCTGGAACAGGTTGTCGACGTTCTGCAGGCAGTCTTCTACGGTGATTCGGGCCATCGGTGTCAGCTTGATTGGACGTACCCCGCCTGGGGTACACAGGATCCCTAACTATAAGATAAAACCCGGCTCGCGGGCCAGCCTCAGGCGGGTGCCAGCAGGTCTTTGAGGAGCGGTGCGAGCTGCGGCCTGTCGCTCCTGAGGCCGGCCGCCCGCCCGGCGAGGATGCGCCTGAGATCCGCCACGGCGCGCGCGAAATCATCGTTCACCACCACATAATCGAACTCGAGGTAATGGCTCATGTCGCCGGCCGCCTCGGCGAGACGTCGCTCGATCACCTCCGGCGTATCGGTCGCACGCAGCGCGAGCCGCTCGCGCAGCGCCGCGCGCGAGGGCGGCAGGATGAAGACGCTCACGCACCGCGGCAGGGCGCGCCGCACCTGCTGTGCACCCTGCCAGTCGATCTCCAGCACCACGTCGTGGCCGTCGGCGAGCTGCCGCTCGACGTAGGCGCGCGAGGTGCCATAGAGGTTGCCGAACACCTGCGCATGCTCGAGGAATTCGCCCGCCGCTCGCCGGCGCTCGAAATCGGCTACCGACACGAAGTGGTACTCGCGCCCCTCCCGCTCGGTCTCGCGCAGCTTGCGGGTGGTGTGCGACACCGAGAGGCGCAGCGTCGGATCGCCCTCGAGCAGTGCCTTCACCAGCGAGGTCTTGCCAGCACCCGAGGGCGCTGCGATGACGAACAGGCGTCCGCGCTTCATGGCTCGCGAATATAACCGCCCGAATCGAGCATCGCGACGAGCTTACGCAACGCCTGGCCGCGGTGGCTCACGGCATTTTTCTGTGCGCTCGGGAGCTCTGCGGCGGTGCACTGCTCGCCCGCGGGCACGAACACCGGGTCGTAGCCGAAGCCACCGCGACCGCGCGGTGCATGCGCGATGCTCCCCTGCCAGGTTCCCTGCGCAATGAGCGGCACGTGATCGCCTGCATGGCGCAGAAAGACGATGACGCACTGGTAGCGTGCCTGGCGAAAGCCATCGGGCACATCGTGCAGCTCGGCGAGCAGGTGCCTCAGGTTCTCTTCATCGCTCGCCTCCTCCGCTGCAAAGCGAGCCGAGTGCACACCGGGGCGCCCACCGAGTGCGTCCACCTCGATTCCGGAGTCATCGGCGAGTGCCGCGAGGTGCGCATGGTGCGCGGCGTGGCGCGCCTTGAGCAGCGCATTCTCCAGGAACGTGGTGCCGCTTTCGATGGCCGGGCGGATGCCGAACTGCGCCTGCGGAACGAGCTGCAGGCGCAGCGGCGCGAGCAGTGCCGCAAACTCGCGCAGCTTCCCCGGGTTGGCGCTGGCAACGACCGCGCGCGTCACGGCGCGAGCAACGCCTCGCTCTGCAGCGCGAAGAGCTCCGCGATCCCCGCAGCAGCGAGGTTGAGCAGCGCATCGAGCTCGTGACGTCTGAAGGCGTGCCCCTCGGCGGTTCCCTGCACCTCGATGAAGGCGCCGCCGTTGTTCATGACCACATTCATGTCGGTCTCCGCCTGCGAATCCTCCGCGTAATCGAGGTCGAGCACCGGGACACCTCCCACTATGCCCACGGACACGGCCGCGACCTGGCCGTGCAGCGGACTTGCTGCGATGAGCTGAGCCTTCACCAGCTGCTCGCACGCCTGCCACAGCGCAACATAGCCGCCGGTAATGGCGGCGGTGCGCGTACCGCCATCGGCCTGCAGCACATCGCAGTCGAGCGTGATGGTGCGCTCCCCGAGCGCGCGCAGGTTTGCGACCGCGCGCAACGAGCGCCCGATCAGTCGCTGGATCTCCTGCGTGCGTCCGCTCTGGCGGCCGCGCGCCGCCTCGCGCGCGGTGCGGGTGTGCGTGGCGCGCGGCAGCATGCCGTACTCGGCGGTGATCCAGCCCTGACCCTTGCCGCGCAGGAACGCGGGCACCGAGTCCTCGACGCTCGCGGTGCACAGCACCTGCGTGTCACCGAATCCGATGAGCACCGCGCCTTCGGCATGCTTGGCGTGGCGACGTTCGAAGCTCACGCGCCGCAGTGCATCGGGGGCGCGTCCTGAAGGCCTCGCCATGGACAGCTCTCCTACTCCCCGAGCCAGCGCAGCGCCGCGGCCGAGGTGTTGTCACTTGCGCTGCCGGCGCGCTTCACCGAGCGCTCGCCGAGTGCCAGCAACTTCTCGCGCAGCGCGCCGCCGCTGCTGAACTCGGCGACGATCTCCGCATCCTTGAGCGAGCCCCACAGGCCATCCGTGCACACCAGCAGCACGTCGTCCGGCTCGAGCGGTCGACGCCGGCCGAGCGACATGTCGGGCAGGATCGGATCGCCACCGAGGCAGCACTCGACGAAGTTGCGCATCGGGTGCGTCTGCGCCTGCTCGGCACTGATGAGTCCTTCGCGCAGCAGCAGCTCGACGTGACTGTGATCGCGGCTGCGCGTCACCAGCGTGCCGCGGCGCACGTGATAGAGGCGGCTGTCGCCCACGTGCGCCCACCAGCTTGCCCGCTGCTGCACCAGACACAGCGCGCAGGTCGCGCGCGGCCGCTGCTCGAGCGGCAGCTTGCGCCCGAGCCGCACGACCTCCTCGTGCGCCCGCCCGAGCGTCAGGTGCAGGAAGCCAAGCGGGTCGATGAGCGGTTGCTGCGAATGCGCGAAGGCTTCGAGGATTACCTGCTGCGTCACGTGCGCGGCCCTGGCGCCATCGGCATGTCCGCCCATGCCATCGACCACGAGCAGCAGCGCCGCGTGCTCGGCCACGACTGCGGCGACCCGATCCTGGTTCTCCTCGCGCCCGCCCAGCAGGCTGATCTCTGCGTATTCGACCCGCAAGAGAAATTCCGTGCCTCTGTTAGACTTGTTGGCGCTTTATATCACCTGTGACGAATGCCAGCATGATCGCAAGCATGACCGGCTTCGCACGCCGCGAGAGCACCGGCACGTGGGGTACGCTGGTGTGCGAGCTGCGCAGCGTCAACCACCGCTTTCTCGAGGCCGGCTTCCGACTTCCCGATGAGCTGCGCGCCGCCGAAGGCGAGCTGCGCACACGCCTCACCCGCCAGCTGCGCCGCGGTAAGGTCGACTGCACACTCAGCTACCGCCGTCCGCAGGGCGCAGCGACGCCGCTCGAGGTGGACGCGGCCGCCCTCGAGCGCCTGCTCGCTGCGGTGGAGGTGGTGAGCCGCTCGCTGCGCCAAGCGGCCAACGTGAACGCACTGGATGTGCTGCGCTGGCCGGGAGTGCTGCGCGAGGACGGTGCCAGTGGCGAGCAGCTGCTCGCCGTGGCGTATGCGGTATTCGGTGCGACGCTGGAAGAGCTGGTGGCAGCCCGCGCGCGCGAAGGTGCGCGGTTGCGCGAGCTGCTCGAGCAGCGCTGTACCGCACTCGAGGCGCTCGTCACCGGGGTACGCGAACGGCTGCCGGAAGTGCACGCGCGCGTGCGCGCGCGGCTCGATGAGCGCCTCGCTGAGCTCGGGGCGAGCGTCGAGCGCGAGCGCATCGAGCAGGAGCTCGCGCTGCTGCTGCAACGGCTCGATGTGGACGAGGAGCTCGAACGCCTCAACGGACACGTCGCGGAGGTGCGGCGGGTGATTGCCGGCAGCGAGCCGGCCGGTCGGCGCCTGGATTTCCTCATGCAGGAGCTCAATCGCGAAGCCAACACACTGTCTTCGAAATCTCAGGACCTCGAGACCACGCGCGCCGCGGTGGACATGAAGGTGATCATCGAGCAGATGCGCGAGCAGGTGCAGAACGCCGAATAGGTC
>DATJFM010000128.1:0-5691 GCA_035495655.1 Steroidobacteraceae bacterium
CTGAGTGAATCCAGCCCCGATTGTACGAGCTTCAAATCATCCGACAGCGGCGCAAGCATCCGGTCCTGTTCTTTGGCGACCTGTTGGAATTGCGCCGTGATCGTGGACTTCACCGACATCTGTGCCTCCTGCGCGCTGCGAGCGGATATCTTATCTGAGTCTGTGACCCTGCAATGGCCGACTGGGCCACATATCGGCACGCCAGGAGCCTTTCCGGTGGCCGAAGCCCGGCCGGACTCCCCGTGGCCAACAGCGGCGAGATTAGTGTCTTCTGTCCGATAGTTCACCATTTGGTGAAGTGTCATCGGCAGGAGATAACTCCACGACCACCCGCTGCAAGCGGCGCGGCGCGGTGCGCTGGACGAGCCCCTTTGAGTTCCCGGACCCTCGCCGCGGCCCGTCGTCGGCCGAGGACACCTCGCGCGTCAGTTTTTCGCCTACACGCACAGTCTCGCTCGACGCCTTCCGGCGAAGCCCCGTACGGCTTGTATAATGAGGGCCAACTCAGGCGTTGCCTTAAGGTCCCATGTCCGATCCAGTTGCTTCCCTGCGGCAGTCCTCTGCCGCCGCACAGCTCGATGCGCTCACCGCCGAGGTGGCCGGCCTCATCGTCCAGGCGTTGAACCTCGAGGTTTCGCCTGCGGAAATCGCACCGGACCGGCCGCTCTACGGCGAGGGCTTGGGGCTCGATTCGATCGACATTCTCGAAATCGCCTTGGTGGTATCGAAGCAGTACGGAGTACAGCTGCGTGCCGACAGCGAGGAAAATGGGCGCATCTTCGGCTCCCTGCGCCAGCTGGTCGACTACATTACTGCGCACCGGACGAAGTAGAGATCTGGCCACGCTGCCGCTGATCGCGCATCAGTCCCCCGACGCGGTGGTCGCTTACCGCGCCGGCGCGCCGATTCTCGTGCCGCAGTTCCTCAACGATGTGCGCGCGCTCGCACGTTCGTTCCCACCGTGCACGCACGTGCTGAACGGCTGCGCGGATCGGTACCACTTCACGGTCGGCCTCGCTGCGGCGCTCCTTTCCGGACGGGTGAGCCTGCTTCCCCCCAGCCAGGCCCCGCAGATGCTGCGGCAGCTCGCAGCCTTTGCGTCCGATGCGCTCTGGCTCACCGATGAGAGCGGTTCCGGTAACGGGCTGCCTTGCATGACCTATCCCCGCGGCGGTCCCACGGGAAGCGCAGCGCAG
Source organism: Steroidobacteraceae bacterium (assembly GCA_035495655.1). Lineage (GTDB taxonomy): Bacteria > Pseudomonadota > Gammaproteobacteria > Steroidobacterales > Steroidobacteraceae > 13-2-20CM-66-19. The sequence continues at coordinate 1,197 of DATJFM010000128.1, forward strand.
GGTGCGTCCCCACCTATCGAAGTGCCGCAGATCGATGCAGCGCGGGCCCTCGCCTATGTGTTCACTTCCGGCTCTACGGGTAGTCCGCTCCCTTACCGCAAGAGCTTCGGGCGTCTCATCGGCTGTGTGCGCGAGCAGGCACGACGGTTGGACCTCTGCGACGCTGTGCGCTGGACCATCCTCGCGACGGTGCCGCCGCAACACATGTATGGGCTCGAGGCGAGCGTGCTGCTGCCGCTCGCCAATGGCCACGCGCTATGTGCGGAGCGCCCCTTCTATCCGGCGGATATCGCCGCGGCGCTCGAGCGCTTGCCATGCCCGCGCGCGCTCGTTTCGACTCCCGTACATCTGCGTGCGCTCCTTGGCTCCGGCGTCGCCCTGCCGCATGTGGACCTGATACTGTGCTCGACCGCTCCGCTCTCGCAGCAGCTGGCCGCGGAAGCCGAGCGCCGCTTCCAGACGCGGTTGCTCGAGATCTATGGTTCGACCGAAACCGGGCAGATCGCCGTGCGCCAGCCCACGCGAACGGCCGAGTGGCGCTTGTGGCCGGGAGTCTCGCTCGAGCCCGACGGCGGAAGCACCTGGGCGCGTGGCGGACACATCGAGCAGCCTACGCATCTCCAGGATGTACTGGAGATGACGGGCGCGGACAGCTTCATGCTGCATGGACGCGTGTCGGACCTCGTCAATATCGCCGGCAAGCGCAGCTCACTCGGTTACCTCAATCACCAGCTCAATTCCATTCCGGGCGTCGAGGATGGCGCGTTCTTCCATCCCGAGGAGCCCCACACTACGCACACCGGCGTCACGCGTGTGGCGGCATGCGTCGTCGCACCCTCGCTCGATGCCGAGCGCCTGCTCACGGCGCTGCGCGAGCGCATCGATGCGGTGTTCCTGCCGCGACCGCTGCTGTTCGTGCGGCGGCTGCCTCGCAACAGCACTGGTAAACTGCCGCTGTCGTCGCTCCGGTCGCTGGCGGCACAGGCGAAGCCCACCAGCGCCTGAGCACTCTCATGGAACAGCAGACCACGCTCACCATAGCCGCAGGCCACCCCGCGCTCGCCGGACACTTCCCCGGTGCACCCGTGCTTCCAGGGGTAGTACTGCTCGATGAGATCGTGCGCGTGGTGGAAAGTGGCCCGGGCGCGGGTCACTGGCGTATCGGTGCAGCGAAGTTCGTACGTCCGGTACATGCCGGAGAAACTCTGACTCTGGGACACGAGCGGCTGCCCAACGGCTCGATCCGCTTCAGCGTGCTGCGGGCCGGCGAGCCGGTCGCCCGTGCAGTGTTGGTTCCCGATGACTCACGAGCCGATTGAGACCTCATGCGCGCCGCGCGGCATCTCCGCGCGCTCCGCTGAGCCGGTGCCGCCGGCAACCGACGGCGCCGAGCGTGCGGATGCTGCGCAGCGTGCGGATTGTGCGCAGCGCGCGGCCGCGGCCCAATGGACGATCGAGCCCGAGCGCGGCAGCGCGCTGTTGCTCGATATGATGATGTTCCTCGCGCTACGTCTCGGCCGGCCGGTGGCGCGCGCGCTACTGTATTTCATTGCCGCTTACTTCTTCGTGTGCGCGCCGCGCGCACGTCGCCACGGGCGCGAATACCTGCGCCGGGCACTCGGCCGTGAGCCAACGCTGCTCGAGCGCTATCGGCAAATGTATGCCTTCGCCGTCACCCTGCTCGACCGGCTGTATCTGACACGCGGGCGTTACGAGCTGCTCGATATCTCGATCGAGGGCGAGGAGCTGATGCGCGCGGCGCTGACGCGCGGTCGTGGGGCGTTTCTGCTCGGCGCGCACGTTGGCAGCTTCGAGATGATGAGCGCCATCGGCCGACGTCAGCCGGGACTGCGCGTGGCGCTCGCAATGTATACCCGCTCCATGAGCAGACTTGCGCTTCGCCTCGGCTTCGGCCCGCCATCGAGTGGTACCGAAGTCATCCCGCTCGGCGAGCTCGACAGCATGCTGCGCCTGCGCGATTGTCTGGAGGAAGGCAGGTTTGTCGGCATGCTTGCCGACCGCAGCTTCGGCGATAGCCCCGGCGAGCGGCTGTCCTTCCTCGGGGAGCCGACGGTGTTTCCGACGGGCCCGATGCGCGCTGCGGCGGCGCTGCGCCGCCCGGTGATCTTCATGGCAGGCTTGTACCGCGGCGGCAATCGCTACCAGGTGATATTCCGGCCGCTCGCCGATTTCTCGCAACCGGGGCCGCTCACGCGCGAGCACGCGGTACGCGCGGCCATCGAGCGCTATGTGGTGCTGCTCGAGGAGTGCTGCCGCAGCGAGCCTTACAATTGGTTCAATTTCTATGACTTCTGGGGAGCGGATGCGTGAGCTGGCGTTCGCCTGCGCGGTACTCGGCTGCATGCTGACTCTCGGCGGGCGGCCGCTGCCCTGCGCGGCGGCCGAAGCCGCCACTGAACCGACGGCCTTCGAGCAACTGCTGCAGCGTCTCTCCGCGCGACGCCATGGGCACGTGGCCTTCACCGAGGTACAGCGGCTCTCGATACTCGATCAGCCGCTGCGCTCATCGGGCGAGTTGCTGTATGACGCACCGGACCGTCTCGAGAAGCGCACGCTCGAGCCGCGCGCGGAGGACCTGCGGCTCGAGAACGGCATGCTCACGGTGGAGCGGGGTCATCGGCGGCGCAGCGTCGCGCTGCAGGATTTCCCGCAGGCCGCGCCTTTCATCGAGAGCCTCCGTGCCACACTCGCAGGCGATCGCGCCGCGCTCGAGCGTTACTTCACGGTGCACTTCAGTGGCAATCTCGACCAGTGGACGCTCGAGCTGACACCCATCGATCCCCTGCTCCGGCGCAGCGTGCGGCATATCCTCATCTCCGGCGCTCATGACCGCGTTCGCACCGTGGAGATCCATCAGAGCGATGGCGACAGCTCCACGCTTACTATCGGGGCTGATCTCGCCCCATGAGCCGTGCCGTCGTTGCGGGCACGATCTGGTTACTGTGTGCGGGCATCGCTACCGTCATAGTTGCCCACGCCCACTACAGCACCGACCTTTCCGCATTCCTGCCACGGCGGGCAACCGCGACGCAGCGCCTGCTCGTCGAGCAGCTCAACGCCGGTCCGGCCGCTCACCTCGTCATCGCCGCGATTTCCGGCGGCGATGCCGGCATGCGCGCGCAGGTTTCGCGCTACATGGCGCAGCGATTGCGGACGAATCCTTCCTTCATCGCAATCGACAACGGCGATGAGGCGCAGCTGCAGCGCGATCGCGCGTTCCTCTTCGAGCACCGGTATCTGCTGAGCGCGCGCGTCACGCCGGAGCGCTTCACCGCCGCCGGACTCCACGAAGCTATCGCCGAGGGGCTGGACGTGCTGGCTTCCCCGGCAGGACCGCTGATGAAGCCGCTGTTCCTGCGCGATCCGACGCTCGAGACGCTCGCCATCGTCGAATCGCTCGATGCGAGTCACGCCCCGCATACCACCGCCGGGGTGTGGAGCTCGCCCGATGGCGCACGGGCTCTGATCCTCGCGCACACCCGCGCGAGCGGCGGGGATATCGATGGGCAGCAGGCGGCGCTCGCGGCGCTGCGAGGCAGCTTCCAGGCGGCGCGCGCGGTACTCGCCCCTGCGCAGCGCGCGATGCTCACCCTCACTCTGACTGGGCCGCCGGTATTTGCTGTCGCCTCCCGCGCGACGATCAAAAGCCAGGTGTGGCGGCTCTCTGCGATCAGTGCCGTGTGCATCGCGGGGTTGCTGCTGGCGGTGTATCGCTCATTTACGGTGCTGGCCATGACACTCGTTCCGGTCGCCTCGGGCGCGCTCGCCGGGGTGGCGGCCGTGGCACTCGGGTTCCCGGCGGTTCACGGTTTGACTCTCGGTTTCGGTGTGACTCTGATTGGCGAGTCGGTCGACTACGCCATTTATTTCTTCATCCAGCGGGCGAACGACTTTCGCCGCGCCGTCTGGCCAACCCTTCGCCTCGGAGTACTCACCTCCATCTGCGGCTTCGCCGTGCTGGTACCTTCCGCAATCACGGGGCTCGCGCAGCTCGGGCTGTACTCCATTGCCGGGCTCATCGCCGCGGCGCTGGTGACGCGCTTCGTGCTCCCGGTCTGGGTGCCGCGCACTGCGAAGGCGCGCGATCTGAAGGCGGCGGGAGAGGTTCTCGAGCGCCTCGCCGGCCGAATGCGACGGGCGCGGGGAGTGCTCGTTGGCATTGCGTTGCTTGCGGCGGCGCTCCTCTATCTGCATCGCGGTACCCTCTTCAGCCGCGAGCTTGCTTCGCTGAGCCCCATCAGCGCCGCCGACATGCAGCTCGATGAGCGATTGCGCGCTGACGCAGGAGCGCCGGACGTACGTTATATGGTCGTTGTCTCCTCTGCGGATCGCGAATCGGCGCTCGCTGCAGCGGACGCGCTCAGCGCCCGGCTCACGCCGCTCATCGACGCCGGTGTGCTCGGCGGCTTCGCATCGCCGACCCAGTTTCTGCCCGCACGCGCGACCCAGGAGTCCCGCCGCGCGAGTTTGCCGA
>DATJFM010000129.1:0-11011 GCA_035495655.1 Steroidobacteraceae bacterium
TCGCCAGGGGACTCGCCTTGACTTCCCAAGGGGTGTACATAGAATTTCGCGCTCTTCATAAGGACGCGGGCTTAGCTCAGTTGGTAGAGCGGTACCTTGCCAAGGTACAGGTCGACGGTTCGAACCCGTTAGCCCGCTCCATCTTTTCTTATCTCATGCGACGCTGATTGAGTTTCCGCCTGCGCGGCAGGAGTGAGGCGGCCGCCGCAGACTCACGCCGTCACAACATCGGGGAGGGGTTCGCAATGTCTGACGCCATGAGCTGGGACGGAAACTGGGCGTGGGCGCTGCCGCTGATCGTGCTGACTCTCGTGCTGCACGTGATCGGCCTTGCTCTCATCAACGTGCGCATGGTGCGCTTGATCAGGCATATCCGCGCCGGGCGGCAATTCTTCCCCATCTTCGTGTTCGTGATGGGAGTGACGGCGCTGCTCGCGATCCTGTTGCTCGGCTTCGAGGCGTCGCTATGGGCCGCCGCCTTCCGCGCTGTCGGCGCGCTGCCGGATGGACGCATGGCGATGCTCTACTCACTGAATGCCATGACTGCCTATGGGCACACCGAGCTCGTCCTCGCACCGCACTGGCGCCTCATGGGCGCGCTCGAAGCGTTGAACGGCATGCTGCTGTTCGGCCTCACCACCGCGTTCCTTTACGGGCACATCCGCCAGGTGTGGCCGGCGGAGCTGGAGCGGCCGGCCTTGCATCAGGCCGGCATGTAGACTCCGTCGGCGCCCTGAGGAAGATGGCGGAAGGCAGCAGGAGTCGAACCTACCAGGGAACGTCTGGCGCCCCCTCCTGGGTTTGAAGCCCAGTCGCACCGCCGGGTACGGGTGCCTTCCGTAATACATGCCCATCGCGTACGCGCCGCGTGTAGCCGACGCGGTCGAAGAACTCCAGGATCTGAATGGCACGCTTGCGACCCAACCCGATCGCATCGCGGAACTGCCCGGCGCTTACAGCGCCGCGCTCGCTCGAGCAGGCCTGGACGATCGCGGCCAGTTCGCCGATCCGCCCGCGATCGTAGAACAGGTCGCGCACGATCTGGTAAACGCCGCCCTGTCTGAGTTGCTTGCGCAGCACCGCGCGCACGCGCTCCTGCGGCTCGCGCACGGTGGTGGCAAGATCGCGCACCCAGGGCGGGTCGAAGCCACCCGCCGCGAGCAGCGGCTGCAGCCGCAGCAGAAGCTCCTCGTCCTCGCGCGAGAGCTGCGAGCGATGACCGGGCAGATGCAGCCATGGGCCATTCGAGCAGAGCTCACCGTCGGCCTCGAGTCCGCCGAGCAGCGAGCGCCACAGTGCGGCCGGGATGTCAGGAAAGCTCATGCGACGGAGTCTGCCGGCATCGACCCCAGGCTCATCCGGCACCTCGTCGTGAAAGCCTCGCAGGACCTGCAGCACCTCCAGGCGCAGCGCATGCCAACGCGAGGGCAGGAGCAGAAACTGCTCGCTTCCCGCCTCGATCGTGATCGCGCTCGCGGGCAGGGGCAGCGCTCCGGCCGGACGGCCGCACAGCCGCACCAGATCCGAGGTCCGCGCACCGAAGGTTGCGCGCTGGATGAGCGGCGCGACCCCTTCGCCGGCCAACATACGCTCGATCGCGCCGAGCACGGCGAGCCGCTCGGGCGAGCGGCGACGGCGCTCGGGTGCGGCGGGGTCCAGTACCCGTCCCCCGCCGATGGTCTGCCTCCCTTGGGCATCGCGCACGATGAAGCGATCGCCCGCAGTTGCGCAAAACGGGGTGGCAAACACGAGTTGTACCAGTGCCGATGCCCCCGGGAGGAGCTCTGCCGCATCGAGCGGCACGAGGTGAGCCACCCGGTGAGCGGTCCCGAGATGCACGTGCACCGGTGACCAGGTACGCCACGCTCCCTTCCCGTGCGACAGAAGCACGAGCCGCACATCGACGCGCAGGGAAGGCGTCAGCGCTTGCGGATCCGCCAGCCAGTCGCCCCTCGTCAGGGCCTCCTTGTCCGCGCCCGTGAGATTCAGCGCACAGCGCTCGCCTGCGCGGCCCACCTCCACCGCGCGCTGTTGCGCATGGATGCTGCGCACGCGCAAGAGCCGTCCGGCCGGCATCAGCGACACCGTATCACCAGCGCGCACGCTTCCTGAGAAGACGGTACCTGTTGCCACGGTTCCCTGTCCCCGGAGCGTGAACACGCGATCCACCGCGAGGCGGAAGAGCCCCTCGGCAGGGCGGGCGCCCATGCCGAGAGCCATCTCGTGGAGATGATGCCGCAGCGCCCGGGTCCCGGCATGATCGGCGGCGGTCCCATCGACCGCAAAAAGTGGCGCGTGGCACAGCGCGCCGCCGGCCAGTGCGGCGCGCGCTTCGGCCTCGGCCTCGCGCACGCGTCCGCGATCGACGCGGTCGACCTTGGTGAGTGCGATCGCTCCAGCGGATATACCTAGCAGCTCGAGGATCGCGAGATGCTCGTGAGTCTGCGGCATGACGCCATCGTCCGCCGCGATGACGAGCAGCGCGAAATCAATGCCGCACGCGCCGGCCAGCATGGTGTGCACCAGCCGCTCGTGGCCTGGTACGTCGATGAACCCGAGCACCTCTCCGTTCGCGAGCCGGCTATAGGCATAACCGAGCTCGATCGAGATGCCGCGCACCTTCTCTTCCGGCAGCCGGTCCGTGTCGACCCCGGTGAGCGCGCGCACCAGGGTGGTCTTGCCATGATCGATATGACCGGCGGTGCCGATGATCATGAGGCGGGACCGCACATCACCACGCGCAGCATCGCGAGCTGCTGCAGGAATTGCGGTTCGTCCTGCGGCTCGAGGCAGCGCACATCGAGCCAGAGCGCACCGTCGGAGATGCGGGCGATGACGGGACGCGGCAGCAGGCGCAGCGCCTCCTCGAGCCGCCTCAGACTCGCGTGCTTGCTCTTTACGGGATGGACGGCCAACCCGTAACTCGGCAGGCGCTCCATTGGCTGCGCGCCACTACCCACCTGACTGAGCAGGGGTGAAGCGGCCACCTGGTAGCGCTCACCGAGCGCGCGCTGCAGCTCCGGGCCCACGCGCGCGGCCTGCGCCTCGAGCTGGGCCACCGGCCGCGTCAACAGGCGCAGGGTCGTGAGCCGCTCGGCCAGAAACTCCGGCGCACGATATAAGGTGAGGACTGCCTCGAGTGCTGCAAGGGTCATCTTTCCGACCCGCAGCGCACGCCGCAGTGGATCGCGGCGCAATCGCTCGATCAGGTCCTGCCGGCCGACCAGCAGACCGGCTTGCGGACCACCAAGCAGCTTATCGCCGCTGAAGCTGACAAGATCCGCGCCCGCAGCGATGGCCTCGTGCACCGTCGGTTCGGCGGGCAACCCCCAGCGACGCAGATCCACGAGCGAGCCGCTGCCGAGATCCACGGCAACCGCAATGCCGCGTGCGCGGCCGAGCTCCACCAGCTCCGCCACCGGCACACTAGCGGTGAATCCGCTGATGGCATAGTTGCTGGCGTGCACTTTCATCACAAGCGCCGTGCGCGGACCGAGCGCCTGTGTGTAGTCTCGCAGATGGGTACGATTGGTGGTGCCGACCTCGATCAGCCGCACACCCGCGCGGCGCATGATGTCGGGCAGACGGAAGGAGCCGCCGATCTCGATGAGCTCCCCGCGTGAGACGATCACTTCGCGGCGGTGGGCCAGCCCGCTCAATAAGAGCAGCACAGCGGCTGCGTTGTTGTTGACGACCAGTGCTGCGGCGGCGCCGGTCAGCTCGCATAAGGCTCCTTCGATGAGGCTGTCGCGCTCGCCGCGACCTCCAGAGCTGAGATCGTATTCGAGGTTCACGGGTGAGCTCATCGCCTCGACCACCGCGGCTACGGCTTGTGCAGGCATGAGAGCCCGCCCGAGGTTGGTGTGCAGCACGGTCCCGCTCAGGTTGAACACGGGCCGCAGCGCGGGCCGGCTGGCGAGAACCAGCTGCGCGTTCAGCACCTCCGCGATGGCAAGCTCAGTGAGACCGCGCTGCTCGAGCGTCCCGGCGCGGGCCGCGCCGCGCAGTTGCGCAAGGTGGGCACGCAATGCGGTAACCACGGCAGTGCGGCCACAGCGGGCGATGAGGGCCTGCAGCGGTGCAGACCGCAACAGCCGATCGACCGAAGGCAGATCGGTGAGCCGCGCCTGGGACGGCAGTTGGACCTTCTCGCCTGCGGACATGGGGCTATCGGCCGGACACGCGGCACCTTTTCCCAGAGCATCTGCGGAGCGGTGAGGTTCGAGCGGGGCGCTTACTACCAGAGCCGGGTTACTGCCACAGCAGCGGATTGGTGCTGCCGCGGTGGTAGCCCGCCTCGCCCATCAGCAGATCGAGCGCCAGGCTGGCGAGGTCGTCAGCCACCGGCTCGACGCTCACATCCTTCTCCTGGTAGAGGATCTTGCGGTAGGTGTGGCACCGCTCGCAAGACTCGGCGCGGATCGCTTCCGGACCGGTTTCGATCGAATGCTGGGCGATTCCCTCGGTGCTCTGACAATGGCTGCACCTCACCCGCACCAGATGCCATTCGGTGGCGCACAGGGCACAGTGCAGGTAACGATAACCCTGCGAGCGTCGATCAGCCCGCACGATGCTGGCGACGGGCAGCGTGCCACACGTCGGACATACCCCCGGGACCTCGAGAGCCGGCACGACCTCCTCGGTCAGGCGGCTGGCCAGAGCCACCCACCAGGTCTGCAGCGCCGCCATGACGAACGGCGCCGCGGCCAGCTCAATCTCGCCACGCCGATCGGCGAGAATTGCATCGGCCTGGGCCTCGAGCCATTCGGGCGGCAGGGCGCTGACCTCGGATAGCTCATGGCGAGCGCTCTCGGGGATGTCCGCGGTCGCCGCAACCTGATCGCTCAGCTGCGCGGCGAGCATGCGCCATGCAGGCTCCCGTGGCCAACCGCGCGCTTCGATGGATGGCATGCGGTGCGTGCGTGCGCGCTCGAGCTCGGCTAGTGTCGGAAGGGACGGATCCAGTGTGGCGAGCGTCGCGGCCTGCGCCTCGGCCAGCGCGGCCATCAGCCGCAGGTAGTCGCCGATCGCGTGGCCGATCGCTCCCCGGGCGGCGAGCTGTCGCAAGCGCAGGGCGCGGGCGGCGAATGGCCCGGAGCGCTCCGGCAATCGAACGCGTGGAAACGCCTCGTGGGCGAGGGCTTCAATCTGACCCGGTTCGAGGATGCGAGGCATGCGTGACCTGGCGCAACCAGGTTCGGTGATGCTTCCAGGCCCAGCCCGGTGTGACGGTGCCGCGAAGCATGGCGTGCATCGAGCCACGCACCCAGAAGCCCGCGTAGATGTGCACCAGGATCGTGCAAATGAGCACCAGGGCGCTGATGGCGTGCAGCACCGCGGCGGGGCGCACGATCGTGGCCGGGAGGGTGAAGTAGCTGCGCCACATTGGCAAGCCCGTGACGAAGAGCACAACCAGGCAGCCAACGACCACGAAGAACACGAGCTTCTGTCCGCCGTTGTAGCGGCCGACTTCCGGCAGCCGCTCTTCACGGTTGTTGACCACGTCGCGCCACTGACGCAGCCATTGCCAGTCGCCCGCTGCAAAGCGGTTTTCGTCCCAGACCCGTGCGGACAAAGCGAGGAATAACAGCAGCATCACGAGGCCCAGGAACGGATGGAGGATACGCGTCCATGGGCCGCCGCCGAAGAGGTTGCTGAGCCAGAAAAGCGCCGGATGGAACAGGGCCAGGCCGGAGAGCGCCGCGAGCACGAAGCAGATTGCGTTCAGCCAGTGGTTGGTGCGTACACCGGCGCTGTAACGCAGCAGCGTGTCCCGGCCGCGAAGATCGTTCATGTACGCATCTCCGGTTTACGACTTGCCTCGAGACTCGCGCGCGCTGCCTCCTCGTCGCGCTCATCGACTTCGTTGCGCCCGACGCGCACGAAGTGGAAGAAGCCCGCGAGTGCCGTGAGCGCCATGATCGCGAGTGCCAGTGGCTTGGTGCGGCCCTTCCACACGCGCACCAGCAGACTGATGTGCGGATCAGCCACGAGACCTGCGTACAGCCCGGGTTGGTCGGCGTGGTGGAGTACGTACATCACGTGCGTGCCACCGACACCGGGCGGATCGTACAGGCCCGCCTTCTCGAAGCCGCGCGATTTGAGGTCCTCGATGCGCTCGGCCGCGTGCTCCTGCATGTCTTCCTTGGTGCCGAAGACCAGCGCTCCGGTCGGACAGGCCTTGATGCAGGCGGGCTCCATCCCGACCGCGACGCGATCGGAGCACAGCGTGCATTTGTAGGCCTTGTTGTCCCGCTTGGAGATGCGTGGGATGTCGAAGGGGCAGGCCGTCACGCAGTAGCCGCAGCCGATGCAGTTTTCCTCCTGGAAGTCCACGATGCCGTTGGAGTACTGCACGATGGCGCCGGGGGACGGGCAGGCCTTGAGGCAGCCCGGGTCGGCGCAGTGCATGCAGCCGTCCTTGCGGATCAGCCATTCGAGATCCCCCTTGGGATTCTCGTACTCCGAGAAGCGCATCAGTGTCCACGAGCGGTCGGTCAGGTCTGCGGGATTCTGGTAGCTGCCGAAGTTGCTGCCGACCTCATCCCGCAGATCGTTCCACTCCATGCACGCGACCTGACAGGCCTTGCAGCCGATGCACTTGGTGGTGTCGATGAGCTTCGCCACCGTGCCCGCGTACGCACCGCGTACCTCCGGTGAGGGACTGGTGGTCGCCGAGCGCCGGATGATGTCGAGTGATTGCAGCGGCATCTCACACCTTCTCGACCTTCACGAGGAAGGACTTGAATTCCGGTGTCTGCGAATTGGCGTCACCGACCACCGGGGTGAGCGTGTTGGTGAGGAACCCCGGCTTCGTGAGACCGGTGAACCCCGCATGGATCGGGATCCCCACGGTGTGCACGGCTTTGCCATCGACGGTGAGCGTCCGCAGACGTTTGGTGACCACCGCCACCGCCTTGATGTAGCCGCGGTTGGAGGACACCTTCACCTGCTCTCCGCCCGCGATGCCGATCTCCTTGGCGAGCACCTCGCCGATCTCGACGAACTGCTGCGGCTGCACGATGGCATTCATGCGCGAGTGCTGGGTCCAGAAATGGAAGTGCTCCGTGAGGCGGTAGGTCGTGGCGATGTGGGGAAACTGCGCGACCTTGCCGAAGGCCTCGCGATCGTCCTTGAAGACCCGCGCCGCGGGGTTATTGAGCGTCTCCGCTTTCCCCGGACTGAGCGGGTTGGTGGCGAGCGGCGTCTCGAACGGCTCGTAATGCTCGGGGAATGGGCCCTCCGCCATGGCGCCGCGCGCGAAGAAGCGGCCCACGCCATCGGCGTTCATGATGAAAGGTCCCATCCCGAGAGCAGGATCCTCATCGAGCTTGTAGTCCGGCACATCCGCGCCGCCCCACGCCGTACCGTTCCAGGCGATGAGCTTGCGGCTCGGGTTGAAGGGCTTGCCGTTCGTATCGCAGGAGGCGCGGTTGTACATGACGCGCCGGTTGGCCGGCCAGGCAAAGGCCCAGTTGAGTGTCTGGCCGATGCCGGTGGGATCGGAATTATCGCGTCTCGCCATGAGGTTGCCGCCCGGCCCCCATGCACCGCAATAAATCCAGCATCCCGAGAGGGTAGTGCCGTCATCGCGCAGCTCTGCGAACCCGGCGAGCTGCTCGCCTGCTTTACGCGCGATCTGTGCGGGGTTCTTCGGGTCAGGTAGATCCTTCAGTGCCCGCCCCGAATATTCCTTGGCGAGCTCATCAGGACTTGGGCTATTCGGGACTGCGTAAGGCCAGGACAGATTCACGATCGGATCGGGGTAGGCACCCCCCTCGCTCTTGTAGAGCGCCCGCAGCCGCGTGAAGAGCTCGCCCATGATCTGCAGATCGCTGCGCGCCTGCCCCGGCGGCTCGGCACCCTTCCAGTGCCACTGCAGCCACCGCCCGGAGTTCACGAGCGCGCCGTCCTCTTCTGCGAAGCAGGTGGTTGGCAGCCGGAACACCTCGGTCGCGATCTTGGCCGGATCAACCTCGTTGTGCTCGCCGAAATTGCGCCAGAACTCGCTCGTCTCGGTCGCGAGCGGGTCCATCACCACGAGGAATTTGAGCTTCGCCAGGTTCGCATTCATCTTCGCCTTGTTCGGGGCAGCCGCGAGCGGATTGAAGCCCTGGCAGATGTAACCGTTCATCTTGCCCTGGCTCATCAACTCGAAGCCCTGCAGCATGTCGTAGCCCTTGTCGAGCTTGGGCAGGTAGTCGTACCCCCAGTGGTTCTCGGCCGTGGCTGCATCGCCCCACCACGCCTTCATGAGGCTGACGTAGAACTTGTTGTAGTTCTGCCAGTAGCTCAGTGCGTTGGGCCGCAGCGGCTTGAAGGCGCGCGCGGCGATGTACTTATCGTATTCCTGCTCCTTCTCGCCGGGGAGCGTGAGATAGCCCGGCAGCAGGTTGGACATGAGCCCGAGGTCCGTGAGTCCCTGGATGTTGGAATGGCCGCGCAGGGCATTCATGCCGCCACCGGAGACGCCGATGTTGCCGAGCAGCAGCTGCATCATGGCGCCGGCACGGATCATCTGCGAGCCTACCGAGTGCTGGGTCCAGCCGAGTGCGTACATGACGGTCATGGCGCGCGTCGGGGTCGAAGTCGAGCCGATCATCTCGCACACCTGCAGGAACTTCTCCTTCGGCGTGCCGCAGACGCGCTCGACCATCTCGGGTGTATAGCGCGCATAGTGCCGCTTCATGAGTTGGTACACGCAACGCGGGTGCTGCAACTCGGGATCGACCTTGGCGTAGCCATCGGCGCCGATCTCATATTCCCAGCTCGATTTGTCGTAATTGTGTTTTTCGGCGTTGTAGCCGGAGTAGAGCCCATCGGCGAAGGCGAAGTCCTCGCGCACGAGGAAGCTCATGTCCGTGTAGTTCTTGACGTACTCGTGCTGGATCTTGTCCTCGGTGAGGAGATAGTTCATCACCGCGCCGAGGAAGACGATGTCGGTACCGGTGCGGATCGGCACATAGACATCCGCCACCGAGGCGGAGCGTGTGAAGCGCGGATCAACGACGATCAGGCGTGCCTTGTTGTGCGCCTTGGCCTCGGTGACCCACTTGAAGCCGCAAGGGTGCGCTTCCGCGGCGTTGCCACCCATGATGAGAACGATGTCGGCATTCTTGATGTCGACCCAGTGATTCGTCATCGCTCCACGGCCAAACGTCGGGGCAAGACCTGCCACCGTCGGGCCGTGTCACACACGCGCTTGGTTATCGAATGCGAGGATGCCGAGGGGGCGGATGACCTTGTGCGTGAGGTAGCCGACTTCGTTGCTGCTGGCAGAGGCTGCCAACATGCCAGTCGTCAGCCAGCGGTTGACGGTGAGGCCCTCCGGGGTCTTCGCCACGAAGTTCGCATCGCGATCCTGCTTCATGAGCTTGGCGATGCGTGCCAGCGCGTCGTCCCAGGTGATCGGCTCCCAGTGGTCCGAGCCCGGTGCCCGATATTGCGGATGCGTCAGGCGCCTCGGACTATGAATGAAATCGATGAGCGCCGCACCCTTGGGGCAGAGTGTGCCCCGATTCACCGGGTGGTCCGGATCGCCCTCGATATGAAAGATGCTCGAGCGAGCATTCTTCGCGCGATCACCGAGGCTGTACATCAGTACGCCACAGGCGACCGAGCAGTAGGGACAGGTGTTGCGCGTCTCAGTGGCTCGCGCCAGCTTGAATTCACGCACCTCGGCGAGCGCAGCGGTCGGGGAGAAGCCCAGCAGAACCAGACTCGATCCCGCGAGCGTCGCGCCAGTCACCTTCAGGAACTCGCGCCGCGTCACATCAGCCATGACTACCCCCCTGGGCATGTCTGAAGACGGCCGGAGTCTATACTCCTTTAAGAAGAGGGGACAAGCGCACGGGACCCGGGGGCCGCGCAGCAATCGACGCCCTTACCGCCATTTGTTAGGCTAATCGTCCCACACGCGGCAGCATTTTCCCGCCGCACTGGGATGGCTGCGGTCCGGATTGGGTGGCGATGCTCACCCGTGGCTAGGTGGCAGAGTGGTCATGCAGCGGCCTGCAAAGCCGTCTACGCCGGTTCGATTCCGACCCTAGCCTTTAACCCCCCAACGGAGCGAGCTTCAATGCCAGCGCAGTCACCGGATTAGATGCGGATCGACTTTGGGCCTGGGTACCGCGTGTACTACACGCGCCAAGCGGAAACGGTTTACTTGTTGCTCGCCGGCGGCCACAAGTCCTCGCAGGCGAAAGACATCAAGCGCGCACTGAGCATGGTCCGGGAGCTCAAGGCCGGCGGAACGCGCTAGGAGCAGGAACATGGCGAAACGAAAGAATCGACTCGGAATCGCGCCTTTTGATGCGTCCGAGTACCTCCACAACGAAGAGGTCATCGCCGAATACCTCGCGGCCGCCTTGGAGGACCCGAATCCTGATGTTTTCCTGCAGGCAGTGGCAGACGTTGCAAAGGCCCGCGGGATTTCGAGCGTCGCGAAAGAGGCAGGCCTCGGGCGCGAGAGCCTCTACAAAGCTCTCGCGCCGGGCGCGAAGATCAGGTACGACACGGTGCGGAAGCTGATGGATTCACTCGGCGTGCGACTGACCGTGACGACTAACTGAAGTCCACCCGCCCGTGCGGGCGTGGGCCGACCCGCGCGAAGGACACCGCTGCGGTTTCATAGACCACCATCAGCACTTCTGCTCAGCTGATTCCGGATTTCCCCAAAGTCGGTCAATTCGCAGCGACCGCTCTCGACCCCGACGCGGTCCGATGGCTCATACACTTGGCGGCCATTCAGGAGGCAGACAGCGCACGTTGACGGCACCGCCGGTCAACCTCAGCCAAAACTAAGCAGTTACGTTAAGCTGCCGCCCTGGAGGCCTTGCCACAGAGGTCAAATGCGTTTGACGGTTGCCGACGGCCTTAAGCTATTGGGCCTCATCGCGAGTCTCGGATGCGCGACGGCCACCGCTGCGACTCTCGCCCCCGGCGTGCAGGAGAAGGTGAGCTGCGACCTTTGAAGTTGTGCTGGCCAAGCCCGTATCGGATCCGCTGACCT
>DATJFM010000130.1:0-15407 GCA_035495655.1 Steroidobacteraceae bacterium
GCGGCGCGGATGCCGGTCACGGTGACTTCCTGCAACGCCGGCTGATTGGAGGCCGTCTGATCGCCACCCGCCTGCTGCGCCTGGACCGCACTGTTGCGTCCAAACAGCGCCATCGCGACTGCCGTACCGATCAAAGTCGACCTTGCGATTTTCATGACTTGCTCACCCCCGCGTTATGGTCTGCAATTGGCTCGTCACGTCGTCCCGAGAAACTTCCCTGGAGACCCTCAAACCACATCCCGTCTGATGGGACCTTTTAATGGCCAATATAGTACCATTTGTAATAAAAGCACAATATCCGATGCATTCAGCCGCACCTACCTATCGGTTAGCCCGTACAACCAAAGAGTTACGACATTCCCTCGGTATTGCGGCTAAACTTAGTGGTATGGTACTGGTATTGTTCGCCTAGCAAACCAACGCCAACGGAGTCAAGGGGTGGCAGCACTGTCGCAGCGCGTCGGGAAGCTCGATGAGTCGAGTGGGCTCCCGCTGTATCAGCAGCTGCAGCGCGCGCTGCGTCAGGCGATCGAGACTCAGGTGTTAGGTCCCGACGATGCACTGCCCCCGGAACGGGACCTCGCGACGCAGTTCAATGTCTCGCGCATCACCGTGCGCAAAGCGATCGATGGGCTCGTGAGCGAGGGGCTCCTGGTGCGCCGTCAGGGCTCGGGCACCTTCGTGCGCACACGCGTGGAGAAGAATTTCTCCAAGTTGACGTCGTTCTCCGAAGACATGCGCGCACGCGGGCGCAATCCACGCAGTGTGTGGTTGCGCAGGTCCGCCGGCACCGTGACCCCGGAAGAATCCCTGACTCTGCGCGCGAGCCCTGGCACGCCCGTGTACCGCTTTCACCGCATCCGCTTCGCAGACGATGTGCCGATGTCACTCGAGTACGCCACGATTCTCGCTTCCTGCCTCCCCTCGCTCGATGCGGTCGAGTCCTCGCTGTACGTCGCGCTCGAGCGTGTCGGCAACCGCCCGGTGCGCGCGCTGCAGCGGCTGCGCGCCGTGTTGTTCACCGCCGACCAGGCTGAGTTGCTGCAGGCGCGGGAGAAGGACGCGGGACTCCTCGTCGAGCGGCTCGGCTTCCTCAGTGACGGCCGCACCGCGGAGTTCACCCAATCCTATTACCGTGGCGATATCTATGATTTCGTCGCCGAGCTCAGCATCGCCACGTGAGCACGCCCGCGCAGATGACCTGCATGTTCCGCGAGGCCGCGCAGGCCGCGGAGACGGTGCGTGTGCAGCTTGCGGCGAACGCGGCACACGTCGCGCGGCTCGCCGAGCGGTTGCGCGACGTCCCGCCGCGCGCGGTCATCACCTGCGCGCGTGGCAGCTCGGACAATGCCGCGACCTTCGCACGCTATCTCATCGAGACACGCCTCGGCCTGCTCACCGCCTCTGCCGCGCCTTCGGTGAGCTCGGTGTACGAGGCGGAGACCGATCTCGAGGGCACGGTCATGCTGTGCATCTCGCAGTCGGGTGCGAGTCCCGATCTACTCGCGGTGGTCAGTCGTGCACGCGCGGCGGGCGCAACGATCGTGGCGCTGGTCAACGTCGAGCGCTCACCGCTCGCCGAGCTCGCCGATGAGCTGCTGCCACTGCATGCCGGCGCCGAGCGCAGCGTCGCGGCCACCAAAACCTACATCGCATCTCTCGCTGCCATCGTGCAGTTGGTTGCCGGGTGGTGCGCCGACCGCGCGCTGACCGCAGCGCTCGAGCGTGCACCGGAGCTGCTGGCACGCGCGTGGCAGCTCGATTGGAGCCCAGCGGTGGCGCGACTCACCACGGCCAGCAGCCTGTACGTGATCGGCCGCGGGCTCGGCCTCGGGATCGCCCAGGAGGCGGCGCTGAAGTTCAAGGAAACCTGCGCCCTGCACGCGGAGGCGGTGAGTGCCGCCGAGCTGCGTCACGGCCCGATGGCTCTGGTGCGCGCGGGCTTCCCGCTGCTGGTGTTTTCACAGAACGATGAGAGCCGCGCCGGGGTCCTCGCGCTCGCCACCGACCTTGCGAGGCAGGGAGCGGATCTGCTGCTCGCCGGCGCCTCGCTCGCCCACACCACCGAGCTGCCGACCGAGGGGGCGCACCCGGTGATCGAGCCGCTGCTCTACGTCCAGAGCTTCTATCGCATGGCCAATGCTCTATCGCTTGCGCGCGGCCTCAATCCCGATGCACCACCGCACCTGCGCAAAGTGACAGAGACGCTCTGATGAGTGTCGCTCTGGTCAATGGGCGGGTGTTGCGTGCGGAAGGTTTCGCGCGTGATCAGTGCGTGCTCATCGAGGGCGGCCACATTCTCGCTGTGCTGCCGGCGAACGATGCGCGCTGCCGCGCGGCTGAGACTGTCGACCTCGGCGGTGGCCTGCTGCTCCCCGGGTTCATCGACGTGCAAGTGAACGGTGGCGGCGGCGTGCTGTTCAACGATGCGCCAACCATCGAGTCGATCCGCGCCATCGGCGCCGCCCACCGCCGCTTCGGCACTACTGCTTTTCTACCCACGTTGATCAGCGCCGACCTCGAGGTCGTCGCGCGCGCGATTGCGGCGGTCCGCGGCGCCATCGCTGCCGGAGTGCCCGGCGTGCTCGGCATTCATATCGAGGGACCGTTCCTGAATGTCGCCCGCAAGGGCGTACACGACCCGGCGAAGCTGCGCGAGCTCGATGCGAGCGCGCTCGGGCTGCTGACATCGCTGCAGGACGGACGCACGCTCGTGACGCTCGCGCCGGAGATGACCACACCGCAGCTCATCCAGCAGCTGGTCGCGGGCGGTGTCGTGGTCTCGGCCGGCCACACCAATGCGAGCTACGCCGAGATCCGCGCCGCGCTCGCGCATGGACTCACCGGCTTCACGCACCTGTTCAACGCGATGTCACAGCTGAGCGGACGCGAGCCGGGCACGGTAGGTGCGGCGCTCGACGATCAGCGCAGCTGGTGCGGCATCATCGTCGATGGCGCGCACACCGATCCGGTCGTGCTGCGCATCGCCCTGCGCTGCAAGCCACACAATCGTTTCCTGCTGGTCACCGATGCCATGCCGAGCGTCGGCACGACCCAGGACTGGTTCGAGCTGCAGGGTCGGCGGATCAGTGTCCGCGGCTACAGCTGCGTGGATGAGGACGGAAGGCTCGCCGGCTCCAACATCGACATGGCGAGCTGCGTGCGCAACGCAGTCGCCATGCTCGGGGTTTCCTTGCCCGAGGCGGTGCGCATGGCGAGCCAGGTGCCGGCCGAGTTCCTCGGCGTATCGCAGGAGTATGGGCGTATCGCCGCGGGGCAGCGCGCCAATCTGGTGCTCGCCGACGATGAGCTGAACGTGCGCGAGACCTGGATCGATGGGAAGAGCTCGCGCGAGCTGAATCAAGCGCCGCCAGCGGGCTCCTGAAAGCCGCGCGCCCGGTAAGTCAGCACCAACGTGTCGCGCACGCCAGCCGCGGGCCCCGCCGCGGCCGCTGCCTGCCCCGACGAGCCGGCCAGGTCGGATTGGATCGGCGTCGTCTCGTGCACGACACGCGCATCCTCCATCAGCAGCATCGACCAAGGCTGCTCCATCGTAAACCGTACGCCACGGTTCCCGTGCGCCTCGAACACACGCGTCTCCCCGCCACGCAGCGCCCGCCGGCTGACCAGAACCACGGCCACGAAATCGACGCCATCGCGGTGCGCCCCTTCGGGCGTCGGCCGGCCGATGCCCTCGCGTGTGTCGATACGGAACTGATGCGCCTCGATGTACCAACGCTCGACCGGGAGTAGTTGTGCGAAGAGCGCCCCGAGCGCCTCCAGTAGTTGCCGGAAGGCAGCAGCGGTGGCCACCTTGGGCTCGATCGGCTCGAACCAGCGCAGCATGCCACCGTGCAGCGCGTTGTAGGTGGTCGGCTGCCAGTGAGGACGCTGTGCCACCGGGGCGAGCAGGCCCGTGCCTACGGTATACACAAAGCAGCTGTGGCGGCGGGCACGATAGTGGCCACCATCGCGCAGGTAAGCATCGCGCGGCAGCCGCTCCCAGCTTTCGGCCAAGGCCTCGAGCGCTCTGAGCTCTAGATCGAGCGCCGCCGCTGCAGCCGGTGGCGCGAGCAATGCGTAGCCTTGAGAGCGCAGCTCGCTCAGCACCGCCCGATGCGCATCCTGCAACGCTGCTGAGCTTCCTGACATGGTGTTGTGAGACTACCCCGAAAGACGGATCCGGTGGCAACCCGCCGGAGCGTCGCGCCACCCGATGCCGCGTGCGATTCTGCTCGCAGCCATTGCGCGGGGCGAACGATGATCGATCTCTACTACTGGACCACACCGAACGGTCACAAGATCACGATGTTCCTGGAGGAAGCTTCCCTCCCCTACCGCATCGTTCCCGTGAATATAGGAAGCGGTGCCCAGTTCGAGCCTGCGTTCCTCAAGATCTCGCCGAACAATCGCATCCCAGCGATCGTCGATCACGCGCCAACCGATGGCGGCGAGACGCTGTCGGTTTTCGAGTCGGGTGCGATTCTTCTGTACCTCGCCCAGAAAAGCGGCAAGCTTCTGCCGCGGGATGTGCGCGGCCAGGTCGAGGTGACGCAGTGGCTCTTCTGGCAGATGGCGGGCTTGGGTCCGATGGCCGGACAGAACCACCACTTCGCTCGTTACGCGCCGGAGAAGATTCCGTACGCCATCGATCGCTACGTGAAGGAGACCAATCGGCTCTATGGCGTGCTCAATCAACGTCTGAGCGATCGCCGCTACCTGGCGGGGGACTACTCGATCGCCGATATCGCCTGCTATCCGTGGATCGTGCCGTATGAGGCGCAAGGACAGCGCCTCGAGGAGTTCCCGCACCTGCGGCGCTGGTTCGAGAGCATTCGCGAACGACCGGCAACGGTGCGCGCCTACGCAAGGGCCGCCACGGTCAACACGCAGGACACCATCACCGAGGAGTCGAGACGCATCCTCTTTGGACAGACCGCCCGCTGAGCGCAGCGCGAGCTGGGTGCGCGCCGCTGCCGGCGGTGCACGCGCCGTGCTGCTGGCCTCGCTCATGCTGCTTCTCGCCGCTGCGCCGAGCGCAGCGGAGGAGTTGCGCGTCGATGGCACTTCAGTGCAGCTCGAATTCGAGCGCAACGCGTACGGCGGCGGAGCACCGCAGATTCTGGAGTGGGTACGGCGCTCCGCGGATATCGTGTCAGCCTATTATGGGCGCTTCCCGGTCACGCGGCTCACGCTGCGCCTCATATCTCAGGATGGCGCCGGTGTGCACGGCGGTAAGACCTTCGCCAACCCCAATGCTTTCATTCGTGTGCAGCTCGGACGCGAGGTCACGCCTGAGCAGCTGCTCGCCGACTGGGTGCTGGTGCACGAGATGACGCACCTCGCGCTCCCCGACACAGGCGAAGCGCACGCCTGGCTTTCGGAGGGCGTGGCGACCTACGTCGAAGGCATCGCGCGCGTGCAGGCGGGAAACCGCAGCGAGGTCGACGTGTGGGCGGAGGAAATGCGTGCCATGCGGCGCGGACTGCCCGAGCCCGGCGACCGCGGTCTCGATCACACGCACACGTGGGGGCGCACCTACTGGGGCGGTGCGATGTTCTGCCTGCTCGCCGATGTCGAGATCCGGCGGCGCACCGCGCTGCGCTTGGGGCTGCAGCACGCACTGCGCACCATTCTGCGCGAGAGCGGCGGGCTCGCGACCGACTGGCCGATCGAGCGCGTGCTGCGCACCGGAGATGCCGCGGTCGGCACCAAGACGCTCGAGGATCTCTACGCGCAGATGAAGGACACTCCGACCACCCCCGACCTGATGGCACTGTGGCACGAGCTCGGCGTAGTGCCCGAGGGCAACTCGGTCAGGCTGATCGAGGATGCACCGCTTGCGCCCGTACGGCACGCAATCATGAGCGCGCCGTAACTGAGACGACGGCCCATTGGTGGGCGTGGCTGCCAGTTAATGGTAAATCGTCGCTGCGAATCTCCACCGGACGCAGCAGCCTGCCTCGAAGAGCTGGTGCTTTAGCGGCTCGACCCGGGCACCTCCAGTGCGCGACGGCTGCCAAGATGCGACGCCCTCCACGGGTCGACAATTCGAAACAGCTCCTGCTCGCAGCCGCGTTGCGGCGGGAGCGAGCTTCGTAGCATCATCCCCGGCAGCCATTGCACAGGGACCGGCATGAACCATCGCCTGCACGTCGCACTCCTCGCCGCCGCCGGCCTGCTGGCCGGCTGCGGCGCCAAGACCGACATGTCGCTCACTGGCAACACTCCCGCGCAGTACTCGCACGTATGGCTCACGATACAGGAGGTGTGGTTCAACGAAAGTGGAACCGCGGGGCCGGACGATAGCGGCTGGGACAAGCACGTTCTGTCGACGCCGAGCACCGTGGATCTCGTCGCGGTGAACGGCGGCAATCTCGGCAGCATCGCCAGCGGTCTGCGGGTTCCGGCCCGCACCTATTCGCAGGTGCGTCTCATACCCGTCGACCCCACGGCTCCCCTCGCCAGCTCCGCGCAGAACGCCGGAGCGCTTTACAACTTCGAAGCCGACTACGTCGACTCCGGCGGGACGACACACCAGCTGCCTCTCGAGCTTTTGAACCCCGACAAGGGGCTCGGTATCCCAACCTCACTCAAGGTACCGGTGGGGAACATCGATTCCGGGCTGACGGGGACCAGCACGACGACCACCACTCCGGGTGCGCTGCCCTTCGGCTCGACCTCGAGCGGCACCAACCCGTTCGGAGCGACGACGGGCACCTCCAACGCAGTGACCGCAACTACGACCACCAGCACCGGCACGACGCCGGACAATTCCTTCGCCGCCGCGCTCGATGGCACCAGCAATCTCGTACAGTTTCACTTCGCGAGCGGCAGCAACGGAATTCTCTGGAGCGCGCACGCGGTCGCCGCCTACGATCTTTCACAAGCGAGTGGCATCTCGGGGCAGCTGAGCCTCACCAACATCACGACCAGCACCAGCGGTCTGCCCAACATCCGCGTGAGCGCCGAGACGCTGAGCGCGGATGGCTCACGATACATCGTCGTGAGCAGCACCGCGGTACTCTCGGATGGGAGCTTTCTGCTCTACCCGCTGGCGACGAATTCCTCCACGACCTCACCGCTCACTTACGACGTCGTGATCCATGGTCCGGACATCGCCACCATCATCATCAAGGGCGTGAAGGTTCCGCGTCCTTCAAGCACCTCGACGACCACCAACCAGACGACGACTCTGACGACACCGAACACTTCCGTCACCATACCGAGCACCACCACGACGACCACCGGTACCACCACCGGCACGAGCACCAGCACCGGCACGACGAACACGAACGTGAGTTCGGTGCAGATCGGTACGCTCACCCCCCGCCGCGCCGCGGCGGCACCCGCGCCCACGAGTTATGCGGCCAATGTGTCCACTGCCCCCGGAGCACTGCTTCCTGCAGGTGCCGTGGTGAACTTCTATCAGACGCTCGGGACCGAGGGCGCAGTGCCGTACGTGATCGAGTCGAGCCCCCTCGATCCTTTCAATCAGGTGCTGTTCAATGACCAGGCGCTGTCAGTAGGGACCATCGACTCGGGAACGTGGTCGACCAACGGCTCGGTTACCGTGGTGAGCGCCGCGCCGAAGGAGAGTGCCGGCACCTACCTCGTGGCGGCCTCGGCCCCGGGGTTCAACGACGGTACGCTCGATCCGAAGATCAAGGTCTCGCAGCAATCGGGCACGGCGATGGTCGTACTGCCGGCTCTCGCACTCGAGTCGGGCGCCACGGCAGGGTCACTGTCCGCCACGGTGGTGGCTGCCGTTGCGGGCAAATACGACCAGGGGCAGCTGCTCCTGAGCCACGATGGGACACTGGTGGCTGCTACAGCGCTCGATGCCGTTCTGAAGCAGGGCACAGGCGGTATCGTCACGGTGGCAGGGCTTCCCAGCGGAACGCCGGATGCCGTTTACTACGCCACCGTGCGAGCCTGGAATTCGACCGCGAGCGACCCCGCCACGACCGCACAGCGGCAGTGGTATCCGCAGGTCATCGACCTGCGCACGAGCACGAGCGCCTCGATCGCTCTAACGGTCAACTGAGCCCGCCCGAAACCGGTACACTACCGCGCCTTGCGCGGCTCGCTCCGGTGTCAATCCCTTGATTTGTCGGGGAACGTAATACCCGCGGCGCCCTCTAAGTCCACGGCGCCCGAGCCGCGCCCCATAAAAGTGAGCATCGAAGGGATATCCCGAAATGACAGTCGTTCCTCCACGGCGGACCCGCTGCGCGCGGGCGCTGCCCGTCACGGTTTGCGCGGCCGCAATGGTCCTCGCCGCCTGTGGCACCAGCCACCCGCCCCCGCCTGGAACGCCTGTGGTCACCATGAGTAACCTGACCAACAGCAGCGACTTCATCAGCTACATCATCAACATCGACGCCATCGAGCTCACCCGCACCGACGGCACGGTCGTGACGCCGCTGGCCATCCCCCTGACGGCCGATCTGGCCCAGCTGAACACCATGACTGAGCTGGTGGAAGCCCCGGCTGTCCCCGAAGGAACCTACACTTCAGCGTTGGTGGCGCTCGACTGGAGCGCGACTCAGCTCGTCTGGTACAACATCGATGGGGAGACGCTGTCAGCCGCGCCGGTCAATCTCTCGAACGCGGCCCTGACGACCGCCAGCGTCATCGTGACCTTCGACCCGACCCATCCACTCGTCATCACGCATAACCAATCCGTACGGCTACAGGTCGAATTCGACCTGCTCGCATCCAACCAGCTCACCAGCACGACCACGCCGCGTTACGCGCAGGTGCAACCCTTCGTCGTCGTCACGCCCGAGCCCGTAGATGCCACTGTCATGCGACTGCGGGGCCTCTACGTAACCAACCAGGACGTGACGAGCGGCTTCTACATGAACTCGCGCCCGTTCTACGCCCTATCGACGGCACTCGGGTCGGTGATCGTCAATACCAACGCGCAGACCTACTTCAACATCAACGGGACCGTGTACACCGGTTCCGCGGGCCTCACCACGATCGCGCAGCAGCAACAGAACAGCCCCCTGGCGGTTTACGGCACACTGGATAATCTCTCGGGCGTCACTCCGACCTTCAATGCCACCGAGGTCTACTTCGGCATCAGCCAGGAGAGCCAGCTGGCGTATTACCTCACCGGCACCGTCACTGCCCGCAGCGCTGACACCATCACGTTGCGCGGCGCCTACCTTCTCACGCCCGGCGGAGTCACTGCGTACATCGACAGCATACCGGTGATACTCGGCAACAGCACCGCCGTATACCAGGACGGGAGTGCCACACCGGGACTTACGATCGCTGACATATCGGTCGGACAGCATCTCACGGTCACCGGGCAACCCATTACCGACTCATCCAGCAATCTGACCCGAATCGATGCAACTCTCGGGTTCGTGCGGCTGCAGGCGACGACACTCTGGGGCACCCAGAACGCCGATGCCACACTCGACCTGGCCAGACTGGGCTCCTTCGCCCCCGCCGCGCTCAATTTTGCCGGCACCGGCATCTCGGGTCATGACGCCACGCCGAGCGCCTACGCGGTAGACACGAGCGCAGTACCCCCAGGTCCGGTCACCAGTACCGGTGAGCTGCTGCAGATGCAGGGGTTGGTCACGCCCTTTGGCGCGGCGCCACCCGATTTTGCCGCGCACGCGCTCACACCGGGCCCGAACTCACTGCAGACACTCGTGGTCGAGTGGATCAACGGCGGCTCGACCGCCCCCTTCACCAACATCTCGACCGCCGGGCTGGTGGTGAATCTCGCGGACGCCAACCTCGGCACCCTCCACGAGATTCGCACCGGGCCCGCAACACTCGATCTGAAGACTCTACCCGCGAGCCCACTCATCACGAGCACTGGTGCAGACCAGAATCATCTGCAGCTGGCCGTTGGCAGCACCACGCTCACGAATGGCATCTCGGTATACAACAATGCCACGGGCTTCGCGAATGCAGTGGCCGCCGACTTCAAGGGCAGCAACAAGATCTTCCGTCTCGTGGCTTACGGGCAGTACGACAGCGCCACCAACACCTTCGTCGCCGCGCGCATTCACGTGGCGCTGCACGAGTAATAGCGAGCGGCGGCGCACGCGCAGCACATGCCCTGGAAACGCCGGCCGTTCGCCAGTCGCGACATTGCGCGCGCGCTCAATATCGCGCACCTGCGCGACATCGCCCGCCGGCGCGTGCCCGGGTTCGTGTTCGAATACGTCGAGAGCGGCGCCGAGGACGAGGCGACCATCGCCTGTAACCGCGAGGCCCTCGCGCAGCTGCGCCTCATGCCGCAGACACTGGTGAACACTTCCGGCCGCCACCTGCGCAGCTCCATTCTCGGCCAGCCGGCGAACGCCCCGCTCGTGATCGCGCCGACGGGCCTCAATGGCTTGCTGCATGCGGATGGCGATGTGTGCCTGGCGCGCGCGGCGGCGAAGCTCGGCATTCCCTACACGCTCAGCACCGTTTCCACCACGCGCCTGGAAGAAGTCGCGAGCCGCGCGGGCGGCCGGCTGTGGATGCAGCTCTACGTGGTGAAGGAACGCGCCATCGGCCGCGAGATCATGCGGCGCGCCGCCGCCGCCGGCTACGAGGCGCTCGTATTCACCACCGACGCAAACGTCTTTGGCAACCGTGAATGGGACCAACGGGGGTACCGGGCCCCCGGCAAACCGACGTGGCGTGCCTCGCTCGATGCCTTGCGCCATCCGCGCTGGATGTGGGAGGTGCTCCTGCGCCACGGCATGCCGCGCTTTCGCAACCTCGAGCCACTCGTGCCTGCCAACGTCACCCCGATGGGAGCGAGCACCGTGATTCCGCGCCTGTTCGAGGCGACGATCTGCTGGGAGGACATTGCCTGGATCCGGGAGCACTGGCGCGGGAAGCTGCTGCTGAAGGGCGTGCTGAGCGCGCGCGACGCCGAACGGGCTGCGGCACTTGGCGCCGATGGCATCGTGGTGAGCAATCACGGCGGCCGTCAGCTCGATTACTGCGTGGCGCCGATCGAGGTGCTCAGCGAGATCAAAGCTGCGGTCGGCGCGCGGCTGGCGGTACTCATCGATGGTGGCTTTCGCCGCGGCACCGACATCGGCAAGGCACTCGCGCTCGGTGCCGAGGCGGTGCTCCTCGGGCGCGCGACGCTTTATGGGCTGATCGCGGGCGGTGAGCCGGGAGTGGAGCGTGCGCTTGCCATCCTGACCAGTGAGCTCGACCGGGTGCTAGGTCAGCTGGGTTGCAACAGCGTCGCGGAGCTCGCACCGCATCATGTACGCGGCGCATGATCGAGCATCAGCGCTCGGGTGATTTCAGCAGCTCCTCCAGATACGACTTCCATAGCACCGCATAGGTATGCGACCCATGCCCGTGGGTTTGCGCACTGAAGGGGATCACGATGGCGCGCCCATGTGGGACACGCTTGATCTCGCGCTCGAGAATGCCAAGCTCAGGAGGATTGATGAGATCGTCGGCCGAATTTACCGCCAGAAGCGGTGCCTCGATCTTCTCGAGACCCGGACCGGGATCATAATCGCGCGACGCAGCGAGCGCGTACATGAGATCGTTGGCATCGGTGGTCTTGAGATTGCTCTCGACATAGCGATCGAGTGCCTGGTCCGCCTGCGCCAGGGTCGGCGCCTCCTGTTGCCTGAGCGCGGGATTGCTCCCCATGAGCCACAGCATCTCGATCCCGGTGCGCAGTGCGGAGGGCTCGGTTTGATACTCCCCACTCTTCCAGTCCGGATCGTTCCGGATGGCGTCGATGATCGTGCGTCGCCACGCGCGGTTGCGGCCGGCGATCTGCGTCGGCAGGGCCGCGAGCGGCATGAGTGCATCCATGAACTGCGCATGCTGCTCGCCCCACAGCCACGTGTGCATCGCCCCCATGGATGTTCCCATCACCAGCCGCGCATGGTTCACCTTCAGTCCCTGCGTCAATAGCAGGTACTGCGCCTGCACCATGTCGGTATAACCATAGTGCGGAAAGCGTGCATGCAGACCATCGCTCGGCTTGCTGGATTTGCCATGACCGATGCCATCGGGCAGCACGATGAAGTAACGCGTCGCGTCGAGCAGCTGTCCGGGCCCGAACAGCTCGCCGGCGAACTCCGCACGCACCAGACTCGCGCCCGAGCCGCCGGTCCCATGCATCACGAGCACCGCGTTGCGCACCACGCCCTGGGCATCGGCGCGCGGTTGGCCAAAGGTACGGTAGTGGATGCGTAGCTCCGGCAGAGATTCCCCGGAAGCGAAACGGAAATTCCGCGCGATGAAGTCGCCCTCGACGGGCGGCGGATAATCCCCCGCGACACTCGCCGACCACATCGGTAACAAGCTCAGCAACTGTACGAAGCTGCGCAGCGCGCCGGCGCGGCAGGCGCGGCGGCCGCCGCAGGCGCACGGCTTCAGCTGAGTATTCATGCGCCACCTGGTTTCAGCCATTCATCGACTACCCGCTCGAGCACGGAAAGCGGCATGGGCGCTGCCGTGAGCCCAACATCGTGGAAATCGCGGATATCGAACTTCGCTCCGAGCCGCTCTCGTGCTTGCGTGCGCAGTGCCTGCCAGCGCGTCTGTCCCACCTTGTAGCTCGTTGCCTGACCGGGCCAGGTGCAGTAACGCTCGACCTCGGTGGTCATCGAGCTGCGGTTGTCACCCGTGGTCTGCACCATGTAGTCGATCGCCTGCTCGCGGCTCCAGCCCTTGCTGTGGAGACCCGTGTCGACCACGCAGCGCGCCGCGCGAAACAGCCCGGATTGCAGCATGCCGAGCCGCCCCAGGGGGTCGTTGGCGTACATGCCCATCTCATCGCAAAGCTGCTCGGCATAGAGCGCCCAGCCCTCGGTATTGGCAGAGAAGCCCCCACCCGCCTTGCGAATGAGCGGCAACGAGGGGAGCTCCAGCACCTGCGCCAGCTGGAAGTGATGCCCGGGCTCGGACTCGTGATAGACGAGCGTTGGCAGTTTCCAGCGCGGCCACTCACTCGTGTCGCGCAGATTGATGTAGAACGCACCGGGACGCGAGCCATCGAGTGCGGGAATCTGGTAGTAGCCTCCGGGTGCGCCGGCTTCGGTGTAGGCCGGAACGCGACGGATCTCTACCGGCGCCTTCGGCAGGATACGGAAGTATTGCGACAGGTGCGGTTGCAGGGCCTTGATGAGGCCGTTGCAATAATCGAGGATCTGCTGGCGCCCGGTGTCGCTGTTCGCATAGAGGTATTGCGGATCCTTGGCGAGTGCCTGCGCCCGCTCGGCCACGCTGCCATTGCTCCTGCCCTGCGAGCGCAGCAGCGCATCCATGCTGGCCGAGAGCGCCTTGGCCTGCTCGAGTCCGAGCGCGTGCACCTCATCTGCGGCCATGTCCGTCGTCGTCGAGTGGCGCAGCGCGAGTTGGTAGAACTCGGCGCCTTCGGGAAGGCGCCTGACACTCGCCTCGTGCACGGCGCGCGGCCGCAGCTCACCAAGTGCCTTCGCCTGCCGGTCGAGCGCCGGATAAACTTCCGCGCCGACGAGGTGCGCGGCCTCCTTGCCGTAGTTGCCGGTGAGCCCGAGCTGCTGGGTGCGCCGGGCCAGTGAGGTGCTGAGGATCGAATCCGCCGGCGACGCGCTGCGCAACGTGCGCATCTGCTCGAGTGTGCGCTCGATGAGAAAGTCCGGAGGAACCACCTTCAGCGCCGCATCGTGCCGCAGCCGCTCGGTCTCCTGATCGAGTACCAGGGCGAAGGCACGCAGCCGCGCCAGATACGCTTCGGCGTCCTCCTTTACGGCGATCTGGTGCTGGCGGTCGAGGAAGGTCGGCACGCTCTGATACGCACCGGTGAGCTGACTGAGTACGTACGGTCGGCCGACATCGCCATAGTCGAACGGCTCGCTGCGGGCAATGGTCTCCATCTGGAATTCGACGGTGTCGTAGTTCGCGCGGTCCGCACCACTCAGTGACCCCTGCCCGAATGCCCGCAGGCGCTTCAATCGCGCGGCGTTGTTGCGCTTGACCTGGTGAGCGTGCGCGACCGATGCATCCGTGAGTCTCGATTTCGCCCAGACATTCTTGTCTTTGTCGAGACCGAGAACGGTCACGAGCTCGGGATTTTCCTTGAAGCGCTCGTGCATGAACGCATCGAAAAGTGCGTTGAGCCGTGCGGTGGAATCGCTCGCCGCCGGCGCGGCAGCGGCCGTCGCCTGACGAAATGCGGTGCCGACGGCGATGCTAAGCATCGTGCCGGTGGCCCCGGCCAGGAACAGGCGGCGATCGATCATGGAGGGTCCGACCGTCGGCCGCGGATTGATCGCAGGTTTCGATCCGCGGTACCGCTGCAGGGTCATCCGAATCTCCGTCTCATCGCTTCGCCCACGAGAGGTCCGAAAGTGTACGCATCCGGCAAGCGAATTCATAAAGGCCTTGCCGGGCTGCGACCCTCCTGAGCGACAATGCTCGCGAAAGCTCAAGACCCTGCGAGGATCGCCCCATGGTAGACACGGTGTTCGGCAAGATCGTTCGCGGCGAGATTCCTTGTAATAAGGTGTACGAGGACGAGAAGGTCCTGGCGTTCCTCGATATCAATCCGCTCTCGGAGGGGCACGTCTTGGTGGTTCCGAAGGAGCCGGCCGAGACCCTGGACCGCCTGTCGGATGAATCGGCCGCTGCTGTGGGACGTGTGCTGCCACGCCTGTGCCGCGCCGTGGTCGCGGCAACGGGCGTGAAGGAATACAACGTGCTCGAGAACAATGGCCAAGGCGCGCACCAAGCCATTGCCCACGTTCACTTTCACATCATCCCTAAACCGAACTCGCGCGAAGGCCTCGGCGTCGGATGGCCGGCAAAGAACGCCGATCGAGAGGCAGCAGCGGCCATGGCAAAGAGGATCGCCGCCGCTATTTCATGATCGATTGGTCAGCGGGGCCCTGTGCAGGGCTGGCCGGCCGTACAGGGCGGTCCAGCGAGTGCCGCTGACTCCCCATCAATCTGCGGCGCTAGCTTCGGTATTGCCGCTCGCGGGTCCGGCTTGTAGAATGCGCGGCCCTCCTGGTGCGGGGTGGAGCAGTCTGGCAGCTCGTCGGGCTCATAACCCGAAGGTCGCAGGTTCAAATCCTGCCCCCGCTACCACTATTACTTGCGACGTTGTTACCGGCAGCTCGCGCGATGACCGCCTCAGCGACGTTGCGCTCGCTGTACAGCAACATCCGTGTCGGCTCAGCGACCACTCGAATGGATCCCAGGTAACCCCGCAGCTCCTGGCGCGCCAGGTCCACGTTCCCGCTCGCAAGCGTCTTAGGCAGCGCCTCGACGGCCGCCCGGATCTCCGCTGCCAGTCTCGGAATCAGCCGCACTATGTCCGCGCTCGGCCTGGTGGCCTCTGCCTCCAATCGCGCAAGCTCCTCCTCGGCTGCTCGCAGCTTTTCGGCAAGGCTCGGTGAGGAGCGCAACTGGCCCTG
>DATJFM010000131.1:0-4948 GCA_035495655.1 Steroidobacteraceae bacterium
GGAGCTGCTCGAGGCAGTGCGGGAAGCGCTAGCTGAAAGCAGGGCAGTGGGTGCGCAGCGCGCAGCTCAGCTGCGCGTGCGCCAGATGCTCGAGAAGCTGACTCCCCGCGAGCGCGAAGTCCTCGAGCTCGCGCTCGATGGTCTACTCGTCAAGCAGATCGCCGCACGCCTCGGAACCGCGGAGAAGACCATCAAGACGCACAAGGGCCGGCTGATGCGCAAGATGGAAGTGCGCTCGACGCTTGGGCTGGTGCAGCTGATGGTCAACGCGGGCATCTCGCCGGTGGCCTCGGTGGGCCAACCGGGCGCCTAGCCGACCGCTCGAGCCTCCACGGCTCACCGTCCGCGTCCGAGAGCCTCAGCGATCGGCGGTGCCGCGGCCGGCACCGCGTGCGGATAGTCCTTCCCGAGGAACGCAGCGACTGTCGCCGCAATCTGCGCCTGGTGGACTTCTGCGATCTGCCGCCGCTCACCGAGCGAAGGGGTATCGGGTCCCATCACCGCGATCCAGATGTCCTCGGAGCCCTTTTGCTCGACACCGTGCTCTTTCCATTCCACCAACCCGCTGCCGCGGCCGTGATCGGTGGTGATGATGAAGGTCGTGCTGTCACGGTAGGCCGGAAGCGCCTGTAGCCGCTCCCATAGCTCGCGCACGTAACCATCGAACGCGTGGGCGCTGTGGAGCACCAGGTCATAGCGGCCGGAGTGTGCCCAGTTGTCAGTCTCGCCATATCCCACGAAGAGCACTCGCGGTTGCTGCTTGTCGAGCGAGTCGAGCAGGGGAACCTGCAGGAAGGCGTCGTAGAGGTCCTCATCGTCGAGCCGTGTGGTGGTTTCGTAGAGGCGGATCAGCAGCTGCTGCGGCGGGGTCAGGTTGCCGTGGTAGGGCAGGTCCCAACCCACCTGCAACGGCAGATGGCTGCGAGCGACGTTGAGGATGTTCTTGAAGGTCGCCCAGGTGGCATGGACGCTGACCTTGCCATGAAACTCCGGGAGCGTGTTGAGCCACTCGAGCACCGAGATGTTGGGATTCGGGCCGAACTCATTCGAGTCGATGCGCGCGTCCGCGTGGCCCGTCAGCATCTCGTTGTAACCGGGGTAGGAAAATGCCTTCCCGTTGGTGACGCGCGCGATGCTCCCGAGTGCCTGGTTGCCGAAGATCTGCCCCCGCACCGCGACCGTGCCCCACAGGAAAGGCAGCAGCGCCCGGCGCCGCTCGGCGGCGTCCGTACGCCAGAACTCGCGCCGCAGATCCTCTTCCTTGTCCCAGATGCCGCCATGGGCCTCGTTCAGCAGGGTCGCGTCCGCGCCCGTGAACACCTCCTGCCAGCGCAGCCCATCACTCACGATCAGCACGACGTTGCGGGTGCGCAGCGGAGGCTGCGCGGCCGACGGGGCAGCGATCGACAGCGCGAGGAGAGTCGACAGCAGGGTAACGAGTGCGCTGCGCGCAGACAGGCGATATGACATGGGCATTCGACTCCTCAGGTACGCCGCGGGCTACATCAGGAATGGCCGCTACAATAGCGGGGCGACTGGCTGAGGATCCACCCCGAAATTTCATGCACCGCAGCTGCGACAGCCGCTGGTTGGAGATGTTGGCACCGCAGCGCGCCTTGCACCGCCTTGCGAACTTTGCGTTGTGCCTTGCCGTTGCTCTCCTGGCGTGCACGTCCGTAGGGGCCGGTGAGCCACCCAGCTCTGGAACGCCGGCCGCTGCCAACCGCCCTCCAACGCTCCATGTGGGTCAATTGACGCTGCATCGCTGCCACACGGGCTGGTGCGGCTTTCTGCCACGCCCGATGGACCCTTCCGGCCACCTCAGCGGGATACTCCGCATTTACTTCGAGTACTACCCGCACACCGCGCCGGGCTCGGCTGCCGGGACACTGGTCGCCGCCGAGGGCGGACCCGGGTACCCGACCACCGACTCGCGCGGGGAGTATCTCGCGCTCTTTGGGCCGCTGCGTACGAAGTACGACGTGCTACTGATGGACTACCGTGGCACGGGCCGCTCGGGGGCCATCGACTGCAAGGAGCTCCAGCGTGCGCCGCGACTCACCGAGGAGAACATCGGGGAGTGCGGCCGCTCGCTCGGGCGCAGTGTCTCGCTCTACAGCACGGCGTTGGCGGCAGATGATCTCGCGGCACTGCTCGAGGCGCTCGCCGTCAAGCAGATCGGCCTCTACGGGGATTCTTACGGAACCTATTTCTCGCAGGTGTTCGCGTTGCGGCACCCCGAGCGCCTGCGGTCGCTCGTGCTCGATGGAGCTTATCCGCTCTCCGGACCCGACTATGGGTGGTATCCCAACATCGCGCCGGCGATGCGCAACAAGTTCGATGTGGCGTGCGAGCGCGCTCCGGGCTGCCGGGCCATTCCCGGAACATCGATGCAACACATCGCCCCGGCCCTCGAGCAGTTGCGCGCCCGGCCCCTCAAGGCGCACGTGCGCCATGGCGATGGCCGCGTCGCGAATTTCACTGCGGACGCGAGCGCGCTGGCGATCCTCATGTACTCGGGCTCCCCAGCCTACGCGAGCGTGCGGGAGCTGGATGCGGCGGCGCGCGCCTTCGCGGCCGGCGACCGGCTGCCGCTGCTGCGACTGATGGCGGAGACCAACGCCAGCGTCGAGTCGCGCGATCCGACGGGAGATCCCGTGAAATTCAGTGCAGGGCTCGCCGCCGCGATCTGGTGCGGGGATCCGCCGCATATCTTCGACATGCACCTCCCGCCGCAAGAGCGCGTAGCCGCTCGTGATCGCGTCATCGCAGAGCGCAAGGCAAGCGCTCCAGACACCTATGCACCCTTCACCATCGACGAATACCGCCGCATGCCGCTCGACTACGCGTACATCGACCAATGCGTGCGCTGGCCGGCGGCGGCTCCCGGCTCCTCGCCGCTGACATTCGATGGCGCGCGCTATCCAGAGGTGCCGGTGCTCGTGATCTCCGGTGAATTCGACGACCAGACGAGTGCGGCGGATGGGGAGGCTACGGCGGCGCGCTATCCGCATGCGCGCCACATCATCATCGCCAACAGCTTTCACGTGAACGCACTCCCCGGTGCCCGCAGCGAATGCGCCGCGGGAGTGGTGCGGCGCTTCATGGCGGACCTCACACCGGGAGATGCCAGCTGCGCGAGTACCGTGCCTCCGGTACCGCTCGTGACGCGCTTTGCGCGATACCTGCACGAGCTCGCGCCGGCCGACGCGGTGGCGGGGAATGAAGGGGATCTGGAGGCGCTACGTACCGTGAGCGCCGCACTCCTCACCTGTGCCGACGCGATCACGCGTGCGGGCGAAGAGGGTGCCGGATCGGGCGTGGGGCTGCGGGGCGGCACGTTCACCGCTGTGACGCAGGGGCAGGGATACCGGATCACGCTGCAGCAGGCGCGCTGGACCGAGGACCTCTCGGTCTCGGGCAGGATCGACTGGCCGGGCCGAAGCGGCGTGGTGCACGCGGCGGTCGAAGTGCATTCACTGCACAAGAGCGGGCCGCTGGATCTCTCCTGGATGGCAGGTACTGCCGGTGCACGCGCCAACGCGCGTGGGAGACTGGGGGGTAAAAAGATTTTGGCGGAGGCCGCGGCACCCTGACGCTGCCGGCGGCGGTGAGGAGAGACGCTTGATTAGTTCGTTCGATCGACAGTGAACCAATTGGTTAACTGTTCGCACGGCATCGATGAAGTGTGGGCTCTCCGGTGCTCGCCCAGGCGTCCGGACCCAGAGTGACTTCAGTCAGGGTGTAGCCGGCTTCGCCGCTGCGTCCAGGCCGTCGCCAGCGGCTGTCTCTATGCGCGCCGGGCGGCTCGGGTCCACGGCCAACCATAGCCCGGCACTCACCGCCGCAAAGGCGGTACCGATGAGGAAAGCCAGCGTCCACGCGTGGTGACCGGAAAGATAGGCGACGATCGGCGTGCAGATGAGTCCGCCGAGATTGCCGCCGGTGTTGAGCAGTCCACCGGCTGCCATCGAATCTGCACGACCGACGTGCATGATGGCGGCCCAGTAAGGGCCTTCATTCATCTCCACCGCGGCAAAGCAGAGTGCGAGCGCTACGACTGCGAGGTAGGCATTAACGGCATCCACTGCGGCAAACTGCAGCAGACCGGCGACCGGAAGCGTGATGAGCGGAATGATTCGCAAGCCCATGCGCACGCCATAGCGATCGCCGAGCATGCTGGCGAGCTGTCCGCCGATTCCGGCACCGATCGCCGCGGCGAGCGGCGGCATGCTCGCGAGCCAGCCACCCTCGAGGCGGGTGAAGTGACGCTCCTGGACCAGATAGAGGAAGGACCAGTTGGCGAGCAGGTAGAAGACGTAGTTCATGCAGACGTAGGAAGCGGTGAGGCCCAGCACGTCCCGGTTGCGCATGAGCTGCCACAATCCGCGCCACGAGATCGCCTCATCGACGCGCGCTGCGCCCTTAGGGTCGAGCTCGGCGAGCTCGGCGGCGCTGACGCGCGGGTGCTCCTCGGGTGTATTGCGGCCGTACCACGCCCAGCCGCCGATCAGCGCGAGCACCGGTAAGGTGCTCCAGGCGAGCGCGCGCTGCCATCCGAAACTCACCATGAGGGAGGCGATCAGCGGCGGGGTGAGCGCCGCGCCGAGCTGCAGCCCCATGCTTTGCAATCCCTGCACGAGCGGCCACTGCCGCGATGGAAACCAGGCCTCGAACACTCCGGCGGAGACGGGAAATATCGGTCCCTGTGAGGCGCCGAGCAACAGCTGCGCGGCCAGCAGCGCCGCAAAAAGCCCCGTGCCAC
The DNA here is from genome assembly GCA_035495655.1 of Steroidobacteraceae bacterium. Taxonomy (GTDB): domain Bacteria; phylum Pseudomonadota; class Gammaproteobacteria; order Steroidobacterales; family Steroidobacteraceae; genus 13-2-20CM-66-19. Next base: position 4,766 of record DATJFM010000131.1, read on the forward strand.
CGAGAACGAGCGGTGCGAGCGGCGTACCGAGCGTGGCCGCGAAGGCGATGAGGCTGATGATCACGAACATCCAGCGTGCGCCCACACGCTGGCCGATGATGCCCCCGGGGAACTGCAACACCGTGTAACCGAGCAGCATCGACTGCAACAGCCAGCCGATCTGCATCTGGCTCAGATGCAGGT
>DATJFM010000132.1:0-6059 GCA_035495655.1 Steroidobacteraceae bacterium
TGGTCGGGGTGACTGGATTTGAACCAGCGACTCCTACGTCCCGAACGTAGTGCTCTACCAGGCTGAGCTACACCCCGAACTCATGCAGTACCCGTCACCGCAGTCGGCTGACCGCGGGCCGCGCAGTGTACTCAAGCGACCCGCCGCCTTCAATGCGGGCGTTGCGATCGCTAGCTGCCGCCTTTCTGCACCACGATGCGCCCAAGGTGCATGACGAACACCGGATGCTCAGTGGCATGGATATCGCTCAGCACGTTACCAGGCACCGCGACGATATCGGCTGCCTTGCCCGCTTCCAGCGTGCCGACTTCCGTCTCCAAGCCAAGGAGCTTCGCTGCATCCCGCGTTCCCGCAAGCAGCGCCGCGGCTGGGGTCATGCCGAGATCGGCCATGAGACCGAATTCCTGGGCATTCATGCCGTGTGGAAATACGCCGGCATCGGTGCCGAAGGCAATCGGTACCCCGATCCGCAGCGCTGCCTTGAACATGTTGCCGTGAGCGGCCGCGGCGGCACGTGCCTTGGCGGCGATATTCGGCGGATAGTTATCCGCGTTCTTGTTGGTCCAGTAGACGGCCATGCGCGTCGGCACGAGGTACACGCCCTTGGACTTCATGAGTTTCAGCGTGTCCTCGGTGAGAAAGCTGCCGTGCTCGATTGAGTCCACACCGGCGGCGATCGCGAGCCGCGCTGCGTTGTCACCATGGCAGTGGGCTGCCACTTTGCGGTTCCATTTATGCGCTTCCGAGACGATCGCCGCGAGTTCGTCGGGAGTGAGCTGCGGCACGTCGACCGGGTCTGTTTCCGACAGCACACCACCGCTCGGGGCGATCTTGATGACATCCGCCCCCCATTTCATCTGATAGCGCACCGCCTCGCGGCACGCTTCCGGTCCGCTACAGATTCCTTCTATCGGACCCCACGGCTTCACGCGGTCGGGAGGATAGGCGTAGTTATCGAAGTGCCCGCCAGGTGAGCCGATGCCGTGCGCCGCGGTCACCATCCGCGGTCCCACTGCCACCGCGGCATTGATCGCGTTGCGCAGGCCGATATCGACGAAGTCCGACGCGCCGAGGTTGCGCACCGTGGTGAAGCCGGCTTCGAGAGTGCGCCGCGCGTACTGCGCGCCGTACAGGGCCTGCTCGGCCGGGAAGCGCATGATGCGGTTGTAGACGAAGTGGTAGTAGTCCTTTTCGAACTCCATCGTCAGGTGTGTGTGGGAATCGATGAAGCCTGGCAGCAACGTCGCGTCGCCCAGATCGATGACCCGCACGCCGGCAGGTGCGGCGCCTCCCACCGACACGATGCGATCTCCGCGCACCACGATGGCGCCGCCGTCCTTGAGCGTCGCGCCGGTGGAGTCAAACACATGGGCTGCCTTGAGCACCACCGTTTGTGGCGCAGCTGCTTCTTCGCCAGCCGCCGGCACGGCAGCGCTGGCTGATGCCAGCATCGCGGTCAATATCGTGGCGAGTGCGCGGGGGGCGCAGGCCGGTTGCGTGCGTATTTGTGTTGTCATGTGGCTCTTCCGGTTTCATTACGCCGGCGGCTACCGGCCGCGCGAACTCAGATCGTGTGCTCGACCGAAAAAGCGGCGAGCGATGCGAGTCCATCGCGGTGACGTGATTCCGGCAGGGAGGCGAGAGCTGCCTTGGCCCGGGCAGCGTGCTCGCGCGCGAGGCGTGCCGCATATTCCAGTCCGCCGGTAGCGTCGATGGCCGTGATGACCGGCTCGAGCTGGGTTACGCCACCACGCTGGATGGCTTCACGGATGATCGCGCGTTGTTGTTCGCTGCCATGGCGCAGCGCGTGTATGAGTGGCAGCGTCGGCTTGCCTTCCGCGAGATCGTCGCCGAGATTCTTGCCGCGCTCCTTGGGGTTCGAGCGGTAGTCGAGCACGTCATCCACCAGCTGATAGGCGATGCCGAGATGGCGGCCATACGCGGCCAGCTCTTGACGAACCCGCGAGGTGCCTCCCGAGAGCACCGCGGCAACCTCCGCCCCCGCCTCGAACAGCTTCGCCGTCTTGCGATAGATCACCTCGAGGTAGCGCTGCTCGGTGGTGTGCGGATCATGCGCATTCATGAGCTGCAGCACCTCGCCCTCGGCGATCACGTTGGTCGCCTCGGCCATGATCTCCATCACGGGCTGACTGGAGAGTGCGGCCATCATCTGGAAGGCGCGCGAGTACACGAAATCGCCGACCAGCACACTGGCAGGGTTGCCGAACACCTGGTTCGCGGTGCGGCGGCCACGGCGCAGAGCCGACCCATCGACCACATCATCGTGCAGGAGCGTGGCGGTATGGATGAACTCGATGAAGGCCGCCGCATCGATATGGGCATTGCCCGTGTAGCCGCAGGCGCGTGCCGCAAGCACCACCAGCAACGGCCGCAGGCGCTTGCCGCCGCCGGCGATGATGTGCTCGGCGACCTGGTCCACGAGCGGTACGGCACTTTGCAGCCGGGCGCGGATCACCTCGTCGACGGCGCACAGGTCGCCCCCGGCCAGCGTGCGGATCTCTTCCAGCGTCATGTCTTCGCTCGGCCCGTGCCCGATCGTTTTCTCACAAGTAGCGGCCCCGCATCCTAGCCGACGCAGGCGGCTTTGGAGAAATGCAGTGCGACTCACCGCGAGGCCGTGAATTTCTGCGCTAAGTCCCGGCCAATATTGAGGAAAGAGCCGTTTGACCGCGGCAGGGTGCGCCAGTAGAATGCGCGGCCTTTCAACCCCGGCCCATTTTCGGTCAAATCACTATGTACGCGGTCATCGCCACTGGCGGCAAGCAGTATCGGGTGACGAAGGACGGGGTGCTGCGCATCGAAAAGCTCGACGCAGAGCCCGGCGCTACCGTCGAATTCGGCGAGGTGCTGCTGGTCGGAGAAGGGGCCGATGTCAAGGTCGGTAAGCCGACACTGACAGGCGGTAAGGTCGTGGCGACGGTAGTTCGCCATGGCAAGGCGCCTAAGGTTTCCGTCGTGAAGTTCAAGCGCCGCGCGCACTATCTGCGGCAGAAGAACCATCGGCAGATGTTCACCGAAGTGAAGGTTACCGACATCAGCGCGGGCTGAGCGGCACGACAACGTTCCCCAGAGCGATCAGTCATGGCACATAAAAAGGCAGGCGGCAGTACCAAGAACGGCCGCGACTCCCATTCCAAGCGGCTCGGCGTGAAGCGCTTCGGCGGCGAGCACGTGCTCGCCGGCAACATCATCGTGCGCCAGCGCGGCACGCAGGTGCGTGCCGGCTCCAATGTCGGCGTCGGCACTGACCATACGCTGTTCGCCAAGGTGACCGGCAAGGTGCGGTTCCAGAAGAAGGGCGCCGAGCAGCGCCTGTATGTGAGCGTGCTGCCCGAAGAGGCCTGAGCAAAGATCGCGCTGAACGACTCGAGCAACCCCGGAACTAGCCGGGGTTTTCGTTTATAGCGCGCGTCGCGCGACCGCCCCTGGCTAGGCCGGCGGCAGCTCTCAGAACCGCACCATCAGATCCGCACCGTAGGTACGCGGCTCGCCCACCAGCGCGTAGTCGAAACCCAGCGCGCCGGTATCGAGATCCTTCTGATTGAGGGCGTAGGCGAGGTACTGCCGATTGGTGATGTTCTTGATCCAGGCCGCGATCGCCCAGCCGCGCTTGCCGGTGCTCTCGAACGACAGCCGCGCATTGGCGACGCCATAGGCGCCCTGTGCGTCGCGTTCGGTATTGAAGGCGTCGAAGTACTGCTTACCGTAGTAGTTGCCGTCGGCGAATAGATGCAGATCACCTGCCGTGAAGTGCGCGAAACGCCAATCGATAGCCAGCATGGCGTTGTAGTCGGGCGCCTGAATGAGCTGGTTGCCGACACAGCACACGCGCGGAACGCCCGGCGCCTGGAATTCGCCGGCGTGCAGGGTCAACTCCACGTACTTGCTGTGCAGCAGGCCGAGATTCGCCATGATCGTCAGGTCGTTCGTTGCCTTGACCTGGAACTCGAATTCGGCTCCATCGACCCGGGACTTCGGCGCATTGACGGTGCGGAAGCCGGTGCCGAGACCTCCCGGCAGATTGAAGGCATCGAGGAACTGTTGGTTCTTGTAGTCGTAATGGAAGACTGCGACGTTGAATATGGCGCGGCGATTCCAGAACTCCGTCTTGGCCCCGATCTCGTAAGAAGTCAGCTTTTCCGGCTCGGCGAAGGTGAGCTCGCTGTTGTCGTTGTAAGCCTGGCCGTTGAAGGCGACGCCACGATATCCCTGACTGACGCTGAGATAAGTGAGCACCTGCTCGTTGATTCTCCAGTCGGCGCCGACCTTGCCACTGACATTATTGGTGTCGTTCTGGAATGTCGGCACGACATCAAACCCCTGCACCGCGAGCCCCTGCTGGAAGTAATTGCGCGGTGCCGTGGGTGGGCTGCCGGGTGGGGGCAGCGGGTACAGCCCCGGGTTGCCTATGGTCTGCGTCCACCAGGTCGTCGCGTCGATGTCCGGACTCATGCCCACTGAACCCGGACTCGGAAGTCCGCCCTCGAGCGCGTAGAAATTCTCGATGGTGACCTTGTCTTTCGTATAGCGCACGCCGCCGCGCAGCGTGACCTGCGGAGTGAGCGCGTAGGTCAGATTGAGGAATACGGCGCGGCTGTCCTTGATCTGATCGAAATTGTTGTACTCATCGAATCCGTACAGCGGCTGGGGAATGCCCGACGGGCTCGGCGGGGTCTGCGGCAACCAGTAGCCGAGATCGTAGCCGTCGTAGAAATGGAACTGCACGGTGGCGTGCGTGCTCTCGCGCCCGTAGTAGAGTCCGGCCAGCCACCCGAAGGCGCCGCTGTCGCGCGAGGTGAGGCGCAACTCCTGGGAGAAGGCGTTGACGCTCGAGAAGTAGGTGTTGGGGTCATCGAGCCGCGCAGTAACCGGCAAACCCCCGTCGTCGCTCTTCTCGTACCAGCGGCCGTAGTCGAAGCCGGTTACTGAGGTGAGGGTGGCGTGCGCGAGCTGCCAGTCGATCTTGAGCGAGGCGCCGTCGTCGCGGATCTCCTTGTGCACGGCGTACTTGGCGCCGTTGTCGAACCAGCCGATCGTGCCGTCGAATCCGGTGACGCTGGGATCGTTGTTGAGTGCATGGGCGCCGTAGGGCGTGCCGCCTGATTTGCTCACGAAGACTTTGAACAACAGGGTGAGATCATCGGTCGGCTTGCCGAGGAAACTGAGGCGGCCGGCCGCCGCATCGACCCCGTTCAGCGGCTCGACTCCCGGCACGATGCTGGTGACCCAGCCGTCGCGTTTCTCGTAGAGCATCGCCGCGCGCCAGCCGAGGCGGTCCTCGATGATCGGCCCGCCGACTGCGGCTTGCGCCTCGAACAGGCTGTAGTTGCCGCCGGTGAGAATGGCGTAGCCGTCGTAGTCGCTGAGGCTCGGATTGCGCGAATAGAAATTGACGGCGCCACCCGTGGCGTTCTTGCCGTATAGCGTCCCTTGCGGGCCGCGCAGCACCTCGACACGATCGAGGTCGTAAATCTGCAGCGACTGCAGCGCACCGACGGGCTTGTATACCTCGTCCACGTACATGGCGATCGGGCTGCTCTGGTTCTCGCTGAAATCCTGGGTGGTCACCCCGCGCAGCGTGAAGGTCGGTTGCGCCTCCGGTCCGTAGGGGAGATTCAGTAGCAGATTGGGGACCGCATCGACGATGTCGCCCGCCTGGCGCACGCCGCGGTCGATGAGCTCGCTTCCCGAGAGCGCGGTGACCGCGACCGGCACATCCTGCAGCCGCTCGGTGCGGCGCTGCGCGGTGACCGTCACCTCCTCGAGCACGGCAGCCTCATCGGCGTACGCCTGCTGCAGTAACGAAGCGCTCGCGAGAGCACCGGCGGTTACGAGGCTCGCGAACCTGCTGAGAGATGACCGATAGCTGCGATTACCACGGCTCATGGCAGCGCCTCCCCTGAAACGGCGTGCGTGCTTGCGGCCTGGCGGCATCCCTGCGGCGCTTAGCCGCGGCACATCGATTATCGATATTTACTTATCGCCAACGTAACGAACTGTAGGACGAGTGCCTGCGAGCGTCAACCGCGCCCGATCGG